>NZ_JBZXYR010000003.1:0-759221 GCF_058895805.1 Paenibacillus sp. NMA1017 | reverse complement strand
TGTATCGGGTATTAGCTACCGTTTCCGGTAGTTATCCCTGTCTTGTGGGCAGGTTGCCTACGTGTTACTCACCCGTCCGCCGCTAGGTTAGTTAGAAGCAAGCTTCTAACTAACCCCGCTCGACTTGCATGTATTAGGCACGCCGCCAGCGTTCGTCCTGAGCCAGGATCAAACTCTCCATTAAAGACCAACCGAAGCTGGTTTATAGAAAGAGCGATAAGCTCATTTTTAATGCTAGCGATTCTTCTTTATAAAAGAAGAAATCTTTATTTCATCATCCATTTGTTCAGTTTTCAAAGAACTTATCTGTTCTCGTTCGTTCAACGAGCCAGGAATCAGATCATATCATGTTAGTTGCTTTCTTGTCAAATCTTTTTTTGATTATCTTTTCAGCAACCTCGCTTCAAGAAATGATATTCTCAAAGCAACGTCTAATAATATATCATGCCTAAAGTTATTTAGCAAGCATTTATTTATATCTATTTTATTTCCTAACTATACAACAGATAATAAGGCAGCCACCCCGCCCCAGAGCGGAATGACTGCACTCATTTGCAATCTATTTATTCTTGTTCCAGCAGTCTGATAAATTCATCCTCATCTTCTATGGTGTCAATTCCGAGCTGTTGGGCCTTAGCCAGCTTACTCCCAGCCTTTTCACCAGCTATGACTAGATCCGTCTTTTTCGATAGAGACCCCGCAACTTTGGCTCCCAGCGCCTCCAGCTTGGATGCAGCTTCGTCACGCGTAAGCTGATGCAAGGTACCTGTAAGCACGACCGTTTTGCCACTGAAAAAGCTGTCTGTCTTCTTCTCCTGTGGAGCTTTAGGGGCCTGAGCTTTCACCCCTAGAGACAGCATCTTTTCAATTCCCGCCTGAGTAAATGGATCGGCAAAGAAAGCAACAATGCTTTCGGCTACAATCCCGCCCACATCCGGTAGTTCTATCAGTTCTTCCACTGTAGCAGACATCGTCTTGTGCAAATCACGGTAGTGTTCAGCCAACATGCGTGTTGTCGCTTTACCGGTATTCGGTATACCCAGAGCATAAAGGAAAGAAGCCAAATCTCTCTCTTTACTCTTTTCTAGTGCCGCCAAGAGGTTACTGGCCTTTTTCTCACCAAACCGCTCCAGCTTTACAAGATCATCATATTGGAGTGTATACAAATCCGCAGGCTCGCGCACTTCCAGTTCGTCATGCAGCTGTATAGCCGTTTTGTCGCTGAATGTCTCAATATCCATAGCATCACGTGAAGCAAAATGGGAAATACGAGCCACAATTTGTGGTTTACAACCCAGCTTATTGTCGCAAAACAAATGGGCACCTCGCTGCTGCAACGGAAACCCGCAGGCTGGACAATGATCTGGTACGACAATTTCCTCCCCGTCGTTCTCAGATGTAACCTTTCCTAATATCTCCGGAATGACATCGTTTGAGCGGCGGATAAACACACGTGCACCCAAAGCAAACTTCAGGTTTTTGCGCTCGATGTCACCAGCATTGTTCAGTGTACAATTTTGTACAGTGACTCCCGCCATCTCTACCGGCTCTACCCTTGCAAGTGGGGTGATTTTACCGGTTCGTCCTACATTCCACTCAACCGAGTTAAGCACCGTTGTCGTTTCCTCGGCTTCGAACTTATATGCCACCGCCCAGCGTGGGAATTTATCGGTATACCCGAGAGCCTCACGTGTGCGCATATCTGTAATTTTCAATACTGCCCCATCAATAAGGTAATCCAATCCGGCACGAGATTCTTCAATTTCAATCAGTTGCTCCATTACATTTTCAAAATTATCAAAGTAAGTCAGATAAGGGTTTACCTTAAAATGATTTTCACGCAGGAAAGTCATCATTTCCTGGTGGCTGTTAAACTGGATACGGTCTGCATATCCCACATTGTAGAAAAATGCATTCAATCGCCGTTCTGCTGTCACTTTGGGATTCAAGTTACGCAAAGCGCCAGCTGCGGCGTTGCGTGCATTTTTAAGAGGGTCCGCGGCAGTCTCATTATATTTGGACAATACAGAGAGATTCATTATCCCTTCTCCCTGAACTTCAATAGTTCCATTTCGAAAAGGAATTGTAAGTGGCACGGATTTAATCGTTTTTACCTGCGCCAATATCCCCTCACCCACCACACCATTACCGCGGGTAGAAGCCTGTACCAGCTGTCCATCAGTATACGTCAGGTTCAGCGTCAGTCCATCGAATTTAAGTTCTATCGCATAGCCTGGAGATGGCAAAGGTTGCTCCGGGTTCTTCGTATTGTAATCATTGACCAGCTTCACGACACGCGCGTTCCATGCACGCAGCTGTTCCATATTCTGAGCTTTATCAAGGCTCCATAATGGGGCAAGGTGGCGATGCGGTGTGAAACCTTTGAGTAACTCCCCGCCCACACGCTGTGTCGGCGAATCCGGCAGCACAAGGCCGCTCGTCTGTTCAAGCGCTACCAGCTCGTCATAAAGCACATCATATTCTTTGTCGCTGATCTTGGGTTCATCCAGTGTGTAGTAATGATAGTTATATGTGTTCAGTTCAGCAACAAGCTGCTCCATCCTGTGCATTGGGTTCATGCAGGCGTATCCCTCCGGGAACTTCATCAGGGCAGAGGCCCTAAGCCAAGCTGCCACTCATGAGGTTCGAGATTTAATGATGTTTGAGAATTATTCTACTTTTGTAATCGGTGCAAAGCCAGCTAACAGTCGTTTAACCCCTACTGGAGCCGGGAAAGCAATTTGAAGTTCCATATCATTGCCCGTCCCTTTTACAGCTACAATAGTTCCAATCCCCCATTTACCATGCTGTACCTTGTCTCCAGCAGCAAAAATGGAGGGACCTCCTGCCGAAGCAGCCGGAGTGGGTTTCGCGGATGAAGATGTCGTTACTGTTACACGGGGCGACGCGGAAGCGGAAGAACCACTACGGCTCATCGTATCAAACGAGCGCTCTCCACCAAAGTTGCTGCCACTACCTTTATTCAGTCCGCGCCCACCATAAGATCCGCCTACATTGCCTGAACGACGGTAGCGGTCACGTTTGATGATCGTATCCTCTTTTAACTCGTCCGGAATCTCTTCGAGAAAGCGGGAAGGCGGGTTAGCTGTGGTGCGGCCAAACAGAGTGCGCATCTGTGCGCATGTAAGGAACAGTTGCTCCTCTGCACGGGTAATCCCGACATACGCCAATCTGCGCTCTTCCTCCAGCTCTTCGTTATCCAGAAAGGCACGACTATGAGGGAATACTCCCTCCTCCATACCGACAATAAATACGATGGGAAACTCCAGTCCTTTGGCGCTATGCATGGTCATCAATACAACCGCATCGCTTTGCTCTTCTTCATCGTCATTCATGGAATCAATATCGGCAATCAACGCAAGGTCGGTCAGGAAGGAGACGAGTGACTTGTCTTCCGCGCCTTTTTCAAATTCCATGGTTACCGACAGGAACTCATCAATATTCTCCAAACGTGAGCGTGACTCGAGTGTATTCTCGTTTTGCAGCTCCAATCGATATTGGGTGGTTTCCAGCATTTTCTCTGTTAACTCGGTAACCGACAGGTAGTCTACCATCCGACTTAAACCTTCGAT
Source organism: Paenibacillus sp. NMA1017 (assembly GCF_058895805.1). Lineage (NCBI taxonomy): Bacteria > Bacillati > Bacillota > Bacilli > Caryophanales > Paenibacillaceae > Paenibacillus > Paenibacillus sp. NMA1017. Next base: position 755,628 of record NZ_JBZXYR010000003.1, on the reverse strand, counting down.
CATATCGTAAAACTCTACCAACGCATTGCGCGTACGTCCTGCAAAGCCCAAATCGTCTACAACTTGAAGGACACGGAAAATCGAAACTCCACGTTCCGCTGCAGCTGCCTGCAATTTGCCGACGGTTGTGTCTCCGATGCTTCGTTTTGGCACATTAATGATTCGGATCAAGCTGATGTCGTCGTCAGGATTCGAGAGCAGGCGAAGATACGCCAGCAAATCCTTAATTTCCTTCCGATCATAGAACTTGATACCGCCCACGATCTGGTAAGGAATATCGGATTTAATCAAAATTTCCTCGACAACCCGAGACTGAGCATTCGTACGGTACAAAATGGCATGATGGCTATAGGTTTTGCCCGCATTAATATTCTTATGAATTTCGGAGGCGATAAAGTAGCCCTCATCATGCTCAGAATCAGCACGATAAACTTTAATCTTGGCGCCGCCTTCTTTGTCAGTCCATAGTTTTTTCGGCTTGCGGCCTGTATTTTGACCAATGACTTCGTTGGCAGCGTTGAGAATATTCGAGGTGGACCGATAGTTTTGCTCCAGCAAAATGGTGCGCGCTTCCGGGTAGTCCTCTTCAAAATTCAAAATGTTGCTAATATCCGCACCCCGCCACCGATAGATGGATTGGTCACTGTCACCTACTACGCAAATCCGGTGATGCTTGTCGGCCAACATTTTGCATAGCATGTACTGCGCACGGTTCGTATCCTGATATTCATCAACATGAATGTATTGAAATTTTTTCTGATAGAAATCCAGTACCTCAGGTACTTCTTTAAAAAGCTGGATCGTTGCCATGATCAAATCATCAAAATCAAGAGAGTTGTTGTTTTTGAGCCGTTGTTGGTACTTGGTATATACCTTCGCCACAATCCCCTCAAAATAGTCGCCAATCTTGCGCTCATACATTTCGGGAGTGACCAGTTCATTTTTAGCCGTACTCATCATTGACTGAACTGCTTTGGGTTCAAACTTTTTGGTGTCTATATTCAGATCCCTCATGCAGCTCCGAATGACAGACAATTGATCCGTAGAATCCAAAATGCTGAAATTCGAGGTGAAGCCAATCCGCTCGATATCCCGACGTAAAATACGCACACACATCGAGTGGAAGGTGGATACCCAAACATCTCTCCCCTGCGGGCCAATCAGCTTGGATACGCGATCCTGCATTTCACGCGCAGCCTTGTTCGTAAAGGTAATCGCCAAAATGCCCCATGGAGCCGTCTTGCGGGTCGCGATGAGGTAAGCTATTCGGTGCGTGAGCACCCGTGTTTTACCACTGCCTGCGCCAGCCATAATCAGCAGCGGACCCTCTACCGCCTCCACAGCCTGACGCTGAGGCGGATTAAGGCGAGCTACCGCCTCGTGTATATCTATTGATTGCATGCGTGCATGCTCCTTTCCCTGAGCTTCCATAAAATCACGTTCTATACTTCCAATTTCACAGCTACCGTCTCCAGCGCTTTCGCCAAGTCACGATAAATGATGTTTCCTACTACAATGGTGTCACAAACGGCAGCCGCTTGTAACGCGGTAGATTTATCCACGATACCTCCCCCGTATAGGACACGAGAATGCTCTGTACTGCGATGTATTTTCTGCACCAGCTCCATATCCCCAAAAGCACCGCTATATTCCACATATACAATCGGTAAATGCATGAGCTTGTCAGCAATCTGTGCATATGAGGCGGCAGATGAAGCACCCAGCGAAGTATCTGCTCCGGTAAGCTTAGCAACTGTAGAATCACCGTTCAAAACAATATATCCTTCCGTCACAAGCAAATCCCAAGGGATCATATAACCAAACTGCTCAATCGCTCGTTGGTGCTGTCCTAGAATCCAATTACTGTCAGTGGTATTTAGTACCATGGGAATCATATATAGATCAAACCCCGGCACAACAGCCTCCAGATCGGACACCTCAAGCACACACGGCACCTCATAACGCCGAACTCGCGACAGCAAATCCACCGTATTTTCATAGGTAATACCTGAGGAACCTCCTACCATAATCGCATCCGTACCCGACATACACACGGCGTCAAGCGCCTCATCATCCAGTTCCTTGTCAGGGTCAAGCTTAAACACATGCCTCCATGATTGAATTGAATCTGCCAACACACATTCCTCCAGCATCCATTGCTTTTGTCATGATCCAGGCGAGCCGAATTCCAATATCCAAAAGCGTTCTATGCTAAGTCTATGATAGTGCTTAAAAGGTGTCAATGTTCGTATCAAATGGGAACACACCGTTCAGACAACTCAGGGTCGTAACGCATACAACCAACTGCGTTCACTAAGTTCTTTTTCCGTTAAAATATCTGTATAGAAACCTCGTACACCCATCTGTTCATACTCAGCCGCATCCTTCAAATCATTAATGGTATTTACGTAGCACACTGCTCCTGCCTGACGCAAACTTTCCACTAAAGCACCACTCACCCGATTCTCTGGTAAAGTTACTGCCGTTATATCATTTTGTTGTACAAATCGAATGATCTGGTCGTCCTTATCTTCTGTGGCATAGAGCGTATAAATAATGGATGGGTAAGGATAAATACTTCGTAACGTTCGCAACATTTCTTCATTATAAATTTGAGGAACAATACGGGACAAAAGCTCGGGGTTTTTCTCCTGTGCCTGACGGGTCAGTTGCGCAAACAACTGTTTGATTTGGACAGGGTCCTGTTCTTTCGTATCGGTCACAATATAAGCATCCGGGTAGGTTTCCAATAAATCCAATACATCCTTCCAATCTACTGGGGTATAGGAACCGTGTATGGGGGTGTTCTTGAATTGATGATAGCTCCAAGGTTTTCCGCCCTGTTCCTTAGCAACTGCGTGTTCCTGTTGCATTTGCTCTGTAAAAGATTCTGTCCATTCATGGCGCGCCACCAATTGTCCATCCGAAGTAAACATCAGGTCGACCTCGAATACGCGACTGCCTTTTTTATAATTTTCCACAAACGCTTCACGCGCATTAGTATAGGCCAAACCATCAACGGCCCCCATGGCATGCGAAATCACGCGGTGCGTGGTAAAGCCAGCATGTTCTTCTGTAGATTGTCCTTTGTAAGCCAGTAAAAATGTGCCGGTTAACATTAAAAGAATGACCGTAGCAATCAGTCGTTTCATAGGGTGTCACATCCTTTTCGTACAGGTCAATACCCCACATACGGATACTCAAAACAACTGTCAGACGCAAAAACACCCTCCGGCTAAACCGAAGGGTGACTCTGGATTAATACGCGTTCTTGAAACCGTTGCGAATCGTACGGAAAATAATTTTAATATCGAATAAGAGCGACCAGTTCTCAATATAGAAGATGTCATGCTTAATTCGTTCCTCAATAGATGTATCTCCACGCAACCCGTTGCTCTGTGCCCAGCCTGTGATGCCGGGACGAACATGATGCTTCACCATGTATTTTGGAATTTCCTCACGGAACTGATCCACATAATAGGGTCGTTCTGGACGTGGACCAACGACACTCATATCACCCAGCAGAACGTTGAAAAATTGAGGCAGCTCGTCGAGACTCGTTTTACGAATAAAAGTACCAAAACGTGTGCGTCTTGGGTCATTAGCAGTCGTCCAGCCCGTATCTTCAGTTCCAGGAGGTAATACCTTCATCGAACGAAATTTGTACATTCGGAAAGTGCGACGGTTCAAGCCTACTCGCTCCTGCTTAAAAATGATGGGCCCTCTGGATGTAATCATCACACCAATCGCCACTGCCAGCATGATCGGAGAGGTCAGGAAAATCGCGAATAAAGAGAATGAAATATCGAACAGACGCTTAAACAATCGATTCCCCGCCACATCCAGTGGAATATCCCGTACATTGATCATTGGCATACCTGCAAAGTTGTCAAAGTACGGGCGAGCCGGCAAATAATCGAAAAAGTCGGGGATTATAAGCGTGCGCACCCCAGCCTTTTCACACATGTTGATAATCTTGGGGTACTTATCATGAGCATCCAGCGGCAGCGCCAGAATGACCTCGTCAATCATCAGACGCGACAGCGTAGCCTCCAATTGATCTAAGCCTCCAAGAATCGGGCGGAAATGCGCTTCTTCCTCTTCACTCCAATGCCGCTTATCATCCAGAAACCCCACGACCTCGTATCCCAGATCAGGATACTGTCCAAGATTATGATAAAATCGTTGGCCTAGAGTACCCGCTCCGAGAATAAGCATGAACTGCTTGTTGTATCCTTTTTGACGGAGAGCTTTAAGAACTTGCTTCAAAAAGAACCGGTAAAACAAAATAAGCAGCACGTTTCCAACCATATAGATTGCCAGATAGGACCGCGAGATGTCGATTTGCTTCACGAAGAACATCACACTCAACAGCACGAACAGGCCAACCATATGAATTTGGGTGACGCGGAATACGTCATCTGCAAAACGCTTTTTGCGTTTGGGTGAATAGAGCGAGAATAGCATTCCCAATACTACGGCAATCAGGCCGTAGATTAAGCTCCAGCCTCCATATACTTGAATAGGAAGCGGTTCTTTATAGGTGATCCATTCACTTTCAAATTTGAAAAACCAAGCGATCAGAAAGGACAACTGAATGACCGCGAAATCCGCCACAATATATAATTGGGTTAAAAAACGCTGATTTCTGCGTATCATGCTTTCACCTCAGTATGAGATTGTTCCCCGCCGTCCGGCTTGACCGGTGCAGACAACTTATTTTTTAGAAAGGCCATTCCAAACTTCACCGTAATTCCCGCATATACAGCCATATTGGTGATCCAACTGTATTGCTGTTTATAATGCTTACGATGAAATACCCACATAGCTCTATGAAACTCATAAATAATTTTCAAAGGACGACGGCGAGCACTGCCCCCTTTGATATGAATAATATATGTGCGCGGGTAGTAGTAAATGCCCCACCCGGCTTGCTTAATCCGGTAACACCAGTCAATGTCCTCACCATACATAAAAAAGGTTTCGTCCAAGCCGCCGACCTGGTCAATCGTCTCCCGGCGCACCAGCATAAAAGCACCTACCAGTACATCTACTGGATACTCATCATCCGGGCTTAGATGCCCAAGCTGATATTGATTGTACTTCGGGTTATCCGGGTAACGCTTCGACCAGCCAAAAGCGTAGTAAAAAGAAGCTGACGGCGTTGGAAAGCCACGCTTACACGCCTTATCTAATGATCCATCCGGCAAGATGACCTTACAGCCCGATGCTCCCATCTCCGGATGCGTATCCATAAACTGAATCATTGTATCCAGCGTGTCCGGTTGCACCAACGTATCGGAATTCAACAGCAATACATAGCGCCCGTCAGCTACTTCCATTCCCTGGTTGTTCGCCTTGGCAAAACCTGTATTGTCTTTATTGGCTATCAACGTAATCTCCGGGTACGCAGCACGAATAGCCTCAACAGACCCGTCACTGGAGTGATTATCAATAACAATCACTTCATATCGGTACTGCGACTTTGACGCATACACCGACTGCAAACAATCCAGCGTCAATTGACACGTATTATAGTTGACGACCAGTATGCTTACATCCATATTTAAAACGCTCCTGACAAATTCAGTAATCTATTCTACTATCGCCTATTATAGCATACCGCGCGGACCACGGGGCGCAAAAAAGCACATAACTTGTAACCTTACATAGTTAGTAGAATTTCACAAAATTCGATTCCTGTCGCTCCAAAGTGCAAATATAGACGAACGAAACCATTTCGATCTATATGTTGTTCATTGGAATTCGTTTACTAGATTTTTGTAAAATCCTCGGTTGAGGTCTAAAATTCATCGTGGTAAGATATACATGGAAAAAGGGCTGGTGCCAGCCAGCCCCTGCGCAACCAACGCTCCAAGAGCGGACGGTTTTGGAACAATCAGGCCGAAAATAGACCCTTCCTTGCGGGGGCGGTCTATTTTCGTTTGTTAAACTCTAACAGTGTGACGATTAACGCCCCGAACGTCAGCATTAAACTGAGCGCCTCAAACACTGTCACAGGCTTCACCCCCCTTCTCGGGAGAGTTAGCCGACCGCCCTTGCCAGCTCTATCGGTTGCACGTTTCAATTATACTATATTTTTCCATAAAGGAACACGCATTCGATGAGATTTCGATTAAATATTCAAAGAGTCCCCCATTTACGGAAGGACTCTAGTCTAGGATGTTTAGCTATTTATATAATCTCGCAGCTCAGCTTAATTTAACAACTTAGAAATGAGATTATATTTTAAAATGAGATCCGATATTTTTATTTTATGATTCATCTCTTTTCTAATCTTTTCAGGCTCGGTACTATTGTTGTCCAGCTTGAAATTTTGCCCACTGACACTTACTAATCCGTTCGTTATAAAATCTCCATTACGGAATGCAACAGAACGCTCCTTTTGTGTCGCAAAAATATTTCCCCCCATAAAAACATTCTTGTCATGCTCTATTCCTAGTAAGTACAGCAACGTTGGAGTAATATCCAAATGACTGGCATTCGTCTTGATAACTTGAGGCTGGACATTCGGAACATGAACAATAAATGGTACCTTATCTGAAAGGACCTGATCGGCAGATGTATCTGTATATGTGGTTACCTTAGCAATTTCGCTAAGACTAATACCGGAGTCATGATCGCCGTAAAAAGCAATTACAGTATTATCGTACATTCCCGCTGCCTTGAGTTTATCCACGAATTCACCAAAAGCCTGATCGGCATAATGTGCGCTATTCAAATATTTTTCCACCATTGTTCCCTTAAGTTCAGGGCTTGAAAATTGTAGCTTATCAGGAAGTGTTTCCGTAAATGGATGGTGATTAGTTAGCGTAATTAGAAACCCGAAAAACGGCTCCTTCTCCTCCTTCATCTTTTCAATCGCTTGAACAAAAAAGGATCTGTCAGAGATACCCATACCTAGTATTTCACTGCTATCCAAATTTTCTTTGAAATAAGATTTATCAAATCCTAAAATCGAATGCATATGGATTCGATTCCAGAATGCCCCATCATAACCGTGGGCAGAAAACGTATGATACCCATACTCTGATATGATTGCGGGTAATGCATTATAATTATTATCAGTATAAGTAGTGTAAACAGAGCCACTACTTAACGGGTACAGAGAGTTAAGAGCTGTAAACTCCCCGTCTGAGGTTCGCCCTGTGTTTGTCTGGTCATAGAAGTTGGAGAAGTAGGTACTTTCACTCACAAACCGGTTAATATTCGGCGTGATTTCCTTATTGTCTACTTTAAGCCCAATTAGAAAATCCTGAAATGCTTCTGATTGAATAAGTATCACGTTCTTGTTTTTTGCAACTCCAAAGTTACTATCTTTTACTAGGCTTGGTTTATCTTTAATCCATTCTTTGACTTCCTCAAAATCACTGTCTTTTATCGAACCTTGGAAGTATTTATTCTTCACATAGGAAATCATATCAAACAAGTGATAATTAAGAAGTCCCAGATCTTGTGCAATCGGTTTGTTTTGATATCTTGCCGTATAATTTTCCCCTTTTACCACTGGAGTTAGAGAGTATATAGACCATACGAGGATAGCAACAGTGGCTGCACAGATTACGACATTTTTTTGGCTTCTCCAAGAAATTGAAACAGGGTTTCTAATTAAGTAATAAATCGGAATAATAGCCAAGAAATCAGAAAATAGGTACAAGATATACTGCCAATCTAGAAGTTCTCTAATGCTTTCTGAAACACTTGACAATTGAGTTGCATTCTGAACAGAAGCAACTGTGAGAATATCCTTAAAATAATTGTTATAAACCAAATCTGCAAACAAAAGTAAACTTATAGCTATATTCACTAAAATGACAGTGAAAAAACGAACTCTCCATTTTCGTATTAAGTTTAACAATAAGCAGATAATCAATATTATGCTGATAACATATGCAGGGTACACTATTACTTGCTGGTTAATAACTTGCAAGGTACTCCAATTTACTTTCAAATAAAGGGAGCAAAAGAGCCATAGGGTATCAGCACGGTGGGCTAAGCCGTTATAAATCCCTCTATTTGTAGGCTTGAATGCAAATGTTTTGAGCTGAATAGACTTTATTAATAGCCACAACACATATCCTCCCAGGAAGTATAACGAGTAAAGCATAATAGGATTCACTTTTTTTATATTTGATAGAGGTTCACCTATCCCATTAGGTACGTCAAACCAAAATTCTCCTTCTTTCACCATCGTCCAATGAACAATATAATCCCCGTGCTTCTGAGGTAATGAATAATTCACTGGTAACCTGATCTCTTGTCCCGGTTTCACTTCTTTGGGTAAGTGTGTACGAATGCCATCGAAAATAATAGATTCATGATTTAAATTCATAACATGATAAGAAAAGCTTATATCCTCTCCTACATGCCATGTAGCTGAACCAGTATTTTTAAAGGTAATATCGGTTTTATGAATATTATCAGTAAATGCTATCAAATTCGATTGATGGTTTGTGATTATGTAGCTGTAGTTTTGGGTTGTTTGTATACTCGTTCTACTCAATTCAATATTAGAATTATTGAGTTGTTCCTCATTTTTATCCAGAACTAAGAAATCCAAAGTCAGTTTCTTAGCAATAAACTCTCGTTGGTCTGGAATCGCAATACTTGTGGTCAATATTCTGGACTTACCAGCTGGGATATCTTGGTCAAACTCTGTAACTTCCCCATTTGAAAGTAAAACCCTCTCATTTTCATCCATTAACCTGTAAGTTAAGTAATAATCACCTTTTTGTAAGTTTTCTTGTCCTGTATTCTGTAAAAGAATAGAAAAGCTTAACTTTTCATTTTTTTTAATTTGGGATAAATCAATTTCCTGTATCGATCTATCTTGAATGATAGCCTCAACAGATTTCTTATCTGTAAGTCTGGAGGCTACGGCTTGACCATCAATATCAATTTGAATGATTAAAACATTTACTAATACCAGACTTAATATCAATCTAACTAAACATTTCGCGAACATGGTTTTTGTTACCTTTCTGTAATAAAATTATGTGTGTTTTATCTTTATTCGACAAAATAGTATAAACTCAATAGTACTTTAGTACCTATACCCTGTCAATTAACTCTACAAATATTCAGCACACATTCAGTTTGGCTAGTTACTATATTACAATTTGTAACCTGTGAATTTGATTACGATGAATACAAAAAAACCATGAATGAATTTAAGTACTATAGAGAGTCCGTAAGACTAACCAAGTACACTAAAAAACACTCATAGCTCTATAATTTTATATAATAATCTACTCTGCTTTTGCAGCAACCTTGAAAGTCCAAATTTGGTTCAAAATAAAGTTATTTAGAGCGACTACAATGGTCATTAATATGACACCAAGAATATAAGGCCAGTGAAGCAAATTAACGGTTATATAAAGTACTAATATATTTAATCCCAGCCCAACCAGGGATACAATACTGTATCTAACAAACTGCGATCTATTTTTATTTGCTATTTTATAAGTCCAGGTCTTATTCAAATAAAAAGACATAACTAATACTAAGAGAAAACCTAATATAGAACTGACAATAGGCTGTATATGCAGCCATTCAACCAAAGCTACTATTGTTAATACATGAACAATGGCACCTAAGCCACCGACCACCGAGTACCTGACGAACTTTAGTATTTGCTCACTATACATGAATATTTTCATTTGATGTCTCGCTTCTTTTTCTAAATTCAAAATTTGCCGAACGATTAGCTCCGTAAGCCTCTTCAGAAATAATAAATCTTGGACGTTGTTTAACCTCTTTATAGATTGCAGCTATATACTCTCCGATTATTCCAAGACAAATCATTAAGATGCTTCCTGTAAATAATACTAATAAAATAACAGTGGTAAACCCTGTAACGGAGTGACCTGTTATTTTGTTAGCAAGTGTTTGAACACCGAGGATAGCCGCCAAAACTAAAAAGATTCCTCCGAATATAGTAACGATACGCAACGGAATGGATGAAAAGGAAACTACTGCATTTACAGCTAGTTTAATGAGCGAAGTAATAGACCAATTCGTTTTCCCGGCCACCCGGGCGGGTACTTCAAAATAGATTTCAGTACTTTTAAATCCAAGCCATGCCGCCATACCCCGAAAGAAGATGTTACGCTCACCCATTTTTTTCCAGGCTTCGACGACTTTTCGATCTAATAGTTTAAAATCGGAAGCTCCCTTTAATGTATAGCCCGATAGTCTATCTATAATACTATAGAAGATATTAGCCCCTACCCTGTTAACAAAAGATTCTCTACCTCTGTCTTTCTTAACAGCTTCAACCAAGTCATTTTCATGCAAATCCCACAATGAAATCATTTCATAAATTAGACTTGGAGGATGCTGTAAATCGCTGTCCATTATAATCACGGCATCCCCAAGCGCTTGCTCTAACCCGGCACATATTGCAGATTCTTTCCCAAAATTTCTTGAAAATTTAAAAGCTCTAATATGGGGACTTTTATTAGTTAGGCTCTCCACAATTCTCCAAGTACTGTCTCTAGAACCGTCATCAATAATGACTACTTCGAAATTATATCCAATATTCATCATCACTTCACTTATATTCTCAATACTAGATTCGATATGTTCTTCTTCATTATAGACAGGTATCACTAATGAAATTAATTTATTCAAAAAAAACGCCCCAATCCTTTTTCTTTGAGAACGGACTCCGTCTGAGTATATATTATTACAAAGTCACTCTATATTTACCTAGTATAATTGTACTAGAAAGCAAAATACCTGCCTGTTTAAAATAATATGTTTGCTGAACAGACAGGCTTAGCATCCAAGTTAAATATTTATTACAACCTGATTCAGATATCACATTGAATTCACAAACCGGATTTAGCTCCCTAATCAATTTTTACAGATTTTACTGCTACACCTATTGTTCTACCATCCTGATTAACTCCCAGGTTTTTAGGAGATGTTGCATCAGGGGTCTGAATGGTTAAAACAAGACGGGAGTGCATCATATCTTTTGGAATCGAGAAACGATAGCTGTTATAGGAATCAATGGAGGTATCCTCCACTTTCTGCCCATTTGCATAAATCAGTACTCTTTGTTTTTTCAATTCTCCGCCTACAAGTGGGCTCATTTGGATCGATACATTGAGATCCTTTTCAGGTTTTTTTATTGAAAAACTCAAACTTGCTTCTTTTCCCTCAGTCCAGGTCCAATCTTGTTCTGTTGGTCCCCAGCCCTCTAGTTTATAACGTTCAGATTTCCCATCTGTTCCAAAAGCAACGGTTTCCCCAAGCTTATATTGATCGTTTTGCTCCTGATTACTGTAAGCAAATAAATTCTTGTCAAGTTTCCCATTTGGGATTAATACATTAAATCCATCCACAGCAATAAAAAGATCGTTAATTCCCTTGTGCTCTAAAGTGACTCTTTTCAAAGAATCACTAACAATATACACGCTATGAACATCCCATTTCCCATTTTGATAATTATCTAGTAAGGTTTGCTTATACTGTGCTCTTGATTTTTCTTCTCTAGCAATATAAAAAGAGTTTACAGTCATGTGTTTCTCTGCAGCCAACATTGAAAATGCAACAAATTGTTTACTAACATCTACAGGTACGAACACCAAATTCCTATACTCATCCCCGTCAATCTGAGCCCACATTTTGGAACTCAACGGGTTGTCCACCGCTACTTCGCTCGCATATATGGAATGATATGCTTTAAATATACCTGATAGGTCTACAGATTGAATGATTAAGGCCAAGACTAAAAGCACTGCTGCACTCTTAGCTCTGGTATGCTTGATAATTAAATACAGAATAGTAAATAGGATTAAATAATTAACTGGCCAGAAAAAGCGCCCGGAGGCTCTAAACATACCTAACACTTTTAATACTAATTCCGGTAAAGGGATCTTTAAAAGAGTTAGGGAACCGAAAGTGACTGTATGAGTTACAGCAATCAATCCGAAAATAACACATACTACGATTAAAGAGAATGCCTTTTTAAATGGAAAATTCACCTTCTGGTTAATAGCGATATAAAAAGCACTAACCAAAAGAAGGATGACTCCTGTTCCTAAATAGTTAAAACCCTCGTATTGTCCGTCTGTAGCGTTGGGTAGATCCTTAAATATATATTGAGACCAGCCCTGGGGGTTAAAAAGCGAATCCACATTCATTGAGTAAAAGCCATAGCCATCGGCCGAACCCGAGGCCCCAATATAAAAATAGCCGATAAGCCAAAGAATAAACACCACGAGAATACTCGCACTTAAAGCATACATTACACATTGTTTTATCGTATTGATATGAAGTATAAACAACTCTACTAATTTAACAATGAACAGTATAAAAACCATAAAAAATAAATAAGGATGAATAAGCAAACTTAGGGAAATAGATACCAGCCATTTCCAGTGCTTATAGCTACTCAGATACAAGTATAAAGAGAACAATATGATCCAGTGCCCCATCAAAGCCTCATGCCCCGAGGCTCTCCAAAGCATAATAGGACTCAAAATAAAAAACATAGCTCCTAAAATTTGAAGAGAATGATTATTTGTAATTTTTTTCAACAAGAACCATCCAGCTATACCTTGAAGTATATAGCTAATAAAAATCCAAATCCCAAAATACTGGAATATGTTAGGTAGGAGTGAGGCGAACGGTTTAAATATAAAAGCGAAAAGCGGAATGGAGTCAGTGAAGGTTAATGTTGTGCCTTTAGGAACATTTAAATTATCAATGACACCTGGAGGTAACCCCCAATTCTGGCTTCTAAAGAAATGCCATCCCAAAAAATGCTGCGCAGGATCGTCACGGGTTAGTAGCCAATTTACATTGGTTGGATCGAGAACCTTAATACCTAAAATACATATAAAAAATATAGCTCCCAATACACCACTAGCCAGTAATGAAATAATATCTTTATAATTTGCAGTCAATTCATTAGATTTCATATTCAGTATATAGATGCCTAAGCTTAGCATCATGCAAAGCCAAATAGGAAAGTTATAATAGCTATTCTGCCTCCAAAGTATGGATGTAACAACAATACAACTTACAATGAAAGTGACTCTTAAACCTAGTGACTGATATTTCATGATACCTCCGATGTATAGATTAATATTGCTCACTAAACACTTAAAGAAGCTCGGAAAAGAAGCTTCTTTAAGTGTTTAAATCCGATTGAAATGATAAGATTTAGAATTAAACCTAGAATTGACTTGTTGTTTTCAGTTCTTTCATGAAAGCATGTAGTCCGTCACGCCATGAACGAAAATCCTGTAGTTTATTACTACGGATCGCAATATGGTTCATAACAGAATTCCGCGGGCGTGCTGCCGGTCTCGGAAATTGGTCTGTTGTGCAAGGCTCGAGTTGTGCGGTTATTCCTACTCCCAAAACATCGGTAGCTTCTTCAAAAATAGCCTTCGTAAATTCATACCATGTACAAGCTCCGCTTCCTGAGGCATGATAGACACCATATTTCTCGGTTTGAATCAATTCAGCGAGGAACAAGGCAAGGTCTACAGTGTACGTAGGCGAGCCCTTCTGATCATTTACAACCTGAAGTTTCGGTTTTTCCTGTCCAAGTTTCAGCATTGTCTTAACAAAATTATTGCCATGTAAGCCATACACCCAGGAGGTACGGACAATAAAATATTTGGAGGATAGCGTCTGGGTAAGAATCTCCCCTGCTCGTTTGGATTTACCATAGATACTTTGAGGGTTCTTATTATCATATTCATGATAAGGCTCCTCCGATGTTCCATCAAACACATAGTCTGTGCTAATATAGACCAGCTTAGCACTAGTCTTTTCCGCAGCTAACGTCATATTGCGGGTCCCCACAGCATTTACCTGGTACGCACAGTCTACATCAGTCTCTGCTGCGTCCACTGCCGTATACGCTGCACAGTGGATAACAACATCTGGTTGATGCTGCGCAACAATTTTTACTGCCTGCTCCAGATCTGTTATATCCAGCTGTTCCCGGTCATAGCCAAAAACCTCATGTTCCTGTTCTTGAAAAACCTTGACTACGTCTGTGCCAAGCTGGCCGGAAGCCCCAGTGACCAAAATCTTCATGTTACGCATCCCCCAGACGAGACCCGTATTGTTTGGCATAATATTGCTGATATACACCCGATTGAATACGTGTCCACCACTCTTGGTGCTCCAGATACCAGCGAATGGTTTCCTTAATTCCCGTTTCAAAGGTATGTTGAGGCTTCCAGCCCAGTTCATTCATCATTTTAGTCGGATCAATGCCATAACGACGATCATGTCCTGGGCGGTCCTGAACGTAAGCGATTAAGGATTCCGACTTGCCCAGCTCTTCCAGAATGGTTTGCACAATGTGGACATTTGTACGCTCGTTATTTCCTCCAACGTTGTACACCTCACCTAATTTCCCCTGATGAATGACAAGGTCAATAGCACTGCAATGATCTTCAACAAATAGCCAATCACGAATATTCAATCCATCCCCATATACCGGAAGTGTTTGTTCGCTAAGTGCACGAGAAATCATCAGTGGGATCAGCTTTTCAGGAAACTGATAAGGACCATAGTTGTTGGAGCAACGGGTAATGTTGACAGGTAGGCCAAATGTTTCGTGATACGCTCTAACCAGTAAATCGCTCCCCGCTTTGGAAGCGGAATAGGGACTGTTGGGTTGAAGGGGCGTCTCCTCTGTGAATAATCCGGTCGCCCCGAGTGAGCCGTACACCTCATCAGTGGATACTTGGACAAACTTGGTTACTCCATACTTTTTGGCAGCGTCCAGCAATACCTGTGTACCTAGTACATTAGTTTTCACAAATACATCCGGCTCCAGAATACTCCGATCCACATGTGATTCTGCCGCGAAATTCACCACTACGTCTATTCCCTGCTGCATTAATTGGTCGATAGCCTGTGTATCAGTAATATCTGCTTTAACAAAAAAATGTTTGGGGTTCTGCTCAATAGATTTAAGATTTTCAAGATTTCCCGCATAAGTCAGCGCATCCACATTCACAATTTCATAGTCAGGATGCTGTTTTAGCATATACATCACAAAATTACTGCCAATAAATCCGGCACCGCCGGTAACCAGAAGCTTCATAAATAACCTCCTAAACGATCTATATGCCGCAGATCCTATCTGTATATAAACAAGTCGCTCTTTATTGTAAAAACAAGTGTTCTTTTCTTCGGGTTTTTTATACAAAATTGAGATCTGCATCAGCAAGAACAGGATGCTTTTTATCTTTATCCGACAAAATCGGCTTGGACACAGGCCAATCAATTCCTAACGCATTATCATCCCACAGTATTCCACGATCATGCTCAGGCGAATAGTACTCATCTACTTTATACGCTACTTGTGTGTTCGTCGCCAGTGTACAAAACCCATGTGCAAAACCTTGTGGAACAAGCAGTTGTCGATAATTATGCTCACTTAAAATGACGCCGACCCATTGACCAAAGGTTGGTGAATTTTTACGTATATCAACGATAACGTCATAGATCGCCCCCGTTAATACACGTACCAGTTTCGTCTGTGCCTTAGGAGCTAGCTGATAATGCAAACCGCGAATAATCCCTGCTTCAGCAGATAAGGACTGATTATCCTGTATAAAAGAATAGTTAATATGATGCTCTTTCATCACTTTTTCATTATAACTTTCCATAAAAAAACCACGGTGGTCCCCATGTACCACAGGTTCAAGTAAAAAAGCCCCCTCAAGCTTCAATGGTATCACCTGCACTAGACTGCCTCCTTTATTTACAGCTTTAATTTACCAAATTCCTCACCAAAAACAAGACCCTGTGCCAGTTCGTTCGCTCGTGCCAGAGAATCATGTGTACCTGCATCCGTCCACCATCCTTGCAGAACATCAAATGTCAATGTACCTTTAGCAATATATGCATTATTGACATCTGTGATTTCAAGTTCACCACGTGAAGAAGGTTTCAATGTTTTGGTGATTTCAAATACCTGATGATCAAACATATAGATTCCAGTAACGGCAAAGTCACTTTTGGGCTTTTTGGGCTTTTCTTCAATGGAAATGATACAGTCTCCTTCAAGCTCAGCCACACCGAAACGGTTTGGATCTTCTACCTGCTGCAGCAAGATTTTGGCTCCCTGCTTCTGAACACGGAAATTCTCTACAAAAGACGCTATATCATCTTCAAAAACATTATCACCGAGAATCACAACCATTTGATCTGAACCGACAAAATGCTCAGCCAGATTGAGTGCTTGCGCAATTCCACCTGCCTCATCCTGAACTTTATATGTGAATGTAACACCCATTTCATAACCGCTACCTAATAAGTTGACGACATCTCCCATATGCTCTTTACCTGTTACGATTAGAATATCCACGATCCCCGCCTGCTTAAGCTTATTCACCGAATGAAAAATCATTGGATACTTACCCACTGGCAGTAAATGCTTATTTGTTACCTTCGTTAAAGGGTACAAACGAGACCCCGTGCCTCCAGCCAAAATAATACCTTTCACCGATCTTCACACCTTTCAAAATGTCATAATATCATCTTCACTAACGTATTCCCCCGCTTGAACCTCAATCAGATTTAAATCAATTTTCCCAGGGTTACTGACTGAATGTTCGTCTCCCGCTCTGATAAATGTAGACTCATTAGGGCGCAACAAAGATTCCTCGCCATTCACTTTTATGAGTGCCGTTCCACTTACTACGATCCAGTGCTCATTGCGATGAAAATGCTTTTGGGCTGTTATTTCCCTACCCGGTTTAACTATGACTGTTTTAATTCTATAATTAGGCATGCTATCCAGTAGCGTATGATGTCCCCACGGTCTATAAGAGGTGACATGTACATCACAAAGTTCTGAATCCTCCTGTTTGAGCTGTTCAACAACATACTTCACTTTTTGGGAGGATCCTTGTCGTGATATTAACAACGCATCATCTGTATCCACGATTAGTAAGTCATCTACATCGACTAACGCAACCGTTTTACTGGAATGGACCAAATTTCCCGATGAATTGATGAGGACCTGATGGTTCGTAACCGTGTTCTGGTGCTCGTCCTGAGGAAGCTCTTGATAAAGAGATTCGAAGCTTCCGAGGTCAGACCAACCAATATCCGCAGCAACGACTTTTACGATTCCGCTTCTCTCCATTACTGCATAATCGATACTGTCAGACCGTATAGCCTCCATGTCCTGCTTAGCAATCCTATACACTCCCTCATCAAAGTGAGCCCTGTTAAATGCCGTAACTGCACTTTCATATATATCCGGGGCATACAGCCGCAACTGCTCCAGATAGACCCCTGCCTTGAACATAAACATGCCACTATTCCACAGGAAATTACCAGACTTAATATATTGCTGGGCAAGCTCGGAGCTTGGCTTTTCCTTGAAGGAGAGAACCGTACTTCCATCTGCCTCAATGTAGCCATAACCGGTTTCTGGATAGTGGGGTGTGATTCCGAAAGTAACCATATAATCCGATTCTGCAAATTCCTCAGCCTTACGGATACACTCTAAATAGTTCTCTTTGTTTTTCACAATGTGATCAGATGGAGTGACTAGCAGTACATCATTAGGCCCCAATGCCAAACAAGTCAGAGCGATAGCAGGGGCAGTATTTCTCCCCATCGGCTCCAGCAAGAATAGGGAATCTGTGTGCCCAACTTCTTCAAGGTGGTTGACTGCATGAAAATAATGCTCTTGATTAGACACAATAAACGTCTGCTTACAAATCTCTTTATTCCTTTCAACCGTCATTTGAAATAAAGATTGGTCGGAAATAAGCTTATTAAATTGCTTGGGGAACAGTGTTCTGGAAAGTGGCCATAATCTAGTACCATTCCCTCCACAAAGTACAACATTAATCATTATTCATTACTCCTATTGTGTAAGATCCAGAGAAATAACCTGTTCTGCAGCTTTTAACGTAAAATATTGTTCAATATATTGACCAGATTTTACAGAAAGCTCAGTCCACTCGACTTCATTCACATATAATTGTGTAATGCAGTCGGCAAATTGCTGTGCCTGATCAGCAATTTTCATTATCGTATCTGCACTATGCAGACCCTCTGCGCCAATCGAGGTAGTAATCAGTGGGACTTGATAGTAAAGTGATTCAATCACTTTACCCTTTACCCCTGCTCCATAACGAAGCGGCACAATTGCCAGACGGGAAGATGCATAATATTGTTCGAGCTCTTGATCCGTTACGTAGCCAGTTATTACAATGCGATCCGAGCTCAGCTGCAGCAGATCATCCGGAGGATTGGAACCTATGACATACAATTTGATTTCCGGCTGTTTCTCCTTGACTTTAGGAAGAACTTCATTAATAAACCATATAATTCCATCATAATTAGGTGAATGGTTGAAACCTCCTACAAACACCAGATCTTTTCTGGCATCAAATCCGTTAATCGAATGATTAGCCGAATAGGACTGTTCATAAGGGAACAATGGGATATTACGGATTGGCTTGCCAGCCAATTCTTGAGCTAACAACTTCTGTTCATATGTCCCAACCACGTGTATTACATCTGCTTTGTTAAATAATTCAAACTCTGTCTTCTTCCACTCTTCAGAGGATTTCAACAGGTTGGGATTATGGGTTAATTCATAGTTTCTCATTTCACGTATATAATGCAGATCATGCCCAAAGTATATAATTTTTGCGTGTGTATGCTTTTTAAAAACGTCTATATATTTAACTGAAATGTGCGGACGGTTTAAATATACATAATCAATATACTGTCTGTTATTTTTGATCCACTGATTAATATGCTTGGCGTACTCGTTACCGTAAAGAACCTCAACGCCCATTTGTTCCAACTTTGTGGTATAAGGCTCATGCTTGAAAAAGTTATCACCAATAAAGACTACGTGGAAACCCATGGATAACAATAATTTAGTATAAAGAAACGTGCATCTTCCTCCAGCATCCTTATCATAGTGCGGCACATAGTGATCCACAATAACCACAGTTTTCTTGTAGCGACTGCGATCTCTCGCCCAGAAAAGATGCTCTGCATTATCAAAATGATCCTTGGCAAGCTCTGCCTTCCATTTCTCTTTAAACTTCTCTTTATTGGTTATCTGATAGCTTTTAATACCGCTTCCGGTATCCGTCCCGTGTGAAATACCCTCAAAGTGAACAATAACGGAACGCGGTTGCAGCATGACTTTATAGCCCAGTCTTCTGATTTCAAAAGCAATATCCGTATCCTCAAAATAAGCAGGAACGTAGCGTTCATCGAATCCTTTGAGCTCTTTCCACAAGTTATGCCTTAGCAAAATAGCTGCACCAGAAACATAATCTACTTCCTTAACATAGTTGTATTCCGGCTTGGATGGATCATCCAGGCGTCCAAAATTCCAGCCACTTGCATCATTCCAGATAATCCCACCAGCTTCTTGCTGTCTTCCATCTGGATATACCAGCTTAGAGCCAACCATTCCGATAGTTTGGTCCGATTCAATCAATTCCACAAGAGAATTTAGCCAATCCTTCTGTACATTCGTGTCATTATTGAGAAAGAACAAATATTCTCCTTCTGCAACTTTGGCTGCATTGTTACAATTAAGAAGAAACCCACGGTTTACACCATCTCGGACTACTTTGATATTTTCTACATAATTAGCTATATTGATAGTCTCATCGTTAGACATATCGTCGGCAATAATGATCTCGTAGGATACATCATTAGTATTTTTCAAAATAGATGCAAGGCACAAATAGGTGTACTTCCATTGATTGTAAACCGGTATAATGATAGAAACCTTAGGGGAATTAATTTCAGGAAATACCAAATACTCATAATGGACATTGTCCATTTCCCCCACCTCAACAACTGGAGCCTCTTCCTCTACAAATCGTCCTACATACGTATCAATTCTGCTGCCAAGTCGACTACTATCTTCGGATTTAATATAGTATTTTAATTTCCTTAGGTTAGACTTGTTAAGTGCGGACAGCATAACTTTAGGATGCTTGACTGTTCTTGCAGCCAGTTTCGATATTACACGTCGTTTGCTGTTGGCAGGGACCAGCCAGTCCCGAAAATGATAGTATTTTTGCAGCAAACGCCAGCCACCGGAATGATATATATTATGGAGAATTCTTTCCTGCTGAAGTAAAAGTTCGATATGTCCTTTTTGATTTTCTATTTTATTATTGAATTTATCTTGTTGTATCTGAATGTTATGGTTCAGTTTCTCAACCTGCTGCTCATGCTTGCGTTCAAGATCTTGTTCCTTTTGTTTCCAGGTTGCTAGTGCCGTTGCCAGTTGTTCTTTATAACTGGCGAGCTGATCATTTATTTCATTTCTTTCAGATTCCAAATGGTGTAGCCTTTCTTTGAGAGGGTCATGCTCTGCAAATTTCTCTCTCAAAAAGGTCAACTCCTGATCGAGCACAGCGATATGTTTGTTTCTCTCTTCAACTTCATCCTGCAAGCTAAAAATCCGTTCATTTAACTCTTGGTACTTGTCAGGATATGTCGTAACAGAGAACATTGGCTCTGCATGCTCAGCTAAATTGGAACAAAAGGCTATCATGTACTTCTCATTGATCTCATGGTTGTCATCTGGCTCCCAGACATAGGCAAAAGCCCCGTTGGAAGAAGAATCGTTCATAAGCGAAACAACCTCAAACCGCTGGGAAATAATATTAACATGCTTAAAATGACCATTCAGAAAGCCAGAAAATTCATCTTTATAAAGTTCTTTTACATGATAGGGATTGGTATACTCCCTCAAATCCGAATAGTATTTTTTATTGGGGGTTGAAACGACAAACGTTCCATCCTCTTTCAGCAATCTTTTAACCTCTTTCAGAAAAAGCATTTGCAGTTCTTCATCAACATGCTCCAGTGTTTCAAAGGAAACAATGACATCGAAGGAGTGATCCTTAAAAGGCATGCGTTCAATACTTGCAACATAATACTCAAGATTGTCCTTCGGATAAGCCTTGCTTGCATGTCTAATTGTAGCGGCATCGATATCTATTCCCGCAACCCTAGCAGCCGAATCCGACAGCAAATAAGAACCGTATCCCTCCCCACAAGCCGCATCCAGTACAGTTTTCCCCTTAACCAGTTGTTTGAGTACGCTGTACCGCTGAATATGTTCTATTTCTAGTTCCTTATCTGATTCTTGAGGTATAAAACGCTCCCCTGTAAAATCCAATATAATCCCTACTTTCTATACGATAACTGAGAAAGAGACATCGTTTAAATAAAGTACACCACTCAGCGAATCATACCCAATTGGCAAAACCTCAAGAACCAATGCATCATGAACCCAACTATGCTGCTTATGATCCTGTTGTGTACCTGAAGCAATTGCTGGTGATATAGTATACTGCCCCTGATTCAAACTGGGGAAACGGAAATCAAAACAGAAAACATAGCCTTTTCCGGGAGAAAGCGACTCAAGCTCCATCCCTAAAATATAGCTATTGGTTTGTCCGATAATGTTTCCAAGACGGTCTCTAATTGAAAAACCGACAATTGGATTGGCAATCACTTCGAATATATCAATTCGAATGAGCAACTGTACATTTTGCTCCGCTTCTACGAACGTTACTTTATGATGAGTAGCGGGATCATTGAGCGATATGCCAGTAATAAGTGCTTTATCATCACCCATCATGTCTAGCTTATCCTGCAGAGGATCAACCATTTCCGCTTCTGAAGAGCCGCCAAATTCAGTTTCAGAATCTGATAGTACATCCAGGTCTATTTTTTTAAAATCTGCTCCGATCATAAAAGCCTGATATTTCTTGGAGATTTCTTTAGGATCCCCTTCTTCAATAAACTTACCTTCGTTAATCCAGATCACCCGGTCACAATACTTGTTGATGACTGACATATCATGGGTAACAAACAGAACGGTTTTTGTCTTCTTTATTTCATCTATTTTGCGGTAACATTTCTGCTGAAATCTAATATCTCCTACACTTAGTGCCTCGTCAATAATTAAAATGTCTGGATCTACGTTAATGGCTACAGCAAACGCAAGACGTACGAACATTCCGCTTGAATAGGTTTTGACAGGTTGATTAATAAATTCCCCAATATCAGCAAATTCGAGAATTTCATAGAGCTTGCTGTCCATATCTTCTTTGGAGAATCCCATAATGGTCCCGTTCAAATAAATATTCTCCATCCCTGTAAAATCGGGGTTAAAACCTGCTCCGAGTTCCAACAGAGCCGATACAGTACCTTTGACCTGTAACGAACCGGAAGTAGGCGTCAGTACACCTGTAATCATTTTGAGCAAGGTTGATTTACCAGAACCATTCTTGCCAATAATTCCCAAACACTCTCCTTTGGGGACGCGAAAGGTGACCTGATCCAAGGCTATAAATTTCTTATGATACGCCTTGTTGGATAAATGCAACGCTTCTTTAAGTCTGTCTGTAGGGTTATTGTAAAGCTTATATTGTTTGGTAAGGCCTTCGGCCTGAATTGCAAAATTTTCCATCTATATTACTCCTTATATGACATCTGCAAAATGAGGTTTTAACTTCCGATATAGAAAGTACCCTACAACAAGTATGGCGAGGGTCACCACCCAAAAATATATGGTTAACTTCATATCCTGCCAAAACCACTGCCGATAAATAAAGATTCTTCGGTAACCATCCGTTATATAGTACATAGGGTTTAACTTGAATAAGAAGCTGTACTTTTCCGGGATCATTTTAAGCGGGTACATAATAGGAGTAAGCCAAAACCCAAACTGGACCAGTAAAGCAACAATCTGAGATGTGTCTTTAAAAAATAACAGAATCGAACTTGTAATCCACGATAATCCAACTGTCAACAAGAAGGTAGCTATCAAATAATAAAAAATTTGGAAATAGTATACCGTAAACTCATACTTGTACACCGCAAACATGGCGACAAGAAAGACCAAAAAAAACAAATGCACAAATAAGGAGGAATAAATCCTTATAATCGGCAGTATTTCCAGCTTAAAAACTACCTTTTTAACCAAAAAATTGTTATCCAGTACAGACGTGGTTGACGTCTGCCAAGCCTCGGAAAAAAAGTTCCATGGAATCATGGCACATATAAGCCACAAAATAAACGGTGCGTCATCAACTGGCGTTGACCTGAAACCCACCTGAAAAACAAACCAGAACAGAAGAATAGTAACTAGCGGTTGTATAAAGGCCCATATCATTCCCAGGTAAGAGCCCAGATACCTTTTTTTGAAATCACTTTTGGATAAGCTAATAATTAGCTTCTGCGTCTTTATAAATTCTGCCCACATATGGTACTTCCCCACTTACATTTATAATATTGAACTAAGTAATATTCGGATTTTGGCTTACGCCTCTATTCAATGCACGAGTGGATAGTATGAAGCCCCTGTGCTAAAATATTGACGTATCTACAAGAAAAGGAGATTGTAAACCTTGTCGAATCCAGTATACGGGAAACAGGCCAAAACGTCGACCCGTGACGATAAAAGGCCGGCTATATTTTGGGTGTTAATTGTTGGTATCATTCTGTTCTTAGCTTGGGCCCCCTTCCAGGCTGCACTTTTTAATGGGCAAATGCTCGATTTTGAGAAGCCTTTATATTGGGCTTTGATCATCAGCACGATTCTATTGATTTTAGGAATCGTAACCTATTATAAGAAATTCAAATTGGAAGATCAAAGAGACTGGTTAGCGGTGCTTGTTATTTTGCTCCCGCTGACGTACGTGATCTCGCTGATTCCCGCTGCTTCTCATTATCTCGCGATGAACATGGTGGTAGTGGAGTGCATCTATGCCTCGTTGTTCATCATAACATTGTACGCTTTGCGAGATCGCTTGAGCA
Source organism: Paenibacillus sp. NMA1017 (assembly GCF_058895805.1). Taxonomy (NCBI): domain Bacteria; kingdom Bacillati; phylum Bacillota; class Bacilli; order Caryophanales; family Paenibacillaceae; genus Paenibacillus; species Paenibacillus sp. NMA1017. Next base: position 731,784 of record NZ_JBZXYR010000003.1, on the reverse strand, counting down.
ACCGAATCATCCAAACAGCTATTATGACCGTAGCTTATCTTATTATAGGCTTCGGGTTCATTAACTGGTTTGGACAATGGGTATTGGCAGGACGGTTAGTAGACTGGTTCTCGTCGATGGTAAGCAATAATCGATACATTGATGCGATAAAGGTGGATACTAACGGTCCGCGTCTCACATCTGTCTTCCAGTATGCAAATACGTATGCAGCATTTTTGATGGCGTTTTTGTTCGCAGCCGTTTTTTGTTTGATGAAGTCAAAGACGTGGTATGGAAAAGCAACTCACGCCTTTATGCTGGTGCCTATTCTGGTATCTTTGTTCCTGACTCTATCGCGCGGTGGTCTTATTATGCTGCCAGTTGTATTTGTTTTGTTACTTTTGTTTTTCAAACCTGCGCGACAAATCTTATGGATTTTGCACTGCACAATTGCGGGCGTGGCTTCACTTGTTATTTTGAGCCCTATTACAAATTGGGGATTACAGCTTATTCAAACCTACAATGGTGTAGAAGCTGCCAAGGCCTGGGGACTGCTCATTGCCGCTTCTGCTGTGACTGCTCTTGTTTTATGGCTCATACAAAGCTTCCTAAGCCATCGTCTGGAAAAAGGACTGCAAGGTCTGGCTTCACGCAAACTCTCTAATCTTTGGCTACCTGTTGGCTCTGTGGTCGTGATTGGTGTTGTTGCGTTCCTGCTCATTGGTACAGGACTACGAAGTTTTCTACCAGCCAATGTGGAGACACGTCTGGAAAATATCAACTTCCAACAGCATAGTGTGCTGGAACGTATAACCTTTTATCGTGACGCCTCCAAGTTGATTGCTGATTATCCTTTGATTGGAGCAGGCGGCGGTGGTTGGGCTACGTTGTATGAAAAATACCAAGACTACGGTTATACGAGTCGCCAGGCACACAACTTCTTCATGCAGTATCTGGTGGAAGTCGGTATTCTTGGATTTATTATCTTCATGGCGTTCATTCTTTACATTTTCTACAAATATATTAAAGGGTACATCAAGAAGGATGAGGAAAATCGGGATAGTCACTTCCTGTACCTGATCTTAACCATGTCCATTCTGCTTCACAGTCTGCTGGACTTTAATATGAGCTACGTGTTCATGGGCATGCTGGTGTTTATAGGGTTGGGCGGTATGGCCGCCGCGATGAATACACAGCCTGTAAAACGCTTGGCGATGAAGTCTGAGGGCTTCCGTCCGATTTACAGCATCGTTATAGGTATCCTCAGCATTGTGCTTCTATTTGTAGGACTGCGCTTTATACAAGCCAGCAGTGCTGCTAGAGAAGCCAAAGTTCTGGAAAGCAGCAATTCTTTCGAACAAAGACAAGCTGCTTACAATAAAGATTTAAATTTGCGCCCAACTCATATTGATTCTATTGTAGGCTTGAGTCGTATGTATTATCAGGTCTATCAGCAAACCAAACGCGAGGAGTTCTATACAGGCGGTATGACCATTGTTGATCTGGGGCTGCAGGAAGAGCCGTACAATAAAAATATGCTGATTATCAAGATGCGACTGGAGCAAGCCAAAGGAAACAATGATAAAGCATTTGCCATTTTGGAAAATAACCGTACTAACTTCAACTGGGATCTGGATTGGCACAATTTGTTGATTACTCAAGCGTTTGAGTTTGGCAATAAAGCTCGATTGGCCAACGACACAGCTAATGAGAAAAAATATTTTAATGCTGGGATGAGTGCTTATCGACGCATTCTGGATGGTATTGCTCATTTGAAGACATTGCCTCCTACACAGTTCACAGGCCGATCTTGGGAGATCACTCCATCGATTGCGTTGAATACAGGTAAGATTCAATTTGTATCGGGTAAGCCTGAAGTGGCTGCCAACATCCTCAAAAAAGGCCTGAAGGACGACCTAAGTGATGCTACGAATCGTGAGGTCGCTCGCTATTACGTTGCCGCCCTTCAAAAACAGGGTCAAAACGACGAAGCTTTATATAATAAACTGATTCAGGCTGCCCCGAAGGAGAAGGAGCAAATTGAGCAGTTAAAATCGGAGAAATAGTATAGAAAAAGAGACTATCAGATGATGTTATATCATCCGGTAGTCTCTTTTTTATTTTGATAAAGTAAGGTTTGGTGAGATGTCTACTTTTGTTGGTCAATCTTTTCAATAACCTGTCTCATATAGGCCAATACTTCATCCTTGATTTCGTTATGCTGCAGAGCATAATGAATAGTAGTTTCAATGAATCCCAATTTCTCGCCAACGTCATGGCGATTACCGTCAAATTCGTAGGCCAGGATCGGGTTCTTTTCTCCCAGTTTGGACAATGCGTCCGTCAACTGAATCTCCCCGCCTACTCCCGCCGATTGCTGACCCAGGATATCAAAAATATCAGGCGTCAAGATATAACGTCCCATGATCGCCAAGTTGGAGGTTGCTTCTTCCTTCTTAGGCTTTTCCACCAACCGTTCCGCCTCAGAGATTTTGGAAGTAAGTGCATGGCCTTCAACTATGCCGTAACGATGTACCTCGTTCCAATCCACTTGTTTGACACCTACTACAGAACGCTGATACTCATCAAACACGTCAATCATCTGCTTGAGGCATGGATTCTCCGACTCAACGATGTCATCCCCTAAAAGGACGGCAAAAGGTTCGTCACCGATAAACTTACGTGCACACCAAATGGCATGCCCCAACCCTTTAGGTTCCTTTTGACGAATATAGTGGATATCTGCCATCTCTGATGGCTTACGCACTTCATTGAGCAGGTTCCATTTTTCTTTCGAAGTCAGATTATACTCCAACTCGAATGAGTAATCAAAGTGATCCTCAATTGCTCTTTTACCTTTACCAGTAACGATAATGATATCCTCAATGCCAGATGCTACGGCCTCTTCGATAATAAATTGAATCGTTGGTTTGTCTATGATCGGAAGCATTTCTTTTGGCATCGCTTTCGTAGCAGGAAGAAAACGGGTCCCTAATCCCGCAGCAGGGATAATTGCTTTACGGATTTTCATAGGTTAAACTCCTTTGTCTTCAATATAACGGATAGATATACTGTCTATGATTATAACAGGAAGATAGATGAATTTGATAGGTTAAAGAAGAAGACATCTTCCCTCAAAGAGAACATGTCTTCTAATCACTTGGTTTCTATATGAATATATTATGCTGCCGGAATCTTTCTGGCTCCCGAACAAATATACAGTTATTTACTTCACCAGTTGCCCACGTGTAACACCCAACTGATTCGTCGCTTTCAGCGTCTTCCATACTTGTGTTCCGCTGATTTCTCCGCGCAGGGCACGGTTATAGAGATCAATAACCTCATGCACTTGCTCCGGTGTCTCCTCCAAAAACTCCACGCGGTAACGGGACACGCCCAGCTCCAGGAAGTTGGACAGGTATTCCGCCCCGGATTGCTCAATCGCGTTGTATACCGTGTTGCGGCAGCCTTCGTCCACACGGACCGGATGAGACATACCAATTCGATCACGCAGGGATGCGCGATGATCCTCGCAAGGGCGACCACAGTTGGTGTAGTCGGTGCCTTCACTCATAAAGGTACAATATACGCAATGTTCAGTATGGAACATTGGCATATGCTGCTGGATCACGATCTCCAGCTTATCGGTACGCGTACGTCTGAGCATATCGACCATTTGCTGGATGTTTAGATCGTACGACGGCGTAACCAGGTCGCAGCCGGAATCCAGGAACAGATCAGCCGCTTTATGATTGGCTATGTTCAGCGAGAAGTCACCAATCAATTGCGGGTGATGTGCGTCCGGGTTCTCCAACCGATGTCGCAAGTAGAAATACAGTGCCCCTGGATTGCGTACCAGCACAGCATCCGGCTTCAGGCGCAAGATGTTGTTGTGGTAGCCATTTTCACCCGGCATGTGAATACGCGGGGTCGCCAGCGCAATTCGGCGGCCTGCAGCGTGCACAGCCTCTACAGCTGCCGGGAATTGCTTGATGAACTCGAAGTCGGCGTAGATGAACTCCACGCCGGCCTCGAGCGCAGCCTCCACCTGAGGGAGGCTGCGGCACAACGCGGTCAGCTCTGCCTGACCGCGTGCCACAGACGATGCCGGAGTCGATGCATCGTCATACACCTCGACCGCCCGCTTCGTGTACACGGGCGGTTTGGGGCGCTCGCCTGCGAGCAGTTCCACCGCCTGACGGCGGATACCGTTCAGCTCGCGCATCGGCACGATGACGTCCCCATGCAGATGGACGTCCAGCTCTTCCAGCTGGAACACCGTTCCGCCCAGTCGGCCGAACTGCTCTTCGAGCAGTTCATGCGTCATCGGACGCTTCTGGGCAATTTCGAGTTCCAGCTCAGAGTCCACGCGGACCGTTGTGCCCTTCTGCACGTCGGTCCACCATGTCGACAGCGGCTGCCCTGGGGAGCCGCTGACTCGCACATGTACCGGGAAGACCCGGTACGGCTTGTCGGTGTCGTACGACTGGCGCAGACGTTTGTCCAGCGCCGGGTCGTTGGTCTTCCAAATACGGTCGCCTACGTGTACACGGCGCAGATCGACATCGTTGCGTCCCGCTACGATGTCAATGATCCAGCCTTCCCCGGCTTCGCCTTCAATCTTCACGCCCTTGCGACGGATATCGTATACGCGTCCGCCTTCTTCTTTTTGCGTGGGATCTCCCGCATCGAATACAATACCATCGCCACGCTTGAGCGGTGCATCAATACGGCACACCACGCCATCACGAAGGATTTGTTCCACTCGGCCCAAATACACCCCCCGGCTTTTCGGGAACGTACCGTCAACCAGCTTTTTGTTATTGGTTCCTTCGAGAAAACCGTGCGTAAAGCCGCGTGAAAAGCTCTGTTGCAGCTCGCGGATATCTTCTTTGCTGGTCTTGGACGTATCGCCATCAAAATACTTATCAATGGCCTTGCGGTACTTGCTAACCACATTTGCCACATATTCAGGTGTTTTCAGTCGCCCTTCAATTTTAAAAGAAACAACACCCGCGTCGATCAGTTCAGGCATCAAGTCAATCGCTGCTAGATCCTTAGGTGACAGCAAATACGTTACATCCGCCATCGGCTTTTGCTCTCCATCCACCATCAGATCGTAAGGCAAACGGCATGCCTGTGCACACTCACCACGGTTTGCAGAGCGTCCGCCCCACATTTCTGAAGTCAGGCATTGGCCTGAATAAGATACACATAACGCTCCATGCACGAATACTTCCATCGGAAGTCTCGCTTGATCGCCAATTTTTTGAATCTGTTTTAGATTATTTTCACGCCCCAGCACAACCCGTTCCATATTGTACGGCTTCGTGAATTCTACTGCCTCCGGCGAGGTAATCGTCATTTGAGTAGAACCATGGATCGGAAAATCCGGCGAAATGTCGCGAATCATTTTCACCAAGCCCATATCCTGAACAATTAGGGCATCGACACCAGCATCAATACAGGCATCAACCAGCTCTTTAGCGTCCTCCAGCTCATTTTCAAATACCAGTATATTGAAAGTCAAAAAGCCCTTAACCCCGTAGCTATGCAAAAAAGCCATAATTTCGGGCAGTTCATCCATGCGAAAATTGTTCGCCCGTGCCCGTGCATTGAACTTTTCCACCCCAAAAAAGATCGCATCGGCTCCGTTCGCTACCGCCGCACGCATACAATCCCAGTCACCTGCTGGTGCCAGAAGCTCGACATCTTCTCTTCGTACTGCTGATTTCATTATTGCCCTCCCTATATACTGAAAACGAATGGTCCCTCATTGGAGCATCGTTGTTTTCAGGGCAGCTATGCTGCTTACTTGATAATCTCATTAATGTTCCATCCACTCATTCCAAAGCTGGTTATGTTCAGTCAGGGATATGGAAACCTACTAAGAATCTTATTTTTTAAACCTATCTGTCTCTATCATCTTGTCCGATCATTCACACGCTGAACCATCGGTCCCTTGCCTGAATCGCATCCAACTCAAAAAATCCGCATCACAAACATCTGCGGCAGAAATTATTCTTATCTTGTAACTAATCTAGTGTACCAGACTGCGACCTAAGCTTCTACACTTTCCAAGCGATTCCTTTAAAAAATAATACTAAAAACACCTCCAATCCCGTCAAGCGGTGCTTTGGAGGTGAGTCATCCTATCATTAACTAGGCAAACCTATACTTCGCAAGCATTTCTCCCCAGGGTGATATTCCCTTCTCCCTGAAGCCTGATTTACTATATAGCTTTCTAGCTAGTTCATTGTCTGGTTTATACCCAATCATGATAACATCCGTCCTATCACTGGCTTTCCTTATTTCGTCGATAACCAGCAACATCGCATTGTAGCCATAACCTTGACCTTGAAATCTTTCGTCAATCATAAATCGGTAAACCCAGTAATTTCCGTCATCCGGGTCTAAACCATACATTGTAAAACCAATTAATTCGTCATCATTATAAATTGCTTTAGATAAAAATCCATCTAAAAACTGACACTCCGCAATCGAAAAAAGGTTAGATACCATAAATCTTTTTTGCTCAGGTGTCGGTTTAAGTTCGGCACATGCTTCCCAATTATGTTTGTCGACTGCTTTTAGCGTAATCATTTTGGATTCCTCCTATACGGGGAAATCCGTATAGACTTCCCTAGTGCTTACTTCACTCATTATAAGATTGGTAGTCTTATGGCGGCGCCAGCGAAGCGGACCATTTGAATCCGAAGAAGCGTCAGCGATCGTAGGATCAAATGGCACGCATAGCGCTTCCCCCACAACCTCGCTAATCTTTTACCTACACCTTCTACTTCACAAAATTAAACGAATTCAACGTTGAATCCAGTGCGTTAGACTGTACAGCCGTGTTGTTCGCATCATTTAATGTCGTTGTCACAGTATACGTTTTTCCGTCACGTTCCAAAACCAGTTGGTGGCCTGTGTAGCCAATGCCTTCCTCTATACGATGGAATGTAAAGGACACTGCCGGAACACCAGCAAACGTTACGTCCTTAACTTCCTCAACTTTGAGGTTTTTGTAGTTCTTTGCTTGCTTATCATAGAAGTCCTTGAGCTGGGATACCGTTAGTTCAAATGACTGGTCGTTGTCGATTTTGACGGAAAAACGTCCTCCGGTAAACTGGTACTCTACATCACCCAATTCAAATTGATCGCTAATCGCGGTCCAATATCGTGGGATATTCACCGTATATTCATAGGCTTTTGACGTCTTTTTGACCGTTTTCGTTTTATCCGTCAAATAGTCGTCTTCTTCCAACTGTCCAAAGTTACTCGCTACGGTTTGAAAATCGATTTGAAGCGAGGAAATGAGCGCGTTGAACTGATCATTTCCTTTGCTTACTTTTTCAGGCACTGCGTATTCAGCCAAATAGCGGTATCCATTTTGCTGAATCAGCACATTGTACTCTTTGACCCATCCATCGCCAAAATTATAGCGGTACTCCTGTACTAACCCTTGAACGCCTGCAACCTCCAGCGGATACGTCTTCTGTGCTTCATAAGCCGTAGACACAAAAGAATCGCTCAGCCATTTTTGCAGTTGCTGGCCCCAGTTCTCCAATTTTCCATCCGCTGGAGCCGAGGTTATTTTCATGCGGAAGCTCGATCCATCATTACTTTCATATTGCATCCGTTGATCGTCCATTTTCCAGCCTGCGGGTATGCTGAGTGACACACCGTAGTCTGGATTCCCTGCCTCGCGTGTGCCTCCTACAACAGTAGACAAGTCTTTAATACTTTTATCCTGCGCATTAAAGGAGGTTTTGAAGGAATTTAGCAGTCCCGCATACTGGGCCAGATCTTTATAATTCGTTGCTTTAGCATCGGAAAAATAAACTACATACAATCGTCCGTTGTCATAGTACTGACGATTTTCCCACAATACGCCGTCCCCATCCTTCGTAATGACACGAGCATAAGGTACCTTCGCTTTCGGGAAGGATTTTCGATCGATCACAGTTTCTCCCGTTTCCTTGGCTGCCTGCACTAATTGTTGCAACAGATCGTCCGCATTCAGTGGAACCGGCTGTGACGCTGTGTGCACTTCCATATAGTAGGCACTGTTCTCATCCATAAAAGTGGAGATACTCTCATCTCCACCTCCCTGACCGATGACGAGCCCTGTTGGATAGTTCATGGACCAATCATAGTAACTGTTCCCGATCTGTGTCTTGCCCTCATCATTATCAATGTTCGGTGTCTCTTCAGCTACCGTGCCCGCCTCTTCTTGTGCTTCCATCCGAATAATGATGCCGGCACCGTTCTTCTCCAACTTACCGCCAAGCCCTTCTGCTACTTGACGCAGAGGCACCATGAGGATACCTGATGACATTTCCGGTGGAGCTGGAAGTGTTACCTTGTGACCTCTCACCCATGCTGTACGGCTACCGATGGTTAGCGACACAACATGAGTTCCGCTGGTGATTTTAACCACATTATCTTCAGCCAATCGAATTTTGCTGTTAAATGCCTTTTTAAACACACCCGCCGGAACCATCAATGCACCACTTTTGGAATAGGGCTTCGTAATATTGGCATTTTGGCCGTTCACGATGGCTGTATTGCTGCCGCTTTGCAACCGCAATTCCAGCATGGTTTTATCATGATCTGCTGCAACTGCTGGCAAAGCGGAAAGCAGAAGGGACAATGCGACAGCGCCGACCCCCAGCTTACGCATCATTTTTCTTTGAATATGCTTCACAGTAAATCTCCCTTTAGCTTTATTTTATAGATTCAAGAGCCGTTATTGTTCACTTTCCAGTAGTTGCCCCTTGAGCTGGCTCCGATGTTTCCTTAGGAAGCGCTATGCCGCCATCTTCAGCGGCTTCCGAACCGTTCGAATCTTCACCATCTTCTCCAGACTGAATGGACTCATAGATTTCACCATTATCCTGTGTCAGTACTAGCTTGCGCTTCACAATATCACCGTCCGACTGCATAAGTACACTCACCGTTTGACCCGGTTGATAGTTTTTAAGCAGCTCATTGACGTCAATGGCTGAAGCTACACGCTTACCGTTAATACTATACAGCTCATCGCCTTCCTTGATTTTGGCCTGAACGGCATTGGCTGAAGTAATTTTCGTAACTTTCAAAGGATCCTCAGTAGGTAATCCGACGATAGCTGACCAGCTCTCTTCCAGACCCAGGCCAAGACTGGCGCGCCGAACCTCTCCGTATTTGAAAAATTGGCCGATGACATATTTCACCGTATCCGACGGAATCGAAAAACCCATATTTTCAATGCCGACCGCCGAGAATTTCATCGTATTAATCCCGATGACCTCACCCTTAAGATTGACCAGCGGACCGCCGCTGTTACCAGGATTGATCGCGGTATCACTTTGGATCAAACGATAAGCAGCGTTGACACCACGGTTCAGCCCGCTAACAACACCTGAGGTTGCCGAATTGCGAAGTGAAAAGGATATAGGCGTACCAATAGCCACTACCTGCTCACCTACCTGTAGACTGTTCGTTGAAGCTGCCAAGGTGGCGGGTTTGAGGCCGCTTGCCTTGATTTTGACTAATGCCAAATCACTGATCGGATCGCTGTAGCTGTCGGTGATTCCGTAAGATTTTCCGTCCGAGGTTACGACCACGGCATCACCTAATCCTTCGATAACATGTGCATTCGTCACAATCCATCCATCTGTACGAATGATGACACCCGTGCCGTGAGCCAGATTGTAGCGATCTCCTCCCGCTACGGTCTCTCCCGTGGCTGAACGGCCAATGATACCGACCACAGAAGGAGATACATTTTTAACAACCTGTGGCACACGATCGGCCGATAACGTATATGTACCATTTGCGCTGTTATATGCGCCGCTGGTTCCTAATGCTTTATTCATATCGCTTACGTTAACATAGACCCCACCATTAATGACTTTGGCCTTTAACGCAGTTCCACTGCTGGCTGCACCTGCCGTTCCAGAAACACATAGAGCGCTGCCCAAAGCCAGAACAACTGCCCTTTTCCCCATCTTACGCATATACTCACCATTTCCTCTCTTACATGACCCTGTTCTATCAGTTAGTCCAAATCTACCATAGAGGGGACACGTATACAATCGCTTTAAGCCCTATCTTTTTCTAAAAGGCGCCGTTTGCTACATCCCTGTCCTCTCATGCTATTTATATTATAAATTTTCCAAATCCTTATATCAAAAAAATAAGCAAAAACGATAAATAATCGTTATACCGTTTAGGTCATTCCTTCGTTTACGGGCATAACCAACTATGATACCATCACATTATATCTTAGTTTTATTGTCGGAAATAAAGAATAAAATCATGAGTCCTCTATCCAAAACACTAAAGTATAAATAAGCACATGAAGGAGGTTAAAAGAATGGCCTACGAACCAATCTGGAACGCTCATCCCGATAAGCTTAACAAATTCGAGTTGGTCAAGCTGGAAAAGGACGGTCTCGACGTTATCCGTACCATTATCGAAAACTATGCCAACGAGGGCTATGACTCGATCTCTGCGGACGATATGGACCGTTTCAAATGGGCTGGGGTATATCAGCAAAAGCCCAAAGATGGTCATTTCATGATGCGAGTCCGCATCAACACAGGGATTATGACTTCAGCACAGGCACATGCATTGGCAGACATATCCGCGCTATACGGACGCGGTCTTGTGGATGTCACCACTCGCCAGGCGATTCAATTTCACTGGCTGACGGTCGAAAGCTTGCCTGATATTTTCGAAAGACTGGAAAAAGTCAACTTGTATTCCTTTGAAGCCTGTGGAGACTGCCCGCGTACCATTGTTGGTAATCCGCTGGCTGGCATCGATCCCAATGAATTGGTGGATACCCAAGAGATTGTAGATGAAGTAAACCGTTTTTTCTTATTGAATCGAGACTTCTCCAACCTGCCGCGCAAGTACAAAATGTCGATCTCCGGTAATACGTACAACAATGCACAGGCTGAAATTAACGACCTGTCCTTCACTCCGGCTACCAAGATCCTCGACGGAAAAGAAGTGATCGGCTTCCATGTGATGGTTGGTGGAGGTTTGTCCGCCAAGCCGCATATGGCACAGTCGCTGGATTTGTTTGTTCGCCCTGAGGAAGTGCTGAAGGTTGCTATTGCTGTCACCACCATTTTCCGTGATTATGGCTATCGGGAGAAGCGGCACCATGCCCGCTTGAAATTCCTCGTTGCCGATTGGGGCCCGGACAAATTTCTGGCTAAGCTCACCGAGTACATCGGTGAAATGCCCGGACGAGGCGAGGACAAAACGATTGGCTGGCAAGCCGCCTATTTTGACGGTGTGCATCCTCAAGCCCAAAAAGGCCTGAACTATGTCGGTCTGAACGTGCCTGTCGGTCGTCTTAGTGCTGACGAGTTGTATGAACTGGCCGACCTGGCTGACCGCTATGGCGATGGCCAGATTCGTACCACGATGTCGCAAAATATTTTGCTGAGCGGCGTGCCGAATGACCAAGTGGATGAACTACTGGAAGCTCCCGTGCTGCAACGCCTGACACCTCAGCCCAAGCATTTTATGAGTCGTACGGTATCGTGCACAGGAAATGAGTTTTGCAATCTGGCGATTGTGGAAACCAAAAAACGGGCGGTTGACGTTGCCGAGTATTTGGATCAGCACGTACAATTGGATGAAAAGGTGCGCATTCATTTTATCGGCTGTCCGAATTCCTGCGGTCAAAAGCATATTGCGGACATTGGTCTGCAAGGCTCGCTCATAAAGACACCGGAAGGCTTGGTCGACGCGTTCGACATCGCTGTCGGCGGAGCGCTTGGAGCAGGCGCCCAGTTCAACAAGGCGCTCAAAGGTCGCGTACGCGGGGATCAGGTTGGACCTGTACTGGCAGAGCTCATTCTGTTCTACAAAGAAAACAGGAGCGCTGGCGAAAGCTTTTACGCATATGTACAGCGTGTAGGTATTCCGACTTTCCAGGAAAAGCTGTCTTCTATTTTACAGTCCAGCCATGTTGCATCCTAAATATAGAGTCTATTAACAGCCTGCTTGTATCACATATACAAGCAGGCTGTTTCTTATCGTCATAGAGCCCGGCAATATCGTTTCCCTCACTTTCACAAAAAAAGACACCGGATTACTCCGGTATCAATATTTTCGCAAAATCGAGTACTGTAGGTTTATGAGCGCCTGTTGTAGATGTCACCACCGCGTAGCCTGAAGGTATCTTATATATCAATCCCGTATCATACCGGATGCCGAAGGAATTATCCTCCTTATAATGAGTCCTCGTTTCCCACACCTTCGTACCGTTTCCTTTCAAGCCTGTAATGGTGATACCATGCATCTTCGTGGTTTTACCCAATGGATCATATTGATCACTGAACTGGACATACAACTGCTCCTCAGGCAGATACACCCGGTCAGCCGCGTAGTCCTCTGTATTACTAAATAATTGCAGACCATTACTTAGCACCTGTGTACGCTTGCTGTTTCCTTTAAGCCCTGTTACAGCAATATGACCGCTCGGCAACTCACGTACCGCGGTAATTTCTTTACCTGATCCTAAGTCCAGATGGATGTCACGGATATCGCGACCATATACATCTGCTTGTACCCCAACGGGACCATCTGAGCTGTTCAAAAGCGCATAATATCCATTGTGATTGCCGACCAGCCAACCCGAGGTCACTCCGGCCGTCGTTCGATTCCATTGTATATCGCCAGTTTCAGTGTATTTGATTACAGTGAAGGACTGCTCCGCAAGGTTTAGATAGGAGACCAGGAAACTGCCATCCTCCAGCGGCTCCAAACCAACCTGAGAATCCTGCCTATGAGATATCAAGCCATCTGTGGGTAATGTTTTGGACCACAAGGCGTTTCCATCCTCGTCCAATCGTGAAACCTGCAAATCTCGTATTCCGTTCGGTTTTGTATAATCAATCAGAAACAGCAAGCCCCCATCCGACGTCTCCCGCTGGACTCCCCTGCTGCTTGTTCCAGGTTGTACGTTCAGGTCCTGCTGATGTTTCCATACAGCCTCCACAGAACTGTCCAGCTTGCCATATGTGACGTGTACTACACTTGCTTCTGTATCGTCCTCGACGTTCAGCGTTAAAAACCCACCATTCGCTGTGGGTTGAATGTAATTGTGAGCGTTTCCTAAATCCTTAATACTGCCAATGGCCGCACTTGTTTCGATTTCGGCTTGTTTGGGCACAAACGCCTCGGACACCTCGGAAGCATAGGACGGTGCAGCACTATATCCCATCAAGCATGCCGCCAAAGCAGCTCCTGCTGCCCATGTATACACACGTGTACGTAAAACTCTACTTTGCTTAACCTTCAAGCGTTCCAGCTCCCTTCATGACTTCCTCAGAGATGTTGTATGAACCTTAGATGTGATAAAACTAGAGACGGTTTCGCTTCAACTTGTAATGGTGTCACGTGGGCACGGAACTTTGTATGATGCTATGACGATTTATATATTTACCTCTTCAAGTCCGAGCCTAAACATCCAAAACTCCAAAATTTAGAGACTACTCAGAGACTTTCTGTCGATGAATATACGTATAGATTTATTATTCCAGCGCTTGGTAAACTACGTGTCACATGCTTTAACGCAGGAATTTGATAAAAGTTTTCTTTTTTTACAAAAAAAATAAAACCCTGCCAAGGCGAAGGCATCAATACAGTAGTTCGTATTCTGCCTTCCTGCCTGTGCAGGGCTTTTAAAGCGTACGTTAAACGGTATCTATAGATCGACTGTCTGAAGCGCTTGGCTACGCTCTGTATCCCGTTCAAGGATCGGCTTTAAGTATCGACCTGTATAGGATTCTTCGACTTTCACGAGTTGCTCCGGTGTCCCGGTAGCCAAGATCGTTCCACCGCCACTTCCGCCTTCCGGTCCCAAATCAATCAGATAATCGGCTGTTTTAATCACATCCAGATTATGTTCAATGACCAGCACCGTCTCTCCTGAATCAACCAAACGATGCAGCACCGTCAATAATCGGTCAATATCGTGAACATGCAGACCGGTTGTCGGCTCGTCCAAAATATAAATGGTTTTACCTGTGCTGCGACGATACAATTCAGAGGCCAGCTTCACACGCTGTGCTTCACCGCCAGACAAAGTAGTCGCAGGCTGACCCAGCTTGATATATCCCAAACCTACATCCATCAGCGTCTGAATCTTGCGATGAATCTTCGGAATATTTTCAAAAAACTCCGTCGCATCCTCTACCGTCATCTCCAGCACATTGGCAATACTTTTGCCTTTGTATTTAACCTCCAGGGTCTCCCGGTTATAACGCTTGCCTTTGCACACTTCGCATGGAACGTACACATCCGGCAGAAAATGCATCTCAATCTTGATAATACCGTCGCCTCTACATGCTTCACAACGGCCTCCCTTAACGTTAAAGCTAAAGCGGCCTTTCTTGTAGCCTCGTACTTTGGCCTCGTTCGTCTGCGAGAATAAGTCACGAATATCATCAAATACACCAGTATACGTTGCAGGATTGGAACGAGGTGTACGGCCAATTGGCGATTGATCGATCTCAACAACCTTTTCGATATGTTCTAGCCCGCGAATTTCTTTATGCTGCCCTGGACGTACTCTCGCCCGGTTCAGATCACGCGCCAACGTTTTGTACAAAATTTCGTTGACCAACGTCGATTTTCCAGAGCCGGATACACCAGTAACAGCTGAGAAAACACCCAACGGAATTTTGACATTCACATTTTTGAGATTGTTCTCCTTGGCTCCGCGAATCTCCAGCCACTTATCAGCAGGCTTGCGCCGCTCGGTATTGACCGGAATGAACTTGCGTCCGCTCAAATACTGCCCGGTTAAGGAATTCGGGTCTTCCATGACTTCCTGCGGGGTCCCCTGCGACATAATCATCCCACCATGGATTCCAGCTCCCGGCCCGATATCAATGATATAGTCCGCCGCCATCATCGTATCTTCGTCATGCTCCACCACGATCAAGGTATTGCCAAGATTCCGCATATGCTCCAAAGCACTAATCAGACGGTCATTATCTCGCTGATGCAGCCCGATACTAGGCTCGTCCAAAATATAAAGCACACCCATCAGACTGGACCCGATCTGTGTCGCCAGTCGGATACGCTGTGCCTCACCGCCTGACAATGTGCCTGCCGCACGGCTTAAAGTCAGGTATTCCAGACCAACGTTAACGAGGAATCCCAGTCGGCTGTTAATTTCTTTTAAAATGAGATTAGCAATCGACTTCTCCTTCTCACTCAGCTCCAGTGTATGGAAAAAGTTTGAGGCTTCACCGATAGACAAAGCTGTCACATAAGCAATATTACGCTCTTGAATGGTTACCGACAGGCTTTCTTTTTTCAGTCGGTGTCCCTTACAGGTGTTACATGGCTTTGCACTCATAAAGCCTTCAATAAATTCACGTATACCCTCAGAAGCCGTATCACGATAACGCCGCTCCAGATTTGGGATAATCCCCTCGAAGGTCACATAGGCTTCCTTACGTTGACCAAAATCATTCTCATAGCGGAAACGGATCTTCTGCTCACCCGTTCCATGTAAAATGAGGTTCATTTGTTCTGTCGTCAATTGACTAACAGGAATGTCCTGTGGAATACCGTAGTGCTCGCATACTGACTGTAAAAATTGAGGATAATAAGTGGAAGTTCCCCCACTCCATGCCTGAAACGCCCCATCCTCCACACTTTTTTCAGGATCGGGAATGAGCAAATCAGGGTCAACCACCATTTTAACTCCTAACCCATCACAATCCGGACATGCACCGAACGGACTATTGAAGGAAAACATTCTTGGAGACAGTTCATCAATGCTGAATCCACAAATAGGGCATGCAAAGTTGGAGCTGAACCGCAACTCCTCTTGCCCCATAATGTCTACAAGCAACTGCCCACCTGAAAGATTCAGTGCCGTCTCAATAGAGTCAGACAGACGCGCACGCACATCTTCCTTGACTACGATCCGGTCTACGACCACTTCAATCGAGTGCTTCTTGTTCTTTTCCAGCTCAATCTTCTCAGACAATTCACGCAGTTCGCCATTCACACGTACCCGCACAAAGCCCTGCTTGGCTATATCCGTGAACAGTGTTTTATGCTCACCTTTGCGGCCGGATACCAACGGAGCCAGAATTTGCAGTCTTGTCTTTTCAGGATACTGCAAAATGCGGTCTACCATCTGTTCAACGGTCTGTGAAGTGATTTCAATGCCATGCTCAGGACAGTGAGGATGACCCACCCGGGCAAACAACAACCGCAGGTAGTCATAGATTTCGGTAACCGTTCCGACGGTAGAACGCGGATTCCGACTTGTCGTTTTTTGATCAATGGAAATGGCAGGAGACAGACCGTCAATCGAATCAACGTCTGGTTTCTCCATTTGCCCGAGGAATTGACGAGCATACGCAGATAAAGATTCCACATACCGTCGCTGTCCTTCCGCATAGATCGTATCGAAAGCCAGTGACGATTTACCTGAGCCACTAAGCCCTGTCAGGACGACAAATTTGTCCCGTGGAATCGTCACGTCAATATTTTTGAGATTATGCGCGCGTGCGCCTTTGATGATGATGCTTTCATTCGCCAAATGTTTCATCTCCTTAACCGTAGTTCACGTCATGCTATATCGCATTGGATTATCCCATGGAAGTGATATATCGCAAAGAGAACGACCGCATAGGCCGCCCTCACTATTTTTAAAAGCAAAGCAATCAAACTTTTTATTTTCATATGTTTTGCTTCTAGCTTATTCTCAATGTTTAATCAGCCCGCAACTCCAGCAAAGCATCACGCAGCTCGGCTGCCCGCTCGAACTGTAGGTTCTTGGCGGCGTCTTTCATCTCTGCTTCCAGACGCTGAATGAGTGATTGACGCTCCTTCTTGGAAAGTTTACCCGTCTCATTAGGAAGGTAATCATTCTTAGACTCTGCCACCTTGGTTGCTTCAATAACATCACGAATCTTTTTACGAATCGTTTGCGGGGTAATCCCATGTTCTTCATTATACTGAATTTGGATCGCACGACGACGTTCCGTTTCCTTTATCGCTTTATCCATAGAATCGGTAATCTTATCGCCGTACATAATAACACGACCGTCACTGTTCCGTGCTGCCCGTCCGATCGTCTGTATCAGAGAGCGCTCAGAACGCAGGAAGCCTTCTTTGTCCGCATCCAAAATCGCGACCAGCGATACTTCCGGCAAATCAAGGCCTTCCCGCAACAAGTTGATCCCGATTAGCACGTCGAAGGTCCCTAGACGAAGATCCCGCAAAATAGCCATCCGCTCCAACGTCTTAATCTCGGAGTGCATATACCGAACCTTGATGCCTACTTCTTTTAAATAGTCAGTCAAATCTTCAGACATCTTCTTCGTAAGTGTGGTCACCAGCACCCGTTCTTCACGTTCTATGCGAAGCCGTATTTCATTAATAAGATCGTCAATCTGCCCCTTGCTCGGACGCACCTCAATAATTGGATCAAGAAGCCCGGTAGGACGAATAATCTGCTGTACCATCGTTTCGCATTTCTCCATCTCATAGGGTCCTGGAGTAGCCGATACATAGACGATCTGACTTACCTTGTCCTCGAACTCTTCAAACTTCAACGGGCGATTATCCAATGCAGATGGCAGACGAAAACCATGTTCCACCAGTACATTCTTACGTGCTTGGTCACCGTTATACATGGCACGAATCTGTGGCAATGTAACATGGGACTCGTCGATGACGATCAGCATATCATCCGGAAAATAATCCATCAGCGTATATGGTGTTGCTCCTCGCTCGCGGAATGTCAGTGGACCTGAATAATTCTCGACGCCGGAACAAAAGCCAACCTCTTTCATCATCTCGATATCATAGCGGGTACGTTGCTCCAAACGTTGCGCCTCTAACAGCTTCCCTTGCTCCTTCAACTCTGCTAACCGCTCTTCAAGTTCACGTTCAATGTTGACCAATGCTACCTTCATCGTATCCTCATGAGTAACGAAGTGAGATGCCGGGAAAATGGCAATATGATCACGTTCACCGATCAATTCACCCGTAAGCACATTAATCTCGGTAATTCGTTCAATTTCATCCCCAAACAGTTCTACACGTATAGCGTGTTCCCCATGGGAAGCCGGGAATATCTCAACAACATCCCCCCGTACACGGAAAGTACCCCGCACGAAGTTGATATCGTTCCGCTGATATTGAATATCGACCAAGCGGGACAAAATCTGATTGCGGGGTTTCTCCATGCCGACTCTAAGCGAAAGCAGCAGGCTTGAATATTCTTTGGGGGAACCCAAACCATAAATACAGGAGACACTCGCTACAATAATAACGTCACGACGCTCAAACAGAGAGCTTGTCGCTGAGTGGCGAAGTTTATCAATCTCCTCATTGATGCTGGAATCCTTCTCAATATACGTATCGGAAGACGGGATGTATGCTTCCGGTTGATAATAATCATAGTAGCTGACAAAATAATCGACGGAGTTATTCGGAAAAAACTCTTTAAACTCACTCGCCAGTTGAGCAGCCAAAGTCTTATTATGTGCAATAACCAGCGTAGGCCGATTCAATTTGGCAATGGTCTGTGCGATGGTAAACGTCTTACCTGTTCCCGTAGCACCCAATAGCGTTTGATGCTTCTTTCCTTCTGCAATTCCCTCTACCAATTCAAAAATGGCCTGAGGCTGATCGCCTTGAGGTTGGAATTCCGACTGAATTTCAAAAGTCTTATCGCTAACAACGATATCACTCATTGCCCTGCATCACCCTTATCGTCTAAAATGGAAACATCATGATTTTACACCAGTCGAGCTTTAACGTCTTTATCTGTTACTCTATGTCGATATTTCCCGAGCAATGATACTTGGGAAATATGGTTGGATAAGAATGTTTGTTCCCGTATTATACCTCTTTCTTACCGTGGATGCAAACGATAAGTCTTGAATAGGAGTGAATTAAATTTTGGATATCACCATCGTATTGGGCATCATCGCAGGAATCATAGCATTAATCGGTGGCTTCTTATGGGAAGGTGGCGAATTTACAGGGCTGCTTCAAGGTACATCGGCTCTAATTGTATTTGGGGGAACTTTCGCCGCAGTTGTAATCAGCTACCCAGCTTCCAAGCTGAAGACGATCCCCACCGCTCTACGGATGGCATTTAGCCGTGAGGAGAATCCTACGAAGCAATATATAGAAGATTTGGTTTCCATGGCTGCCACCTCACGCCGATCCGGTGTGCTTGCGCTAGAGCGTACTTCATCAGAGCATCCGAATGCATTTTTGCGTGAAGGTCTTCAGTTGGTCATCGACGGCACCGAGCAGGAGCAGATCAAACAGATTTTAGAGCTTGAGTTAGATGCCATTGAACACAAACATGAAGGGTACGCCAAAATATTCGAATCCGCAGGCGGTTATGCCCCTACGATGGGGATTATCGGTACTGTCATGGGCCTGATCCATGTACTGGGCAGCCTGACCGAGCCTACTGCGCTTGGTCCGTCCATTGCTGTTGCTTTTATCGCAACACTATACGGCGTTGCTAGCGCCAACCTGATCTTCCTGCCCATCGCATCCAAAATAAGAGCAGTCAGTGAGAGTGAAATTATCACGATGGATTTGCTGCTGCAAGGAATTCTGGCTATCCAAAACGGAGAGAATCCAAAGCTTGTGCGCAAAAAGTTGGAGTTCTTTATCCGCTCAGAGCAAAATATAGATCGCAAACCGCCTCGTCGCTCACGCACAGAGGACGCTTCTCCAAAGGAGGACTTCCATGAGAGCGCGCGGTAAGCGCCGTGGGGGTCAAGGAGGCGGCGGAGACCATCGTGACCGCTGGATGATTACCTATGCCGATCTGATTACCCTGCTGCTCATATTTTTCGTTGTGATGTATGCCATGAGTAGTCTGGATGCTAAAAAATATGATGTCGTTGTTCAATCCCTCCAGGATACGTTCCACAAGGGAGATTCTATTTTGGAGCAAGGTTCGGGCATTACAGGTACTGCCGATCGTTACACCAGCAAGAATCCACCCACGACCAAGCAACCAGCAGCCGATAAAAAGGAAGCTGGATCGACAAAGCTAACCGAACGTGAACAAGCATTCCGCACGCAGGAAAAAGAGCTGCAAAATTTAATGGGTGTCATTCAAGAATATATTACGGACAACAAGCTGGAAAACCAGATTTTTGTGTCAGATCAGCCGCGTGGTATTGTCATTACGCTGAATGACCGCTTTTTATTCGATCAAGGTAGAGCTGCACTCAAACAAGGCTCTGCCAACACACTATCCAAGTTGGCCAGTCTGTTTCGAGATTTGAAAACACCGATTAGCATTGAGGGCCATACGGACAACATTCCTTTCACTCGTTCCTCGAACTCATCGACGTATAAGGACAACTGGGAGCTTTCCGGCGCACGGGCACTATCTGTACTCCGATTCTTTCTCGACAGAGAGCAACTTTCACCCTCAGGATTTCAGTATGCGGGTTATGCAGATACCCGGCCAGTTGGTGACAATAGCACCGAAGCTGGACGACAAAAAAACCGCCGTGTCGAAATCACCGTACTACGCCAACTTCAACAGTAAAACCCAAAAACCTCCTGAGTCACGCAATAACGTGAATCGGGAGGTTTTTTAGATACATATCTTCATGTTACATGGCTTCCCCTCTGATGTAGACGCAGAACAATAAACCGTACGAACAACGTGGATAAGAGCGGCGTACGAGATGCAATAGAGATTATTTTGTTTATTCTATATCCCACTATGTATTAGAAGCCCTGGTGAAGTTAGGTTTTATCTTGTCATGATACTTGAAAATCAATAAGATAGGACAAGCTCGTGTTGCTTCTCTTGTATTTGTGAACTTTGGGGTATGCTCTGTTGTCTACGATAGCTATATTTCCAGTCGCTGTACTTATTAAGGAGTCGATCCAACTCCATGGACTTAATTAACACCCGTCGATCCTTCAATCCCACCTCATTCGCCAAATCATTTAATTCCTTCCGCTTTTCTTCGATGCAGTCCTCCAATTGTTGCCATTTCACATCAATAAACCTCCTGTTCGGTGTGGTATTTACATTAGTTTACAAGCTGATACCTTCCCTACAGGTTAAAAATATAATAAAACCCAATTCATCCCTTTAACGGGATGAATCAAAAAAGCCAATTCAAATGAATTGGCTTCGAGAACAGTGATTCTGTTCTATGAATTATACACATCTATACAAATTCAACCCATGCCATGATTAAATAATATAATTCCATTAGAACTTCCTACACTGCTTGGATTATAGAAAGGGAATATACTAAAAAATAGAATACCTAAGGCTAGTACCACCAAATAACCTTTTTTCATAGATATTCACCTCCTTAATTATATTTTCGTATCTCTTTGTTTGTTCATAAGTAGCAAATTCTCTGTAAACCTCAAACAACGCAACACATTGTTTAAAGTCACTATCATTCCGACTAGTTAATGAAAGTGCAAGACAGTCCAGAACATAGTTTGTTCCTTTCTCCAAGCTATTACTTTTATACTCATAAATTGCCCTTTGGTATAAAAAACAACAATAATAGTTTCTATTCTTTACATCATCAAGAAACTTGAACTGATCAATCTCTGCTGAAAAACTTTCAAGTACATAATCTACCGAGAAGTTATATTTGTTAGCTGATTCCAAGATAGTTAAAAGACCAGATAATTTCTCTTCCGGATGTTGATTGAGAAAAGAAATATATTCTACTAAAACATCTCTTTTTCCTAAAAGCATATCAAGTGTATAAGAGTTTGCTTTTGCCCAAAGACTGAACATCTTTACATATTGCTCGCCTTCTGAGTTAAGTCCTTTGAACCAACTTAAATCCGCATAATATTTAATATAAGATTGTGCTTCCTCAAATTTCTCCATTTTTTGGAGAGCTGTAGATTTAGATAAATATCCGTATCCGTAATAAAAAACAAGATTTTTCTCTGTTTTAAATTCGTCCTTAACACGTCTTTTAGTATTATTATTTTCATATCGATTTAAATAAACAGTTTTGGCGAGAGTACACAACTCATCTCCATACTTCTCTACGCTGTCCCATTTATGTAGATAAAAATATATATTGATAATTTTTAAAAGCCCATCTAGCTGATAACTCTCTGGTAGGCGATTGCGATAAGGAATAAATCTCAGAACAGATTCCAAATTTTTCTCCAGATCTTGACCCACAGAAGCAACAAACAATTTATAATGGCTTATCGCCAATCTCTCAGAATGCTGATACTTTTCATTTTCAATGACACATTCATAGAATGGAATTGCCTCTTGCAGCTTCTCCCCTTCGTACAACTCCTCTGCCAAAGCAAAGATTGTTGGAATGTGGTTAAGATCTTCCATTAAGCGTGAGAGCACTTTCTCTACGCATCGCAGGTTTCCCACTTCAACACAACGAATTAGGAACGGCTTGACCCTTTTCCAATGTGGTCTTCCATCATAAAAACATTCATCCACATACAGGTCATACAACCAGCCCTCTGGATAATTAAACGCCTTGGTAATCAAGTCCATTTGTCTTACCGAGATAGGTTTAGGCGGATTGCCGTTAAGCATAGCACTAAATATGCCCCGGTTAAGCCCCGTAGCTTGTCCAAAACTATTAAAAGTGTAGCCACCAAGTTTTAGTTCTTTCTCAATTTCCGAACGGATCGTGGTTGCATTTTCCAATAAAAACACCCCCGGCGTATTCAGATGATTTTAAAAAATCACCCTCCTCGACAATCAATTACAATATACTAGAAATTATATGAATAAATTGGATGACGGTCAACCCCTTTTCTACACTGTTTTAATATATTTTGGAATTTGATGTTTATTAAATAGTTCTCACAAAGACTAAAAGGTACATAATTCAGGTAATTCAATTACCTCCACGCCTGATCTACCTTTGTCTACACTCATACTATAGGAGTGTGGAGGTCTATGGAAACGACGAAACTCATAGGAACGAAAATTCGCCAATTTCGAAAATTGCGTGATATTACACAAGAGCAACTGGCAGAAGCATCCGATTCAACAGGCTCCTATATAGGGAAGTTGGAACGTGGTGAGGTCAATGTGCAGATCAAAACTTTGGAGAAGATAGCCGAGGCACTGGACACAAACGTATTCGCATTTTTTGACTATAATCCATATGAAAAACTCAAAAGTCAACCCTGGATTTGGGAATGCGTTCATATCCTTTCCCAGCAGAATGAAGCGGGGCAAAATAAAGCTTATCGCATATTGAAGGAACTGTTCACCTCTTCACAAAGCGAGCTTTTGGAGAGTAACTCCGACACCCCTGATACACATGAGGAATAGTAAATTTCACTCGATTAACATGCACGAAAAATTAAAAGAGCTGTGTGTTCTTCTACTCTAGGTAGAGAAACATAGCCCTTTTTTTGCTCTAAGAGGTCATTTGCCTCATACTAATTTCCACTGCTTGTATCACTTTTTTATATTCTGTCCGTTGTTCTTCGGTCGAGTGATCCTTATACTTCTCAAACAATAGCGTGATGGACTTGATAAAGTAATTCTTATCGTTTAACTCTGAGGAGGCTTTTAAACTAATCAGCATACTGTCTATTGCCTCGGTATAGCTTCCTTTACTGAAATAGTATCGACTAAGCTCAAGAAAAAAACGAGAATATGTCAGCAGATCATTATTTGTATGATAATACGAAATATTTGTACGCAGCTCCCTAAATTCATTAATATTCTCAGCAAAAAGAACCAGAGTATCGTCTACTGAGTAACTGTAATGATTGGCCGATTCTATAATGGTCAATAGTCCAAGTAATATTTCCTGAGGATTATTTCTAATAAGTTCAACATAGGCAGGCAAACTAGCCGTATCCCCCATCAGAATTTCTAAATTCAAACGGTTTGCTATTCCCCATATTTCGAATTTCTGCGCCTCTATCATTCCAATCTCATCCAGACCTTCAAATCCAGTTAGATTTTCATAGTAAGGTATGAACTTCATAGCAGTTTCATATAGTCCTTGTTTTTCAAAGGAATTTCCCTGCATTAAATAGGCTTGACCATAATAAACGATTAGATGTCTTTCTGTATTTAAACGTGTAACTTCGCGTTTTTTCGCCCTCGCTTGAGCTTGATGCCAATAAATGCTTGTGACTAGTACCTCAAGTTCCTTCGCATAGTGTATAGCCGCCTCATAATCATAAAATTGGAAATATGCATTAGTCAATTTTAACAACGCGTCTAGTTGGTAATTCTCGGGAAGATTCCTCTGAAACGGTGCAAACTTTATAGTTGCTTGCCGATTATTATCCAAGTCAGTATTCAGAGAATAACAAAACAAACGATACTGGCAGATTGCCAACCGCTCCGAGTGGTAATATTTTTCGTTTTCAATTACACACTCATAAAAGGGGATAGATTCCTTTTTCTTACCTGCTTCGTGTAGTTCTTCTGCAAGCTCAAATATCGTCGACACATAGGACAAGTCCTCGGTCAGTCTCGACAATACCTTTTGAATACAGTCTTCCCTCCCTAACTCTACACAACGTAATAAAAAAGGCTTAATCCGTTTCCAGTGTCCTTTTCCCTCATAAAAGCATTCATCTATGTATAGCTCATACAGCCAGCCTTCGGGATATCCCAGTGCCTTGGTAATCAAGTCCATCTGCCGAACCGAGATCGGCTTGGGTGGGTTGCTGTTAAGCATGGTGCTAAATATACCACGGTTAATTCCAGATACTTTACTGAAGCTGCTAAATGTATAGCCTCTCTGCTTTAGTTCTGTCTCTATCTTCGAGCGGATCGTAGGTGTATATTTCATTCCAATCCCCCTCTTTTTACTTAAAAAATTATATTTTTCGTCTCTTCTAACATTATGAGGTAATTTTAGTTCGTGATTTCTTAAACCTGAATATAATAATCAAACATATCTCTTGGAGGGTTTTTGTACAAAAAAATGAGCAGGTAGGATACAAAATCCCCCTGCTCATTGCAGCGATGGTATTTATATGATTTTAATTAGCTGCCGGTTCGGTTCCCCAAACAAGTACGCCATTATGATACAACGTAGCTTTCGTATGATCGGCGAATGAAGTCTGCGTGCCTTTATACGAGTAATCGTCACTTTCGTTATAGTTCGACCAGTCTGTTTTATGAATACGGGTTTGAATTCCGCCCGTGCTTCCTCCAGGTGCTAACACGCCTGCATCCGAGTTAAAGCTGACTTCCAAATAATAATCAGCGCCGGTTACGGCTTTATCCATTTTAACCAACTTACCATTCAGCTTCGAGCAGCTCAGCATCGCATAGTCGCAGTTGAATGTCTGCTCACGGTCACCGTCGATCGTGTAGTAGTAGCGAATTTTCAACTCGTTGATCGGTACAGAGGCTGTACCTTTGTTTAAAATTTGGAAATGCGGGTTCAAGTGATTGTCATTTACATTTGTATCCGCTGTGCGATACTGGAGCACCAATCCCGTTGTCGGCTGCTGAGTATCCGCTTTGGGCGCTGCGCTAGCCGTGTTCGAAACCGTTTGACCTGCATCGTTCTTCGCTACGACTTGGTAATAGTACATCGTGTCTGCCGTTACAGCTGTGTCGGTGTAGCTGCTTCCGTATACATCGCTCGCTACGGTGGCGAACGCGCCGTTTTCAGCCGTCGAACGCTTCACTTCATAGCTCGTCGCATTCGCCGATGCTGTCCAGCTCAGCTTTACTTTCGCCGTTTCGCCCGCTGCGTTCAGCGTGAAGCTGCCCGGTACTGATGGCTGCTCGGTAATGCCATACGTTTTTAAGTTCGTCGGGAGCTTGTCAAGCGTGATGACGTTCGGATGATTATACACTTTTTTCAGATGCTCAAGACTGTTTTGTTTGCCGTCTCTCAGGAAATCCCCATACCATGTAGCGAACCAGCTCCAGTGAGCTTGATACGCCTTCATCAGATCAGGGTCCGGGATAGGTCCGTTTTCGCTCATGGCAACTAACTTTTTGTCCTTGCCTAATGTAACAAGGTCTTCGTATTTTGCAATTTGCGGGCTGTAGTCGCCTGCTTGCGGATAAGAGTCAAAGCTCAAAATATCCACATACTCATCCCCTGGATACCAGTCGGGAGCAACAGAATTCCATACCCAAATCAGATTGTTCAATTTGTGCACATTTGTCAAACGGTCGTGCATCAAAATATATAATTTTTTAACAGGTTCAGGACCTTTAGCGCCCCACCAGAACCATTTGCCTTCCGCTTCGTGCAAAGGACGGAACAGGACAGGAACTTTAGCATCCTGCAACTTCTTCAATTGCCCTGCAATCACATCAATGTCGCGAATAAGCAATTTATAATCTTCAGACTCTGGATGATTCATCGCATATTCTATATCGAATGTAGTCGAATCGGCATAGAAGCCTCTCCACCATTCTTTTCCCTGCGTATCGATCAGACCTTTCGGCGCGTTCCAGTGCCATGCAAAGGTAACAATGCCCCCTTGCTTATCCCATGCAATCGCCTTTTCCGTCTCTGTGGAACTAAGACCGCGTTCCGCTCTGCTTGGGGAATAGTCAATCAGATCAAGTGCCGCAATAGCCGGCTTTTTACCTACATTCGCTTGAAGCCAATCAATTTCGTTTATTTCCTCTTGACCGGAAAGCATATTCTTCCCGTATTGATCAACCAGATAGTTCATCAATGCTCTTGCTTCTACTGTCGCATTCGGATTGATGAGCGTTTTGGTTACCGCATGTGGTGGACGGTCAGCAGCTGGCTCCAGCTTGACGTAGTCGATATCATACCAGCCCCAGCCTGTTTCAAAACCGATCGTATTCGCCCCTGCATTCAACAGAACCTTACCACCGGAGGTTTCTTTAAAATCAGCCGATTTCCAAAGTACCAGCTCGCCAGACGCTTTGCCGTTTAAAGAGAAATTCGTGCGTTTGTCATCATGAGGAGAACGGTAGCCAATTGTAAGTTTGTACAAGCCTGCCGCCTCTGCCTGGATCGTCATCGTCAGGGAATCCCCTGCATTGTGGAAATTAGTTACATAACCAGTACCGGAGAAGCCGGTCCCGCTGGATTCTACAATGGTTCCCTTCAGCGTGCCATCTTCGGCTTCATAGCGATCCTGTCCGTCTACAGGCGTTCGCGGAACCGCTTTCAAAACATTGGATTCGCTCGTTCCTGTCTTTGTTTTTGCGGTTATTTTATAATAGTAAGAAGTACCGTTCGTTACGTTCGTATCCGTATAGGACGTTTCGACCAAGTTGGATGCTACAGCATCAAAAGGACCGTTTTCAACCGTTGCCCGCTGTACGCTGTAACCTACAACTCCGCTGGAAGCGTCCCAGGACAAATCGACTTTCCCATCGCCCGCCTCAGCCCTCAGCGCAAAGCTATCAGGACCTTCCACAGGTGGCACAGACGTATCATTACCAGCAGTCAACACGATGTGATAAGCCGTCAAAGGTGGTACTGTATAGGTAAAGCGGTTGCCTGAAATTTGCGTGATGGGCGCTGCTTCCTTAATTTGCGAGCTATTTTTGTCGAAGCCCCATACTTTACCGGAACCGTAAGTCGTCTCACCGGAAAGATTAAATTGGGCATCGAATGCACTGTCCATGCTTTTATTCATGACAACGAGGTGCAGTTCTTTGTAGGATGCATCCGTTACGGAAGCGTGCACCGAGCTATTAACAATATCCGACGTTTGCGCATTAACGCTGATATCCCCGAAAGTAGAGCTTTTTCCGTCATAATTGCGATAAAGCTTGTAAGCGGCATTAACGTAGTTGTTGGCACCATCCTTTAACTTCCAGTAGTTTGCCATATAAACGTCGTTTTTGCCCAAGATACCCAGCACATCGGTCATAGCGATACCGCCAGAAATATCATTTTCGCCACCGTAGCTATACTCGGTCAAGGCCAGCTTGGTTCCCGGGTAATACTGATCTACCGACTGCTTCAATCGAGGCAGTAAAGGCAAGAATTCACTGTTCCATTGAGCGATCCAGCTATCTTCCTTGTAGGTCGGGTCCCACAAGGTACGAGGCGCCTGCATTCTGGCCTTCTTCGTCTCGTCATTCCCTACCTCATCTGTAATTCGAATATCTCCGCCCCTCGCTTCGGGATACCAGTGGACATCGAAAACATCCAGCAATCTCTTGCCTTCAGCTTGCGAGCTAAGGCGCATTTGATCCAGGTAATAGTCCACGAACCAGCTGTAGTTGCCTTTTACAGAGTTCCAATCAGGTGCAGTTTGAAGATCCTTATAGGCGCCAAAACCGTAAAGAACCGGACCGAAAACCTCCGCACCTGCGTCAACCGCTTTGACAGCCTTGGATAAGCTTACCGACCGATCCACCAATTCCTTCGCTCCGACGTTTTCACCATGAATGCGTGGATGCGTATGCGACCAGAGAGCAGGTTCATTGTCGAGCGAGTATCCTTTCACACCTGTTTTTGTTGAAGCAGAGCCATACTTTTTCACTAAAAAGTTGACGAATTCATCGGCATAAACCTGATTGTCATTCAGATCAGGCTGCAATTGAAACGGCGCATTTTTAGCGTTTACGACCTCATTCCAACGAGCGGAAGGAGCTTTTTCACTTTCCTGCACACTTCCGTTTCCATCCTTGGCCACATAACCGGCCATCGGCAGTGTGACTAAAGAATATGTGCCAAGCTTCAGCGATTGATCGTGAAACGAGGTTGCGACCGCACCTGGCTTTTCACATTCGGCTTTTGTCAATCCGGCGTTGTCGCATAAATAGCTATCGCTGGACTGCTTCCAGTCGCTTCCTGCATTGGACATATTGTTTTCCCAGTTGTATCCGGTCATTCGATTGCCGCCAAGTCGTCTGGCAGTCAGATTTTCATCCCCGGCCAAGTCCTGATTCGTACCGTATATATAAGGACTAATGGGCTTACGATCCTTGGATGTATCGACCTTAATAGTAACAGTCTTTGCCGTTTGACCGTGAACTACAGCTGGAGCCGGTACAGCCCCCACTGCCATAATCGTGCATGCCATGACGACCGGCAGCCATTTGGAACGCTTGGACAAAATACCCCTGCAATTTTTCGCCTTCATGCCGCTTTCCTCCCTTCAATTTAAAAAGAGCGGCACCCATACGAATGCCACTCCTTGAGGCTTTAAGGCCCCTTCCCTGTCCCCAAACGAGCTTATCGTTCCGTTGCAGCGTCCTATCCGTGCTTTAAATGTTCCAGCCGAAGACAACACCCTCTTTCTTTGAAACTGGATTTATAATATTACCTTAACACAAAGGTATATTGACATTTTTAACTATTATTTTAATTAACTAGTATTAATTTCTTAAATAACCATATAGCTTGAGTATCCCAATAGCTCTTGCTCATCCACACTCGTCTTCCCTACCGTACTTTATCCTTTTGAATAAGCTTATAATAGATGCGTGCAGGCTCTGATTCTCCAGTGGATAAAATGTATTCTGCCAAAGGTGCGCACAGCTTTTGGAGATAAAAGGAGTATAGCAGCTCGGCTGTGTCAAAATGAATTTTCAACACTTGCTTCATCAAGCCTTCGAATTTGGAGTAATCCAGTTCTTCCGGGGTAATATCAAACGGGTACTCAGGAAAGGTTTTTTTCTGAATTTCAACAAACTGCTCCTTAAGCTTCGGTTGATTGCCTGAACGGGCAGCCGAGAAATTCATCATAAAAAAAGATACAAAGTCCGTCTCACGGTCACTTAACTCATAGTACTCACACCAACGCATGAATATTAGCGGTTTTACCATATATAAATCTCCTTTTACAAAAGTTCAGATTTATCATGAATCTTACAAAAATCTAGCAGGTTCCATCTTATGTAATATATAGGTTAAGCCCCATTTTAAAATATGATTCCTTAAATGAATTTTGCTTTTTAACATATCCCCTTATCTTATATATCTATGAAAGTGTACAACAAAAAAAGACCGTTTCAGCATTTTAATGACGCTGACCAAGTCTTCTCATAATTATCCGTATATTCACATTCGTATTTATTCTAATCCTCTACATAGCTGCAAGGTTACAGGCTGCAAGTGAACACATAAGCGGGAGGGACATTGCAGTTTACCTTTTTAATCTGAATGTCAGCAAAAAAGGTGCGAAAAAAATTATGTTTGACCTTGCTGTACTGGAACGTAATAAATTTGCCTTCCTGACCTAAAACCTCAGCCGTTTGTCCCAAAATGAGGCTGGATAATGCAGCGGGTAAGCTGGTGAAAGGGAGCCCTGACACAACATAATCCACTTTAGGGACCTCATACTGTCGTATATACTGAGCTACATGCTCAGCCGATCCGTGAATGATGTGTACCTTCTCCAAGTGTCCGTACTTGCTTTGTAATGTTTTATAAAACGATTCATTAGCTTCAATCACTAAAAGTAGCGTTTCTGGACGCTTGTTCAAAATCAGCTCTTGCGTAAACACACCGGTTCCTGCACCATATTCAATAATGCACGATGCTTTGTCAAAGTAAATCGGTGTGGCGATTTGTTTGGCCAACTGTCTTGAGCTGGGTATAACAGCGCCTACGCTGCGTGGATGCCTGATGTACTCTCGAATAAAGTGAATCGCGTTCATCTTCTTCTCTCCCTGCTTGACACACATGATAGGCATTCGGTTAATCAATGCTTCATATTACATATTCATTGTATACCGATCAGAATATTGATTTCAAGCAGGCTACTGTCGGCATATAAAAAGAGCGTAGCCTTATTCGACTCTAATCAAATAATGACTACCCTCTTGTTGCAACATCTATTTGTCTACGGTGTCCAAATGTGTACCCTCTGCCTGCGATGCCTGTCCAGCTTTACGTTGTCGTGCGCCTATGTGCATGGCAACAATCCGATAGATGGAGGCCGGCTGTATGGATACGGCCCAGCTCGCGTCTGCATCCGGTGCAAGCACAACCCCTAACTGGTGATGATCACCATCGTACATGCCTCGCTGCACAAACTTGCTCTCGCCTTGCAGATTGCGTACCTCCAGCTTGCAAAAAGCAGAGTTGATCCGCAAGGCCTGGTGTAACTCGGCACGGGTGTTCACAACAACTCCATTCACGCGGTAAATGGCCTCACCCGGCAGTATGCCCATGGCTGTCGCTGGACTGTCTGGCAGCACAGCGAGAACACGCATCCCTTGCTCTGGATGGATAAACATTGGGCTAAGACGACTTTCCTCTATATTACCATACCAGATTAGCGCCTCATGAGCCAGAAAGGAGAATAACGCTGCGGGCAATATCAGCGGACTCCACCACGCGGTCAGCAAGCTCAGCAGAAGTAAAGCCACACTGTACAGGAGCAAGCGGTTCGAAGTAAGTACCGCCTTCTGTCGTGGTAGCTGGCCTAGTGTCACGCTGCTAAAGCCCATCAGGACTGGCAAGGCTGCCAGCATATACCCCGTTCCGGCATCGCCGCCGAACAACGGTGTCCAGGGAAGCGTGAATCCTCCCTGAGCCGGTACCAGCAATAACAACGGAATGGGCCAGAGGTCTTCCATACGATAACCGCCAACCAATCTTCCCCGTTTGCCCTCAACAAACAGCGGAGTGGCAGCTTTCCCCCCTTGCCAGCGAACCAACAGCGCCTCAGCCACATGCAGCACGGCGACCAACACCAACAGTGCTGGAATATCCAAACCGCGGATAGCTGCTACTGATGTTCCGAGCGCTCCCCCAGGTTGCCAGCCACTGGCCACGTTTAGAAAAAATTGAACCACACCTAGCAGACCTACTGAATAAGCGAGACACAGGTAACGGACGCGTACCAGCATGAGCAGTAATGTCGCTACCCACAGGCACACGATGGAAGCCGAGTTCAGATGCACGCTGACGAACATTCCCAGAGCAGATAGCGCCATTCCAGCAAGCAAACCACTCCATACGACACGCCAGGTCTCTGCAGCCCAGCTATGCATTTTGGTATGAAATAGCTTGCGCTCCAGCAGCATCTGCCGACGATAACCAAGTGCGACAATGAGTATCGAGATATAATAAAACGGCTGCAAAAGCAGGTACAAGCAAGCATTCAAGACGCTCCATCCCCATTGTAATGCCCATTCCAAGTCCATTCACACTCCTTATGCCCCTGGCCCGCTGTATAGCGGATCACGTACATTTCATATCCATTTATTCTATATGAAATTGCCAACGTAGGGAAGACAAACCGACAGACTGCAAATAAATCCCAATATGAAAGGAGGCTGTTTCCAGCCCCCTTGTTGTAGCCTCATTATTATTTCGCTGCGCTTGTCTTCATTTCCTTTCGAATCTCTTCAATCCCCTGCTTGAGTTGACTATCATTTTTCGGATCACGAATTTTCTCAATCAGCTTGGCTTCCATCGCTGCTGCTGTCTTCGCATCAATGATGCCGCTAGCGGTCAGCTTCGCTTGTTTTTGAAAAGCAATAACTGAGCTTTCAGTTACTTTGTCAAAATAGCCATCCTCGCGACCTGGTTTGTAACCCAATCCTTGCAGAATGATTTGTGCATTTTTCACATCACTGCTATTCATATTGTATTTCAAGGATTTTTCCTTGTTCAGCGGTGCTGCTGTGAAGTATTCTGGTTGTTCCACCGCGATATTCGGCTTAATTCCTTTTTTATGAATCCACGTCCCATTTGGTGTTAACCATTTGGCAATCGTGATTTTGAGCAGGCTGCCGTCACCCATTTGCTTGTCATAGCTGGTTTGCACAGTACCTTTACCAAAGGAATTTTCCCCGATCAACACAGCGCCCGCTGATTGCTGGAGAGCACCTGCCAGAATTTCGGACGCACTTGCGCTACCTTTATTCATTAGCAAAGTCACAGGATAATTTTTGCGTGAACCTTTGGATTTCTCTTCTTCACGCTTCTGATTCTTGTCTTCCACTTGTACAATCGTTTTGCCAGAAGGTACAAATTGCTGTGCAATATCAATGACCACGGAAAGCACGCCGCCCGGGTTATTACGCACGTCAATGACGAGCCCTTTAAGCCCTTGTTTTTCGAGCTTCGCTAACTCTTCCTTGAAACGTTCTGCTGTATTCAAGGAGAACTGGGTGATCGTGATGACGCCTACACCGTCGCTCTCCATATGAGCCGTTACAGTTTCCATATCAATGTTGTCACGGGTAATCGTGTATTCGAGCGGATCAGGAGAGCCGCTGCGCTGAATTTTGACTTTCGCCTGACTGCCCTTAGGTCCACGAATTTTGGAAACGGCCTTGTTTAGATCCAATCCGTCCAGTGTTTCACCATTAACAGACAAAATAATATCCTTAGAGCGTAACCCTGCCTTCTCTGCCGGGGAGCCTTTAATTGGCGTGACTACAACTACTTTCCCGTTTTCGGCTGCTACTTCGGCTCCGATCCCGGTAAAAGAACCCTCTATGGACTGCTCAAACTGTTGTGCAGTTTCTTTACCCATATAAGAGGAATATGGATCGCCGAGCGAATCCATCATACCATTGATCGCTCCATCCACCAGTTTGGTACGATCCACATCCTGATAATATTGTCCCTGAATCAGGTCCATCGCCGTCTCGATTTTGCGGATATCACTTCTGGAGGTAGAACTGCTACCTGTTACACTCGCCAGCAGTCCTTCGCCCAGAGCGCTGTTCCCTACTGTAGTCGTTCCAGTATAGGCAAAAGTGAGCAAACTGCCGCCAAGCAGCCCGATCACCATCAAGAGTATCGCTGTACTTTTTTTCAACATCTAATCGTCCACCGCCTTCTCATTATCTTGTATCCTATTGCCTTACAACGCATGTCCATCCACGAAGTATACGTCTAGCTTGTACGGAATATGTTAATTGTATCCTACTCCGTGTCTCAATGCACATGTTCTTCATCGGATATTAACCATTACAGCAAAGCCCTATCTACAACCGTAATGGCTATAAATAGGGCTTACCTTATCTACTATAAATAGTTCATCGGATTTACAGGTTTGTTATTTTCACGCACCTCAAAATGACAGTGAGGCCCTGTGGAATTGCCCGTCGAACCAACCTCTGCAATTTTTTGACCACGTTTCACAGTCTGTCCCGTATGAACCACCGTACCACCATTGCGAATGTGTCCATATAGGGTCCATAGCCCGTCTCCATGGTCAATCACAACCGTATTTCCATAGCCACTCCACCATTCGGCAACAATGACCACACCGTCTTCAGCTGCATGAATATCGGTTCCCTGCGGAGCCGCCATATCAATACCTGTGTGGCCTTTAAGCTTGCCGGTAATCGGATGTACCCGCATGCCAAAAGTAGATGAGAGTCTGTAATGAGATACAGGTAAAGCCAACGTACCTGATCCACCCGTATACGTACTGGCTGCCGCATGGCTGGAATTCGAGGCGGCGCCTGAGGAAGAAGATGCATATCGTTTGGCTTCAGCCGCACGTGCAGCCGCTCTGGCGCGTGCGGCTTTGGCAGCCTGCTCCGCTCTGAGCTTGTTCTTCTCCTGCACCAGACCCACACGTTTATTCGCAAGGGCTACCAGCATATCATTTTGCTCTTCGCTGATTTCATCTGACTCCGCAATATCATGATCATAATTGGAAATCAGTCTTTGCTTCTCTTTCTCCTTCGAATCCAGTTCTGCTTTGGCGCCCTGCTTGAGCGCATACAGCTTCTTGGCATTTTTATATTCTGTGTCCAGCTGCTTCTTCTTACTTACGACCAGTGCCTTGTCCTTTTTATGCTCGTCCAACAGAATTTGATCCTGCTCCACGATCGTTTTCAGGGAATCTACCCGGCTGAGAAAGTCACTAAAACTGGACGAAGACATAAGCACATCCATATATGAGACAGTTCCATCCGTATACATCAAGCGCACGCGAGTTTCCAGCATTTTTTCCCGTGACTGGATACGATCAATGGCCTCAGCTAAATCTTTTTTAGTTGCACGCAGATTATCTTCCGTTTGATCAATCTGAACCGCAACACGAGTTAGCTGATCACTGACGCTGTTAATCTGAGCAAGCACAATTTTCAGGTTTTGCACGGTTTTATTTTTGTAATGTTGGGCATACTGTTTATCTTGAGCAGCCTTTTCCTGTTGTTGCTTGGCAGATTGGGCCTGCTTTTCCAATTGGTTCAGCTGCGAATTGATTTCACTCATGTTTTTGGCATATCCGTCAGAAGGCTGGATTAGCAATGCGGCTACCAAGGTAGCGGCCAACACAGATCCTTTTTTTTTCAACTTGCACTCCCCATCCTTTATCGCAAAATAACACCGGGCTTCCCCGTACTAATTTATATCGACCACGACGTCCAGCCAACGCTTCTTTATACTTTTAAGAACTTGCGCATGGACAGGGTACTGCCAACAATTCCGACCAGCATCCCCAGAATAATCAGCAATGCACTCAACTGAATCCAAATGCCTTCAAGTGGCATAAGCTTCAACATATTCAGAGCTATATCGCCCTGAACAGCGGTCAGCAAACGCTGATAGCCAGTAAATAAAATACCTACGGTAATAAGGGAACCAATAAGACCAATAA
This sequence comes from Paenibacillus sp. NMA1017, assembly GCF_058895805.1. Taxonomy (NCBI): domain Bacteria; kingdom Bacillati; phylum Bacillota; class Bacilli; order Caryophanales; family Paenibacillaceae; genus Paenibacillus; species Paenibacillus sp. NMA1017. Next base: position 696,281 of record NZ_JBZXYR010000003.1, on the reverse strand, counting down.
GCGCGCCTTCGATAAAAAACGGCCAGCGTATAAAAAAGTTGGTCGCACCGACCAGCTTCATAATGCCAATCTCTCTGCGTCGTGCCAATATGGTCACGCGAATCGTATTCGAGATAAGGAACATGGACATGATTGCCAGTCCGGCAACGAAAATAAAGCCTACATTACGAATGAGCTTCGTAATCGTAAAGAGCGTCTCTACGGTGCCTTTTCCATAACGAACCTTTAAAATCGGTTTCTCTGGATGCAACGTATTCAGCTTTTCAATCTTTTCAGCTACAAATGGAACCGTTGTTGGTTCAATAACCTCTACCACAATTTTGTCCGGCAGTGGATTGCTGTCCTTGTCAAAACCCTCCAGCAGTTCCTTGCCGCTGTCGCCCAAATCTTTGCGCAGCTCTTCCAAACCCTGAGCTTTAGTCACAAAGGTCGTTTTGCTGATTTCTGGCATCGCCGCGATTTCCTTTTGCAGTGTTTCACGCATGTTCTGCTCTACATTTAGCTCCAGAAATACGTTAACCTCCACCTGACTATCTGCCTGATCAGCCAGGGAATTGACGTTGAGCACCAGCATGATAAATACGCCCAATATAAGTAATGACACAATAATCGAGGTGACGGATGCCACGGACATCCAGCCATTGCGGAATATGTTTTTGAAACCTTCCCGCACATGACGTAAGAAGGTGTTAAAAGTCATATCCGTACTCCCCTCTTACCTGATCCCTTACGATGTTGCCATTTTCAATGGCAATCACGCGTTTACGCATGGAGTTCACGATGTCCTTATTGTGGGTCGCCATCACAATGGTCGTGCCCCGAAAATTAATTTCGTCCAGCAACTGCATGATCTCCCACGATGTTTCGGGGTCCAGATTTCCCGTAGGTTCATCGGCAATGATCACGGAAGGATTGTTCACGATCGCCCGTGCAATCGCTACACGCTGTTGCTCCCCACCAGAAAGCTGGGCAGGCTCACGGTTCATTTTTGTTTTCAAGCCAACCAGTTCAAGCACTTCTGGTACCCGTTTGCGAATCAGCTTCTTGGGAGCTTCAATAACTTCCATAGCAAAAGCCACATTCTCATAAGCCGTCAAACGCGGCAAAAGCCGGAAATCCTGAAAAATGACTCCGATGTTACGACGAACGTAGGGAATTTTACGCTGCTTGAGCTTCCCGATATTAAAACCATTGACTGAAATTTGCCCCTTGGTAGGTACTTCTTCTCTATAAATAAGCTTCATAAAAGTCGATTTCCCCGCTCCAGACGGGCCGACTACGTATACAAATTCATTGCGGTCAATTCTGACCGACACTCCTTGAAGTGCGTGGGTTCCGTTAGTATAGGTCTTCCACACATCCTGCATTTCAATCACTCGATCACTTCCCGTTGCTTAATCATATTACGCATAACCTAATATCCATTCGACATATTCCATGCATTTCCTTTAAAAACTTCTCTATTTCATCATACCGTTTATCATTGTAACAAATTTGTTACCTAAATAGTACCGAAAGTTTTCTGCTTTTGGCACATATATATGAATATTATGGCACACGAGTACGCTATCAAGCTTATCAGACAGGAGACATCTGCATTATGAAAAAAATTCATTTATCTGTCATTTGGATATGGTCTGGTGTTCTGGCGCTGGCCATGTTGTGGGGGGGACTTCATCTGTACGCCGACAGACAAACGCTGCCGGAGGGAGTGAGGGTCGGAGGAGTCAACGTAGGAAGCATGGATAAAACGGCCGCTCTCCGGCTGGTGGATAAAAAACTGGATGCATTGAAGCAACGCCCACTGCTTCTGACGGACAGTGACAGCAGTGCACAGGATATAAAAATTACACTCGGGGAAGCAGGGATTCGTTATAAAGCGGAGGCATTTCGGAATGCCGTGAAGGCGCTCAGCTCGGAGCATCTATGGACTCGTGTACAGACACGTTTTAGCTTCAAAAAGGAATGGTCTATCGCATCTTTCCGACAGGAGGAGACATTGAGGGCCCAATTCGGAGCCGATTGGGAGGAGCAACGATATGGCATGCCTATCAATGCTCTGCGTCAGATTGACGGGAATGATCAGGTACGTTATATTCCGGGGCGCTCTGCGCGACGTCTGGATTGGCCCAAACTGGACGCTGCCCTGGAAAAGGCGCTGCCCAAGGATTTTACTGCTTCTGAAGAGCCGGTACGAGTGGAATTACCGTTCCGTCAGCTGGAGCCGAAAATTTCGGTAGACAGTCTGCGTAACGAAGGGATTGAGCGCAAAATCGTCCAGTTCTCCACCAGTCTCGGTAGCAGCTCAGAAGGACGCGTGTATAACGTCAATTCAGCGGCAAGCACCGTTGATGGTTTAATTCTCAAGCCTGGTGACATATTCGACTATGGCCAATTGATTGCCAAAGCTGAGCGCACTCATGGCTTTCGTGAAGCCCCAGTGATCGTGAACGGTCAGTTGGAGTCCGGCATTGGCGGCGGGATTTGTCAGGTATCCAGCACGGTGTATAATGCAGCGCTGCGAGTCGGTTTGGACATTGTTGAGCGCCGCAACCATTCCTTGCCGGTCAGCTATCTGCCCAAAGGTCAAGATGCAACTTTTGCTACAGGGTCCATTAATTTTCGTTTTAAAAACAATACAGGCAAGCATTTGCTACTTCGTGCCGCTATCCAAAACCGAACACTTACCGTAAAATTTTTTGGTACATTTCCGTCCAATGTTTCGTATGAACTGGAATCCCATACGGTTCGCGTACTTCCCATACCGGAGAAGAAGCTCCGTAATGACTCACTTTCCCCCGGCTTCTATCAAGTACTTCGGCAGGGCAAAGAAGGGTATGTGGTAGAAACCTTCCGGGTAAAAAAGGTAGACGGAAAAACCGTAGATCGCACCCGAATCAGCCGCGATACGTATCGAGCGCAGCAACGCATTATAGCTAGTTATGGCGGTAGCACCTCGTCTGAGCCACAAACACGTGAACCGGAGAAGTCTATCGTCGAGGACGGTATAAGCGAATAAACGAAAAATCCCCCTTCCACTGCCAGCTGGATTTGTTCCAGACAGAGTGAAAGGGGGATTTTAGCTATAAATTACTCGCTGCGTTTACCCAAAACCGAGATTTCTACAGGCTCACTTTCATTGCCGTCTGCATCTTTAGCTTTGATAACCAGTCTAACTGTCGCTTTTTGAGTAAGCACACTGATACTAAATGTGCCATCATCTTTGGCTACTGCACTACCGATAGGCAGTTCGTTGGAATAGGCGGTTACTGTGGAACCGGCTTTAGCTGTCCCCGTAATTGTACCTTCCCCGTCATACACATCGTTGACTTTCAGTGCTCCCGTAGTTGCAACTGTGTCTGTAGTGCTATCTGTAGTCGTATCCGTAGTTGTGTCGGTATCTGTGTTGGTATCTATTGTTGTAGAGTTGTTCGTAGTCGTGCTATCTGTGCTGGTATTTGTGCTGCTATCTTCTGTTTCGCTGCCAGAAGTAGTCGACGTGTTACCATAAGTGGAATCTGTCACGTTGCTGTATGTGGAATCCGTTACCGTTCCACCAGGAGTCGTCGTCAGATTATCGACAGGGCTCAGGTTGTAGCCGGAAGCAGCGTCCAGAATAGCAATCGCCTCTGCACGAGTCAGCGACTTCAGTGGCTGAAATTTACCATCCGGATAGCCGTTGATGATTTTTTGCTCCGCAGCTGCCGCTACACTTTTCTTCGCCCAAGATCCAATTTTGTCGGAGTCAATGAATTTAGTAACATCTGCTGCGTTACCCGCAGTGAGTCCAATAGCTTTGCCTACGATAGCCGCAGCCTCTTGACGTGTTACCTTACCATTTGGTTTGAGCTTGTTATCTGCATAGCCGCTTATGTAACCTGCATTCACGGCATTTGTCAGCTCGTTGTATGCCCAGTGAGAAGCTGGAACATCTGTGAACGTTCTGCTTCCATTACCGTTTACTTTCACACCACCCGCATATGTTACGTCTGTCACCGCTGGAGTTTCCTGTGTGAACGTTCCCAAGCTGCGGTTCAAAAGAACAATAAATTCTGCGCGTGTGATCGCCGCATCCGGTTTCACCGCTCCGTCCAATTGCCCTGTGGCTGACCAGCGTTGCACCTGATCTCCTGCCCAATGACCATTTGTAGTTTGGGGAGCTGCTGCCGCTGCGCTGAATGCGCTAAGAATAAGACCTGTACTCAATACACCTGTAACTGTATTTCTTAACTTTTTTCCCATGCTATAAATTCCTCCTCTGATTGGATTCATCATTCTTTTTTAAACACTTTACCAGAAATCAAACCCAAATAACCCCCAAATTAAAAAAATCGTCCCATATAACCATCCCCCCTCCTAATGTAGGATAAATAAGAAACAGGACTTAATACCTAGTTATTCACTTGGATATGTATATTTAGACAGGCTAAGGTATACTGAATGAATACTCGGTCATATGCTGGAACACCGCAATGAGGTCACAAAACCCTAAGAAAAGAGGTCTTCTTATGGCTCTTATTCAATGTCAGTTTTATTCGGAAGTTCTAGGTCTGAGCACATCCATGAATGTTATTCTTCCTCAGACAACCCGTTCGCAAATTGGACTAGAGGGCAAGCAAGGAACCGGGCCACATCCGACGCTGTATTTGCTGCATGGCCTATCGGACGATGATTCAACCTGGTTGCGTCGAACCTCCATTGAACGCTACGTGGCCTCATTGGGCTTGGCTGTCGTTATGCCCCAAGTACATCGGAGTTTCTATACGAATATGGAGCAAGGCGCGGCTTATTGGACCTTTATCAGTGAAGAATTGCCGGCTTTGGCACGTTCGTTCTTTCCTCTGTCCGACAAGCGTGAAGACAATTTTGTAGCCGGGCTTTCCATGGGTGGATATGGTGCTTTCAAACTGGCACTCCAGCATCCAGAGCGTTTTGCAGCCGCTGCCAGCCTTTCGGGAGTCATGGATCTACACGCATCACGCACCGATCCTGCGCAAAATGCAATGAGTCCAGCGGAATGGCTTAACATTTTTGGTCCAGATGAAATACGCGGTACGGATCACGACTTGCTGGAGTTGATACAACGTCATGCCACCTTGGGGACCTCACTCCCCCAGCTCTATCAATGCTGCGGTACAGAGGATTTCCTCTATGAGGGAAATCAGGCTTTTCGTGAAACCTGTAGTACCATCGGGGTTCCGCTGACCTATGAAGAAGGACCTGGGGCTCATGAATGGGGATACTGGGACGCAAAAATTCAGGATGTACTGGCGTGGCTACCGCTCAAAGAGCACTAAACAGGTTAAAAAAATCCCCGCAGCTTCTCTTCATCGCACCTTGACGAAGGGATAGGCTCGGGGATTTGTTATGCACATTAAGGGTTTGTCGTGGTCTCCGTTGATGGAGATCCTTTAGTTAGTGACTTGGGTAGCACCTTATACAAGCGCCACTCACCGTTAAACTCACGTTCGAGCTGGACCCAAGGAGCGCCTTTCTCATATAAATTCGGATATACCATATTGATTTTACTCAGTGGCATACCTGACATGATCTTAGGTACAAGGATATAATCCACATGGTAATCCTGCGGATAACTTAATGCCTTATTGAACGAATAATCGCTGGTGATCAGGAAGCGTTTGGGATATTGGCTGTAGACAATCATGGTGTAGGCCGAAGCCGAATCGGTCATAATGGTAGACTTCGGCAGATGCTCATCCAACCAGACGGCAATCTTACGATCTGACTCCTGTCTTACGTAGTTCACATTACCCGTTCGTGTGAGAAAGCTGTTCTCATCCGGTGCAATATCCGGGCGAGTCAACGCATAGGAAAGTAATCCAGCGGTAAGCAGCAGACTGACGGACACTAGGCCAAAGGCTGCCCTCCGCCATCGTCCCTGAAGCTGGCTCAGCTCATAGGGCAACCAGGCGACGGTAATTGGGAACACGTACATAAAATAACGAAACCACCCGTACGAGGATTGCCGCATCATAAGTAAAAATTGCAAGCCCGGTACTGACAGGAACAATAACAAAATAATCAGGGTTCCCCATCGGAATAATCGCCCACTCAACAAACGAATGATCAGAATAGCAAACAACGGTACGGAATACCAGAGTGTTTTGGAAGCGATAAATTTTAAAGCCACCAGCGGATTGGAGAAAATCTCTACAAACTTATCATCATTCAGCAGTTCTGCTGATTGGGCCGTGTTCGAATACTCCGAATTCAGGAAATAAAAAGCATTCCCCATAATGAGATAGTTAAAGAAAATCCACAACAGCCCGGAAAAGACTACGGGGAGCAGAAGCAGCAACCACGTTGCCTCGACCTTGTGCAGTTTTTCTCGCAAGGCCAGCTCGCGTCTGCCCATGTTTCGATGTAGAAACATGATCGCCAATACCACTCCACCCGCCATGGCCACGCCCAGAGGAACCGCTTCATAGCGAGTCCAGAACGCCATGGCAAGCGCTAATCCAGAAACAATCAGGCTTGCCGTCATGCGATCCTTGAGCCACAATGCAAACTCAATCACCGTCATCATAATAAAGTATATGTATAGCGAATCGCTCAGCCCATTGGCACCAAACAGTAAAATAAACGGATTCAGTGCATACAACAGTGCCAGTATGATGCTCATCCCTGAGCTAAGCCCTGTTCTGACCCCCGCCCGATACAGCAACATAGCGGTCAAAGCGGCAAAGGTAGCACTCAGAATAACAGCGGCTAATCCATAGGTGGCTAATGCCGGAAAGATTGGATACAGCAATAGAATCACCATTTCCAGAAGACTAGGTAGTGGATTCCAGATAAATCCGATTGCGCCCAGATGCGGGTCACGGCTGTACAACACATAAAATGCATTAGCTACGCGACTGAGCGCGTCTGTGTGCATATATCCCAGAACATAGCTGAAATAGATGCCCGCAGACAGTTCCAATGCAAGTATAAATACAAACAGACCTATAGCCATCCATCTGCTTGCAGACCATTTGCGAAAGGACATTCCTCTCGTTCCCCCTCAAACTTCTTGCGGTGATGCCAGCTGTAGCCTACTCACCTACAGCTGTATTCTTACCTCCGCTACGATGCACTAAAATATAATAATTATTTCGATTCTTCATGCTCTATTTTGTACAGTCGCCACTGCCCGTCAAAGTCATGTACCAACGAGGCCCACGGCGCTCCCTTTTCGAACAAATCAGGATAGCTCCGGTTCACCTGATCCAGCGGTACCCCATCCACCACGCGCGTGACCAAGACATAATCCACCTTGGAAGCAGGCAGATCCATTAAAGATTCCCCAAAATCAAAATCACTCGTAATCATAAACTTCTTCGGAATTTTGCTGCTCAAAATGATCGGATAGGCGGCATAAGAATCTGTCAAAATGAGAGATGAACCATAATGCTCATCCAGCCACGGCGCTATTTTCCGCTCAATAATTTGACGTTCGTAGCTTTCATTGCCACTATGCGTCAAATAGCTGTGCTCATCTGCTGCAATCGCGGGGTTCGTCAGTGCGTAGGATAACAATCCTGCTGTTACCAACATTCCTGCTGTTACCAGAGAGATTCCGATCCCCCTCATTTTTCCCTTCAATAAACTTAGCTCATACGGCAACCAGGCAACCGTAATCGGGAATACATACATAAAATATCGGAACCATCCAAAAGAAGACTGCTTGAGCATCAGCAAAAGCTGAAGTCCTGGCACCGATAAAAAAATGGCCAATAGCGTTAACGTGCTCCAACTCAACAGACGTTTGTCCAATAGTCGTATAAGCAAAATGGCAATCAACGGAGCAGCATACCATAAGGTTCGTTGCCCGATGAACTTTAGCATCAGCATAGGGTGGGCAAACATTGCCACAAAGCGTTGATCCTCCAACAAAGCCGCTGATTGTGTGGAATTGGAATATTGCGAGCGTAAAAAGTAAAGTGGGTCGCCCATGATAATCCAGTTAAAAAAGAGCCACAGTAGACCGGAAAAGACAAGTGGCAACAACAATAGAAGCCATGTCGCTTCCACCTTGTACAAGCGCTCTTTTAAAGACAATTCCGTTCTAACCATCTCTCTGTTTGTACGCCATCGATGCAGAAAAAAGACCGTCAGTAATACACCCAAAGCCATCGCAACGCCCAGTGGGACCGCTTCATAGCGTACCCAAAAAGCCAGTGCAAGCGCAAAACCGGATACGATCAAATTCGCCGCCTTGCGATCCTTCAACCACATACAAAATCGACTCACTGTCAACAGGATGAAAAAGATGTATGGCGAGTCACTTAAGCCGTTGAAGCCAAACAGAAACATAAATGGATTCAGTGAAAATAATAGCGCAATCAGCAAGCTGGTTGCACCGTGAAGCCCCAACTGTTTGCCTGTCCCGTACAATAATGCCGCGCTCGCCCCTGCAAACAGGCTGCTCACAATCACTGCCGCCAGCCCGTGGGAAGCGAGTACCGGAAATAAAGGATAAAACAACAGCACAATCAGCTCCATCAAACTGGGCAGCGGATTCCATACAAACCCGATAGCACCCAAGTGTGGATCACGACTGTATAGCACATAAAATGCATTAGCCACTCGACTGAGCGCATCGGTATGCATATAGCCAAGATGCCATGCAAAATACACACCCACGGCCAGTTCAAGAGCAGTAATACAAGCAAACATTGATAGCAATTTTCCGTGTTTTCTTAAAATCATGAAACCTCTTTCTGACGCTGTTGCGGAACGGAGAAGATCCAGTAGCGGTTCCAGAAATAATTATGAACAGGCACGATGATGGTAGTTAGTACTTCACCGATCAGATACGACCAACCGATCCAGTGAATGGTCACGTACATCAGAGCGGCATTTAAGAGCAAGCCACAGGTACAGACCAATAAATATTTAAGAAACTGGGTGCGGCTTCCCTCGCCGGTAGGCTCGAACGTCCAGTTTCGGTTCAGCACATAGGAGACGAGTAGCGTAACCACAAATCCTATTGTAGTAGCTGTTACTGCTGGTACCGCAAACAGCTCCACCAGCAGCACAAGTACACCAACATGGATACCTGTACCCAGCAGTCCCACAATACCGTATTTAATGATTGGATACTTTAGATATGAACGTCTGATCATGTTGATTAAACTCCCTGTCCACCCACAATCGGTCAGCATTCGCCCGTTTATCTGCTATCAGATAGCGAGGTCTAGCTTTGACTTCGTGATATATGGCGGCAATATATTCTCCTACCACTCCAATCGACAGCATAAGTACACTGCCAATAATCAAGAGCAGCAAAATGACAGTGGTAAAACCGGTCACAGCATCACCCGTTAATTTGCGCATTAAGGTCTGAATCCCCAATACGACTGAAATCAGCATAAAAATGAGACCCATCAGACTTACTACCCGCAACGGTACTGTCGAAAACGAAACGATCGCTTCTGCTGCCAGTCGAGTCAGCCCTAACGGACTCCAGCGGCTTGGCCCCTCTTCGCGTGGAGCCACCCGGAATGAAATCTGGGTTTTACGGAAACCGAGCCAAGCCGTCATCCCGCGAAAAAACGGCATACGCTCTGGCATCGCCATCCAGGCATCCACCACTCGTCGATCCAGTAGCTTATAATCGGAGGCATCCTTGAGATTAAAGCCTGTCAAGCGGTTCAAGGTCGCGTAGAACAAAGAAGCTCCGAGCTTTTTGCCCACCGACTCTTCTCCCCGAAATTCTTTCACACATTCGACCAAATCATAACCTTCATTTTGCCATAAACGTACCATTTCCCCAATCATCTCAGGAGGATGCTGCAAATCACCGTCCATGACAATGATTGCATCGCCAGAGGCATTTTCCAGACCTGCGCACAACGCCAGCTCCTTACCGAAATTCCGACTCAGCCGGAGCGCGAGCAAAGAGGGCATACGACGGGACAATTCGGACAGCTTAAGCCACGTATCGTCTTTGGACCCATCATCTACAATGATGAGTTCATAGCGTGAGGTGACAACAGACAGTACCCCATCAATCACCTTAAGTGAACGCTCGAGATGCGAGCTTTCATTATACATGGGAATGACGACAGATAAAAAAGGTGTTTTTGTCTCCATGCTTGCTCCTTCTTTCTTCATATTCAAGATGACTGTGCCGGAGCATCGTCCAAGTCGTGCATATCGGTCAGACCATGCGTCGTCTTCTCCCAATAGAACGGCTTGGTAATGAGCTGCCAAGCTGCTTTCACCGCAGCTATACTCATAAGTACCCAATATAACGGCGAGAGTAGCCCATATTTGACCATCGCGTATGAAAATGTCCGTTCACCGCGCTCTTCCAGCTCTCCGATGACCCAATACATTCCGGCCACATTGCTGAATACGAACAGAAAGTTACCGATATAAAACTCCGCGCTGGCCAGGTAATACACATACCCCGGGAACAGCTTGGGAATAAAGGACAATTCCCAGCCAAACCATAAAATAAGCAAGCCCCAAAAAATCGGATTCAGCAACGGCAACATCGGAGTTGCCAAAATCATCACCTGAAAGCCGAAAAAGCCTTTCCAGCCCACTTCGCGCACCAGCTTCACCGGATTGCGCATATGAACCAGCCATGTCTGCATATACCCCTTAATCCAGCGTGACCGCTGACGAATCCAGTTGCCCACGCGGCTGTTAGCTTCCTCCCATGTGCGGGAATCGACAATAGCAGTTTTGTAGCCGCCTTTATACAGACGTATGCCCAGATCGGCATCCTCGGTTACATTATAGGGGTCCCACGCATTGATGTCTTTCAATACAGATACCCGAAAATGATTGGATGTGCCACCTAAAGGAATTGGGGTATCTAACTGCATAATACCCGGCAGCAGTAGCTCGAACCACATACTGTATTCTTGAGTGAACCAGCGGGTCAGCAAATTTTGTGTACTATTAAAGTAGTTGAGCTTCGCTTGAATACACGCATAATGCTCAGGAAGTGAATCAAACGCTGCAATGACCTTTTTAAGCTGATCAGCGTCGGGACGATCCTCAGCATCGTAAATCACGACAAACTCGCCACGTGCCCGAATCAGTCCATAATTACATGCCTTCGGCTTGGTTTTCGGCAAACCGTCTGGAACGACCAGTGTCGTGTAATAGGCCGGCAGCTTCATTTCCCGAAGTAGCTCGATCGTCTCAATGTCATCCTCTTCAATCAGCAGCCGCACGTCCAGCTTGGACTTGGGATAATCCAGCTGCTCCAAATTTCGCAACAACATCGGAAGCACGCCCGCTTCCTTATACATAGGTACAAGAATGGTATAGATCGGCAGTTTCTTTTCATCCATGGCGTCAACCTCTTCCTTCGTAAAACGAAGCTGCGCCCCACGCCGGGAACCAAGATAAATAATGCCAAATTTAAATAGCGTCATCGCAAAATAAAACAGCTGAATCATCATATTGATGATCAACACCGTTTTCCAACTGTTCCACAAGAGACCGAGCAGTGTAATCATACCCATGGCTGCGAACACCCAAAGTTGTCCCTTTGTAAAAGTCGTCCGCGCCGAATTGTGCGGTTCTTTTTCCAACAGCCCGGTCGTGCTCTCCTGCATCATTTCTTCACCGTAGATTTTACCCCAGAGCTGCTCCATCTCTTCTTTCGTGGCAAGCACTTGCTCTACCGGCATACCCAGAATTTCCTCCAGCTTCAAGCGCCGCTCTTCTGGCAGCGGATCGCTGACCGCCACAATATATCGGTTCATATATTGATGGATGACGACCACGCCATAAGCCATTGCCACTTGCTCGGGTAGTTTGTACGCCGCATCCAGCGCGAGCTCCTCACCAATACGCCCGATTCGATTCTGTGTAGCAATCGCGCGGTACAAATCCGCAGGTTCCAGCATTTGCAATGATAGCAAGATGTCGCCCAGCAGCCCGCCGCTCTTCGCCTGGAACTCCAGTGCACGCTCCAGTTGTTCCGGTAATATATAGCCGGAACGAACCAGCATATCGCCTAGGCGCTCCTTGGACTCGTCGGCTCCAACCTGTTCCTGTAGCTGCTCGGCTGTAATGAAACCCATCTCTACTAGAATATCGCCGAGCCTGCCACCGTAACGCTTCTGGTTGCGGATGGCATCTGTCAGCTGATCGCGGGTGATCATCCCGTTCTCCACCAGTTGATCCCCCAGACGGGCCTTGCCGTTTCGGCCGCTCCGCGTTCCTGTTGGGGCCTCTTCGCCTTCCGTACCAGGGATACTGGAAGCAGTACCCATAGCAGCTCCTGCTGCTGTCTGTTCCTGCCCAGATGCATATTGGACTTGAGCCTCCTGCACCTGTCCATCCTGTATCCCTTCATCCAGCAATTGTTCCACAGCTGCTGCTGTATCATTGGCGTTCTGTATAGCCTGGATACGAAGTTCTGTATCCTGAAGTCGCCGTTCCAACTCTTCGATATGAAAATCAAGCTTGTACAGCACCGGAGCCTGCTCTGACCGCTGAGCCTCTAGCTGTTGTTGCAGTTGTTCGATTCGCTGACGCTCTTCTTTTATTCTTCTCTTGGTTTGGCGAATTGAAACTCCTCCAACCTGCCACCTAAGCTTGTCACCCATGGATTCCCGCCCTTTCAATCCAGCGCCGCTCTTTCGCGAGCGCATCCGCAAGCAGCTGCTTTAACTCCGCATCCCGCTGCTTTTTCCGTTCCAGCGCTGCGTGGAAAAGTTCCCGCTCCTCACGCAGTAACTCCTCCGCTTGCACCCGTTCCTCATGCAATGAAGATATCAGTTGATCGGCTTCAGAAGCGCGATAACCGATCCAAGCGCTCTTTAACTGACGCGCCGTCCTTTTAGTTCTCATAATACCTCCCTGGATCATCCCGACTCTGCCTTCTGCTACGTCGCTACTTTAAAGCATTTACATGCCGTTCTCCTAAAACCAGGACATACCTCTGTTCTCATTCAAGCCCTTCATTTACACATTTATGAAATTCACTTGACCAAAAGAGCCCCTAGTAACTTGACATTTATTTATTGAATGTAGTTCTTGTCCTATTGAATTGGTAATTCAATGAAAAACTTAGTGCTATTCTACCATAATCATCGCAGACGTAGTATACAAAAATGTAAATACTAGAAACTTTCACACTAGTGTAGTAATAGGTATTTAGAACTATAAATTATTACCCCAAAAAGCACAAAAGACACCGCGAACGGTGCCTTAGAATCTTAGATTGCTAATTCCTTAAAATTTGATTTTACACAGCATCCCGCTACTGTGCAAGAGAATAATATCTTTCTTTACTGATTAATTTTTTGACTTGTGCCCTTCAAACCATGTTGAGGTATTCGCCAGGAGCTGTTCACTGCGCCCAATGGCTGCCTGTACTTGACCGGTAGCGGTTCCACCATATACATTCCGTGCATTCACTACCGCTTCTGGTTGAAGTACTTCATAGATACGATCATCAAACAGATCCGAAAACTGCTGAAATTCGTCCAGTGTCAGATCAAGCAAGTATTTTCCATGCTGGATGCAATACAGTACGGTTTTGCCAATGACCTCATGCGCCTGACGGAACGGAAGCCCTTTGCCGACCAAGAAGTCCGCAATATCCGTTGCATTGGAGAAGTCCTGGTTAACCGCTTGACGCATGCGATCCTTGTTCACCTTCATCGTGGCAATCATCGGTGCGAACAGTTGCAAGGCTCCTTCCAGCGTGGCAACGGTATCGAACATCCCTTCCTTGTCCTCCTGCATGTCCTTGTTGTATGCCAGCGGCAAGGATTTCAATACAGTCAACAAGCCCACGAGGTTTCCATAGACACGTCCGGTTTTACCTCGTACCAGCTCCGGTACGTCCGGATTTTTCTTCTGCGGCATAATGCTGCTGCCTGTGCAAAAAGCATCATCCAGCTCGATAAAACCAAACTCCGTGCTGCTCCATAGCACCAACTCTTCGCTCAGACGAGACAAATGCGTCATAATCAGCGAGGCGCCAGCCAGGAACTCCACGATAAAATCGCGGTCGCTGACGGCATCGAGGCTATTTTCATATACGCCATCAAATCCCAGTTGCTCGGCTACAAAATGACGGTCGATCGGAAAAGTGGTCCCGGCCAAAGCGCCAGCGCCGAGCGGCAATACGTTAATCCGCTTATAGCTGTCTTTGAGTCGGTCAATATCACGCTCCAGCATAGACACATACGCCAGCAAATGATGTGCAAATAAAATAGGCTGCGCACGCTGCAAGTGTGTGTATCCAGGTACAATCGTGTCCAGATTATCCTTTGCCTGGCCGATTAATGCAGCTTGTACGTCATGCAGCATACCCACCAGCGATACCACACGTCCGCGCAAGTACAAGTGCATATCCGTTGCTACCTGATCGTTACGGCTGCGCCCAGTGTGTAGCTTACCCCCGACCGGACCAATGGCCTCGATTAGATTTTTTTCAATATTCATGTGAATATCCTCATCCGAAACGGAAAATTCAATTTCCCCACGGCGGATACGCTCCAGGACCGTGTGCAGTCCTTCCTTGATCGTGTCTGCATCCTCCTGCGGAATAATTCCGCATTTTCCCAGCATGGCCACATGAGCCAAACTGCCTTGAATATCTTCTTCCGCCAACGCCTGATCAAACCCGATAGAAGCCGTATATTCCTCTACCAGCTTGTTCGTTTGCTTCGTAAACCGTCCGCCCCATAGCTTACTCATTGCATGATCCCCTCTCTGCAATACAAGCCGCCCTCGTCGTTTGGACAAGAACGGCCCGCATCCCGTACATTTTTTTAGGTTACATCATTATTTATGATTTTGTGTTACACCCGCGTTGACCTTCAAACGCAAAGCATTCAAGCGGATAAAGCCTGTTGCATCGCCTTGATCGTAGGCTTGTGTCGGATCGGCTTCCATGGTCGCAATGTCCGGGTTGTACAAGCTAACCGGACTTTTAACGCCTGCGCCGATAATGTTGCCTTTGTACAGCTTCACGCGTACGGTACCACTGACATTTTTCTGACTCTCATGAACCAGAGCCTGTAAAGCGACACGTTCCGGTGCGAACCAGAAACCGTTGTAAACCAAGGTAGCATAACGAGTAATCAGACTATCACGCAGATTCATAACCTCGCGATCCATCGTGATAGATTCCATTTTACGGTGAGCTGTGAACAGGATCGTACCGCCCGGCGTCTCATAGACTCCCCGACTTTTCATGCCGACAAAACGGTTTTCTACCATATCCACGCGTCCGATACCATGCTTGCCGCCCAGCTCATTCAGTTTTTCCATCACTTGCAATGGAGTTAGCTGTTCACCGTTCAAAGCGACGCAGTTACCTGCTTCAAATTCCAACTCCAAATATTCTGCTTCATCTGGAGCGTCCTCAGGCGCGTTGCTGAGCAAGAACATTTCTTTATTTTCAGGAGCACTTGGATCAAACCAAGGGTCCTCCAGCACGCCGCTTTCATAGCTGATATGCAGCAGATTACGGTCCATGGAGTATGGTTTGGCTGCAGAAGCAGTTACCGGAATGTCGTGTTTTTCCGCATAGGCAATCATTTCTGCACGGCCCGGGAACTGATTGCGGAACTCTTCCAGCCGCCAAGGTGCGATCACCTTGATATCCGGCGTCAACGCCGCCGCGTTCAGCTCGAAGCGTACCTGATCGTTACCTTTGCCTGTTGCCCCGTGAGCAATGGCTGTTGCTCCCTCGGCAATCGCAATATCGACCATCCGCTTAGCGATTAATGGACGTGCAATACTCGTTCCGAGCAAATATTGTCCTTCATATAAAGCGCCCGCCTGAAACATCGGATAGATAAAGTCCTTGGCGAATTCATCACGCAGATCATCAATGTACACTTTGGAAGCTCCCGTAGCGAGTGCTTTTTCCTCCAAACCGTCCAGTTCTTCTTTTTGACCAATATCTGCGGTGAAAGCAATGATTTCAGCATCATAAGTTTCTTTAAGCCATTTCAGAATAACCGACGTATCCAGACCGCCGGAATATGCGAGTACGATTTTTTCTTTTGCCATTGTTGAAGTCCTCCCCGAATGCTTCTAGCCTTTATCTTCTTTACCTATTAATCTTATGCCATTAAAGCAACTAACAGCGCTTTTTGCGCATGCAGACGATTCTCCGCTTCATCAAAGATGACCGAATTCGGACCATCGATTACACCTGCGCTCACTTCTTCCCCACGATGCGCAGGGAGACAATGCAGGAATAAATAATCCGGCTTCGCCAGCTTGACCAACTCCTCATTCACCTGGAAGTCAGCAAAAGCAAGCTCCCGCTCCTTCTGCTCTTCCTCAAACCCCATGCTCGCCCACACATCTGTGTAGATCGCATCCGCATCTAGTACTGCTTCCTGCGGACTTTGGGTTATAACGATCTCACTACCTGTCTGTTTGGCAATTTCACGGGAAGCTGCGACCACACTCGGGTCTGGCTCGTATCCAGCTGGACTTGCAATGGACACATGCACTCCAAGCTTCGCTCCCCCAATCAAGAGAGAATGAGCCATATTGTTACCGTCTCCGATGTAAGCCAATTTGAGCCCTTTTAGCTTACCCTTTTGCTCATACAAGGTTTGATAATCAGCTAGCACTTGGCACGGATGCGCCAAATCACTCAATCCATTGATCACAGGAACGGATGCATAACGTGCCAACTCTACCACATTATCGTGCCCAAAGGTACGAATCATAATGCCATCCAGATAACGTGACATGACTTGGGCCATGTCGCTAATCGGTTCGCCGCGTCCCAGTTGAATGTCATTTTTGCTGAGGAAAAGGGCATGCCCGCCCAATTGATACATACCGACCTCGAAAGATACCCGTGTACGTGTAGAGGATTTTTCGAAAATTAGTCCGAGCGTTTTCCCTTTTAGTGGCTGATAGGTTTCCCCGTTTTTGTGCTTACGCTTAATTTCAATGGCGAGATCAATTAAATACTGGATTTCCTCTGGCGAGTAATCATCCAGCTCCAGGAAGTCCCGTCCTTTCAAATTCATCTGCTGCAGTGCGCCGCTCTGGCTCATGCTATCGTCTCCTTTTACACTCTAGTCTAGGATGATTTGACCTTTACACTAAGCCACATGCTCCCGAATCAATTCAGCAATCAAGGTTACAGCCTGATCTATTTCGTCTTTCGTTACATACAAGTTAGGCAACAGGCGAATCACGTTCGGTCCTGCTGTAATGAACAGAATGCCCTTCTTCTGTCCTGCCAAAACAAGCTCCGCTACCGGTTCTGCACACTCAATGCCGACCATCAGACCTTTTCCACGGATATCCTTTACAAAAGGACTATCTCCAAGCTGCTTTTTCAGACTATGGAAGAGGTAATCTCCCATCTCAGCTGCACGTTCTGGCAGTTTGTCATCAATAATCGTTTCAATAGTAGCTTGAACTGCTGCCATAGCAAGTGGCGTACCTCCAAAGGTAGAACCATGACTGCCCGCTGTGAACGCTTCACGCAAATATCCTTTGCCTAGCATCGCACCCACAGAGAAACCACTGCCCAGTCCTTTCGCCAATGTAAAGATATCCGGCTCTATACCATAATGCTCAAAGGAAAACAGTTTGCCCGTCCGTCCCATACCTGTTTGTACCTCGTCAATGATCAGCAGCAAACCATGCTCACGGCACAGCTTTGTAATCACATCTACGAAAGCAGGATCTACCGGATACATGCCGCCTTCGGCCTGCACCATTTCCAGCATAATTGCCGCCGTATGCTCACTGATGGCTGCTTCAAGCGCTGTCTGGTCATGAAGCGGAACACTTTTGAACCCGGCAGGAAGCGGTAAAAATCCCTCTTTAACTTTGTCCTGACCCGTAGCGGTCAAGGTTGCCAGCGTCCGTCCATGAAAGGATTGCGTGAACGTAATGATTTCGTAGCGACCGGTCTGCTTTACCTTCTGGTGGTAACGACGCGCCAGCTTAATTGCAGCTTCGTTCGCTTCGGCCCCGCTGTTGCAGAAGAACACGGCATCTGCGCTGCTATGGGCTGTCAGCAAGGCAGCTGCCCGTTCCTGCCCCGGTATATGAAATAGATTGGATACATGCCACAACTCATCGATCTGTTTTTTCAATCGTTCAGCTACTGCTTGAGGCGCATGGCCCAGATTAGTAACGGCGATGCCTGACATGAAATCCAGATAACGCTTGCCCTGATCATCCCACAGCCAGCTTCCTTGTCCTTTCACCAGTGTAAGCGGGTATCTTGCGTAGTTTGGAAAAAGAGAGCTATCTGCCTGAGCTTTTGCCGATCCCTTTTCCGTTTGCACTCCGTTTCCATCCGTACTTGGCATTTCCTCGCTCACCAGCGTATTCGGTTCCTTACTCATTATGTTCACGCTCCTTTATCGTTTGGTTATATAGGTCGAGCTGTATATTGCAATTACTGCATACGCACGATGCGTGTTCCAATCGATTCTCCGCCCAACACACGGCTTAGTACCTGCGGTTCGCTACCGTTCACAATGATGACTTCCTTCACTTTGCCGTGGATACAGGCAATAGCCGCTCTCACTTTCGGGATCATACCCCCATAGATTTCACCTGTGCTGATCATATCCTCAATTTCCTGTACGGTGATAGAGTCCAGCACTTTCTTTTCTCCGCCGTACTTCTTCAATATGCCTGGTACATCTGTAACGACGATCATCCGACTGACCCCCAGATGAGAGGCTACCGCACCCGCCGCTGTATCCGCATTAATGTTGTAACGCTGACCAGATCGATCAATCCCGATGGGTGCAATCACAGGCATATAGTTCATATTTAGTACACCTGTAATAATCGAGGCTTGAACGGATGTTACCTCTCCGACCCAACCGACCTCAGCAGCATTCGACACAGGCTTGGCTTCGATTAAATAACCATCACTGCCTGACAACCCCAACGCTCGGCCCCCATGCAGCCCTATTCTACGTACAATCCGCTTGTTAATGCTACCCGCCAGTACCATCTCCACGACATCCAGCACGGGTTCGGTCGTTTTGCGTAATCCATGAATGAACTCTGTTTCGATCCCCAGCTTCGCCAAGTTGTCGGAGATCGCAGGGCCACCGCCATGTACAATGACAGGTTGAAGACCTTCCGACTGCAAACGCGCCAAATCTTCAAAAAAGGAATCAGGTAACGCAGCCAGCGTACTTCCTCCGCATTTCATCACAAAATTACGACGTGCCACTCCCGCATGATTCGCTTGATCCGCGTGTTCCACTGCCGATTGCATATCATCTCTCCTTTTCTTCTCTGCATATCCGTGCAATTTTTAAATGATGCTGGACTTACATCCGCTCTTTGCTTCTACTAACTACTATCCTTATTCAATCCGTATTTTATTCTGTTATCTATGTCCGATAAGCAGCGTTAATCCGCACATAATCATAGGTTAGGTCACAGCCCCATGCTGTAGCGGTTCCGTCCCCGTGATGCAAATCAACAATAATTTGTACCGTATCTCCCCGCAAATAGGCTAGCGCCTCTTCTTCGTCAAAGGCGACCGGACTCGATTGGCTTAGCACAACAATATCACCCAAGCGAATATCTACCGTATCTGGATTAACCGGCTCTCCGGCACGCCCTACGGCCGCAATAATCCGTCCCCAATTCGCATCTGCTCCGAAAACGGCCGACTTGACCAGACTGGACCCAACCACCGTCTTGGCTATCGCTTGAGCGGACGCATCGTTAACCGCTCCGCTTACAGACACCTCTACCAGCTTCGTAGCACCCTCTCCATCGCGAGCAATTGCCTTCGCCAGCTCTCGGCAGATGTGAGTGAACGCCTCGGCAAAAGCGTCCCAATCGGGATGCCCTACGTGCAGCTCACGATTGCCTGCCAGCCCACTTGCCATAGCAATCAGCATATCGTTCGTGCTCGTATCTCCATCCACCGTAATCATATTAAAGCTGGTATCCGTTGCCTGTTTTAATAGTTGATGAAGCGCCGTCTGTCCGATCGCTGCATCACAAGTCATAAAAGCGAGCATTGTTGCCATATTCGGATGTATCATGCCTGATCCCTTGGCCGCCCCGGCGATGTGTACGGTCACACCGTCCACCTCAACCGCTACACACGCTTCCTTTTTAACCAAATCTGTTGTCAGAATGGCTTGGGTAAATTGCTCCGCTCCATCGTTTGCCCCGTTCATACGGTCAGGTAAGGAGGATATACCGCCAAGCACACAATCCATTTTCAAATGCTCGCCAATCACGCCCGTCGAGGCGACGGCTACATTGCTCTCCGCAACACCCAGTTCACGAGCCGCAGCCGAACGCATAGCGTAGGCATCCTGCTCTCCTTGTTGTCCCGTGCAAGCATTGGCGTTCCCGCTGTTCACCACTACTGCCTGCAATCGACCATCTGCCAAGCTCTCACGGGTCACCTTCAGCGGTGCAGCTTGAAACACATTGGTGGTATACACCGCCGCAGCTGTCGCCTCTACCTCACAGCGAATCGCGCCGATATCGTTGCGGTTCGTATTCTTCAATCCACAGTGCAATCCCCCGGCTGTAAAGCCATGCGGAGTTACGATGTTACCCCCGTTTACTACTGTAAACTCTACTTTGCCCATAATTATGTGCCCTCGTTCGCAACATATTCGATGAATGACAGCTGTTTGTATTCAAAATTTCCGCTCGCTGCCGTTTTCCGTATCCATGTTGACAGTTACTTGCTACTTACGGATATACCGGTATGAAGCCTAGCCCGAGGTTCTCCTCCCATCCCATCATCAAATTTAAATTCTGAATCGCCTGCCCAGCGGCACCCTTCACAACATTATCAATGACAGAAATAATCGTAAGACGCCCGGTCCGGGCATCTGCTGCAAAACCGATGTCACAGTAATTCGAACCCATTACTTCCTTCGTTGCTGGCCATATACCTTCGCCACGTACACGGACAAAAGGATGGCCTTTATAATAATCCCGGTATAACCCGATAAGATCCTGCTCTGTATGGTTACCCTTCAGCGTGACATAAATTGTACTCATAATTCCTCGGGTCATGGGGACAAGTTGTGTCGTAAACGTAATCGTAACATCCTCGCCCACTACATCACCCAGTACCTGTTCGATCTCAGGGATATGCTGGTGCTTATTCACCTTATAAGCCTTAAAATTCTCGTTCATTTCCGCATAATGCGAAACAAGACTTGTTCCCCTACCCGAGCCGGATACACCGGATTTGGCATCCACAATCAGCGACCGATGGTCAATCCAATCCGCTTTCAGCGCAGGAATAATCCCCAGCAATGTTGCGGTCGGATAACAACCTGGATTAGAAATAAAAGGAACGCCCGCCAGCTTTTCTGCATACACCTCGCTGAGTCCGTATACCGCTTGCTTGAGATACTCGGGTGAAGCCGCAGGCTTTTTATACCATGCTTCATACGTTTCCCCGCTTCGAAGCCTGAAGTCCCCGGAAAGGTCAATGACCTTCAGTCCGACATCAAGAAGCTGCGGCACTAACTTGGTACTAACGCCCGATGGCGTAGCAGTGAAAACCAGATCGGCCTTGGCAGCAATTTCGTGGACATCGACACCGTCCAAATCCTGCACCACAATGTCTGTCAGATGTGGAAACCCGTCACTGATTGGGACACCCGCGCTTGACGAAGAAATAACAGATACAATCTCTACTTGCGGATGATGAACCAAAAAACGAATCAGCTCCACCCCGCCATACCCG
The DNA here is from genome assembly GCF_058895805.1 of Paenibacillus sp. NMA1017. Classification (NCBI taxonomy): domain Bacteria; kingdom Bacillati; phylum Bacillota; class Bacilli; order Caryophanales; family Paenibacillaceae; genus Paenibacillus; species Paenibacillus sp. NMA1017. Next base: position 674,596 of record NZ_JBZXYR010000003.1, on the reverse strand, counting down.
GTGGAACCGACAATTGCCACTTTTAACTTGCTGCTCACAGACCTTCCTCCATTCCGTTCCTATGAAATATGTATTATTATACGACTCTATTCATATAAATACAACACCTCATGTCATGTTATTCCTCTAAATTTAAAATATGCGCTCTTGCCTATTTCTTTTGACGGACAAGCTGTACGCGCTATAATTAAGGAAATAATAAATAGACAGAGAGCCTCTTGAATACAGTCTGCCGTTTTGCATAAAAAAAGGGGGGGATATTCCCTTTAAATTATCTCATATATTGGTATTCACCTCGATTGGCCGTTTGCTGCACTTTATGAACTTGTTGAACATGAATGGAGTACACATAGCAGTACACACAAGAGAAAATCGCATGGGCTGCATCTTGTGAATCTGCGCAGAAGAGCCGCTGGAGCAGGTAATTGGGGTCGAAAATAAACCTAAACGTTAGGGGTGTTACACATCGAAACATATACAGCGAATATCGTTATAGATGCAAAAGCAAAGTTAGGCGAGGGTCCCAGCTGGGATCAGCAGTTTCAACGATTATTTTGGGTCGATATTGAAGGTTTTCAATTGCATATCTATGATCCTTCTACGTGCACAGATCGTACAATAGAGGTTGGTGAACATATTGGTGCAGTTGTACCTTATCTCAAAAATAAAGTGATCGTAGCGCTGATTAGCGGTCTATATTGTTTGGATATTGAGACAGGGGCCAAAGTATTAATTCATGATCCTGAGGAAGGTAGACTAGGTAATCGTTTTAATGATGGAAAATGCGATCCTGCCGGACGTTTTTTAGCAGGAACCATGAGTCTAAATGGCGAACATGCGCAAGGAGCATTGTATAGTCTGAGTACAAAAGGCGATGTCTCCTTACTGGTTGATAAAGCTTCCATATCTAATGGATTAGCCTGGAGCGCAGATCATCGTACAATGTATTACATTGATACTCCAACATTGGAGGTCGTCTCCTTCGATTACGATGTGGTACAAGGAACTATTAGGAATAAGCAACTGGTGGCTAGATTGGATGAAAGTGAAGGGTATCCAGATGGCATGACCATCGATGCTGAGGGCATGTTGTGGGTCGCGCGCTGGGGTGGTAAACGTGTCTCCCGTATCCATCCTGCTCATGGAGAAGTGATTGCTGAGGTGTCGCTCCCTGTCAATTGTGTGACTTCGTGCGCTTTTGGCGGTGAACAACTGGATGAGTTATATATTACAACTGCTCAAGATGACGACAGTGCCGATCAACCATTAGCAGGCGGCCTATTTATGGTCAAAACAGGGGTAAAAGGAACGCCAACCTCGTATTTTAATCAAGGACAACCTGCAAATTGGCTTGAACGATTAGTAAAATGAATCTAGTAAAGCCATTCTGAAGAGAGAAGAGCCTACTATATTAGTGGGCTCTCCTGCATTGATTCAGTTAAGAGCAAGTCTCCAGACATGCCACTTTGTTTCAGCTTTCCTTCTTAAACCCTTCACCCAATACCTCACGTGTATTACTAATAATCACAAAAGCTTCCGGGTCTACCAAGCGGACGAGCGTTTTAAGGCGAGTTACCTCGTTTTGTCCGACTACAACCATAAGCACAGGACGTTCTTCGTTCGTGTAACCGCCCCGTCCCGCCAGTTCTGTCAATCCTCGGTCCAAATCCTGTAAAATAGCCTGCGTGATCGTTTCTTTCTGATTGGATATGATGTAAGCCACTTTGGAGTAGCTCAATCCCATTTCTACGGCATCAATGACCTTGCCAGTTACAAACAAGCCAATCAACGCATACAGCGCACGTTCCGGCGAGAGGGTGAAACCAGCCAGTGTAATCACCGTGCCGTCCATCAACATGACACAGAGAGAAAGACTAAAACCCGTATACTTTTGAATAATCTGCGCCAAAATAGCCAGTCCACCCGTCGAGCCCCTGCCCCGAAATACGGTGCCCAAACCCAAACCCACTCCGATTCCACCATATAGTGAAGCCAGCAACGGATTTGTTGTCGGTACTGCCCAGTCCTTCGTCACATAAACGAATAGTGGCAGCATAATACTTCCCAGTAAAGAACGCAAACCGTATTTTTTCCCTAACAGTAGGACCCCTGCTATAAATAACGGAATATTCATTCCCCACTGCGTATAGGCTGGTTCTAGGCCAAACAGGTCCTCACCCAAGATAGATAAGCCCGATACCCCCCCGGATGCAATCCGGTTTGGGAGCAAGAACATGTTAAAGGTCAGCGCTGTAATGAAAGAGCCGAGTATAATCAGCAAAATATCGGTCACATTGCGTGCAGGTCCACTGGCGGCAATCAGAGGCTTGCGCCGTCTTCGACGGGCAGCGGGAGGATTCAATTGAGGCATTATTCGTGTTCTCCTTTAGTTAAAAAATACCGTTACACAAAAATTCCTACAGTCCGCAGGCACATGGTCTGCTGACTGTAGGAAAACGTACAGGCTATTATTCTGCGTCCAGCTTAATTTGGCTGCGCAGGTAACCATCGATGAACGGATCAAGATCGCCATCCATGACAGCTCCTACGTTACCAGTTTCCACGCTAGTACGGTGATCCTTAACCATGCTGTATGGATGGAACACGTAGGAGCGAATTTGGCTGCCCCATGCAATATCGGACTGTTCTCCGCGGATTTCGTCCAAGTGCTGACGCTGCTCTTCGATCTTACGCTCATAGAGCTTGGAACGGAGCATCGTCATGGCACGCTCTCGGTTCTTGATCTGGGAACGTTCATTTTGACAAGTCACGACAATACCGGAAGGTAAATGCGTAATCCGAACGGCTGAATCGGTCGTATTAATATGCTGACCGCCCGCACCACTGGCCCGGTACGTATCAATTTTAAGATCTTCCGTGCGGATCTCAACGTCCACATCATCCGCAATTTCCGGCACCACATCACAGGATACGAACGATGTATGGCGACGGCCGGAGGAATCAAATGGAGAGATACGAACAAGCCGATGCACGCCTTTCTCCGCTTTTAAATAGCCGTAGGCATTATAACCTTTGATCAATAGTGTTACGCTCTTAATCCCTGCTTCATCACCCGCTAGATAATCCAGAGTCTCTACCTTAAAGCCCCGTTTTTCAGCCCAGCGCGTATACATCCGTAGCAACATTTGCCCCCAGTCTTGGGACTCAGTTCCGCCTGCCCCCGGATGCAACTCCAGAATGGCATTAAGTTTGTCATACGGCTGATTCAAAAGCAATTGCAATTCAAACTCTTGAAGCTTGCTCAGCAGTGAAGTGACACTGTTCTCAATCTCTCCAGCCAGTGTTTCATCACCTTCCTCATCAGCCAGCTCAGCCATCATACCGGCGTCTTCATATTCCTGACGAAGCTGTTCATAGCTGTCTACTGATGACTTAACAGCGTTCATTTCTGCAATTACACCTTGAGCCTTATCATTATCATCCCAAAAGTCAGGTGCAGCCATCTTCACTTCAAAGTTTGCGATCATTTCCTGTTTGAGATCTAAGTCAAAGAGACCCCCTAAGGTTTGTTAGTTTCTTGCCTATTTCTCGCAAATCATGCTTTACACTTGGATCAATCATGATGTCATTCTCCTTTTAATATATGGTTAGGGGGAGTGAAAGCGTTGTGAGTTACGGCTGGGTGAGGAGACGCTGCGCGAATGATTTGATCTTATGATCGCTGTTGCAGCGAGATGCCCTTGATTGGATTAACACATTCAAAGGTGGGCATCTCACTGCAAAGGCGAACGCTGACGCTTCTCCAGATTCAAATCCTCCGCTTCGCTACCAACCGCCGTAAAGTCAAACGACTTATAGATAATCGGCTCAGGTATGTGAGCCGAGTCAAGAGCTGAATTAACTGACAAACAAGCAGATCCCTGCTTGTTTGTCATAATTGTTTAAAAAGAATTGAGAGCAATTAACCATCCATCGATATCAAACCGATCCTCCAACAAAAACACTATAAGTTGAACACATCAGTGTCACCCCTGTATGGCACAAAATGGCCGACGGTCAGTGGTTGAACTGCCGCCTGCCATTATATGCACTGCAGGGAATAGTGTATCTCAAGACCTCTCCCTTAATTTCAATCCGTTATTTTCTACGCGGACGCGAAGGAGCGGATTTCTTTTTAGGAGCCGCGGGTTCGCCACTCGTCGAGATTTTGTCTTCGTCGATGACAGCCTGACGCTCTTGATTGGATTCAATTTGTGCTTTCATGATGTATGTCGCCACTTCCTCTTGGATGCTAGCAATCATAGCATGGAACATTTCGAAGCCTTCAAATTGATATTCGCGCAGCGGATCGGTACCGCCGTAAGCACGCAAGTGAATACCTTGACGCAATTGATCCATCGCATCAATATGGTCCATCCATTTGCTATCAACTGCACGCAGTACGATAACTTTCTCGAACTCGCGTACCATATCTTCGCCAATCATTTCTTCACGGCTGTGGTATCTGTTGGTAACTTTTTCGAAGATCATATCCACGATCTCCTCTTTTTCCTTGCCCCACAGGTCGTCACGCGTAAGTGTATTTTCCTCAAGCAGGTTGTTGTTCACATACTCTGCTACTTCTTCAAGCTCCCAGTTTTCAGGAATGTCATCGCCGCAATGAGCTTCCACCACACGCTCAATGACAGGCTTGATCATGTCAAACACAATTTCCTTGATGTTCTCTGATTCCAGCACCTCACGGCGTTGCTTGTAAATAATAGCACGCTGCTGGTTCATTACATCATCATACTGGAGAACGACTTTACGCTGATCAAAGTTGTTGCCTTCGACGCGTTTTTGAGCTGACTCGATAGCACGTGTAATCATACGGCTCTCGATAGGTTGGTCTTCCTCGAAGCCCAAACGCTCCATCATATTCAGTACGTTGTCCGCACCAAAACGCTTCATTAACTCATCACCCAGCGATAAGTAAAATTGCGTAGAGCCCGGATCCCCCTGACGTCCTGCACGTCCGCGAAGCTGATTATCAATACGACGGGATTCATGACGTTCTGTACCGATGATGTGCAAACCACCGAGTTCTGATACGCCTTCCCCCAGTACGATGTCAGTACCGCGTCCAGCCATGTTGGTAGCGATGGTAACTGCGCCAGCTTCACCTGCACGGGAAATAATCTCAGCTTCCTCAGCATGATACTTGGCGTTAAGCACTTTGTGACGAACGCCTTTGCGTTTCAGCATTTCAGAAAGAAGCTCCGAGTTTTCAATAGAAACCGTACCTACTAATATCGGCTGGTTCTTTTTGTTACGCTCCAGGATTTCATCTACCACGGCATGGAATTTGCCTTTCACGCTCTTGTATACTACGTCAGGCATATCTACACGCTGGTTAGCGCGATTCGTCGGAATTTGGAGCACTTCCAGACCATATATTTTCTTGAATTCTTCCTCTTCTGTTTTAGCTGTACCCGTCATACCCGCCAATTTGCGGTACATACGGAAATAGTTCTGGAATGTAATCGTCGCTAGCGTCATACTTTCATTTTGTACAATGATGTTTTCCTTCGCTTCAATGGCTTGATGCAGACCATCACTATAACGGCGTCCAGCCATCAGACGACCTGTAAACTCATCGACAATCAGAACCTCACCATCAGCTACGACATAATCCACATCCAAACGCATAATAGCGTTAGCCTTCAATGCCTGTACAATGTGATGATTGATTGTAACACTTTCCTGATCGTACAAGTTTTCGAGACCAAAGAAATTTTCAGCTTTGGATACGCCATTTTCGGTCAAAGCAACCGACTTCACCTTAATATCCAGCGTGTAATCTTCTTCAACATTCAGGCTCTTCACAAAACGGTCGGCCGCGAAATACAACTCTGTTGATTTCTGAGCTTGTCCTGAAATAATCAATGGTGTACGGGCTTCATCGACGAGAATGGAATCCACTTCATCGATGATACAGAAGTACAACGGACGTTGTACCATCTGCTCTTTGTAAAGCACCATGTTATCGCGCAGATAATCGAACCCGAACTCGTTGTTTGTACCATACGTGATGTCACAAGCATAGGCTGCCTGTTTGGCGGCATGATCCATATTGGCCAAATTCAGCCCTACGGACATTCCCAGGAAGTTATAAATCTGTCCCATTTCTCCGCTGTCACGTTGCGCCAAATAGTCATTGACCGTAACCACGTGCACGCCTTTGCCCAACAGAGCATTCAAATAAACCGGCAGTGTTCCTACCAGTGTTTTACCTTCACCGGTTTTCATCTCGGCAATTTTACCTTCATGCAGCGCAATACCGCCGAGCATCTGTACGTCATAATGACGTTTACCCAGCACCCGCTTGGACGCTTCGCGAACAGTTGCAAAAGCTTCCGGCAAAATTTCTTCAGCCGTAGTCCCTTGTTCGACCCGAGCTTTAAATTCTGCCGTCTTCGCTTGCAACTCCTCATCCGAGAGCTTTTCGAAATCCGGCTCTATCTTATTGATCAGTTCAACCGTCTTCATTAAACGCTTGACGTCACGTTCATTGGTATCTCCGAAGATTTTCTTAACAATTCCTAGCATGGTTTACCCCTTTCGCGCAAAACAATTAATAGAATCAATTTCACAATAAGAAAGGGTCCATGATGAAATTGATTCCCGATATGTTTGACAGGCCCGGCTGTACCAGCCCATCGTGCGATGTTCTTTGCATAAATTGTAACAGTTTGTAGGACATGCCGCAACACAAGCAGCCTCCGGATTTGCATCCGGTTAAAGATACCAAAACAATTGACGCACGAAATACACAACTTGGTAACGCTTATCGAAGTTGAAATTTCCTTACATTTACAAAAAAACATATAAAAGAGCCCTATCCCGCCAGGTTCGCAAGGATAAGGCTCGTGTTGTTTTCATTTTCCTAATATCCATGAAGCATGCTTCAATCTAAATCATTCTATTCATTTTAAAATGTGAAAAGTTCCTACTTACAGGCTATTCCCGTTCGATCAGACCGTATTTACCATCATTGCGCTTGTAAACTACGTTAACTTCTTCGTTGTCTATATTGGAAAATACAAAGAAGTTATGTCCAACCATGTTCATTTGAAGAATAGCTTCTTCCACATCCATAGGTTTCAATAAGAAACGCTTGGTGCGGACGACTTCCAGCTCATCCAGTTCTACATCCTCATCTTCAGCAACAGCCACGCCACCTGCCGGATCTTCCACAAAAAGGGTTTTCAAACTGCCTTCCTGACGGAATTTACGGTTTAGCTTGGTTTTGTGCTTGCGAATTTGCCGTTCAAGCTTGTCTACCACGGCATCAATGGATGCATACATGTCATCGCTCTCGTCTTCGGCACGGAGTACAAGCCCCGGCAAAGGAATGGTTACTTCTACAGTGTGCAAATCTCTGGTTGTGCTTAACGTTACACTTCCATCAGACGTCGGGGGTGCATCGAAATACTTTTCAAGTCTGCTGAATTTCTTATCAACGTAGTCCTTCAAAGCGTCGGTAACCTCGATCTGTTGACCTCGTACTGTTAAGTTCATAGGGCACGCCTCCTTTGCCCCTTCAGTATAGCACATATGTTAACGCCAAGTAAAAAAAGAGAGCAACATTTCGAAGCTATTTTACAAAATTCTTCTTTTTTCGCTAAAACGCTTCCGATAACGTCATTCTTTGAAAATAAGTATGTTTAAAATCGACTTGCATACATATGTGAATAATGAGTGCATATATAAATATTGCCCCGCTGACGTCTTGACAAACACCTATTTTGGGCTTCATGCTAAGCGATTTTATCGAAAAAGGGGGTGTTCTTTTCCCGCTGGATCAGGTACATGGGCTTGTGCGGTATGCAAGGCTTGGCTATAACGCAGGCAATTTATACGAAAGGATTATTACACCCAGCCTAGCTGGCTCTTCCTACACGGAAATCCCAAGATAACGGATTTGGAAGAGATGGAAAGTAGGAAGCTAATCCATGGCTTTTATTCAGCGTTACGTAACGAACCAGACGGGGGCTGTCACCTTTATAGGGAATACACTTGGGCTGGCACGCTCTAATTCGGTAGGAGTACCGGGAACAGCGACCAGCATTGGCGCGTTCATCACAACCAATACAACCTCTCGCTTCGGCACGTATCCATTCGGCACGACTTCTACCTTTACCAGTAACTCATCGACAGCATTCCTTGTGCTCCCTGGAGGCAGTACGGTGCTGTATGCTGAGCTTATTTGGGGAGGAAGTTATGCCAACGGCAGTACCAATGTATTATCCAGCGCCAGCAACCCGGTCACATTTCAGACACCTGCTTTATCTACTACAGTCAGCCCTGAATCTGCAACATCAGTCAATGTCACCAGTCTCAGTACCTATGTGAGAACAGCGAATGTCACAAATCTGGTCATTCAAGGCGGTGCAGGGGCATACACGGTCGGAAATGTGACGGGCACCATCACGGTTCCCGATTCCACCAACACCAACCATGCCGGCTGGACGCTGGCTGTGGTGTACAATAACCCGTCTCTGCCCTTCCGTAACCTGTCGCTACGTGTTGGTGGTGAAGGGGTCAGTACCGCTACAGGCTCGGTCAATGTGGTGGTTAGTGGCTTTGCCACGCCCGTACAGGGGACTTTGCGTGGTAGGGCCCTGATTAGCGCCCAAGAGGGTGACGTGGACATTACTGGTGACCGTGCGTTATTTGGACCTACCACATCCAGTTTGACTGCGCTGTCTGGGCCTAATAATTTTTCGACTAATTTTTTCGCTTCCCAAATAAACGGAGACGACGGTACATTGGTCACGACCGGAACCTTCGGTACAACTAATGCCGTAAATGGAGCACCTGGCACACAGGTGACGGGCGGACGGCAAGGTTGGGACATAACCAATGTCGATATTTCCTCCACGCTGCTCAACAGCCAAACCACAGGTGTCCTCCAGCTGACAACAAATGGCGACATTTACACTGTAAATGCCAATGCCATTCAAATTGATATCAATGCCCCGCTGGTAACCCTGACCAAAACGGCCAGCTCTACAGGCTTGGTTATTGGCGATACAGTTACCTATACGATTAACATTTCGAATACGGGGCTCGTCAGTGCTTCCAACACAGTACTTACCGATACCATACCAGCCGGGGCTACCTTTGTACCTGGCAGTGTTGTTGTCGCGGGCACAGCCCAGCCAACAGCCAATCCCGCAACAGGTATCACAGTGGGTAGCGTAGCTCCTGCTTCCACGGTGACCATTACATTCCGTGCAACCGTCACTTCATTGCCAGCAAACACCCAGCTGGGTAATCAGGCATCCGCATCCTTTTCCTTCCAAACTGTGCCTGGAGGACCTGTCATTTCTGGCAACGTTCCGTCCAACACTGCCAGTACACCGATCTACCAGCCTGTTATTGGGATTGTTAAAAGTGCCAATACAACAGCTGCTACAGTCGGAGATGCCATTACGTACACGTTTCAGATATCCAACACGGGCAGCATTGCTGCAAATCTCAGCTTTTCGGAGAGCATTCCCGCCGGATCATCCTTCATACCGGGCAGTGTGACCATTGGTGGTTCTTCCGTGCCTGCTGCCAATCCCGCTACTGGTTTTTCAGTTGGAACGATTAATACTGGTGCTACTATACCCGTGACCTTCCAGGCCCTCGTCAACGCGGTTCCCGCCTCTGGTAATTTGACCGATCAGGCGGCTTATACGTATACCTTCACACCGCCTGACGGACGTGTATTGAACGGAAGCGGGACGTCCAACACGCTCACCATTCCCGTATCCTCACCAAATGTGACCGTGACAAAAGTCTCTTCCCTGGCGGCTGCCGCAGTCGGAGAGACTATTCAATTTACCATAACCGCCACAAACAACGGAATCACCAATGTGACCAATGTAGTCGTTACCGATCCACTGCCAAGCGGAGTTGCCTTTGTACCTGGTAGCGTCACCGTGAACGGAACTGCTTCTGCGACTGCTACACCTGTGAACGGTATTCCGATCGGCACTTTAGCTCCAGGCGCATCGGTTACGGTTGTATTTCGAGCAGCCATTAATTCTCTGCCTTCTCCTGCACAGATTAACAATCGTGCAACTGTCAGCTTCACTTCCGGGGCCTTTACCGGATCATCTTTGTCCAATCTTGTAACCATACCTGTCGTTATTGCAACGCCGACGATTACCAAAAGCGCAAGCTCCAACCGTGCCAGCGTTGGCGGGACAATTACTTATTCATTTCTCATCGCTAATACCGGAACAGCCGTATTAAACACGACCTTGACGGAAACTGTACCGACAGGCTCCACCTTTATTCCCGGAAGCGTCATTGTCGGCGGGTCCTCAGTGCCAGGCGCCAATCCTAATACGGGAATTTTAGTGGGCACCATAAGCCCTGGTGCACAAATTACAGTCTCATTCCGGACGACAGTGGATTCCCTCCCCCCCGGGGGTGGGTTAAACGATCAGGGCCTGCTCCAATATTCATATCAGTTGCAAGACGGGAGAACCCTCTCGGGCTCGCTTCTCTCCAATATTGTTTCCGTATCGATTTCGCTTCCCAACGTAGCAGTAACCAAGTCTGCGGGATTCACATCCGTTAGTGTTGGCGAAACGCTGACCTACAGCGTGAACGCCGTAAATAACGGAATTGACCCCATCACAAACACCGTGATTACCGATCCACTCCCCGGCAGCGTGTCATTTATACCCGGAAGCGTAACCGTCAGTGGTTCACCTGTGAGCACAGCCGATCCAAGAAGTGGGATTCCAGTCGGCACCATTGGCGCAGGCGCATCCGTGCAGGTGTCCTATGCTGTGCTGGTCAATGTCGTTCCGTCCGTACAGCCGCTGCAAAACACAGCCAGTGTCAGCTTCACCAGCGGTGCGTTTACCGGAACATCCCAGACAAATACCGTCTCTGTGCCGGTTTATCAACCTCGCATCAGTGTGGCCAAATCTGCAAATACAACAGCAGCTACGATAGGCGACACGATTCTGTACACATTATTGGTCACGAACAGCGGCAACTATAACGCTTCTGTAACGCTGACAGATGTTATTCCTGCCGGGTCCACATTTATGGAGAACAGCGTGGTAATCAATGGCGTTAGTCAGCCCGGAGCCAGTCCAGCAGCAGGCATTTTCATCGGAACCGTGTCGCCGCAAAGCCCTATCACATTGACATTCCAAACTGTAGTCGCTTCTCTTCCAATACCATCCCAACTAACAGACCAGGCCACCGCCGCCATTTCCTTTACATTGCCCGATGGGCGAGTGAGAACAGATAGCACATCGTCCAACGTGTTATCCATTCCTGTGTCAGCGCCGAATGTGTCCATTTCGAAGACTGCAGACCGTTCCACCGCCATTCCTGGTGATTCGGTGTTATACACCCTGACCGTACTCAACAACGGAATCCAGACTGTGAGCAATGTGGTCGTTTCCGATCCTATCCCGGGCGGCTCTCAATTCACTGCGGGTAGCGTAACGCTGAATGGCTCCACAGTGGCCAGTGCAGATCCATCATTAGGTATCGTTATTGGGAGCATCGCCGCTGGAGGAGGGGCTACGATCACTTTCAGGGTGATGGTGTCCTCTCCATTACCAAGTCCGCCGCAGCTCACCAATCAATCGCGTGTCAGCTACACCAGCGGTGCTTTTTCAGGCGTATCAGTATCTAACCCGGTGACAGTGGCTTTGAACGCTCCGGTGTTAAGCGTAAGCAAAACCGCCGAACCTATATCAGCCACAGTCGGAAACATCGTAACGTACTCTGTGGCAGTAACCAACAGCGGTAATATTGCAGCTGCTGCCACATTGATAGACAATATCCCCGCAGGCTCAGCACTGGTACCGAACAGTGTGGTTGTCAACGGTGTTCCTATTCCCGGCGCCAGTCCCGCAACAGGTCTGTCTATTGGCTCCATTGCACCCGGAGCCGTAACTCAAACAACTTTTCAGGTGGTGATTACTTCCGTGCCTTTACCTCCCCAACTCACCGACCAGGCGAATATCAGCTTTTCCTTTCAACCGCCGGATGGCCGGATTGTTAACGGCAATGTTTCGTCCAATATTGTCACAATTCCTGTATCGTCACCCAATGTGCAAGTTAGCAAAAGCGCTTCAGTAGCTGACGCAGTTCCCGGTGATACGATAACCTATACCATTACAGCTACCAATAGCGGAGTCCAAACCGTGACGGATGTTCGGGTGAACGATACGATCCCGTCGGGCTCCACTTTTGTTCCTGGCTCAGTTATTGTAAATGGAACGACATTGCCGTCAGCCAGCCCCTTAACGGGGATCCCAATCGGTTCCATCGCTGCCGGGGCGTCAGCAACGGTCACTTTTTCCGTGTCCGTTAACAGCCTGCCTGAGCCACCCCAACTGAGCGATCAGGCAACGGTCTCTTTTACCAGCGGTACACTGAATTTCACATCACTCTCCAACACCGTTGTCGTCCCAGTTTACCAACCTATTATCAATCTCGTTAAAACTGCTAATACGAGTCAAGCAACGGTAGGCGATACCGTAGTCTATACACTGACCGCCCAAAATACAGGTAATTTAGCAGCGACCGCCACCTTCACCGATGCCATTCCATCAGACTCTTCCTTTATACCGAATAGCGTCACCGTGAACGGTCTGCCTGTTGCTGGAGCCAATCCCCAATCAGGGGTATTAGTCGGAAACATTGCAGCGGGGGCTTCTGTCGCTCTTACTTTTCAAGTCGTCATTAACGCTGTCCCTGCTGGCCTGGGTCTGTTAAATCAAGGTTCGGCCACATTCACCTTCCAGCCACCTGACGGTCGCACATTAAATGGAAGCGTACAATCGAATCCGGTGTTCATTCCCGTATCCAATCCGAATGTCACCGTGACCAAAACGGTCAATCAGACCTCTGTAGCCTTCGGCGATACCATTACGTATACCATTAACGCAGTAAATAGCGGCATTACACCCGTAACGGGAACTGTCTTTATCGACCCGATTGCTGATGGCACTACTTTTATACCTAACTCCGTACAAGTCAATGGTGTCACTATACCGGGAGCCAACATCGCCACAGGCGTATCCGTAGGCACTGTCCCTGCTGCCAGCTCAGTAACGGTCACCTTCCAGGCAACGGTAACATCCTTGCCAGCGTCAGGTTTGTCAACGGATCAGGCGACTGTCTCCTTTAATTCAGGGGCTTTCGCAGGTCAATCCGTCTCGAATCAAGTCAGCCTACCTGTACTACAGCCGATTTTGAATGTGACCAATACCCTCAGTGCGGATCGTGCTACTGTAGGTAATACACTTGGCTTTTTCATCACTGTAACCAATACCGGCAACGCGCCCGCAGAAACGGTCGTGCTTGATCTGTTGTCCAGCTCGCTTAGCTTGAATCAAAATAGTGTACTGGTCAACGGTGCACCCATTCCCGGAGCAGACCCTATTACAGGCATTAATATCGGTTCAGTTGCCCCAGGCGCGACGGTAACCGTCTCGTTCAGCGCTGTGGTCATATCGGTACCACCAGGCTCCATACTAACCAACCAGGCCACTGTGAACTACACGTTCCAGCTACCAGATGGACGAACGCTGACCGGAAACGGAGCCGCCCTGCCTGTATCCATTCCGATCTCGTCACCAGATGTAACAGTCACGAAGGCAGCTGATGTGGCTGTCGCTGTCGTGGGTGATTCTGTCCCCTATGTCATAACTGCGTTCAATAACGGACTCGATCCTGTTACTAGCGTAATCGTCACGGACACCATTCCCTTCGGAACCGCCTTTGTACCAGGCAGCGTTACAATCAATGGTACGCCGGTCGTTTCAGCCAACCCGCAAAATGGCATTCCTGTCGGAACGCTTGGAGCTGGTGGCGGAGCCACCATTCGCTTTTTGCTTAACGTACAATCCCTGCCGTCACCAGCGTCCATTACCAATGAAGCAACCGTCAGCTTTACTTCAGGTGCATTTAATGGATTTTCGGTATCCAATCCCGTTACCATCCCTGTGTATCAACCGATCGTCACTGTAACTAAAAGCGCGGGAACTGGAAGAGCTACGGTTGGAGATACTGTAACCTATACATTCTCCGTTACGAACTCTGGAAACATCGGTGCAGATACCGTACTTAGTGATCCCATTCCGGCAGGGGCTGCTTTTATCCCTAATAGTGTAGTGATCAATGGCACCGCAGCACCTGGTTCAGATCCAAGTGTTGGGATCCCATTAGGTATCATAGGTGCAGCTACGACCGTCACTCTGACCTTTCAGACAGTCATTACCTCACTGCCCGCATCAGGTACATTGGTCAATCAGGCGACCGCAGCTTACAGCTATCAACCACCAGATGGTCGTGTCCTGACTGGAAGTGCAGTATCTCCGTCCGTGACCGTCTCGGTCTCTTCGCCAGATGTGGACGTTATCAAAACAGCCTCCGCTACTGATGCCGTAGTCGGAGATACCATTACGTATACTGTGGTCGCTACGAATAACGGAATCAGTCAAGTCGTCAATGCCGTTGTATCTGATCCACTGCCGCCCGGCACCAGCTTTGTTCCTGGCAGTGTAACCGTGAATGGCACATCTGTACCTACTGCATCACCAAGCTCAGGTATCCCTGTAGGCACCATCGTAGTAGGTGGTTCGGCAGCAGTTACATTTCAGGTCTCCGTCGTTAGTCTGCCGCAGCCGCCGCAAATAACCAATCAAGCAACCGTCAGCTTTACTTCAGGCACGTTGACCTCGTCTTCGCAATCCGATCCGGTGACCTTGCCTGTTTATCAGCCAATCATCGGCCTGACCAAAACCGTCAATACCGTCAACACACAGATCGGATCAACATTGGTCTATACTCTGACGCTCACCAATACCGGAAATATTGCCGTTATACCCGTGCTGTCGGATAATATCCCTGCTGGCTCCGAACTACTGCCTAACAGCGTCGTTGTTAACGGCATCCTTGTACCGGGAGCTTCGCCAGTTACAGGCATAACGCTCGGATCACTGGCCCCTTCAGGCAGTATTACAGTGAGCTTCCAAACCATCGTCTCGTCTCTGCCAACTCCGCCTATATTGACCGACCAAGGGCAAGCGAACTTTACGTACTCACCGCCAGATGGTAGGGTGCTGAGTGGTTCCGTCACATCCAATACAGTCAATGTTGCTGTGTCTGCACCTAATATTCAGGTGACGAAAACATCCAGTCTGGCAGCCGCTGTAGTCGGAGATACGATCAGATATACACTGAGCATCACGAATAACGGTGTGGATTCAGTCACAGATACTGTTGTAACCGACACAATTCCTGCAGGTACCTCCTTCGTTCCGGGCAGTGTCCTCATCGACGGAGTAGCCTTCCCTAATGCCTCTCCGGTTGCTGGAATTGCCATTGGAAACGTCGCACCTGGAAATACATTCGTCGTCAGTTTCCAAACGACTGTCCAGTCTTTGCCGCAGCCACCACTGCTCACAGATATTGCAGCCGTCACGTTTACTAGCGGAACGTTCACTGGCACTGCCTTTTCCGATCCACTCATCGTACCTGTGTTCCAACCGTTAATTGCAATTACTAAAGCATCTAGCACTCTTAACGCCTCCGTCGGCGATACACTGACCTACACGATTACGGCCGTGAATAGCGGCAATATTGCAGCAGCGCTTACCATCAGCGATAACATCCCGGCCGGATCGACTTTCCTTGCCAATAGTGTCAGCATTGCTGGCAGTCCGCAACCTGGATTGTCCATCGAAACTGGCGTTCCAGTTGGATCCGTGCTGCCAGGCGGAACGGTATCCGTAACGTTCCAAACCGTTATCAACACTCTGCCTAATCCACAGGTGCTGGTCAATCAGGCATCTGGCTCATTCACTTTCCAACCACCAGATGGCAGAACGGTATCCGGATCTGCGGTATCCAATTCAGTTAGTATCTCTGTATCCTCACCAGACGTTAGCATCGTCAAAGGAACGGCGGCTACCGACGCCATTACTGGCGATATCATCACCTACACATTGGCTGTCTCCAACAATGGGATCAGTACAGCCAATAATATAGTGGTTTCAGATATGATTGCGGCGGGAAGCTCCTTTGTGAATGGCAGTGTTACCATAAACGGAACTTCCTTCCCTGATGGAAACCCTGGCTTTGGCATTGCCATCGGTAGCCTCGCTCCAGGAGCCGTTGCTACCGTTACGTTCCAGGTTCGAGTCGACTTCTTGCCAACACCGGCACAATTAACTAATCAGGCATCCGTTAGCTTTACCAGCGGAGTATTTACTGGCAGCTCAACATCTAATGTAATAATCATTCCGGTCTTCCAGCCGATCCTAACAGCAGTCAAAACAAGCAATACCAATAATTCTACCGTCGGAGACATCATCACTTACACGATTGTCGTATCCAACACGGGTAACATTGTAGCCTCAACTACTGTAAGTGACAATATTCCGGACGGCTCTGTATTCCTTCCGAACACCGTCTCGATTAACGGCATTGCAGCTCCCGGTGCAAGCCCGGTTTCTGGCATCTCGACTCCAGCCATACCACCAGGACAATCGGCAACCGTCACTTTCCAAGTGCTGGTATCCTCCATCCCTGCAACCGTACTGCTGGTAGATCAGGCTGAGGTAGACTATCGCTTTAATGCACCAGATGGACGAGAGGCAGGTGGTTTCCATTTATCCAACATTGTTGAGGTTGCCGTGTCACCGCTAGACATCACATTAAGCAAAAGCGTAAGCTCACCTTTCGCCACTACTGGCGATACCTTGACGTATGAACTCGTGATCCTCAACGAGGATACGAATACCGTGCAAGATGCCCGTTTGCTGGACACTTTGCCAGAGGACATCGAGTTTATTACAGGCTCAGTTCAGATTAATGGATCTACGGTGGCAGAGAGCGATCCCGGCACCGGCATACCTTTGCCACCGTTAGAAGCGAATACCAAGACTGTCATATCCTTTGATATCCGTATCACAGCGACAGAACAGCCAGGGCCACGTACGAATCAGGCGCGCTTGTTACTCTCAAATGGTGAAGAAGCGAGTGCCGTTTTGTCCAATGCTGTCACCATTGCCTTACTTCAGCCTGTGGTGAAACTGACGAAAATAGCCAGCACGGAGAGCGTACAGCCAGGTCAAAGCATCACCTATTCCATCGTCACAGAAAATACGGGAAATATCGGTGCGTTTGGCTTGTTAACGGACTCATTGCCATCGGATCTTTCTTTTGTTCCCGGCTCTATTTCGGTTAATGGAACCCCTCAATATGGAGTCAGTCCAGAGCAAGGCATTGCCCTAGGCACCATCGCACCAGGAGAAAAAACGACTACCGTCTTCTCCGCGCTTGTCGTTCGTGCCTCCGAGTCTGGCACACTGGTGAATCAAGCTTCGCTGGCTTACTCCTACCATCTGCCGGACGGACGAAGCACAAATCTGGTATCTACCTCACCTTCTGTCTCGGTTAAAGTAGCCCCTACCGCTAAAGGAGCCTTGTCAACTGTGCTACGCACAACAGTGTCTACTGTCGCATTAGGTGATGCTGTGCCTTATCAGCTGACTCTTGTTAACGATGGAGGCTCGGTCATTACCGATGTAGTATTAGCCGATTACGTACCGAATGGAACCATCATAAACCCGAATAGCTTGAAAATTAACGGTTCTCCACCTGCTTCTAGCAAGCCAGGTGAACCATTATTTATTGGCAGCTTACAGGCGGGACAGACAATTGATGTATCTTACAGCGTGAACGTTCAGTCTCTGCCTCTCGGCGGACGTCTAAACAATAGCGTTCGTCTTCAATATGCTGGCAGTGACGGTGCGAGCGAGGTTACCAGCAACACCGTGACTATAACTGTTTTTGATCCACAGCTTGCTGCAAGTATCTCCACAGAAAATACGGAGGCCATCGCAGGAAAAAGCCTTACTTATACGGTACTGCTCAACAACTTTGGCAACGTAACATCCGAAGTTACACTGCAAAATTTCATTCCTGCCGGGACTCTATTGATTCCTGACAGCATACAGTTGAACGGTCAATTACTGTCGGGGGCCGATCCAGCTATCGGTGTTAGCCTTGGGTCTGTGGAATCCAGACAGTCATTGACACTGACTTATCAAGTGACCGTATTAGAGACGCCTCCATCCGGCTACATCGTAAATCAAGCTGCCTTGGCCTACTCGTTTACGTTACCTGGAGGAAGAGTCGTATCGGAGACATTGAATACCAATACCGTTACGATCCCAGTTGTATTCCCACTGCTCGAATTAGTTAAAAAGGTGAACACCACAGATGCCTCTGTAGGCGACACACTCACCTTCACCATTCAGATTACTAACAAAGGGGGGATCACAGCGCAGCATCCGCTGTTCACAGACCCGTTGCCGCATGGACTCATTTATGTACCCAACAGCCTAACTATCCAACAAAAAGCACAGCCAGGCGCTAATCCCGCCGCAGGTATCACGCTCCCGGATATTGCACCAGGGGAGACGCTCACCCTTACGCTCCAGGCGCAAATTCGTGAAGCACCAGCAGATGAAACATTCAGCAACCAAGCCACCATCGAATATACCTCACGTCGTAGTGGTGGAGAGACCATCCAGGAAACAACCCAAACCAACACCGTCGGCGTGAGCGTTATTTCAGCCATCCCTAAACTTACGCTTAGCTCCAGCGCTTTGCGTGTCGGCCAAGAAGATACCCTGTCCTTCACCGTCCATGTGGAAAACATCGGAAATACCCCACTGGAAGAGCTCTTGCTCACTGCACCATTTGCAGCCGAAGATTTCATTTTGCTACGAACGGTCACCGTGAATTCTGTGCCACTACCGCATCCTAACCTGCTCCAAGGTATTCCGTTAGGTCGGCTTGACCCAGACCACAAAGCCGTCATCGTCTTTTCTTTCGACATCGAATCTGCCCTCCGTGCGTATCTGATCGCCCAGGTCATCCTGCGCTATCAATTCCGCTATCCAGACGGAAGCGTAGAGAAACAATCTGCCTCCTCCAATACCATTTTTGTCGAGATGGCTGACTTTGATGGTTCTCTAGAGTAAATATTCTATTGTGTTGAGCTCCTTACCACTGGGTAAGGGGCTTTTTTATGTAATTAGAAAACATAAAAAAGCCCTGGAATAAATTCCAGGGCAGTGCTAGCGCGTTATCCATTGCTAACCATCTTACCAATTATGTAGGTCGGCTATGCCGGGGATGATTATAATTTGGTTACGTTAGCGGCTTGTGGTCCACGTGCGCCTTCGACAATGTCGAACTCCACGTCTTGTCCTTCTTCAAGTGTTTTGAAGCCTTCTGTTTGAATTGCGGAAAAATGTACAAATACGTCGCCGCCGTCAGCCGTTTCAATGAAACCATAACCTTTTTCTGCGTTAAACCATTTTACTTTACCTTGCATGCACTAACATTCCCTTCGTCATCAAATGAAGTGAAGCTCTCGCCCACATTTCCGACTATACCACCCAAAGTTATCCATTGTCAATTGGAATTGATAATGTTTTCATTCATAGTTATTCCAATTTTAAAAAGCAATCTATTTCTATAGATTGAAATGGTATATTAAGCAAAGAGTTTACTATACAATTATAGTAAACTCTTTGCGAATGTTTGAAACTCTTAATAGAAGAACATTTTATTATGAAATTTTGTACCCTCTCCTGATCTTCTTATAGAAAAGTAACACTTTATCTCAGTCCATGGTTTTAAAACTATTGCAAAATTAATTGGGGAGCCTTTCCTTGAGCCAATAAGACCTGCTGCCTCATTGCCCAAATCAACTCTTTAATTGGAATCATTCGATTTAATCTGATTTAAAACACTTAAAAAAACAATTTATCACTCGTTTTTAAATACATGGCGTATTATTAAAGTTAAAATCTTCTATACAAGTCATTCAAATACTATTAAAGCATAGGGATAGAAATCTAGAGAAATGATAGATTCTAATGAAACTGGAATAGCAGCTCCTTCAGAATCTAAAGAATAAAGATTTCCATTATAATTAATAAGCAATTCTTCTATTAGAGATGCAAATGATGAGCTTTCCTTCCCTAACATAATTTTATTCCATTCAAATACTATTTTTCTTATTTTCCCTTTTTTTATAAGATCAACCATTCCTAAAAAAGCCTGATACTCTCCACCTTCAATATCAATTTTTAAAAGGTCTATTTGTTCCGTTTTAATGAGTTCACTATCTAGAGTCACTGCATCAATATTTATTAGAGTATACTCATCTACTACATTTTCATCAGTGGGTCTAACCTGTAAAGAAGAGTCACCATGAAACTTCTTTGATGCTCTAAATTGAAGTCTAGAAACTTCTGAGTATACTGCTTTATTTATGAGCTTTGTTTGTTTTGTAATCCAATTCATAGCGATGTTATCTTTTAATAAATTATATATTTCTGGATTTGCCTCGAACCCTATGACAGTTCCTTCACTCCCTACTAATTTCGCTGCTAGGATAGTAAAATACCCAACATTTGTCCCTACATCAACTACCGTGTCCCCAACTTTAACATTATCTATAAAATATTTTGTTAAAGGAGTTTCAATTAAACCTTTAGTGACTAAGCTAGGCATCAAACTTAAATCGTCTGATGAAATAGTCAACATTCCACCGTAAGCTAAGTTAATAATCATTTTTTTATTCCCAATATAAGTTCCAAACATACTTTTGGTCACATCCTTAACATATTAAATAATTATCAATTCAATATTCACCATTAAATAAACCCATCTTCTTGATCAAGAAATATCTTCTTAATTTAGGAAAAAATTTGAAAAACAGAGCTAAAAATATTATATTAACAGTGTTTTTAAAATTCCCCTAATAAATTATTATCTTTCATTATTACCGTAGTTTAAAGTTACTTCACTAGTTTTTTTATCTCATAAAAATATTCTGGGTAATTAACTGCATCCCCTAATACAGATATGTTCTCTAAACATTTAATACAACATTCACCATTGGAAAGTAAGTTCAATAAATTAATTATATAATATAAGTCTGTGAAATCCGGATATATTTTTTGTAGGTAATCAATAAAATCAAAAGCTTCTCTATCCTTTTCTAACTCAATTAAGCATAAAAGCATCCACTTAGCATAAACAGCTTTATGAAATAATTCTTTTTCCAATTTGAATTTCTCAGTCAGCAAAGTAAATGAGTCGATAAAATATTTTTTATTGTAAAATACATAAGCATCTTCATATGGTAAACTCCCTTTACCCTCCATAGCGTAAACGAACACTTTACCTATCTTATTATTTTCTGGTTGCTTCCTTGTTGCAACTGTTTCCCATCTAGCAATATAGTGCCCTTCAATTAAATTATAGACTCGAGGTATTTGTATGATGTCAGAACTACTGTTAAGAATATTTTTGATAAGTTTCTTGTATTCCCTTGTATTAATTAATTGTTTTTGCTCAATATAAATATTCCATTCAAAGGGTGCAGATTGGTTTTTCACAGTAAAACTACTACAATAGTTATAATATTCAGCTAGTTCAATTATTATCTGATCCCATGAAAACATTTGAGATGTTTTTATGCCATTCTGGATTAATCTAGATTTAACTTCCGAATTCTCTAGTAACATTTTTATTTTTATAGCAAGGTCTTTAGGTTCATTAATATGTGCTAACAAGACATTTACGTTATCCTCCGCGTACTCTAGAACACCCGCATTTCTTGTAGTGACAACTGCACAACCACACGACATTGCTTCAATTACAGGTAATGAAAAAGATTCATAATGAGACGCTGATACATATAATTCAGCCCCTCTATATAAACTAGCAATTTCATCTTGCGACGGAGCTATATATATTTTGCTAATATCAGATAAAATAAAAGTTTGAACCACGGGTTCTTCTGGAGTTATCCAAATCAAGTCTAAACCAAAGTTGTCATCCCTCAATATCTTTACAGCCTCAATAATTTCTTCAATACCTTTAAATGTATTGTTCTGCCCTATCATTAATATATACGGTTTGGTCCATTTAAAGGCATCTATATCAATATTAAAAGTAAAATTATCAATAGCATTATAGATAACTTTAGCTTCTCTATTATAAAATCTCTTTATATAACTTGCTGCTTTATTAGAAACGGTAAATATAAACTCAGGTAGCTGGTATTGTTTATAGGCAAATGCTTTAGTATTAGGATCCAGGTTATCGTATTCAAAAAGATGGTTATCTCCTTGCTCAAAATAAACGACAGGTGCAATCCCTGTTTCGATACATGCGTGAATATGTCTATAATAAGTAGCAACTACTAAATCACAATCAGGAATTCCTTTGGCAAGTTCTATACCAAATGGCACCTGAATATACTCAGCATTTAGTGGGAACCATGTTGGAAACGGAAAATGACAGATGATTGTTATTCTCATTCCATATTCAACTAACTTATTTGCGTGCTGTAGAATGATTTTCACTCCACCACACACGTTAACTTTTTCCATCACATAAACAACATGAATCCTTTGCTTGGGTTCAATAATTCCTTCAATAAGATTCTGTCTTTTAGCATTGACTATATTTTCATACCGTTTCTGAAGCTCTCGATTTCTTAGCTCATTTATCATAGTTGCTCCTTAGTTAGACCCCTTTTGCTTCAAATAAGTCAAAAAGATCATGGATTTTATCTATTGTTTTATTGTCCATAACTCTAATAAATTTATTCAATTTCATGTTAATTAGCTTAAAATCGGATAAGTTTGAAAGTATTATTTCGTTATTTAAACCCTTGATCCATCCCATATATAGCCTTAAAATTTCTAATCTATTTGAAATCTTCGTAGAAAGGAGAGCATTACTTAAAGCAGTCCAAATGTTCCAATGAATTAATCTTGTTAAATATGTGCTCAACAACTTGTTTTGTATATATTTTTGTTCTACATGCTCACTCATAAGAGACTTCACTATATTAAATGTATTAATCAAGTTACTGAAGTTTTTTACTGGATCTTTATAAATAGATTGAGTTGCTGACTCCGTTTCGTTTTCTCTTATTCTATAGTTGTAGACATTAGAAGATACATTAAAAATTCGCTTTGCTCGCAAATATGCGTGAATGGTAAAAACATGATCCTCTGCGAAGCTTATATGTTCTGGGAACTTGATATCATAAATTAGTTTTTTAGAAAAGAGTTTTCCGCAACTATAAACAGAATATAAAAATTGAGAATCATCATAAATATTTTTATAGCCTTCCAATTTCATTTCAGGAAATTGGTTGAAAAAGTTTACAACGGTGCTGCTCTTGCTATCAAATCGCTCATAGATCCCCGTAACTAGATCTACGTTTTTATCAATAGCCGTTTGATACATGAGTGCAAGGGTATTTGAAGGAATCGTATCATCCGCATCCACAAAAAAAACATACTGACCTTTAGCCAACTCCAGACCAATATTCCTTGCTGCTGAAACTCCCTGGTTGACATCTTGTCTATACAGCACAATCTGATCATAACGGGAGTCAAAATCTGCTGCTATCTCATAAGTTTTATCTGTAGAATGGTCATCAATTAAAATAATTTCAATTTCTGATAGAGTTTGAGACAATAAGGATTCAATAGTCTCTTGAACATATTCATCAACATTGTACATTGGAACGATCGCGGATACTTTAATCTGGTTCGTTGTCATTTTTTTATCACATCCATACAGAATTAATGAGATTTTATTTTTATGTTTTTAATTAACCTTGAAACCCTCTCAGTACGATTGACAATCTTGTCGAGATACTCCAAAGCATCTGGATAATGCTCTAGTTTAAACAACATATTAGCTATTAGAAATAAAGTGTCGTCACGATTTTCTTGATAGTTAAGTGAAAGTTTTAGTAGATCTATCACTAACTCATAATGATTGCGCTCATACATATGATTTATCAATATATTAACAGTATTAGCCTTATCTATTATATTCTCAATTATTACGTTTAAAATTTGATTTGCATGTATTTTTTGAGAATCAATCAACGTCGTAAGTTCCGTTAAAGATTCTTCTCGTTGAACATTTTGTTCTATCCTTAATAACAAAAATGTAAGCCATTTTATAGACTCATGTTTCAAAGATACTATCTCTTCAAGCTCGTATATCCAATTTTCTACTTGTTCAGTCTTTTCAGGTAATTTCAATAACCAATTTAATGCGTCTTTATCCTTTCCCAGACCATAATATACTGTTCCCAAATTAAAAAGTGTTGTAGGATCATCCGGGTTCATCTCATATGCTGTATTCAGCAAAGGAAATATTTGATCTAGTCTATTTCTCTCATAATTCGTGATTGCCAAATAATTCAATAGAGGTACAACAGGGCCATCATATTCCTTAGCGGCCTTAATAATTTTCCCTGTAGAATACTGCAATATTTCCTCCAACACTTCGTCTGATAACGTTTGAAATAATTGATTGAATAATTCATGTAGGACTTTATGTCCTATTTCTTTCGAAGCGGTGATAAGGAATTGTTCAACATTAAAATAAGCTGACAATTCATGATCAACCAATCTTTGTAATTCATTCATAAACCTTACGGTCGGTTGCTCCATCTCTTTATTTTTATAGTCGATTTTGAGCTCGTCAAATCCTACCTGTTCAAAAAGTGCTGGCAGTGTATTAATAGTCCAATTAGTCAAAAATCCGTAAGGCAAGTCCTCTCCTTTAAGCAAACTTATAATTGTAGAATAATGATGTATATTGGGGAAATTTGCAATTAATTTACCACCATCTTTCAACAATGTATAGCAACCATATAATGTGTTTTCCAAGTCATCTATTGCATTTAAGATAATATAATCAAAGGATTGCTTTTCATTTACATAAGCTTCTAAGCTTTCTTTAGTGATCAGTTGCAGTTCTTTACTTATTTCTATAACACTTCTATTACTTTCAACTCCAAAAACAGATGCATTAGGATAATTTTGTTTTAAACTGAGAAGTGTTGCCCCACAGCCACTTCCAACTTGTAAAACTCGAAATTGTCCATCAAGTTCTGCTTGTATGGATGACTGGAGAATCGTTTTTTGCTGAGTTAGGGAAGCGTCAAATCCCCAAATCTGCTTAAATTCATTACTATTCGATTCTTTGTTATCTTTTTCTCCATAATGGTGGATAAAAACATGTTTAGTAAGTATAAGTTTAAAACCTGCTTTTACCGCTCTTAAGGAATAATCGATTCCTAGTGCTTGTCCGCTTAGTTTTTCGTTAAAATTCCCTATTTGTTCAATGGCTTCTTTTTTGAAAAGCAAGCAAAAATTTGCCAGAGTCAACCTTTGTTCCTGCCTAAAACTACGCCCGTTCTTCTTTGCGAAGTATAGTAAATCCTCAATAGAAGAAAATTGAATCTCTGTGGCCTGTGTTCCCTCAGCATAGTTTGTAAGTGGCCCCACTCCCGCAACACTATCATCCTGATATAGGGATTGAATCATATAAGTTAACCAGTTTTCTGTTACCAAGGTATCGCTATGCAAAAAAAGCACATTGTCCCCAGTAGCTACATTTAAACCAGAATTCCATGCTTGAGCTTGAGATAGGAGTTCATTATGAAATAAAGTAATTACATCTGTCTGTTCTACCAGCCAGTCTCTTACTAATGCTGAACTTCCATGTTCAACTATAATCAATTGATATGTTCCACGTTCTGTAAATCTACGTATACTTTCTAATGATGCTCTCATATATTCAAAATCTTCACTTGCACAGGATAAAATAATACTTGTTTTCCACATTGGCTAAACTCCTCTATTCTTTTTTAAAATTCTTCCTTTCTAAACTCTCTCAATCGTGCTATAGAAGGCTCATAACTATAAGTTGATGCCTCCATATATTGCTCTTTTGCTTTTACCAAATCACCTATGACTTCATAGAACACGCCTAGATTATGGTGAGCTGCAAAACTTCCAGCGCCCAGTACACTTCCTTCATTCCCTGTCTCCCCAATTTCCAACGCCTTCTTATAATATCGCTCTATTGAAGAGATTAATCCGCTATATTCCTCGGGATTACTTAAAATAAGCTCAAGAAGATACAAAGCAGATACAAAATAAAAATCCGCATTATTAGACAAAAAATCCTGATGATTCTGAATCAGCGACAGTCCCTCTTCCAAGTGGCTCGTTGCAATCATTGCATACAAAAGATTAACAATAATGTTAGGAGCATATCCTTCAAGCCCGGTCATGGATGTATAGGCTCGTTTTAGATGAATAAGGGCTTGATGATGATCCTCCAATCCACGATATTCTTTAGCAAGGTGGAAGTGATAATAAGGATCATTCGGATTTTCTTCAATAGCTAATTTTAAGATAGGTATATTTCGGTTACTTTTTGTTTGTTGAAAATAACCATCATGCTGAACTTCTATCCCCAGTTGTATTCGTGGAAGATCAGACTCGATCTGCTCATGTATTTTCCCCTTATATCTGCATTGAGCAGGAAATATCCTCGATATGTATATTTGCTCATAATTAACTCCATCTGTTCCCATAAATTTATCAATTCTCTTTACTTTGCCTATTGAATGTTTATTTCGGGTAATAAATTCAAAAATAATCTCTTGGCAGTCATTAGATATATATTCGTCGGCATCTAATATTAAATTCCAGTCTCCCGAGGAATGTTCCAGGGCAAAATTTCTTGCATCTGCGAAGTCATTCTTCCATACATAGTCTATAATTTTAGCGTCGAATTCTTGAGCGATATGTTTAGTATTGTCCGTCGAACCTGTATCAACAATAACAATTTCATTCACATATTTCACTGCGCTCTCCAAACAACGTTTTAGAGTTCTAGCCTCATTTTTGACAATCATGACTAAAGAAATAGTAGGTTTCATATGTGATCCTCTTTAACTTTGAAATGTAAAAACCAAATCTGCTCGTATAAACTTATTATCGGTTTTCACTTCACATCTCAAGAGTCTTCTTAACAAATATGTAGAATGAATGTTTTTCCAATATATAATAGCTTTATGCACACCGCTTTCTAACCGATAAATAATATAAAGGTCTAAAAATCGCCATAAGAAGGGACCCAATATTTATATGGATAAAATTAAAATTACTATGTTTCACCTGTCATCCTCAGGTTCTAATAACTATTATCTTTATCATGCCGCTACCAAAGAAATGCTTGCCAAATATGAAATTGAACTTTTAACAGATAGACAGGCATTATATAACCGATATATTGACCATAGTGACGTGTATATTACAACACATGGTGAGTATTCTTCTGATTACAGCAAGATCAACATAGACATGTGGCATGGATTTCCACTAAAGGGTATGGCTAAAATGGATAAACAAGAAGAAATTTCAGACACACATATTCATGAGCATTGGGCCAAAATGGATATGATTATGTCCTACTCTTCTCTCTATAATACAGCCATGAACGCTTGTAATGGAGGGAACATCAGCCAATATCGAATCACGGGACTACCTAGAAATGACGCTTTGTTCTCCCCCCACTCTAAAAAAAATTTAAAAAAGCTTTTCCCTAAAATCAACATAGACACTGGTTCTGTCATATTCTTCATGCCAACATTTCGCAAATCCTTTGTAACTCCTGATAAACTCGAAGGAGGGAAAAATTTCAGTAATATTTTTGGTTTTTCTGAAATGTATCAACAAAATTTTATAGAGTTTTTAAAAGAAAACAATATAACACTTATTGTAAAGCTACACCCTTTTGAGGAAAAATATTTTACAGAAGAATTAAATGCTCTTTCATCTGAGCATATTGTTATTTTGAATGACAACCTGCTATCACAAAATGGTGTCGACCTCTACGATATTCTAGGCTCTGCCGATATACTCATTACTGATTATTCTTCTGTCTATATTGATTATCTCTTGCTGGAGCGTCCGATTTTGTTCTTACCAACAGATTTGGAGGAATACAAAGGAAATCGAGGTTTCCTATTTGAACCTTACGACTTTTGGGCTCCAGGGCCAAAAGCAACTACCCAGCATGAATTGCAGAATACTATAAGTCGTTTTCTGACTGAACCAGACTGGTACAAGCAAGAAAGAAACACCATCTTGACATTGTGTCACAAATACCAAGATCATCATTCGGCATCACGTATATGGGAGCTAATTGATCAATATATTGAGGAGCATCGTGAGGTCATTCAACAAAACAGAGAAATCTTTCATAAACATAAACAGTTACAAAACCAAATTAAAGCCAAAATAAACGATATGATCGAACTTGGCCAGATAGCACAAGCCAATCAAGCTATACAGCAGTATCTCGAAGACAATGCTGCGGACTCAGAAATCTATGCAATGAATGGTATGCTCCACTTGTTAAATAACAATCCACAAGAAGCAATAGAAACTTTTGAAATAGGACATCGGCAGTTCCCGTGGGACGAAGATCTAATTTATAATATGGGATATGTATATGAGTGGATAGGAGATAAGACTTCTGCTCTGATACATTACCAAAAGGCGCTAGACCAAAGCACTCAACCCAAGTTGACTTCACTACTTCTTGAAAAGCTTACGAAACTATCTTCTGGTTCATAAAAGGGGGGGAAACCTTGAGAAAAGTAATCACATATGGAACGTTCGATCTACTTCACTATGGTCACATTCTTTTATTTCAAAGAGCCCGCGCCCTTGGTGATCACCTCACCGTAGCCCTTTCTACAGATGAATTCAATACAATTAAAGGGAAGGCAGCTTATTTTCCTTATCATAAACGAAAAATGATGCTTGAAGCTATCAAGTATGTAGATGCTGTTATCCCGGAACACTGTTGGGAGCAAAAAGCATCTGATATTTCAAACCTTCATATCCATACTTTTGTAATGGGCGATGATTGGAAGGGAAAATTCGACGATTTAAAAGCTTATTGCGAAGTTATTTATTTAGCACGTACACCCGATATTTCTACGACTTCAATCAAAGACAGTCTGCAAAACTCCATTTAGTATCAGTTCACCCTTTAAACAGACAGCGCGTACCTATGAAGAATAGGTACGCGCTGTCTGTTTAAATCCTTAATTTATGAATTCTCTAACAAAAGAAATGCTCGAAAAGTCAGGAAATTCAGAGATAAATTTATCAATATACAACTTCTTGTCGTGCTGTCCTGCGCTACGAATCAAGAAGTAGTACAGATGTCTAGCTTTAGGTTGCAATTCTACAAGCTCTTCAAGAAATTCTTTGGCTTCATCATAATGTCCATGATTGAGATGATAAAAAGCCAAATTTTCCAGGCTTGTGGCATCTAATTGTCGTTCCACTAGTAGGACTGAGTAATAGTTCATAGCCATTTCAATCAAATTTAAACCATAAAAATAATTAGCCAACATATTGATAAGCTCTGCGCTTTTTATAGCCTGTACAAAGTTATCAAAAAGTTCATAATTCTTTATGAGAAAGAGCTGTTTGGCTACCAAAAATAACGAGCCCGAATATTCTATTAGCATTTGTGAATCATCAATTTGCTCTCCCTTAATAATCTGAGAAATCAATACATTCACATTCTGGATATCTTCATCCTCACCAAAATAGTTACTATTTAGGAATCTAGTATCACTCCATATTAAGGAACCAAGTATAGTTTGTATCCATAATTGTTGCTTATCTCCCTCAGTTACCTTTTTCACAGCAGAGCAGGCTTCTTCCCAGCTTTCTTTATCCTGCTTCATCACAGCGATTCGTATGTGATCTGAACTAGTTAGGGAGTCATCATCTTTCAAAAAACTGAGATAATACGATTCCATTTGGTTCCGCCCTAATGCCAGTGAAACTTTGTAGATCAACATAATATCTGATTTTTCTTCCACATTGAAGTGCTGATTAAGAAATTCAATGATGGTGTTCTCACTTTCGTTTTGACAGAGCCATTCGATCAAACGCAGTAAAACTCTGGGATGCTTATTGTTTTTTTTCAGAAGTATGGAGAGCCAATAGATTGCCTGCTGATTATCATTTAAACGGAAATATAAAGATATCAACTGCTGGACCGGGGTTTCAAAGCTATACATTGGATCCACCAACCAAAACTCTTTTTGGTTAGCAGCTCTCTCTTCAGCTATACTTATCGCTTTTAAATAACAGGAAATCGCTTGTTCAAAAAAACCCAAAGTTTCATAATGGATTCCTTTAATTGCATAGTATTCTGAATAATCCTTGAATAAGGATAACTTATCTTCAGTCCATCTCCACGATAAATGGAGCCTATCCTGTTTATAATACAAACTTATAAGCCCAATTAAACAATGCGGGTACCAAGCTACTTTAGAACTAGTCCCTTTAAGAGCACGCTCGTAGCAATCCGTGGCTTCAACTTCATTTTTAGCGTAACGATATTGGTTTCCCAATGTAAACCAGTCATATTCACTCATGTTTTGGTGCTTCTTCATTTTATTAAAAATGGACATATTACGCTCATGTTTATTCTTTTCAACAACTCGTTGTTCCTGATAGCCTGTATGATATATATTTAATTCCAACTTTTTATGAAATAACTCTTTTGATGGGCCCCTAGTCAACTGCTCGTGGATCGGCCTTTCAAAAAATATGCCTTTATAATTAGGAAACAACCGCGTTACGGGGGAGGTAGTTATTTCATCCTGAAACTCTTTTTCCCCCGTAAAATTGATAATAGGCAGTGTATATGCCAAATTTTCCACAGGTATCTCTCTATCAAGAAAATGAATCCATTCATTATAGTCATCTACCGACAGATATTCATCAGCATCCATCACTAAAATCCATTTCCCAGTGGCATGCCGAATGGACTCATTCCGTGCTGCAGCAAAATCATTTGACCATTTATAGTCAAAGATTAGATGGGTATATTCTTGTGCAACCTCTTTTGTTCTGTCTGCAGAGCCTGTATCGACGATGACAATTTCATCAGCAATAGTTTTTATACTATCCAAACAACGTGCCAACAAGGCCTCTTCATCCTTAACAATCATACATACACTAAGTCTCTTCATTACTCTACCAACCTTATTTGTTAATTCTTACGATCAAAAAACAAGCTGTCCGGCGTATAACTTGCATTGTATGCTGATTTCTGTTCTTGAATAGTCCCTTGCTTAAGAAGCCATTGGCTTGCTTCTATTTTCAGTCGATTCATTTTCATTAGGATACTTGCATCAAACTTGCCTAATTCCTTTAACTTTTCTTTTTCCTCCTGGGTAAGAACATCTTTCAACTTCATAATATTCTCAACCAATCTTTCTCTTTTATCAGTAAAAGCAACCAATTCTTCAAATTGTACAAGATCAATTTTATCCACTATCTCTAAAACACTACATTCTAATTTTTGTATTTCGAGATGAATAGTGTCCATTAAGCCTGCTCCATGCCAAGACTAAATGATTTCCCAGCTTCTTCCCAAGCCTCTCTTAAATCTAACAAATAAGATAAAACTTCGTTGGCTGGCGTTTTATCCTTTTTCAAATTAGCGTTAATCAATCGGTGCAACATGTATTCATACACCTGAAAAAGTGTCTTAGCAATTGGATAATCATAGTTAAGAGCGGCAATCAGTTCATTAATAACAGCTTGTGCTTTACACAAATTTATATTTGATTTTTCGTAATTCGATTCCTCAATACCAGATATCCCCATACGAACAAAACGAATAGCACCATCATAAAGCATCAATAGTAATTGAGCCGGAGAAGCCGTTTGCAATTGAGTTTGTTGATATTTTTGATAAGGTGAATTAATCAAAGCTTGATCTCTCCTTTAAATAAGAATTAATTCATTAAGAAAACATACTTGAAAGACTTGACGAGGTACTATTGTATTTATTCATGGCCGTCTCCATAGCTGTGAACTGTTGATAATAGCGGTTTTCAATCATCGTCAATCTGTCTTGTAAGGCATCAATTCGCTTTTCATAAGCTGTTAATTGATCGCCCATTTCACTCTTTAGTTGAAACGCAGCAGAAAGATCGCTGCTAATTTTGGATGTTCCCGCCTTATCCGCCAAGCTTTGCAGAGATACTTGATCCGTTTTCTTTAACCGACTGAAAATGCCGTCTGTTGACGTATAATTTTTGGTAGAAGACGTATCAACTTGTCCAAATAATGCGGTCACTTTCTCTGGCGTAGTTTCAAGAGCTGTGCGTAGCTTTTTCTCATCCACATACAGCTTCCCTTTCTCACTATATCCACCGGTTGTAATACCAAACTGAGCTAAATTCACCTTTTCTCCGTTTGGAAGAACTACATCCGATATGATCGCCGATCTCATATCACTAATTGTTTTATCTACAATGGAATCATTTTTTAACATTCCGCTTTGGGCTTTACTTTCCCAGAGCTTTACTTCATCATCGCTCATATCTTTCTTTTGATCTGTGGTTAACGGTAAAAATTTACGATACCGCTCTTCGCTTGTCTTTTGATTAAGTGTAGACAAAGTATCATTATAGGCATCCACGAAAGACTTAATCGTATTCACAAGTGTGTCAACATCCTGTGAAACTTCAATTTGTGTCGACTGGCCAGTTGGAGTAGTCCCATTCAAACTGATCTCGACACCATTAACTGTGAAACGGTTTGATGTCTGCTCTGTTGCTAGTCCATTAATTTCAACAACTGCATTTTTACCTTTCACTACGTTAGCCGACTTCAAGCCAAAGCTTTGCTCGAGCAGTTCTCCCCCTAATATAATGTCTTTATTTCCAGTTTCTTTATTGGTCAATGAAATTTTTCCTGAGGAAGCATCATATACAGCAGTAACTCCCGCTTTTGTACTTCTATTAATTTTGGACACCAATGAATCAATAGTGTCATCAGATGTAAAACTTATGGTGTCAGATCCAACGATAATACTCGTCTCTGCACCCGTGTATATATCTGATAACTTTGTTGAACCTGGAGTGGAGCTTACCGTCCCTCCAGAAGATACAACATTAGAAGCAGACGCCAAATTTGTAACCTTTATATTTAATACAGAATTTGCAGATGCTCCTGTAGCTGTTGCAGTGAGCACATTAGAGGCACCTGTAACCGTTGCTTTTTTTGAATCAATAGCGCTGCTTAAGCTGTAACTTGTTAGTTTTTCATTAAAACTCACTAACTTTGTGCTTACTTGACGATATCCTTCACGCTTCCACTCCGTCTGTTGCTTCTGCTGATTCAGTTTATTCAATGGAATACTTTCTGTAGCCATTAACTTTTTGACCATTGAATCAATATCCATCCCCGAAGCCAAACCGCTAATTCTCATTGTCATGTTAACCCTCCTAAATTTTAAGCCTTTTTATCAATAATAAGTCCGTTTATTTCCATCAAACTTGCAGCTACATCAAGAAGTTTTTCGCGAGGAACTTCTCTAATTAAGTCGCCTGTCTGTTTATCGAAAACTTTAACCATAATTGCGTGGGTCTCCTTGTGAATGGAAATCTCAAACTTCTTTTCCGGCCCCTGCACAGCTCTAATCGCCTTTTCTAACTGCTGGAGAGCCTTTTCTTCTTCCCCAGACAGCTTAACAACGGATTGGTTGACGTTTCGCTGATTTATGGCTGTAATTGATGATTCATCTGCATTACCCTTGGGCGAAATAAACTTCGCCTGTCCTGGCACTGGACCAAGACCAG
Organism: Paenibacillus sp. NMA1017; assembly: GCF_058895805.1. Taxonomy (NCBI): domain Bacteria; kingdom Bacillati; phylum Bacillota; class Bacilli; order Caryophanales; family Paenibacillaceae; genus Paenibacillus; species Paenibacillus sp. NMA1017. The sequence continues at coordinate 641,001 of NZ_JBZXYR010000003.1, read as the reverse complement.
AAATACTATTATCCACAAATTCACCCTCCCTACGTGCTGAAACATCATCAAGAGCGTTTTATAGTTTCTAATACTCTTTATATCGGAAAATAAGAGTTGTTTATGAAGGAGAATAACAAAAAAGAGACCTTGGAAATCAAGGTCTCTTCTAAGGAAAAAGTGTAGATTAACGAAGTACAGACAAAATACCTTGTGGAGCAGAGTTTGCTTGTGCCAGCATCGATTGAGAAGCTTGCAGCAGGATGTTGTTTTTGGACAAAGCAACCATTTCTTTAGCCATATCTGTATCACGGATACGGGATTCAGCAGCAGTCAGGTTTTCTACAGTAGTACCAATGTTATTGGATGTGTACTCCAGACGGTTTTGGACAGCACCCAATTTAGCGCGCTCGGAGGAAACATTTTTAATAGCAGTTTCAACTTGAGCGAGTGTTGTGTTGGAACCAAGCGTACTGAATCCAGTAGTACTGATGCTTCCGATAGCAATTGTACTTGTAGCTTTGTCATTCACAGTAATATTTGCACCTTTAGTGATGCTAATACCGTTAAATGTTGTTTTAGTCATAATTTCATCGATTTGGTCACCCAATTGCTCCAGCTCTTGGTTGATGTTTGTTTTGTCAGCGGAGCTGTAAGTACCACTCGATTTTTGAACATTCAGTTCTTTCATACGAGTCAGCATGGAGGATACTTCGTTCATTGCACCCTCAGCAGTTTGTACGAAGGAGATACCATCTTGAGCGTTACGTTGAGCTTGCTCCAGACCACGGATTTGACCGCGCATGGATTCGGAGATGGACAAGCCAGCAGCGTCATCAGCAGCACGGTTAATGCGCAGACCGGAAGACAGTTTCTCCATATTTTTACTTGTTGCACTTGTGTTCAGACCCATGTTGCGGTGTGTATTCAATGCCGGAATATTGTGGTTGATAATCATTGTAAATTTCCTCCCTGAAATGGTTTAATGCCCACATCCTTGTGGTATGAACGTCTTCACAGGTCGGCCGCCCTGAAGAATTACCGTTCTATATTATATATCGACCTTTCCCACAGAATTGTTTATAGCATTCTAAAAATTTTCTTTAGTATTCTTCCAATATCAGCAGCCCATATTCATTTCTTTACTAAGTATTGCTTCCCTCTCCCATTTCCAACATGGCATTCTTAAGAGCTTCAAGGTTCATAACTGCGTTTTGATTGTTATCCTGGATTGCATCAAAAATCTCTTTGCGATAAATATCTATATCTTTGGGTGCTGATATACCTATCTTTACATTATCTCCTTCAACGGAAAGCACGGTTATTACAATATCATTATGGATAACAACAGACTCACCTTTTTTTCGAGATAAAACAAGCATCAGGATTCACCACCCTGCTCTTTATGTCTTAACTTCTGCCACAACGCACTTCTTGTAGTATAATCGGTATTTTGTAAAACAATCTGTTTGCCAATAGACTTCTCCACATTGAAAATTAAAGGTGCTAGCAAATTGACTGTTATCTTCTCCTTATTACTATGCCAAGTCACAATACAACGAACTGCAATCTGCTCTCGATCTATTACACCGATATCTGCAAGCGCATCACTAGATAGTTCAAACTCATAATCAGGTACAAAATCAAAAGGATTGACCGTAATAAAGGTGACTGTCGCCTCTTCTACAGCGCTCAAAATACTAAATAGCTCATTATGCTCTTGTAGCCTATATTCACGTAAATGCTCAAAACCAGGTAGTCCCTTAGGAAAAGCAAAAACCAATTCTTCATTAAGCCATCTTTTTTCATCTAATTTCGGGGTCATTGTTTATCCTCCTTAAAAATCAACAAAAGAGCTACGGATTTTTATCCATAGCTCTACAATACAAATGTCAAAGATTCAAAAGATTAACGCATAAAATCCATTAAAGAAGGCTGCATAATCTGAGCGGATGATTTCAAGGCTGCCTCATAAATAGTTTGGGCAGAGGTTGCCTGAATCATCAAGCTGGCAATATCGGCATCTTCAGTTTTGGATTGCAAGGTCGTCAAATTCAGATTACGGTCATCAAGACGGGATTGAACCAGTTCTACACGGTTTGTGCGTGCCCCAACCTCAGACTGACTAGCCTGCATTTTTATGAAACGAGATTCAACATTTGCGGACTGAGCTGCAATAGCACTATAGCTGCCACTAGACAAGGCTGCGCTCAAGTTATCCATAATTTTAAAAACGTTATCCGTATCCGTTGACGCTCCAAAAAACTCACTTCCAGAAGTATTCACCCGAAATGTAGATTGATCTCCAATTGCATAATTCACAGCGCCTTGATCCGCATCAATTTGATCATAACTTGTCACAGTACCGGACAGCTCGTAAGGGGCCTGATCATATTTTTGACCGTTAAAGATATATTTACCACGAATTTGGCTATTTCCGATATTGGTCATTTGTTCCTTAAGCTGATCCACTTCCAACTTAATTGCATCCAATCCGGATTGGGGGACAGTTTCACTTGAAGCTTGAACCGTCAGCTCTTTTAACCGTTTCATGACATCTCCAGCCTGCTGCATCGTAGAATCTGTGAAATCTAACCAGCTTACGGCCGCATCAGCATTGCTGGAATATTGCTCATTAGAAGCCAACTCAGCTCTGTAGCGAAGAGCATAAGTCACACCCACTGGATCATCTGAGGGTTTATTGAGTTTGCGACCAGTTGTAATCTGATTTTCCATTTTACTCATATTGCTATAATTACGATTAAGGTTACTGAGCGTCTGCATACTCATCATCCCCGAGGTTACTCGAATCGCCATACACTACCTCCTACTAATCTAAATTAGAGCCCTACACGGCCTGTACTATTAATCAGCTTGTCCAGCAATTGATCGAATGTCGTCATAAAACGAGAAGCCGCACTATAAGCATGCTGAAACTTGATCATGCTGGACATCTCTTCATCCAGGGACACCCCGCTGACAGACTGTCTACTTAAATCCACCTGTTCTGTCAAAAGTTGTGCGTTCTGTGACTGACGTTCCGCCTCCTGAGTCTGTACTCCAAGTTGTCCAACAATAGAGCTAAAATAATCATCCACTGACGTCGGAGTTGATAGAGCAGTCCCAAAATCGAATTTCACATTTTTCAAGTTAGCCATAGCCATAGCTAACGCATTATTACCGAGCACTACTTTCTCATCTGTCGTTCCTGCTCCATCTACCCGTAATGAGGTCGCAATTTTATTAGGATCACTTTGTATATCAGGATTTAATGTAATATTACCAGCTGTAATCGCGGCACCGTCTTTAGAGGTAAAAAAGGCATCACCTTTGGTAGGAGTTGTCCCACTAATTGTATAGCCCAACTGATGAAGTCCATTGATACCTTGGACAGTAACCTTCAAATCGTTTGTTAAAGTCCGGTTATTATTAGCATTAGAGTAGGTAACCGCTGTATTATTGGGTCCCGTATTCAATACCGTTCCTTCTGGAAGCACAGTTCCTTTCGGAAGGGTAACTTCAATATTTCCGTTGGCCAATGTGTTTGCCAATTGGTTTATCTGATTTTTATAATCCGTAACATATCTGTCACGTGATAATACCATTCCGTAAACTTCGCCGCCAGTCAAGGTGCCACCTGTAAAAGCAGCCTGAAGACCGTCCGCAGTTACTGGAGTAAGTTCGCTACCAGTTACAACTATCTGTCCAGCTACTGTTACTTGATATCCGTTATCTAGTTGAGTAACCTGCACATTAGCCAGTTTGGACAATTTATCGATCGCATAATCTCGCTGATCTCTCAAATCATTTGGATTATCTCCCAATGATTCCAACTTGGTAATATTCCCGTTTAAATCAACTACAGATTGTAAGAGGGAGTTCATCTCTGTTGTCTTCAAAGTAATATTATTGGTTAAATCGGAATCTAGGGCGTCAAGCTGCTTACTTGTCTGATTCAACGCATCCGTTAAAGCCAACGTAGTCTCTTTTACGATTTTACGGTTAGTTACGTCCTGAGGATCCTGACTCAAATCCGACCAAGCATTCCAAAAATTATCCATTACTTTGCGCATTCCTGTGTCAGAAGGCTCATTCATAATCGTTTCGAGCTTATTCAGAGTATCGTAGCGGATACTCCATCCACCTAAAGAGGAGTTTTCATTACGATACTGATCGTCCAGAAACGTCTGACGGACGCGCTCAATAGCAGTGAATTCAACCCCTGTACCCATTTGACCTCGTACAACAGAACGATTCAAACCGTAGGCTTCCATAGATTCCGAGGCCTTCATACTAACCACTTGTCTGGAGTAACCAGCTGTGTTGGCATTCGAGATATTGTGTCCGGTTGTATTTAATGCAGCTGTTTGTGTGTTTAAGCTTCTTTTCGCTGTTTCTATACCATGAAATGTTGAGACCATGTTTTCCTCCTTCAATTAGGCGCGTGTATCAAATAGTCCCGCTCGTACTGATGATGTGCTCTTATCAGCTGGACGCTGATAAACCGCTTCAGATTCCGCATAATATGACATACTCTCAATGGAAAAATCAATATAGGAAAGCGCTTGTTGTATAAGCTGTTGATTCAACTCATTTAAATTTTTCAATTCTTCAAGCGTATCCGCTAGATTTTTTTGAATGTGAAGGAGGCGCTGCTTATCTTCTACATCAAACACAAGACGAGACAACTCCGTAATATTGAGATTCAGCTTGGACTTAATACCACGTTCCTGCAAAAATTCATATGCTGCCTGCAGGCGCCGTTCATCCAGCTGTTCAATGTGTCTGGACATCTTCGATTCCTGATTCATGACTAAAATGAGCTGATCTACCTTATTTGATATCAGTGCTTCTTTTTTTTGAGTTCCTAATGCAATCAACTGCTCGTGAGCCTCTCTAAGCTGCTCCAGCACATCAATCAATCGCTCTAAAGGCATAATCCTTCACCTAGCTTTCGGAAGACTGCTTGAAGTAAGGTAACAGCTTCTCTGCAATTTTATCGGCATCTACACGATAGGTTCCAGAAGCTACTTGTTGCTTAAGCTCCTGAATTTTCTTAACTCGGTCTGCATCACTGCTGCGGTTCAGCATTTCCATCGCTTCCGGAGAAATCGAGACCTCGTCCTTGCGGCGAGACTTCTTAAGCTCCTCTTGACGCCCTGTTTCAATATTTCGTTGGTATGGATTAATAGCTCCGATGCGGTTGGTCTCGTTAATTTTCATAACTTCCACCTTCCTTAGTTATTTGATATGGTCAGAATGTATCAGACGACATAGCGTCGAACATGGTTCGTAATTATGCCTCACTTCTTTATTTTGTGCATGGTTGCTAAAAATAAAAAAACCGATAAGCTCTATAAAGATTATCGGCGGTATTTGAAACTTTTTGAATAGCTGAATGCGTTTTTAATTCCCCTGTACTACTTTCCACGAAGTTTATCAATCGCGCTGTAGGTACCTGAGCCCATATTATTACCTTGATCCTGATTACTACTTTCGCGTACAGCCTGATGCAGGTCTTTAGTCAGACGTGTTCGACAAGAATCGCACATATGTCCTTCACGAATCGGTATCCCGCATACCTCGCAAGGATACGTCATATTGGGCGCATTAGCAATGGAAATACGTCCCTCACGTATAAATGTCGTGATTTGCTTTACGGATACCTCAGTAGCCTCTGAAAGCTCATGCATATGAATGCCCTTGTTTTCACGTATATGTTTGACACAGCGTTCGTATTCAATTTCAATTTCTTTAATACAGTTCTGACAGATTCCCCTGACGTTCTTAATAAACAGCTTTCCACAGCGAGGACAGTTATCCAAATTCATCCACTGTAGCGCCCCTTTCCAATTTCCGATCTTTAATTACTTTTATCCTTACATTAACTTATAATGAAGAGCCTCGTCTAGCAAATATTTCAAAAAAAGATTTTCAGATTTTACACAATTGCACATCTTATAGGTTATCATATTAAAAGTATAAGAGAGAATGACCCATCCGTAAAAGTTTGTCTACATCTATATGCAATGACATAAAGAATGTAGGAAGCAAATAAATCCTTATTGCTCCACCTATTGCATGTGTCTATTTATCGTCAAACTTCGCTCCATACTTTAGATGAAAATAAAATAAGCGCCATTCCAGTTATTTTAGGGAATAGCGCTTCATTATACAATTAAAATAGCTATATATGAATATGAGTAAATGTAGAAATTAAATTTCAAGATGAGGAAAAAACCGGGCGAAACAATCCTCAGAAGAATTCATGTTCACCTGTGCCCCGAATGACATCAAGAAAACCTTGTAAATCCGGGGGAACGGCGCCCATACGAATGCTCCGCACATGGAGTGTGGGTATTCATAAATCTCATGGACCTAACATCATCTCAACTTATAAGCTATCTGAAATCAAGCTAGATGCACCATTGGAAATTTGCAGCCCAAAAAAACAAGCTATTGCACAAATAATTATTCAAAAAGGCATTGTTTTAATAGAGGCCTTCCCGTATACTATAGTCAAACGCTTGGTTTAAAAAACACATTTCATTATACATTTATAATGATAATTATTTATTTGTGTTTGTTTGCGGTACTTGCAGTTCTTGACCTACTTTAACTAGGTTGTTGATTTTAACCAGTTCTTCAACAGTTACACCATATTTTTCAGCAATAGAAGCCAGTGTGTCACCATCTTGAACATTTACTGTGATTGTATTTACAGCAGCTGGTGTTTCAGTTGTAGTCGTTGCTGGTTTTGTGGTTGTTGCTTGATTGTTGTTCTCAGTAGCTGGTTGAGCTGGTGTTGTAGTTGCTGCATTTTCAGTAGTTTCAGTTCCAAAAACTTTTGCTTCAAATGCTTTTTGTGCTGCTTCTTGTTGTTGAATCATTTCTTGTTGTTCGGCTCTATCTTTATTACGCTCTTGTCCAGATGCTGCCATTGCATTGCCAGATGCAAGTGGACTCAACAAAGATACTGCACCTAAACTAACTGCCAACATGCTAGATACTGCTACTTTTTTCATTACGTTTTTCATGATTTTTCTCTCCTCTTTTTAGCTTTAAATTTTAATTAACTGCTTTACTACTGAGCGAGACACTCCCAATGTCCGCTCTTTAGTCATTAGCTAATCACTTATTACCAATCATGTTAGCTATCAACAGATAGAAATTGTACTCCTCTTTTCCAAAAAAATCAACCTCTAAATTGAAATATTCTGTTTTCATCCCTCACTTCCTTACTTTTTGTTTGTCTCTATATTTTTATTATATATCTTCCTCTAGCTCGTTGTCAAATCCTGCTGATTGTATGGTTTAAAAGACTTTTGCTCTAGCAGCTAATTCTTCCACTAAGGAAATTATAACCTTTTTTTCATAGTTTCAAGCAAAATAATCATGAGAAATACTGGAGATTTAGACTTATGATCTGGCTAAAGTCAGGCAAAAAATAGTCAAATGTATTCCTTGCTCTAATGCCTTTTCTCTCAAAACACGTGCACACGCCTGCAATGTGCTCCCCGTTGTATAAATATCATCTACAAGCAAAACAGTAACGGAAAGCTTGTTTTCCGTAACACATTGAGATTTAGCTTTTAAAATAAAAGACTTCAGCAAATTTGTCATATTGGGATGGACAGAAAACGCATTATTCATTGTGTTCATGCGTTCCTTTTTTGATTTAAAGCTTTGTTTGCCTGTATCTTGTGGACGAGCAAGTAAAGATAGGAAGGGTAGCTTATTCCGCTTAGCGATCACTTCTGCCAAGATACGAGCCTGATTGAAGCCACGCTCTGTCAGCCTCTTCTCACTGACCGGGACACAGGTCACTACATCCACACTCCACAAGGATCGCTTGCAACGAGAATGTTTATGAACTGCAAACTCATCCCTCATCGCCTGATAGGCTCGATTCATGATCTCACCCAGCAAGGAACCATACTTTTCATTCCCGCGATATTTGAACTGTCCAATCCATTCTCTCATCATCGGTGTATAGCTGGTTGCACTCCGATTGCACACAAAGTGACGTTCCAATCGGTCAAATTTTGCGCAATCCGGGCAAAACGTCGGACGTCCGCAATGAACACAACGAATGTTGTATACCCAAGGAATTTGAAGCGAACAAGAAGTACATATCCCGGGGAATTCAGACAAACGCCCTGTGAGAGTGCCGCAAGCCATACATGTTTGGGACTGGCGATGGAATAACCAATTCAAAAATAGACGGGTTATTGGAATCATTCCCATACCAAAATGCACCTTTCTTGGTAGTTTACGTACCGACATTGTTTCAGGTTTCACATTTCCAAAAAAACTTTTTTTATTTAATGCATTTAGTGCTTCTCCTCTTTCAGGTATCCTCTTTTCCGAGCCAGTGCATTCATTCGTTTAATTTGTCTAATCGCTCTCTTTTGGCCTCGAGTCCATTGGGGGGATGTAAAAATAACACCTCCACATGGATCATCCTTGGACCTTCCCGCGCGACCAGCCATTTGGACAAGAGAAGATTCATCAAAAAGACTGCTGTCCGCGTCTAATACATACACATCACTCCGTGGAACAGTCACCCCTCGCTCCAAAATAGTCGTTGTAACCAGAACACGTATCTCAGTAGCTCGAAATAAGCGTACTTTAGCGGTTCTTTCCTCATCCTGTGAGGAGGTACCCGCAATAGGTACATCAGGCAATTGTTTAATCAGCAGCTCCACAAGTCCCTGAATATGTGAGATTCGTGTCACAAACAGGAAAACCTGTGCTCCACGTTGTATGGATACGCGTAGGCGTTGAATCAACGATGCGGGAAGCCGACCTTTTTGCAGCCAATGTTGTACTGAGGCAGTTCCCAGACGAAATGGGACAGGTAGAGGATGACGATGAAAACGAACGGGAACCTTGGCGTGTGGCAGTAGACCGCGTGCAGCCTCTTTCTGTAAAGCATTCGGTGGTGTAGCAGACAAATAGATAAACTTTCCCCTCGGCTTACATACTGCTCGTGCAGCAAAGGCAAGCATAGGATCATTGTGATAAGGAAAGGCGTCAATCTCGTCAATCACAACCAAATCAAAGGCTTGATGGTAACGCAATAGCTGATGTGTCGTTGCCAGTGTCAGCTGTCCCTTTTGCCACCGTTCTGCGCTTCCTCCATAGAGCGTCACCATGCTCACATCGGGAAAAGCAATGGCCAAACGAGGGGCTAACTCCAGTACCACGTCGCGACGTGGTGTTGCCACAAGCGCCGTTCCTCCGTGGTCCAGCACATACTGCAAGAGCGGAAACATCATTTCCGTCTTGCCTGCACCCGTTACGGCCCAGAGCAGAAAACGTTCTGCCGTAGTATCAGGTACCTGCCAATCAGCGTTGTACCTCGCACCTTCGCCAGGTTTCGGCGAAGACTGCCTGCTACGGGCAAGGTTGCTGCCCTGCGAAGTGGCAGCATCTAATCCCCGGCGCGCAACCATGTCGCGCCGGAACAACGCCCGGAGCCCACGGCCTTCCGGGCGAAAACGTTCCCTCACTTCGCCGTGCGGTGCGGCCAAAAAGCGCAGCCCCGCTTCGGCGGCGGCGCGCTGCGCAGGGCTCAGTCCCCAGCGGTCGAGTTCAGTCGTCGGGGCTATGCCTGCTGTGCGTGGCAGGGCGGGTTTTGCTGCACCGCGCAGCAGCAACGAGCATTCACGGCTGCGCCCGAGTGCGAGACATGTCTCGCAGTAAGCACACGCCTTACGTCCGCACGATGCACAGCTCGTGCGGTGCACTATCCCGCTGCCACAACGGTTGCAGCGAAGTTCATGCGTACGCGCGGCAGACCAGCGCATGCGTGATGCTGGAGCGAGGCCAGCAGCAAAGCTGAGTCGGCCTTGCAGATATGCAAGTTGTGCAGCGGATCGCCAAGTATGCTCCAAACCTGGCGCTGCCTCTGCCAGCAGCGCTTCGGCTTCCGGAACGAGTAACTGACGTCCTGACAACAAATTAGCCAGCTCATTCGCTTGTTGTGTCAAACACTCTATATCCAATCCATCAATTCCCGTGGGAAGGCTCCTTTTTTGAATAGAATGTAAAACTCCGTTTATTTCCCGTCTCTCATCCCCACCTTCTGTGCAAGAAGTCCAACCTTGTACCTGATCCCAAATGCATATATTTTCTACTCCTCCAGATAAAATTCGTTCTCCGTCAAAAGGTTCAAGAGCCATCTCACTTTTTAGCTGTGCGAGAATATAAGCCCACCACTCCCGCCTCCCCCACCGCTTCATATCTGCTAATTCCTTAAAGGTTTCGCACAGCTTTACTCCCCAGGACAAGGGAAACTCCTCTCCTAATAACACCCACCTTTCGACAACATTCTCCTGCCCCTTATCTCGATTCATCCACCATGTCATATCTACTCGAATATCCACAGATAATTGGAGATTCCAAATCCCCTTATATCTAACTGCATATACTGAAATTTTCACCTTCCCCTGCTCCTCCCATTCATGTTTTTTGGGTTCTTGTCACCCCAGAGAACAGCAAAAAAGCACACTCCTATGGCTAATAGCCTGAAGTGTGCTTCACATCAAGTAGATCTCAACGAAATCCCTGTCGTCTTGCCTATGCAACTGTTTATAAACATTTATATCCGATTTTGACCACGATGTCCACAATCCCCTGTCGCTAAGGAACAAGTGGGGCGTCTGCCAACGACTTGACCGTTCTAAGATCAATAACAACCTGCTTTTCACCGCCTGACTTCGGTAAAACCGGGTTCCCCGGTGAAAAACGACTTGAAATGACTGAAACATCCATATGACTATAGCGCACTAGCCGTGTCAGAATCGGTAGCGTATCGTCCATAGATTCATCATCCAGCACTGTCACATGTAGCGGCCTCCGGTGTAGCCAGGCAAGTATGTTCAGCGAACGCATCACCCATTCCACACGATCTCCGTCATTGGACGTAATCACAATATAGCGAGTCGAACGATGACCCGGAGATATCGCGCATGAATCTTCGCCATTGTGATATGCCTGAACCGCCTGTCGTATATACATAAGATGCACGACTGCGGCTCCCACACCGTATATAAGCAATATCCAAACCAAGTGAGCCGTCACGAGGGTTCCACCTCCTCCTATAGCGACAATATATGCCGTATAACAGGAAGAGGTGTCACGGTTATGTACTGGGTTTCCGTATGAGCAGACAAATCGCTCCAAAAGAAAGGCGAAACAGCATCCATATCTATTAGCAGCTGCATCGTCTAATGCATGGAAAACTACACTTTACAGCGTAACCCATCCATATTTAATTGAGTTAATAACTGCTTGTGTGCGGTCATCAACCTCCATTTTTTGCAAAATACTGCTGACGTGGTTTTTGACCGTTTTCTCACTAATGAATAAATATTCACCGATCATCTTATTGCTCTTGCCTTCAGCCATCAGACGCAGCACTTCAGCTTCACGACGGGTCAATGGATTATTTTCACCTGCGACAAACTTCACGCCGGCTTCCTTCGTATGACCTTCAGCCATAGCCCCTGTTTCGTTCAAGTAGGTCATCCGGCGAAGCTGCTGAATGAGTTTACCCGTTACCTTCGGATGGATAAACGCATATCCTTCATGTACTGAGCGAATAGCATTAATGAGGGACTCGGCCTCCATATCTTTCAACAGATAACCATTGGCTCCCTTGCGCAACGTCTCGAATACATAGCTTTCATCATCATGAATGGATAAAATGATAACTTTAACATCCGGGAACATCTCACGCAGTTTTTCAGTTGCCTCTACACCATTTTCAATTGGCATATTAATGTCCATCAGAACAATATCCGGTTTCTCTACGTTACAGAATTCCAACACTTGAATACCGTCGCCACATTCTCCGATGACCTCAATGTCGTCCTCCATATTCAAAATACGTTTAAGTCCTTCACGGAACAACTGATGATCGTCCGCTAAGAGAACTTTAATGGGTGCATTACTAATTTCTTGATTTTCCATGTTGTTACTCCTTTCCCTTTTCCACGTTGGTTGGGATATGAATCACTATCTTGGTGCCTTGATTCTCAGCTGATTCGATCTCCATTCTCCCCTCGAGCAGTTCAACCCTTTCCCGCATACCAATCAGCCCAAAATGCCCATGATCTTTGCTTTTTTGCTGAAAAAGCTCTGGCTTGAAGCCCAAACCATTATCCTGCACCACGATTTTTACAAGCTGCGCCTGATAGGTAATCTCAACAAGCACATAGGTAGGATAAGCATGCTTGGCAGCATTGGTCAAAGCTTCCTGGATCAGACGGTAAATGGCTGCTTCCATCGCGGAAGAGAGACGGTGTTCCTTGCCCCTTGTTTCAAAAAGCGATCTAATCTTCGTTTTTTCTTCAAAATCCTGCACATATTTCCGGAGCGTCGGAATAAGTCCCAGATCATCCAGGGCCATAGGACGCAAATTGAAAATGACCTTTCGCATTTCCTCAAGACTGGAGCGAACCTGTTTCTTCAAGTCTACTATTTCGTCCTGAACCATCTTAAATTCCTGCTTGGCGATCATTCTTTCCACAATTTCCGTCCTAAGCACTAGATGCGCAAGGAGCTGTGCAGGTCCATCGTGAATTTCACGGGATATGCGTTTGCGCTCCTCTTCCTGAGCCAAAATAATTTTCAGACCAATAAACTGCCGGTTTTTGGCCGATTCGATGATCCGCGTCACTTGTCCCAATTCGCCCGACAAATATTCCAGCACGACCCCCATCTGCGAACCGATGGTTTCGGCGCGCTCGACAGAAGCCTCGACACTTTTGGCCCGCTTTTGAAGATCATCTCTTCTGGCTTTGAGATACATTTCCTTCTCGCGGAAAATCATCACATCGAGTTGAAGCTGTGTTGCCTTCTCATAAGCCTGCTTGATATCCTCTTCCGAATAGCGAACGAAGTCACGGCTGACCTCAGTCAACCGAATGCGGGACCGCCGATAGTTCATTTCCAGCTGGTCCACCTTTTCGATCGTTTCTGCCGTTTCCTTCAAGACGCTCTGGAGCTCCTGATTTAACGTGACCAGCTCGGTCCGGGCCGTGTCCAATATTTCGAACATCTGATATTTGCTGTTCTCCATCACCTGGATGGCATTTTTAATGACTCGGTCTATGATATCGGCTTGAAAGTCCACAAATGTTCTACTCCAATCCTAGCATTTCAAGTATATATCATACCATATCATGACTGAAGGGTGATGGTCTTCGTTTCTTGTTCCCATTTTACAGTCATTCCTAACTGCTCAGATACGAGTCTTAACGGGACTAAAGTCCTACCTCCTAGCACAACGGGTGCAACATCAGTGCTTTGGCGCTTCCCGTTCAGAACAACTTCTTTTTTCCCTACGGTCAAATCCATCAGCACACCGCCGCGCATAACGGTGATCCGCTGATCGCCCGCATTCCATTTGGCTTGTCCGCCAAATGCGTCCAGCACATACTTAATCGGAACATACGTTGAACCATCGCGAGTCATGGGAGCTGCATCAATTGTTGTAGGTGTTCCGTTTACTGTCATTGATTTTTGTCCGATCGTCATTTGAGCTGTTCCTTTTTTGAGTCCTTCTGTGCCGACCGTTCCCGGTGTATTAAAAGAAATATTATCAAAAGCAACATTGCCTGTTTTAGCGCGCTCGTCCTGACCCTCTGCCACATTGACCACATAAAGACGCTTCAGCTTCGCCGGATACGAAATATTTAAACCACTCATATCTGCATTAATGGTTTTCCAGCCGTTCCAGTCGATCACTTTAGCGAGATCAATATATGCTGTTTTGCCTTGGGCATCCTCTAGCTCTGCACGTAGCCAGTTCAGACTCTTATCCCCTCTGACATCAATCGAGATGGAAGTAGCCGCCTGTTCAAGCGTTTTCCCGGATGTGCCGTTCAATTGGGCGTAAGCATACATTTTACCACTACCATTTGTCATATCGTAGTTCAGCTCCAGCACTTTGGAATTGACATGGTCGCCATCTCCTTGTACAACAGCCGCTGTGCCGGTAACACCTTCCACATTCGAAGTAAAATCAACCGGATACGAAACATTTTCGAAGTTCTCCCAGTTGTTTGTACTTGCTCCGCCAGCAGACAGGAAGACGACAGCGCTGAAACCATCATAGCGACCGATGGCATAGCCCGTTTTCACGCCTGCATCCACCGTATTTACTGCAAGCTGATTGTCCTTGACACTTCCCTTAAAGCCGATGAACTCCCATTTGAGCGCATCTGAAGTAATGCTGACACTCTGTCCATCTTTTGTCTTTGCCGTTACCGGTACAGCGATTTTAGCTCCAGCGGTAAGCGAGCCAGTTCCAGTGCCTGCTGTAAGTGATGAAATTTCATCTGCTCCAAGCACTGTGACCTTGGTTGTAGCGCTGGCTGAGCCGCTGGATGCCGTTAAAGTAGCAGTCCCCGGTTTGGCTCCCTTTACAACGCCGCCGCTCACTGACACAACAGCCGGATTGCTGGATTTCCACGTCACTTGTACTTTCGAGGTATCAAATGGATTGTAGTAGTTGTCATACCCTTTGAAGGAATAGCTTCCGGTCTGTCCAATCAGCAGCGTTTTATTGCCCTTGATGGTGAAGCCTTTGAGCGTTCCTTTAGGAGCATTGGTATATACCCCAACTCCATTTACAATACTACGTTGCTCTGTACCATATTCCGTATTGAACGTCAGCCCTGCTGTCGTATCTCCCAAATCACGTGTCACCATGGTGGTAGAGCCGCCCCCGTCAAGGTTCATCCCCTTCCAGACGCCAATATCCTTCATCAGCGTTTGCAGCTCGCTCAAGGATACACCAACGCTGTTCCCATTCTTCTCAACAGCAATGACATAAGCGTAACGCTTGTCACGAGAATATCCCAGAGCTGTACGCGCACGCGTCCCGCCTATGCTTGTTGTGCTCCGAGAAAAAGAGGTTTTCTGACCGTCATTTACTAATATGGTATGTCCACCAATCATCATCTGAAGGTTAGAAGGATCTACTTCGCTTCCTGTCGATTTAACACGAAGGTGATAGCTTGTTTCTACCGTCTGTCCCACAGTCAGATGCGCTTTGGCATAATCTGCGGCTTTACCATGAGTACGTAAAATATAGCCATCCTGCGGAACGGTCATATTCAACGTAGCATTGTCGGAGACTTGTGTAACTACGCCATTTTGTACCAAGATCTCAGTGGGCGTTGTCGAACTGTTTTTGGGCCGCTCAATTGCTTTCCAAGCAGATGTATAAATATACATAGCATTAGAGTGACTATAGCTGCTCCCACTCGTCTCAGGGGAATACGAAGCCTTGTTCATCCCTGCCAAAGAGAAGGACGACCCATCTCCAGCTTTCACTGTACCTTCAAAAGTAAACTGCTCCACCATCGGAGAACCATCCTTGGTTACAGCAAAGGCATACATGCCCGTTAAATCAGATGGAGTAGACATCAACACACCCTTGGATACTTGTCCACCGATCGGAGCTCCCTCGCTGGAGGTATTAAAATAATCCCCGTTCACGCCAGCAACCGCCCCGGTCTCTTTTGCCATACCACCTGTACTCTGACGGGTCGTAAACTGTCCATTCTTCCCCGTCATGACATCCAGCTTGACGTACGGATTTTGCAAGTCCACTCGAATGATATCAGCCAGCGCTGTTCCTTTGGAGCCTTTAAAACGATATTTCATCAATGTTGCACCCGAAGTAATGATCTCTTCGCCCAATTTTACAGTTGAACCAGAGGCTGCACTTGCGATTGGAACAGACATCCAACCATTTAAGGGAATTAGAGCCCCAGTTCCAACAACCGGACCGACCCATAATACCCCTGCCAGTGTTAACACGGCCCATCTCTTAGCGATTCCTCTGCCATTTACTCTCACTTCACTCTGTTTCTTGTTACTTAAAAACATTTGGATAATAGCTCCCATCTTCAATGTATTCAAACGGTTTTGTTCCGCACGTGTACTCTATCAATAAACAAAAAAATCCTCTTATGTTAATAGACTTATTATATAGGCAAAAGTTACGAAAATCCCGTCAACTAATTCATAAAATCTAAAACAATGAATTGACGGATGCAATATCGGCGCACTATAATACATTTGAACTTATTAGTTCAAATAATACCACTTAGTTCAAACCTAATTTTTTGTAACTTTTCAGGAGGATTGATAATCATGAATAAACAACGGGCGCTTGTCATACTTGCCCTATCCTTAAGCATTGCCATCGCCGGATGTTCTACCGGGAAGGAAGATGCTGCTCTAAGCTCAGCCGCACAGCCTACCTTTGTGCGTACCACAATTGTCAAATCCTCACCGCTCCATACTGCCTATAACTTGTCTGGCACTCTTCAGGCTTATGAGGAAAACACACTGGCTTTTCAAAATGGAGGTACCGTAGCCAGTGCATATCTCGCTGTCGGCACCGCTGTACAAAAGGGCACCGTGATTGCTAGTTTGGATGACGCTGACTACAAGCTTCAGGTGGAACAGGCGACAGCCTCCATCTTGGAGGCACAGGCTGGTATTGATAACGCACAGGCTAATTTACAGGCTGCTACCTCCGCGATTCAATCCGCCGATGCCGGCATTACAGGAGCTCGCGCGAATGTTAACAAGGTCAATAAAGGCGCACGTGCTCAAGAGAAACAACAAGCGCAAGCTACTGTAGATAAGGCACAAAGCGCTTATAACAAGGCCAAGACGGATAGCGAGCGTACACAAAAGCTGTTTGAGGCGGGCGCAGCCACCGCGTCGGATAACGAAAATGCCCGTCTGAACGCTACCGCTGCTCTTAAAGATCTGGAGCAAGCGAAAGACTCCCTGTCCCTTTTGCTGGAAGGGGCTACAGCCGAAGATCATCAATCCGCCCAGGCTTCCTTTCAAGATGCGCTTGCAGGTAAAAACAAAGCTCTCGCTGCCAGTGAACAAGCTGCGGCTTCCAAAAAGCAAGCCCATGCCAACTACGAAAAAGCCCTTGTCGCCAAAGGACAGGCAGAACTTGCGCTATCACGCACTCGTCTAATTTCTCCTGTGAACGGCGTTATTTTAGGCAAGAGTGTGAATACAGGTGACTTGGTCGCTTCAGGCCAGGCCGTCTATCGCATAGGCTCCATCGACCGCCTCAAAGTACTGCTTCCTGTACCAGACAGTGAAATTAAGGATTGGAAAAAGGGTCAACAAGTAGAAGTGGCGCTCTATGAAGAGACTCGTCAAGGTACGGTGTCTAACGTCTATCCTTCAACCAGCACCGACACGGGAAGCGTTAACGTAGAGATTGTTATAAACAATCCACAACGGGACTGGTTACCCGGTCAGGTCATTAAAGCTGCTCAACAGGTGACCGACAAGAATGGGATTCTCGTTCCTGCCGAAGCAGTCATTAACACGGGAAGCAAGCCTTTTATTTTCAAAGATATTCAAGGAAAAGCTGTTAAAACCCCTGTGGAGCTTGGTAATCAGGTTGTAGATAATCAGTTGCAAATCGTATCGGGACTTCGTGAAGGTGAACGCATTGTCGTTAAAGGGGCAGAAACCCTGTTTGATGGAAATGCGATTCAGTCGGAGGAAGGCGGACGCCCATGATTGAGTACATTGTAAAAAAACGAAAAATTACATTGCTGTTTTTTGTCATGCTGATTTTGGTCGGAATCTTCGGCTTTTTCCATTTACCACAGCAGGAAATGCCGGATGTCACCATACAAAATGCCACGGTAACAACAGTTTACCCTGGTGCTTCACCACAAAAAGTAGAACAAACCGTAACTAAAGAGCTGGAGAAACGCATTAAGGAAGTAGAAGGTGTTAAAACGATTAGTTCGACTTCTGGTAACGGATTCTCCTCAATTTTAATCGAATCCAAAAACGGAGTTGATCCCCAAACGGTTTGGGATAATATGCGTAAAAAAGTGCAGGATGCACAAGCTGATCTTCCCCAAGGCGCTGAAGTGCCTGTTGTAAATGACAAACTAACTAGCTCTTTTATCGGCTCCTATGCCCTGACAGCTGCCTCTTCCGCACCACTATATAAACTAAATGATTTAACAACAACTTGGAAAGATCAGCTTAATACCATTTCTGGCGTATCTAGCGTCAAATTCAATGGTCTCCCTGATCAAGAAGTACTTGTCCATATTGACAATCAGAAGCTTCAGCAATACCAGCTGTCATGGGGACAAGTAGCTCAAGCGATCCAGTCTCAAATGGATCGGGTTCCTACCGGTAATATTGAATACAACGGACGTACCTATCAACTTATTGTTCGCGAGACCGAAAAAGCTGATGAATTGAATCAGGTTCTTTTGACACGCACCAAAGAAGGTAATCCTGTTTATTTGAGAGATGTCGGCACAACGGAGCTGGCACATCCTAATGCAGAATACTTTGCCTATGTAGAGGGTAAACCAGCCATTACGCTAAGTATTGGAGCAGAAACAGGCACAGACATCCCTTCTATGAGCGAAAAGGTCAATACCAAGCTCAAAGAGCTGGAGAAAACACTCCCCGCAGGTGTTCACTTTCAAACTCTTTTTGCACAAAAGGATCAGGTAACCCATATCTTTGACGACTTAAAGCGTGAAACGATTCTTGCGATTGCGGCCGTTATTCTCGTTTGTATGTTGGGGCTGAATTTGCTCACCTCTGCATTTGTCGCACTGGCCATTCCCATTTCGGTTTCGATTGCCATTATCTTTTTGCCTATGTTCGGCATCACTCTAAATCAGATTTCCGTTGTCGGTCTGATCATCGTACTCGGTATACTCGTGGATGATGCCGTAGTTGTAAATGATAATATTGAGCGTAGACTTACGGAATTAGGAGAATCCCCCTCAGTCGCAGCTGTAAAAGGTACCAAAGAGGTCATGCTTTCTATTTTGGTTGCAACTCTGGCCACCATCTCAGCTTTCGCGCCATTGTTGTTTCTGCCGGGAAATGTAGGGGCCTTTATTAGACCCATTCCCGCTATTGTCTCCCTGACCATGCTTGCCTCTATGATCATGTCGCTCACCATCATCCCTATTTTTCGAGAATGGTATGAGAAACGCAGACAGGCTCGTCACCCGCAGGGTAAATCTAAACCAGCAGGCTTGCTCGGCCAGCAGATTCATTCTTTAAACAAGCTTTATTCACAAAAACTGATGCCTAAAGTCATTCAGCGTCCCTTGCTGACAGCTATGGTCGGACTCATGCTTGGAACAGCCGCCTATGGATTAGTTCCCTTTACCTCAGTTGAACTTTTTCCTGAGTCGGAAGATCCTCATGTTGCACTAAATGTAAAAATGCCTATAGGCACTTCAATTGCGGAAACCGACCAGGTCGTCAAAGACCTTGCAGACTGGGTGAAAAAACAACCTGAAACTTCCAAGGTCGTCTACAGCGCTGGAGGGACTGCCCCACAACTGTTTAGTGACATTAATAGTATGGGTGGAAATATTAGCTATAACGAAACGGTGGGGCAGATTGCTGTCGTCGGCAAAGAAAACGTATTCGATCTTAATACGACAGTGGATGCTTGGGAACAACATGTTAAGAAATCCTACCCTGGAGTTACAGTTACGATGTATGTTCCTCGCCTCGGGATTCCAGTGGGTAAGCCTGTTTCTATTCGTATCTCAGGTCAGGATCTGAATGAACTGCAAACCCTTGCCCAAAAAGCAAAGGAGCAGATCGCGACAGTAGAGGGTACAACCGGCATCATGGATGATATAGGAATTGAAAGATATGCACTGGATTTGCAGGTCAACAAGCAAGCCATGGATCAATACCTGGTAAGCTACACAGATTTGACTCGCACCCTGCTTCTATTAAAAGAAGGAGCTCAAGTCAGCCAATTTGATACTGGAAACAGTCTGATAGATATTAAAATGTATTTGAATCACAGTGACGAGGAGCCAAGCAAACTTTTCCAACAATTAAGTGTAGTTAATGCAGCTGGTAAGCAAATTCCATTAAACCAGCTCGTCCAGATTAAGCCGTCATTTGCTATTCAGCAAATCAAGCATTACAATATGGAGCGGACGATTACGGTGGAAGCCGATTTGAACGGACGAACTGCAAGCGAAGCCATGGTGGATGTTGAAAGTAAGCTGGCGCAAATGAAGTTCCCAGAAGGCTACAAATGGGAGGTTGGTGGGGAAACCTCTGACCAATCGACCATATTCAAGGACTTAGGACAGCTGGCGATCGTTGTAGTCTTGCTCATTTTACTTTTGATTACTATGCAGTTTTATTCTCTCTCCATTCCTATTATTATTATGACGACCGTGTACCTGGCAGCAGCCGGCGGGATTATTGGTATTTTCTTGACCGGTATGCCTATCGGTTTTATGAGCATCATGGGAATTATTGCACTCGCGGGCATTGTTGTGCGGAATGGGATTGTGTTAATTGAATTTATCGAGGATGCACGACAAGAAGGAATGGAATTAAAGGAAGCCGTAATACAGGCGGCCGCTGCTCGCTTCAGACCAATTTTATTGACATCTTTGGCAGCCATTGTAGGTATGATTCCGTTAGCACTATTGGGAAGCCTGCTCTTTAAGCCACTGGCGTTTACTGTCATTTTCGGTTTGTTATTCTCGACCTTGTTAACCTTGTTTGTCGTGCCGTCCTTGTATATGATCATGGCCAAGTACAAGATGCGCCGTCAACTCAAAAGACAGCAGCACACAGTTATCACACGTGACCAACCTTTGTGATGTATGAAGTGAATTCGCATGCTGTCGAGTTGGTCGGTCCCTAGGGGGAAGTAAGTATGGAAAGTAAAAAAAATGATATTTTACAGGCGGCCATTCGGCTGTTCTCCAGAAAAGGCTATTATTCAACATCTGTTGAAGAAATTGCCAAAGAAAGTGGGATGGCGAAGGCATCCTTCTATAAATATTTTCAAGGAAAAGAAGAACTCCCTCTAGAAATGTGTATCATTCTGGAAAATAACATTGAACAAGACATCCGGGCTCTCTACAGTAAACCTGATCTTTCTAAGCACGATAAACTGCACGGTTTTATTGTACTTTACTTGAAAAATCTCGTTGAAAACAAAGTGTATCTCATGATGGATCTTCCTGAGCCTTCCATGCTTATTTTTCAGAATGAACAACTCAATTACGCGTTCGAGAATCATGAATACAAATTGTACAAATGGGTTCGCGACTGCCTGATTGATATTTTTGGAACGAGCATTGAAGATCATGCATGGGATATGACCTTTGTACTTAAAAGCATTGTGTTTGAATATATTCGCTTCTTTGCCGATCGGATGAATGATGAAACGATTGAACATCTAACACAGTTTATCATCTTCTTATCCAGTTCCTTGGCAACCAGCCTGAATAATGCTGATTCAGTTCCACATTTGTTCTGGAGCAAGCAAGGCTGGTTACCCGAAAGTGCTCTAAGTAATCCCTTTGATCAAGGCCGTCAAATTAACAGCCTTCTCCACTCCTTGGAAGACAGTATACTGCTGTCTTCGTGGAGTTCAGAGGAGAAACAGGAGTGTCAGCAAATCTACGCTCATTTAAAGGAAGAGGCTCTGAAATCGAACCCTCAGAAAGGCCTCCTGAAAGCGCTTTTTGCGTATTTGGAGCAGTACAAGGAACTACAAAAAGTTTGTCGTTTACTTAAAAATTTATTGGACCATGCACCGATATCCGAGTAGTCACTCCGCATTCGGTACATCGGAGCAAATTCATATTTAACAGCGAAACACATCAAAAAAAGACTGTTCATGCAAAGCATGAAACAGTCTTTTTGGGTTATTGCTTTTATTTTGATAACATACATACGAGGAATTACAGCCCCGCTTGTTCTTTTAGAATTTCAGCTTTATCTACGCTCTCCCATGGTACATCCAAATCAGTACGGCCAAAGTGACCGTAGGCAGCCGTTTGCTTATAAATTGGACGACGCAGATCCAACATGCGAATGATGCCTGTTGGGCGCAGATCAAAGTTATTTCGGATCAATTCAACCAACTTCTCATCACTTACTTTACCTGTACCGTATGTATCGACGTTAATCGAAACAGGCGTAGCTACACCGATGGCATAAGCAAGCTGAATTTCCACTTTGTCTGCCAATCCAGCTGCCACGAGGTTTTTAGCTACATAACGAGCAGCGTAAGCAGCGGAACGGTCCACTTTGGTCGGATCTTTACCTGAGAATGCTCCCCCGCCGTGACGAGCATAACCACCATACGTATCCACAATAATTTTACGGCCTGTCAGACCTGCATCTCCTTGAGGACCACCGATAACAAAGCGTCCTGTCGGATTAATGTAATACTTGGTTTGCTCATCCAGTAATTCGGCAGGAACAACTGGCAAAATAACCTTTTCTTTGATGTCTGCTTGAATTTGCTCCAAAGTAGTATCTTCTGCATGCTGTGTAGAAACCACAATGGCATCAATACGAACAGGTTTACCATTTTCATACTCTACTGTTACTTGGGTTTTACCATCTGGACGAAGGTAATTCAGTGTTCCATCCTTACGCACTTCAGACAAACGTCGTGCAATACGGTGAGACATAGCGATAGGCAAAGGCATCAACTCAGGTGTCTCGTTCGTAGCAAAACCGAACATCAACCCTTGATCTCCAGCCCCAATGTTTTCCGTTTCTTTATCTACTTCAGCAGGATCACGGCTTTCCAAGGCAGCATTAACCCCTTGAGCAATGTCCGGCGACTGTTCATTCAAAGAAGTCAATACAGCGCAAGTATTATAGTCGAAACCGTATTTCGCACGTGTATAGCCAATTTCCTTAATCGTATTACGTACAATGGATGGAATATCCACGTATTCCGATTTGGAGCTGATTTCACCAATGACGAGAACGAGACCAGTAGCTACCGATACTTCACATGCTACCCGTGCATTAGGGTCATTAGCCAAAAAGGCGTCCAATACAGCATCGGAAATCTGATCACAGATTTTATCCGGATGGCCTTCTGTTACAGACTCGGACGTGAACAAATGACGGCCTTTTACAGACATGAATTTCAACCTCCCACAATTAAAATACATGAGGATTTAATAAAAAAATCCTGACATGTCAATGGCATTATTCAGATACCTTCAAGCCAACAAATGGCGGGAGATATCTTGTTACACCTGATTAATAAAAAATGAACCTTTTCCGGTAGGAAAAGGTTGCGTACAAGCCTCAAATGCCATGATATCCTATTTAAAACAAGGTGTCAATTCATGCAGCCCAATTACAACATTTGAAATTGAGGTAAGTTTACATGCAAATCATTTTCGATTTACATGTAAATAACCCCAGTTTATACGCTACTATATGTTAAAAAACTGTAGAAATTATTGCAGTTTACAATGTACCATATTCAGATAAGCTGCGTTCAGCGGATTGTATCAGTCGCTTAGTAATTTCACCACCAACTGAACCGTTCTGTCTTGAAGTTAAATCACGCCATGCTACATTTTCGACTCCTGCAAACTGTCCCAATTCTGCAGCAAACTCACTGTCAGCCTTGGGATGTATATGTGCATATTGAGGATTATAAACAGGCAGCCCAAACTCAGCAGCGATCTCATACTTCAAATCATCTAACCTGGCACGGCTTTCGGGAATTAATCGTCTTTGACCTCTTGACGCCATCGTATACACCCTCCACTAAACGTATTATCTTTCATGGGGTTAGTGTGCAGCGATTAGGTTCAACTTAGCCAAGAACAATTTGCTATCCCAAGCAGTATTTAAGAAAAAGAGCCACCGAGAGCAGCTTATATACAAAACAGTTTACTGAACAGTATAACCGCCTCGCACCATAACGACCAGACCAAACTTCTGACCTTCTTTTACTTGAATACCTCTTCCTTCTCTAGGAAACGATAATAAATGATTTTTTTCGACAGTCTGATTATGGACAATTTCCGTTCCAGAAGTAATATCAATAGCACCACTGGCATCCATACTATACACAACAGCATAACCATTACGTAAAATAAATTCCGAGCCTGATTTGGCAATCAGTTTTTGACCAGGCTTTACATCAACTACCTTTAAAGCCTCTGTCTGCTCTGGTGTGGAAGTTTTTCCTGCACCAGAAGTTCCTGACGCCGTTGTGTTAGAAGTAGCGTTTGTTGCTGGAGCATTCGAACTAGTCGTTTTATTACTTGTACTACTTGCGGGTACTCCACCTTTGATTGCCTGGGCAATTTTTTGGTCAACATAGCTTTTGGTTACGACTGGATCATCAGCTGTACCAGGTTGTCCAGAACTGGAGGCTCCATTAACTGAATTGTTCATTAAGGAGCCTGCTATAATTCCTCCCCCAAGTAAAACTGCAGCCAACGAGACTTTATAGCGTGATTTCATGAAGTCCTCCTACAGCAGGTTAATACATCTTTAAAAATACTATTAAGTTCAAAGCATTACCGACTCGCTTAAGAAGAAGCACCTTGCATAACCCATGGTTTATCATAGGCCATCTTCAAAGTATCAATATTTGTAACTATATCTTCAGCCTGTTGCTCAGCTGTAGTCACTTTCAAATTAGCTTCATAAACCTGAAGCTCTGTAGCCAACCCGACATCAAACTGCTTCTTAGCCATATCAGCCGCACTTCTTGCACTCACCAAGCTAGCTTGAATCTGTGAGTACTGACTTTCCAGTCCTTTGATATTGTTATAAAAAGTCCTTACAGCTTCCTCAAGCGTTCTCTTTGTTCCCTCTGTAGCATACTGAGCTTTGTCGATATCAAGTTGTTGAGCTTCGTATGGGGTATTCCCTTGAGTATTAAAGTTGTAGAGCTTTAAGCTCAATTCAGCTAGATCCACTTTTTGCTCACTCAGCCAAATGGCCGTGCTGCTAGTGAGCACTTGGCTTACTTTAGTTTCCACATTATCTTTAAATTCAGAATATACAGGTTTATCCTTCAACTCGTAACGTTGTTCAGGTTTGTAACCGATCAACTGATTTAACGATATATATGCACTATCCAGATTCTTTTTAGCAGTATCTAAAGCAGCTCTATTTTGAGTTAATTGGTTAGTTGCTTGCGTAACCTCATAATCACTCGACATTTGATTATCTCTCTTAATTTGCGCAACTTTAAGCTTACGCTCTGCATCTTCGATATTCAAAGCTGCCAGCTTGACAGCATTCTGCTTTTGAAGGAGCTTGTTATAAAGATCCTTTACGTTATACTCAATACCTTCTTTAGTCATTTCCAGGTTCTTTTTAGCAGCCTCATAATTAAGGTTCGTCTGGGCATAACCTTTGTAAGCATTATCTTGAGCTTCATTACCTGCCTCTGCAGGAACAAAATCAATATTTTTCCCAGTTTCTTTCATAATTTTACCTGTTTGATCAATATTCACTTCTCCTGTTTTAACTGAGGTACTATCAGCTATGGCCAGTTTAACTGCATCATCGTAAGTCAAGGAGTCATTATAGTAGGTGTCATAAGTAACTTGGGTCACAGGAGCTGTAAGAGGCTTACTAGACAAACTATTGGTTTGATCACCAGTGGTGCTACCATTAACTTGATTGGCAATGGTCACTGTTCGTGTAGTCTGATCCCAATTTACTTTGGCGCCTAATGATTGGCTCACAAAACGTAAAGGAACAAGTACTTGACCCTGTTGAATTTGAGTAGCTGCATCCAGTTGTACAGGGGCACTATTCTTATAAGCAAGCTTAGAACCAACATTCAAAGTCAATGTATCTTCATTTTTAGAAGCAGTTACTTTTTTAGCTTTGCTATCCCAATCGACTTTTGCACCCAAGCTTTCAAAAACGCCACGCAGAGGCACCAGAGTTGTATTTTGACTAACAACAGGGGGCTGTGTATATTGCTGTGTTACACCGTTAATAATAACCTTTATATCACCTGCTTGAGCACCTGCAAAATTAGCAAAAGCAGAAGAAAGAACCAATGTAGAAAGTACTGCCACTCCAAAACGTTTCATAATTTCTCTCCTTTGTCAATAAGACTAATAAAAGAAAAGGGCTCCAAAAGGAACCCTCTTCTCATCTAATTCAGTTAACTCAAAAGAGTTGCTCTTAAATTAGTTGTTGTTTTCAACAGTTACTGTTTTAGCAGTTGCATCATAGTTGATGGATGCATCCAACGCTCTGCTCACCCAGAAGATAGGCAATACAGTACGGTTTTTGTTAGTTACAGCTTTAACGTCCATACGAACCACAGAACCGTTAATAGTCAACAGGTTAGTGTTCAGTTTGATTTGAGCAACGCGGTCACCTTTAATCAGGGTAACTGTGGAAGTTGCTTTGTCAAACAGGATGTTTTGTGGGGATACACCCAAAGCTTCAGCTGCATAACGTACTGGCAAGTAAGTACGTCCGTTTTCAGCATAAGCAGCTACATCAGCTGTTTTAGATTCACCGTTCACTGTATAAGCATTGCTTCCCAGTGTGAAGACAGCAGTTGTTTTAGTAGCACCTGGAGCTGGAGTACCAACAGTTGCGATTGCTACATCAGCAGCAGAAGTGTTGTTATCTTTCCAGTTTTGTACAGCTACACTACCATCGTTGTCCAGGGCATAAGCTGTATAAGCAGCTGCGCTACCTTTCAATTTAGCAATGATGTCGCCTTGAGCTACAGTACGGTCAACAGTCAGCTTAGGAGCTGAGATTGTGATTGTACTTGGAGTAGTACTTTCGCTGTCAATATAGAATCTAAGTACGCCCTTATCGCTGTCACCATAAGTGTCAGAAGAAACGCTCTTAATCTTAAGATCTCCAGCTGTTACTTTTACTTCTGGTGTAGAAGCAAAGCGAACGCCTGTAGGCAATTCCAAGATAACTTGATCATCACCATCACGTGTCAAAGCTTCTTTAGCAGCTTCTGTAATGGTAATATCACCAACTTGTTGATCGCCAAGACCAATAGTCAAAGTAGGTTTAGTAGCAGCAGCAACTGTAACTGCTTGTTTTACAGTAGCAACCTTAACTGTACCGCTCAATCCTTGGCTTCCGCCAACTTCAACGTTGAGGTCACCAGAGAAACCTGGTTGTGTAGCTACTTCAAAGTTTTTCAAGATTAACTTACCAGCATCGTTAGTAGTTTTACCATCTTTAAAAGTAAGCTTCAAAGTACGTTTGTCAGAATCAGTATAACTAGTAGTTACACCTGGAAGTCCATTATTGTACTCAATAGAACCAGTTACATCACTTGTATTGCGGTTTTCGAAAGAAGACTGCCAACGTGCGCCCTCTGGCAAACGAAGAGTAACTGTACGTTTTTCAATAAAGGAACCAGCTACTGCTTCTTTAATTGTAACATCACCGATTTTTTGCTCATCTTGACCAGCAACAATGGTAGTTGGAGTTGCTACAGAAACTCCGCCACCAACTTGACCATAGTTACCAATTACCAAAGTGCTTACACTAGTAGTTGCGCTACCGGAAATACTTGCAGTAATGTCGCCTTCTTTAGCATTTGTTTCATCATCAACATAGAAGCTCAAAGGCAAATTAAAGGTAGTTTGATTATCACTTGCTTTATCCGTATAAATAGTCAGAGTATCTTCATCTTTGGAGAATTTCACATTGCTTGCAGCAAGATCTCCGTAAAGAATATTGGCTGTACCTGGATCATTCCATTTCAAACCGCTAGGCAGTTTCAATTTAATGTTGTTGTTGAACAACGATCCATTAGTTTCTTCTTTAACTTTCAAAGTTGCCGTAAATGAATCGGAGCTAGAAACAGTATCAGTTGCGGACAAGGAAATTTGACCGGAAGATACGACATTAGCAATTGTCGCTTCGCCACTTGTCAGACCACTTGCAGAAGCAGCATCAATGGTAGCTTTAACAGGTCCATTACTTGGTCCGTTAACGTCGATATGATTAAAGTTCAAATACACATCAACATCATCACTAGCGTTATTGAAGTTAAGTGTTACTGTGGCAGAATTATTGCCGTTAGCTCTCACAGTAACTGGATTTGCTGGGTCATACTCATTGTTTTGATCGTTATCCTTGTTGTCATTAGGATTAACATATACACCTAAAGCATATTCTGTTCCATTGTAAGTCGAACCAGTAACAGTGCTCGCACGGCCTGCTGCTTCATATCCTTTAGCGAACTCAAAACCTTTAGGTAATGTAACTGTAAAAGAAGCACCTTTTTTAATGGAAGCTTGGTCAATACCTACTTTTACTCTACCCAGTTCGGAATTCAGCTTTTGGCTCGAACCGATTGTAGGAGTATTCAGAGCTTGGAAGCTAGAAGCTGCATGGATTGCAGTTGGTGCAGTCAATGCTGCGATTGGAGCTGCTACACCAGCAACCAATGTTGCTGTTGCCAGCACGTTGATCATTTTTTTGTTAAACTTTGTCATAACCTTTTTTTCTCCTCCTTGAATATAACCAGAAATATTATTTTTGTCTTTTTGTCGGATCTTGTCACTCATCAGTCGTTACACCTCCTTTCCGAGCTTTATGAGAACCCTTATAAAATGATATCTGTGACAATATCACAGAAGCTTGGAATCTAGTTGAAAGAAAGCGTCCATTTATGACGTACTCCAGTATTATACAATGTGATAACAATGCAGTAAAGATTTTTTTTAGCGAATTTTGTCTTTACGCTTTTGTACCCCTTTGTTTCATACTCACCCAATTAGACGTAGCATGGGTTCAAAAAGTTGCGTCTGTTTCAAAAAAAATTTTATTTTTTTTGATTATGTATTCCGCTTTCCACAGTCATAATTATACTATTAAACCTGTTCCTCCGTCATCCTACAACTTTTACCTTATCAACCTTAAATGTACAAGGGTTATTATCGCACATTTAAGTCGGTCTTTAATGGAGTATATTCGTTAAGAATTATCCATAGAATATATAAAGCACATAAAGTCTATAGATTCCCTTGAAATCTAATACTCTAATACACTTTAAGTAGTAGGAATGACGGAGTAACAGTGATTTACGGTAAATATAATCAAGACAAATTACTTCACTACATTAACCTTCGCGCCATCCGTAAGCAGACTAACGCCCTTAACGACAACATTTTGTCCTTCAGCAAGCCCCTTGGTTATCTCAATCTGTTTGGCACTTTCCTGGCCTGTCTGCACTTCTACCCGCTTAGCCACTGTTCCTTCCACTACATAAGCATACTTTTTCCCTGCCTGCTCCGTAATGGCATCCTGCGATACCAAGATGTTTTTAGGAGCTTCTGATTTCATGTATACAGTCACAACCATCCCTGATTTTAATTCACCTGCACCATTAGGAACCGAAATCTCGACAGGATATGCCTTGAGATCATTATCCATTACCGGATTGACGGCCGATACTCTGGCCTCAATTCGCTTATCTAAGGAGTCCACACCTACAGTCACAGATGAACCCACCTGCAACTTAAGAAGTTCAGATTCGGAAACGTTAACTTTAGCAATAATAGGATTGGTATTCGCTATTGTAGCAACCGCGGATTGTGCACTAACCATTTGCCCCTGGGTTCCTGTTACTACTGATATTGTGCCAGAAATCGGAGCTTTAACTACAGAATCCACCAGTTGGCTACGTGCTGTGTCTAAACTGGCCTTAGCCTGATTCACAGAAGCTCGTGCTACATCAATGCCCGTTTTCTGTTGTGCAAGACGTAATGATTTTTGAGCATTACTATATGTTGTTTGCGCACTTTCCTTGGACGTTTGTGCATTGTGAAGTGTGATCTGTGCATTCTCCACCGCAGTTAAAGCCCTTCTATGCGCTATTTGAGACTGCTCTAACTCGGATTGAGATAGAGCGCCCGCACTAAACAACTGTTGATTGCGGTTGAGTGTATTTTGAGCATCACGCACGGAACTCTGAGCATCGACCAGACTGGTCTGAGCTTGGGTGATAGTGTTGTCTTGCTGGACAAGCGCACTTTTCGCTTGATCCACACTAGATTCTGCCTGCTGCACTGATTGTGCTGCGCCAGACTCTGCCTGCTTTAAATTGGCCAGGGCAACTTGGTACGACTCCTGAGATTGCTTAATCGAGTCCTGCAAATCCTTTTGGTCTATAGTAAACAATGTGTCGCCTTTATTCACTTTTTGCCCCACTGTAAGGTTAATACTTTGAATTTTACCACTTATTTTTGGAGATACCTGTGCCGTCTCTTTCGGAGCAAAGCTACCAATGATACCTGTTGAATCGTTAATGCTGCCTTTGGTGACTTTTGCCACTTGAACCGGAGTGGCTTGCTGCGCTGAAGTTGGAGCGGCAGGGGCCTCCCCCCCGCCGCAACCAGCTAATGCAACTGATAAAAGCAAAGTTGTAGCAATCAGAGCACTTTTTTTATTCATTATGTTTCTCCACCTCACCTTATATATGAACACTTTTTTGTAGTTTCGCTTCTTTTTTTAGTTCTCTCTTCGCTTGTCTTTTCAATTTCCGATTCTTACGTTTTTGTATCATATTATCCAAGATAACGTAGACTACCGGAACAAGAATCAATGTAATAACAGCCGCGAAGGATAAACCGAACACAACAACAACTGCCATCGGTGCTTGTGATTCGTTACCACTGCCTGTAGCAAATGCCATTGGAAGCAAAGCTAGTACAGTAGCTAGCGTGGTCATCAAAATTGGACGCAACCGCTCAGACGCTCCATGAACAATAGCTTCATCCCGATCTTGGCCTTCTTTTCGGAGCTGAATTATGAAATCAATCATAACAATGGCATTGTTGACGACCAGACCGACGAGCATAATATAACCGGTTAGAGCAGATACACTAAGACTAGATCCTGTGACTACCAAACCAATAAGCACACCTATTAATGTCGGTGGAACTGAAAACATAATAACAAATGGTGTAAGCAAGGATTCAAACTGACCTGCCATAACCATATAAATGAGCACAACAGATAGCAATATAGCTATTGCCAGATTTGTAAAGGACTCCAGCATTTGCTCATTTTGTCCGCCTCCTGTATCTGCACTATAACCTTCAGGGAAATGAGTGTTTTTCAAGAGGGCATCTATTTTTTGGTTAATGGTAAGAATGTCTCCTGTTCCATCTACGTCAGCAGTAATTTGCACTTGACGTGTTTGGTCTTCACGAGTAACTGTATCCGGTACAGTCCGTTTATCAATACTTACTACTGAAGACAAAGGCACATCAATACCTTGTGAAGTAGTGATCCGTAAGGCTTGAAGATTTGACAAATCATGACGATTTTGCTCTGGTAACGATATCTTCACATCAATCTGATCTTCGCCTGTACGATAGCTTGTGGCGACTGATCCATTAAAAGAAGTATTCACTGCAGATAAGATTTGAGTTGCTGATAAGCCATATCGACTCGCAAGCTCACGATTAACGGTAATCTCATATTCTTCGCGAACGGCACTCAAGCTACTTTTCACATTGACTGTACCTGGTATCTTTTTCACGTCCGCAACGAGATTGTCTGAGAGTTCTCTCAGGACGTCAATATCGTCACCTTTTAAGTTAATATTAACAGCCGCTCCGCTTGAAAGGCCTGTTGTAGACGCCATTGTAATCTCTGCATCCGGAATGCTATCAAATTTCTTACGAAGGCCCTCAACTACACCATCTGTTGGCTGATGTCCATCCTTCAGTGTTACGCTTAGATCCGCCGAGTTGGTTGGAGCTGCACCTGAAAAGGCCGAATTTCCACCAGAACCAACCGTTACTGTCATTTTATCCAGATCAGGAACTTTCAAAATTTCTTTTTCTATATCTTGAACAACCTTTTCAGTTTCTTCCAAGACCGTTCCATTAGGAAGTTTCACGTTAACTGTGAATTCACCAGTATCGGATTCCGGGATAAATTCAGCCTTAACCAAAGGAACCAGAGCCCCTGCTGCCACAAACATTAATAAAGTAAT
Organism: Paenibacillus sp. NMA1017; assembly: GCF_058895805.1. Lineage (NCBI taxonomy): Bacteria > Bacillati > Bacillota > Bacilli > Caryophanales > Paenibacillaceae > Paenibacillus > Paenibacillus sp. NMA1017. The sequence continues at coordinate 609,179 of NZ_JBZXYR010000003.1, read as the reverse complement.
GATTAAAACAGATTTTCTATGGTTAATTCCCCACTTCAGTATACGACGATACCCACCCTTAAATTTCTCGAAGCCGATATTAAACCATACAATAGGGTTAATACCTTTATAAGTACCTGAAGAATATATGGATTCATCCGGTATGGTAGGTAACCAGCGTGAGCCGAGCATCGGCACAATCAGAAGCGATACAAACAAGGCTGCAATATGAGAAAAAATAACGGTTAATGCCAACGGTTTAAATAGAACTCCCGCAATCCCATCAACAAAAACAACTGGTAAAAATACTACGATCTGTGCAAGTGCAGACGCCATAACGGCATTACCCACCTGCTTGGAGCCATCAATAGCTCCTTGTAGCATGCTTTTCCCTTCATGTCGCTGCCTAAAAATATTCTCAATAATAACAACGGCAAAGTCGACAAAGGATCCTAACCCCAGAAGCAAACCGCTGAGTGAAATAACATTAATGGTTTGTCCGGTGAAATACATCATCATAAACGTAGCTACGAAAGAAATTGGAATAACGATAGCAGCAATAATGGTAGAACGTATACTATTCAAAAATAAAAGTAATACAATAGCTGCGATGATAAGCCCCAATATAGCATGCTCTACTAGTGAGTGTACGGAGTCGCTAATCGGTTTGGAAGCATCTGTTACCATCTCTAATTGAGTTCCTTGAGGCAATTCCTTCCGTATCGAATCTAAACTATCCTTCACAGAATTGGCGATTGAAAGGGTATTCCCCCCTGTAGCTTTAGTAACAGAAATATTGACACTTGGCTTTCCATTAAAGGTAGAAATGGTTGTAATATCATCCAAGGAATCTTCAACTGTCGCAATGTCCTTTAGCTTAACGCTCCCCTTCCCTACAGGGATTGGCGTTTCACCCATTTCTGAAACAGCTTTATATTCACCCTGAACCCGAAGTTGGATTTCTGTATTGCCTCGGTACACTGAACCAGCAGAACCAGCTACGTTATTAGACGATAGCGCTTGGCTGATTTGATCCAGCGTAATACCATAGCTTTGAAGCTTGGCTTGGTCTACAGTAATCTTCACAAGCCGTTCTTGCCCGCCTGACATGCTGACTGAAGCTACTCCCGCAATTCTTTCAAGCCGCGGCTGAATAATATCCTCAGCAATAGGCTTCAGCTTGTTAACATCCTGGTCCCCTGTAAAAGAGAGTGTAATAACCGGCGTTGCGTTAAGATCCAATTTAAGTACGCGCGGTGAATTTGCCGCCTTGGGAAGAGACCCTCTGACCCCATCAATTTTATCTCGCATGTCGAGGGTTGCCTGATTTATATCTACTCCCCAATTAAATTGGATTATGACCATAGATGATCCTTCTGAAGATTCGGACTGGATCGTATCTACATTCTCAATAGAAGCCAGGCTCTTTTCAATAGGTTTGGTCACCAATTCCTCGACTTCCGTCGGTGTCGAGTCCGGAATACTGGTCGCTACCACAGCGATAGGCAACTTCATATCCGGCATCTGCTCGACAGGAAGCCTTAACGCAAAAATACCGCCCCCGATTAGCAAAGCAATAATTAACATAAATACTGTTACAGGACGGCGTATTGAAAACTGAGACATCTCATCACTCCCCACTCACTTCTCTATGTAATATTTAAGCACACACATCCACTACTACGATGAAATAGGCGTAAAGTTTCAGATAAATGTGCAAAAAAAACATATAGAAAAATAATAAACACATTTTGAGATAAATACTTAAAAAAAAACAGTTAATTACAGACGTTTAAGCCAAATCCAAAACCAAAACCGTTGTAAGGCTAATCCAAAGTTTTTACCTCATTGATATTATGGCATAGGCCCTTAATCCCAGTCAAATAGCTGATTTATAAAAAACATCCCTCTCATGTATATGAAAGGGAATTACCATTTCGCATGGAGGGATGTTTAATAATTTCAGGTGTTTTGTTGATTAAATTTTAGGAAGCAGCTTTTTATCAGCCATAACTTTAGCTACAATAATGGCTGCATCTCCACGCAAGGTCAGGGAAGTAGGATTGAACATATATCCTTTTTTCAGATCGCTTGCATCAACAGGTGAACCCGTAATAAAGCCTTTCTTGGCAATAGCCAACACAGATGCTTGCGCATAGTAATCAATTTTGTCCGCATCTTTAAAGGTTTTAGACAGATTCTTCATGATCTTGTCATGATCTGTTTCCAGCTTCAAATTCAATGCCTTGGCGATAATGACTGCTGCATCTTGACGTGTGATTACATCTTCCGGCATAAAGATTCTTGGTTGCGAACCCTTGACAATACCGGCGCGTGCAGCTGTTTCGATATAACGATAATCATAGAGCGCATCTGCTGATATCGTATTTGGAATAGACACGTCGTCAAAATGCTTCGCTCCACTGAAATTAAGCGGAATTTGCAGACCTTTGACAATCATAGACGTGAATTCGCCTCTCTTAATGTAGCTGTCAGGTCCAAAGCTATTAATTGGATCCATTGGGTTCATGACACCTTTGGCCAAGATAGCTTCGATGTAATCTCTGGCGTATTTGTGCTTAATGACATCACTATACGTTTCTCCAACTTTAGCGACTACATAGTAACCGAATCGATCAAACGGTACTTTAATGGTGTGTTTCTTCGGATCCACCACACCGCCAATGTTCTGCCAGTCTTTAAGATCAGAATCAAAATAGAACACCGACATTTGTTTCCCTGCATCCTGAGCAATACTGCTATCATACGTCAGCGTCAATGTAGCACGCTTGGAAGGTACTAACTCGTTAGATGGGTCACGCCAGTAGAAGTTTTTGATCTTGCTGCTATCATTTTGCGACTTGTTAGCCAATTGATAAGGATCAGCACCATATGTCACCGGATCGTAAGCATCCGTTTTGATATCATCTGCTGTACCTGGGTCAATCCAGAATACTGGACTGGACTTGGTAAAACGACTTGGGAAATCCCGGTTGAAGTATCTACTTCCATCTGCAATCAAGCTCTGCATATCGGACAATGCTTTTTCAGTTTCAAATTCATGACGGTCTACCACACCATCTTCGCTATTTGCTATCGCAAAGTACAAAGTATGGCCAGAGAAAACTTGGTTTTTGAATTGCTGTGGTTGATCGTAATCCCGGCGAATCAGACTCGTTCCCTTCGCAAAAGCAAGTGTAAGATTACCATCAAACACTTTGTGTGATGTTTTCATCGCTTCCATGTACTGTTCGCCAGGAATATTTGTAGGCACATATTTAACAGTAATGGTCTGTTTCAGTTTTTCTTTGCCTACTGTAACCACTACGTCAATTTTATTATCTTTGTTGGCTTTTAGACCTGTAACGATGGCTTTGTAAGTTGATGGGTAATCAACGGTGCCATCATAATCAGAGTCGAATCCCTCTTGAACTGCTGTTTCTTTACCTACCATAACACTATCTGCATTACCTGCGTTTACAACAACTTGCACAAAGTTTTGATTCACGATTCTCTTTTCAGGGAGCGGACGCAAAATATCAAAAGATGTGGATTGGCCGGATACTTGCAGTCGGAAAGTAGCAAATGGTCCGCTCTTGCCGCTATTGTACAAGGTAATGTTATAAGCTACTGGTGTTCCATCTTGCGAAATAGTTTGGTTTTTCAACACAAAGCTGAAATACTTTTTGTCCGGATGGTAGTACACAAGCAGGTCTTTTAAATCTTTATTAGTAAATTTATCTGTAGTAGAACCGGAATTGTATGTTGTCTTAGCATCTTCTGCTGAGAAAAACTCGTTACTCAGCGTCCAGTTAACTTCACTGTCATCCGATCCCTTAATCTCCAAAATATATTGATCTTTATTGGCAATATCACTTAACGAACCATTTACCTGATCTGCTTTACCCAAATCGGCAATACTGAAAGTACCAAATACATTGATATTTTTCAGAGATGTATTGTAGTTCGTATCATCCACTTTGGTGAAATTAGCATCTTTTGATTTCGGAGCAATTTCGCTATATTTCGGTGTATTGCTCAAGCCGCTAACTGGTGTAAAAGGGATGATTCCTTGTGTATTTGGAACAGGAATTACTGGAATATTCGTCTGTGTAAAGTTTACTTTTACCGTATTGCTGTACTCAATACCTGGCTTGTACACAAACTTGATTTCATTATTCCCGTTTGCCAGCGCATTGGCTGCAGCTGTTTCCGAGGAAGCAGCTAACTTAAAGTCCGCTCCTGAACCATCCAGATCAACCAATACATTATTAACATACAGGAATACATTTCGGTTACTTCCAGTGTAATGAATATCTGCTGCGTTGCTCACATCAAGCAATTTACCTTTAAAGTAGCCCAATTGAGTCAGTTTATAGGTATTCAAGTTTGAGCTGGAAGTATTCAACGGGATCTGTTGCCCGTCATAAATCGTATCATATTTCATGAATGGACCCTGCAGCAGATTTACTGTTGCTTTAATTAACTTGGATGAGTCACCATTCAGGTAAAAATTCAGTACGTTTTGTCCTTCTTTAGGCAAAGTGTCTACATAAGCTACGATTTTCTTCACTTGTGTTGACTTACCATTGATTGTCCGAATCACATCTTGAGGTGATCCTACAGTATGAACTGTCGCACCAGAAAGTTCACTAATTGAAGAAGGTGCACCGTTAACAACGATGAACTCCATACCTACAGGAACAGATGGAGCATCTGTAGTCTTGTTCTTCATAGAGCTTCCAGTTAACTTCAGAGCTTCATCTATGGCAGCTGCTTGGTCAGACCCGCTCCCTTTAATTCTGCTCAACAATTGATTATTAAAATCAGGAAGATAGTTTACATCATCAATATACGGCTGAGTGCTGCTGCGCAATGTAAATTGGACAGCCGATGGAGCCGGAGGTGTACTGCTATCCGTATAGGTTATCCCCAGGGATGCCCTGGTCAAATGATCAATAACAGCTTCTGAAGGTACAGTCACCTGAAATGGATATACTTTATAACCACTTGATGTAACCACATTTGCAGTATCAATTGTGGCATCAACTCCAGTCGCACTACCCACAGCGCTACCATTGCTACTCACATCGGTAAAACGTGCATTGATTGTGGCCACTCCTGGATCGGTTGCACCGCCCGGCACCAAAACATTACCTTTTAAAACCACACCACTTGTAGACGATACGGTAAAGTCAGGCGAAGTGGTCAGATCGGCAGAAACATTCCCATCCTTGTTCAAGGTCAAATCAGAGAATTCCGGTTTTCCCGTATAAATCGTAATTTCACGTGTAACTGTAAGAGCCTGAGTTCCGTTATTTACTTTAATATTCACTATATTTTTACCTGGACTCAGTACAACACTACCTGTTAGTTTATAGCCAGTGTAAGAGGATACATTATACGTATTACTGCTTTTTGCAGACGTGAGCGTTACACTGTCGGCATTAGGCGCCGTACCTTGAATGACTACTTTAACATCATCCGTACCGCTATTGCGAGCGTCTGTTAACACAGCTGTCTGGTTCTCTACTAATTGCTCTGTTTCACCATTCAGCGTAGCAGACAGATCATAAACCTTGGGTCCATCCTGGTACTCTACGTAAATAGAATCCTTCATCTCAGCCGAGTTTTGGCTACTTTGGAATGTAATTCGGTTCAAACCAGGAAACAGTTTGATGTCTGTAATTTGAAGTGTAGAGCCACTGACCGTAATTCCGCCTTTTTGACTCTCATTTTTATTCACCACATTAAGGGTCGTTCCATTTTTAGAGAGCTGGAATACACTATATGATATCGTGCTTCCGTTCACTCCGTTAATCGTACCGTTAACTGTAATACGGTCGGTGTTCACCGATCTGGCCGAATCCGCATCATACTTCTCATTTGGAAAAATGAAATAAGTTCCTGTCGCAGCATGAGCCGTACCTACCAGGGCCGCCGGCACCAAGCCAATGATGAGACCAACCGTCAGCAACATGGATAGCAATCGTTTCAAATCATTGTCCTCCTTTGATTCTGTCGCACCTTGGGGTACGTAATCATTCAATACTTTTTTTATCGGTAGTAAACATACAAAAAATTAGTAAATTCTCAAAAAAGGAGGGAGTTTTTTTACAGCAAACATCAAAAAAGCCTTCAAACCCGCGGTATACCGCCAAGCTTGAAGGCTTACTTTTAAATTAAAATTATAATTTCGAACGCGTTTGGGAATCTGGCTTAGCCAGCAACCGAATCAGTGTGTTTATAACTGGGCGTTTGGTTTTGCCAACAAGACCAATAACCTCTGCACCAATCTGTAGGAAGAACATCATAATACAAATCACGACAAAGGTGACCCAGTTCGCTTCATTAAGCGCAGCAGACGATTGAATCACGGCCAATACACCGAAAAATGCAGCAATACCGTAGATAATCAACACCGTCTGTCTGTGACTGAAACCTAGTTCGCGTAAGCAGTGATGCAAATGACCTTTATCCGGAGAGAAAATCGGTTTTTTCTGCAACTTGCGACGAATGATAGCAAAGAATGTATCTGACAAAGGTACACCGATAATAATCAATGGCGTAATAAAAGATACGATAGCAATTTGCTTGAAACCAAGCATGGATAGCATGGCCAGACAGAAACCTAAAAATAATGACCCTGTATCACCCATAAATATTTTCGCAGGATGAAAGTTGAAAAATAAGAATCCGATAATACTGCCCAGCAGTACAAGACAAAGCATAGCTACCATGTAATTGCCCATCAATATCGACATCACAAAGATAGTTCCAATCGCAATGCCTGAGACACCTGCAGCCAGTCCATCCAGACCGTCAATCAAATTGATGGCGTTCGTTACACCTACGATCCAGAAAATCGTAAGCGGAATGGAAATCCAGCTCTCCAAAGATGAGTATGCATCCTGAAAAGGTACATTTACAAAATCTACACGAATATCAAAAGCAAACACGACCATACACGCAACGGCAATTTGAGCCAAAAATTTCAATTTTGCATTGAGATCAAAACGATCATCGAGAGCACCAATCAGTGTAATCAGCGTACCGCCAATCAGAAAGGCAGCGATAAAGTTAATATCCCGAGAGGACAGCATTCCGTCAGGCACAAAAGGTAACACCGCCAATAAGGACAACAGAAATGCCAAGAAAATACCCAGTCCGCCAAGACGCGGCATAATTCGGGTATGTACTTTTCGGGCATTCGGTACATCGACGGCTCCAACCTTCACAGCGAATTTCTTGACGAGCGGTGTCAGTAACAGCGCAAGTCCCAGTGCCATGATGAACCCAATAATATAGATCAATAACATTTGATCATTCGACCCCCAATTTTAAAGCAATCCCTTTTCAGATGTAACCGCATTGAATTATACTCTGATCAAAAATAAATACCAAGCTTCATATTCTGGCAAATTAGCGGGTTTTAGAGGCAGATTCAAGCTATTTATCACACTTTTGTGACGTTTTCTTTTTCACGCATCACTTTCACGGCGAATTTCGGCAGCGCAAGCATTCTTTTGTAACGGCTTGGTTCTTTGAGGAGCCTATATAACCACTCTGCCCGAAGCTTTTGAAACAATTTAGGTGCGCGTTTGGTTCTGCCCGATATAACATCGAAACTACCGCCAACCCCCATCATTACCGGTACACTGAGCTGTTCCTTATATTTACCAATCCAGGGCTCCTGTGTGTCGGCTCCACGTGCTACAAACAACAAATCAGGATTTGCCTCACGAATGGCTGCAATTACCGCTTCATCCTCTTTAGGCCCAAAAAAACCATCACGCTTGCCACAAACCGTAATTCCGGGATAAAGCTCATGTACCCGCTGTGCGGTCGCTTGAATCACCTCAGATGTTGATCCGAGTAAATAAACTTTCCAATGATAGTTTTCTCCAGCTGCAAGTAATTCATGTAACAAGTCAAAGCCCGCTACCCGCTCAGGTACAGGATGTCCTACATAGTTTGCAGCCCAGACTACGCCAGTCCCATCCGGAACAATCAATTCTGCCTGTTTCATCACATTCATGTACACTGGATCTTCCAATGCAGCCATTACCATAATCGGATTGGCAGTGATCACTTGATGGGGCCGGCGAGACTCCACTGCTTGAATTAATACATTTAATGTATCTTTCATATTAAGCCTTGATACCGGAACACCGAAAATCGGGACGGTAGGCACATTCGTAACCTTATCAACTGTCACTGTATCCATCATCCTTTGCGACACAAGTAATTAACGATATGCTGCGCCGGTAAGCGAGCCTCGCTTTTTAACAAAGCGATGGCTGCTCCCTGGCTCTCGATCCACTGACTTCGTTGATCCAGCAACCGCATAGACTCATTAGCCAGCTTTTGTCCATCCATTGCCTCTGTAGTGCCTACAGGCTGGCTACCGACACGGCTGAGGAAATGATCAATTTTGGGATCGTAGGATATCCCCAACGGGGGCACCAGATGGGATGCTGCATAGATCAAGCTGTGTAGTCGCATCCCGATCATCAGACTGCAACGGCTAACTTCCAAAAGCATCTGTTGAGGATCGGTGACTTGATCGCACATGCTTACAAGGCTTCCTGTCCCCCTAATATCCCCCAACAAATCCATTACCATCCTTGAAGCCTGCTCGTCATCAGGCAGATGGAAAGGTAAAAAGCGTAAGTGTACACTGCGCTCAGCAGCTAATCTTTTTAGGCCGTCCGCGATAGCCGTTAAATCGCGGCGTTCCTTATCCCAGTAACGCACAGATACGCCAACGACCGGAAGTTTATCCTTATCAGTCTCAGTTGCTGCTTTATGCAGCTCGGAGCCCGGGGGCAATGGAAGCCCCATTACCGGATCAGGAACAACTTCGATAACCGGGTTCTTTAGTTTCATAGCACCCAGTAGTGCGGCAGACTGCTCATCTCTTACAGAAACATATTCACAGCGCTGAAACACAGAACGGATCATAGGGTAAAATATCTTCCGTTGTACTGGACCAATGCCCTGAGCATATACAAACGTCGGCTTTCCAGCCCATTGGGCCAGTTTCAGAATCGCCAGATAATACGGAATACTTTTAGGGCTTGTTGCATCCTGGAGCAAACTCCCGCCGCCACTTATTAGCCCATCGCTATTTTTAATCGCTCTACGAACTTCCCCCAAACTCATCCGCGGTACAGCTTCTACTCCGTACATTTTCTGTGTCCAAGCAGGGTCAGAAGACAGAACAACAGGCTTGATTGTAATCCCCGCCTGACGGCTCTCCTCTTCTAAAGCAGTCAGAATCGACTTGAGCACCGCTTCATCCCCACTATTGTGAAACCCGTAATAACCCGAGATGATTATCGTTTGAGCTGTGGTGACCATTTCTTCCAACACCCTTCCAGCACTTGCCACACGACAATTGCGATGATTCCCAGCACCAGACCGAAGCCCAATCCTAACAGCCCGCGACTAAGCGACAGTGCCGCTGGAGAGTGAATGTGAGCAAAGGTATCCACCATAGAGGCTTGGCCAATAGCAGCTATAATCAGCAGATAAATCGCTTTTCGATATTTCAAAGCCAGGAACGCCCCTGCAATAAACAGTGGGTGAGCCATCAAGAATTCCTTATTGCGCGGACGTACACCAAACGCATTTTCAAGGAAGTTCCGGAATACCAACTCCGTGTTCGACACCGTGCCCGCATTTCCGGTACGAGTCAAATAGTAATAGCCTGCGGCTGCGATAATAGCCAGTGCGATAACCCACAATACAGTAATCGGCGTACGTAGCAGCTTAGAAATTTCCTCCCGTATAGAAACGCCACGATAAAAGAAAATATAAATCGCCGCCAAGAAGATCGGCAGAATGTGAAGCAAGCTTACACCTCTAAATTGGTTCAGCACAAGGCTGTAAGCAATACTATTCAACAGAGCAATAACAAAAGGCACTGCAGCCAGCGACAAAATCGCTGTCTGTACGTACAGTATAAGCGTTTGAATCAAACGCTGACCTACAGAGAGTTCAGTGCCCTGTTCACGTTTAATTCTGATCGTACGCACGGCGATGATCATTGCAACCGTAGGTCCGCTAATCGCCGCGAGTAGGGCCAGGCCTTGCTCCATCAAGCTGGAGTTCAGAACATAAAGTCCTGCTGAACCTACTAAACCGAGTGCAAATGCCAGCAAAGTCAATGCCGGGACGAAATAGGACACCATAATGGAGAAGAATGCCAGTGCACCCAGCACGACAATCATTTTCAGATAGCGCTGAATGGACGAATCGACTACTTGAAACGGTTCAGCCTGTCCGAGTTCAAACCCCTTTTTCTCCATCCGTTGTACAGCGTTACCCGGCTTGTCCAAGCTGTGGATCAGGTTATCTACCGAATCCTTCACCTTGGCTTCAGCAATACTACGGCTAGGCGCGGTATTCAGATACAACATGCGAATATTACGGTCCTTGGTGGCCAGTGCAAAACGATCGGCCAACGTTTCCACATCGAGCGTTGCATCTTTATCGCTCAATGAGTATAAACGCACAACGTTATAGTGGATATCGTAAGCAAGCTTATTGAAGCCTGCTTGCGGTTTCTTCAAGTTTTCGATAGCAGCTAGGCCAATATCGTATTTGTTCAGCAATTTAGCAAATGCCGCTAAGCTATGCTCTTTCTCGTTATCGGTGAAGCCTTTGACTGAATCACCTTCAAATAAAATGCGTTTTACACCATTCTGCTGAAAGGAAGCAAGCATCTCTTCCGTCAACTCCTGGTTGTAAGGAAGACTGTCGCTCATCCGTGGAACAATAAAAAATCCTTTGCTCCGAAGCTGCTTCATCGCAATCGGGTCAGGCTGCATGGGCTTGAGATACGCATCCTCTGGGGATGTTTCCACAACTAGACCTTCCTGTCCCTGGTAAGTCCAAGGTTTTACATTGATGTCCAGGCTTGTAAACGTACGTAAAATTAACGGCTTTAATGCCTCGGCATTTTCTTTGTCAGCGAAAACAATATACGTAAAATTCTCATTAGCAGGTGAAAGCCGTTTTTCCATATCGGCAACGTTCTGAGTCGTATAGGTTACAACGCGGCCCGCTTTACGGAAATCATCCAACGTACTTTCATACATCGCCATGCTGTTCACACCCGCTTGCTGTAAGCGGTCAAGCTGCTCATTCAGATAGTCCTGCGGGTGAGCCTGATACGAGGCTGCCTCCGTCAAATCCCGATAATCGAATACAATCTCTACTTTTTTACTCGAGGATTCTGTCTTCACACGATCGGCGATGACTGGAATGGAGGCCAGCAAGCCGACAGCCACCAAAATCCATAACCATTTTCGAGAAGCCGTATTCCAATACTGCCATTTCTGATACACCAAAGAACCTCCTTAATATTCGGGATTTTGCAAAATTCAATGCTACCCACCTTGTCGTACTCTGCCTTTTGGTAGGTCACTCATTGAATTTTGCAAAATCCTCCGTTGCCGGAATAAGCCTATTTTCCCAAAGCCTCTTCCAGGTTATTCTGCAATACAGAAATGACCTCCACGGCGTACTGCCCTTTGCCGTGAGAGGTCACCGATTACTATATCTTATCCAATTACCTTAACCTATTCTATTATAAAGGGATTTTTCTCAAGCGTCTACGCGAGCCATAACAGCATCGACCAGGTGGCTGATTCTTTGCTCCGCGTCTGACAGTGAGGAACCGCGTACCGCAAAGTATACTTTGATCTTCGGCTCTGTTCCCGAAGGGCGCAGGCAAAACCACGAACCGTCCTCCAGTAAAAATTTGAGTACATTTTCCTGTGGAAGTCCATCCAGACCTTGTGAGTAGTCCAGCACCTTATCTACCTTCACGCCTGCAATCTCTTGAGGTGCGTTGCTACGCCAATCGGTCATTTTGCCCTGAATTTGTGCCACTCCGTCCTTACCCTTAAGGGTACGAGACTCCAGCTTCTCAAGGAAGTAGCCAAACTGCTCGTACAGCTCTTGTAAAACATCATAGAGCGTCTTACCTTGTGTGCTGTAATAAGCAGCAGCTTCAGCGATCAACATAGCCGCCAAGACAGCATCCTTATCACGAGCATAATTCCCTGCCAAATAACCATAGCTCTCTTCATAGCCAAACAGGTAGGTGTACTCGCCAGTTTGGTCAAACTGGTTCATTTTCTCGCCAATATACTTGAAGCCAGTTAGCGTGTTAAACACGGTTGCTCCAAAATGTTCGGCAATGACTGCGCCCATTTCGCTGGTTACGATGGTTTTAATAACCGCTCCGTTATTCGGAAGCTTGCCTGTTTCTTTCAGCTGATTCAACAAGTAGTAAACCATGATCGCGCCAGACTGATTGCCGGACAATACCACATATTCGCCATCACGGTTTTTTACAACTGCACCCATGCGGTCAGCATCAGGGTCTGTTCCGATCAACAGATCTGCACCAATTTTCTCACCCAGTGCAATTGCCAGCTTAAACGCATCACGTTCTTCCGGGTTTGGTGACTTGACAGTCGAAAATTCAGCATCTGGCAGCTCTTGCTCAGGCACAATATGCACCTGTTCAAAACCGATTTTCTCCAGTACACGACGAACCGGTACATTTCCAGTGCCATGGAGAGGTGTAAACACAACTTTGAAGTTTTTGCCTGGTCCGGCTGCAATCAACTCACGGTTCACACTCACACTGGCTACCGTATCTACAAACGCTTCATCTTCCTCTTCTCCAAGCCAAACCAACAATCCCTGTGCCTCTGCTTCTTCACGTGTCAGACTGCGAATGTCAGCAAAAGAAGGAACCTCACGGATATAACCAATTACCTGTTCAGCTTGATCAGGAACAAGCTGACCCCCTTCATCGTTGTATACCTTGTATCCATTATACTCAGGAGGATTGTGACTCGCTGTTACAACGATCCCTCCACTGGCTCCCAAATGACGTACACTAAACGAAAGCTGTGGCGTTGGACGCAAGGAAGGGAACAACTTAGCCACGATACCATTGCCCGCCAGCACCAAAGCCGCATCCAGAGCAAATTCTGGTGAAAAATGACGCGAATCATGTGCAATGACAACCGAAGGTTCGCCTTCTTTACCAGCATGCTGTTCTAAAATAAAGCGAGCCAGCCCTTGAGTCGCACGTCCAATGACGTAACGGTTCATCCGGTTACTTCCTGCTCCGATCACTCCACGCAGACCGCCTGTACCAAATTCCAGCTCTTTGTAAAAACGATCCTCCAGTTCCTGCTCGTTGCCTTCCAATGCGCGCAACTCCTGTTTGGTTTCTTCATCAATATAAGGGTCTTGCAGCCAGCTCTCAATGCCTTCTAATGCTTTTTTACTCAACTGCGTCATACGGAATTTCCCCTCTCCATTTTTGGGTTGTCAAAACAGGATTTCTATGTACACATGCACTCGGTTCAGACGTCGTGCTTATGTCGGCAGAGCTTTATTTATTGGGGAGGGTCAGATAAAGCAAACATAATTTCGCCCTCAGCTACTACCGTATCGCCTACTTTAGCCGTAGCTTTCCCTTTGCCAAATGCGCCTTTGGAACGAGTGATTTCCACTTCAAGCGTCAGCGTATCCCCAGGAACCACCTGTCCACGGAAACGGAAACCATCCAATCCTGCCAAGAACCCGATTTTGCCACGATTGCTCTCTAGGTGCAGTAATGCGACTGCCCCAACTTGAGCCAGTGCTTCGGTAATCAACACACCAGGCATAACGGGATACCCCGGAAAATGTCCAATGAAATGAGGCTCATTCATCGTTACATTTTTAATGCCTACTGCTCTTTTCCCTTCCTCCAGCTCAATAATACGATCCACCAATAAAAATGGCGCTCGATGTGGGATAATCTCCTGAATTTGATTAACATCCAATTGCAATTTGTCCATTTACCTTAATAACTCCTCCCGCTTGCAGGTTTGACTCTGTATCAGTCATGAGTTACTGCAAGCATAATATTACCCCGCCTGCGCTGCATAAAAACAGCTCTTGGCGGCAACAATGTTAAATATCCTTCACCTACTGCAGAAGTGGAGGTTGAGATAAGGGGCTTTTTCCGCCGGTTATGCAACCTGAGGCGCGAAGAAGCCCTTTTGCCCGTGCTTGGTTTTACCCCGCAGTGTTATAAACTTCCCCATCATTATACAGTTATCAGATGCAAAAAGAAAATTACGCGGAAGTACCATATTGAGTGCTCCTATTATGGTGTGAAGCGGGAATTCATTTGAGCTAAAGGTAGGGGAAGGGCTGCGTGATTTATTTGATCTTCCGATCGCTGTTGCCCCTTAATTTTTCATTTTATAAAACCTGTAAGGTTAAAATTTAGGGGCAAAGGCGAATGCTATCGCTTCTCCAGATTCAAATTAATCCCTCCGCCAAGTTACTTTTAGCTCAAAGAGAAGCCTCGCTTCAATAATGCTCGCTTGTCGTGAAAGACGAAACAAAACCGAAGGCCTCTGCGATGGCCTACATTGGCCACAATCCATGCGTGCTACGCTGAAGGCCCCTCCCTTAAAAGCATAACAAAACCCTGCGCCACTGGCACAGGGTTTTGTTTTTATATACTCCCCACACAATGGCGGGTGGTTTATTTTAATAAGAGTGGCACTAATGGCGGTAGCAGCGGAGCGAAGGATTTGAATCTGGAGAAGCGTGAGCGTTCGCCTTTGCAACGGGATTTTTACATCTAAAAACTTAATAATAGGAAAATCCCGTTGCAACAGCGATCGTAAGATCAAATCATTCGCGGAGCGGTCTTTTCCCGCCCCCCCACTCTTTTAAAGTAAACTTAAGGCGCAAAAATAAGATCAATGACATGCTGCCAGGTTTTCCATTCGAATACACCCGACAACCCTTGCTTACCTACAATTACATATCCTGCAATTAAGCCGCCTAACAGCGATAACAGGAGCAGCAACGGAACTATGAAATAACGAGCAGTACGCCAGCGGGACTTCGTCTTTTCAGGCACCGGACGGGAATCAGATTGTTCTTCTTTCATCACCAAATCCTTATGCCCTCAAATTGTTGGCCAGGTTCATCATCGTATCGCTAGAAGTTAGTGCCCGTGCCGCCAGTTGATACATCCGCTGAACTTGCATCATATCCGTCATTTCGCCCGCTAAATCCACATTAGATTCCTCAAGATAACCGGAACGCACAGATACATCCGCTGGAACAGCACCTGCCACACCTGCAGCTCCGAATACATTTGCCTCTGTCACACCATTCAACAACACGAACAGGTTATCATCCCGCTGTTCCAGTCCTTCTGGACGCTGTACATCCATTAGCTTGATTCTCTGACCAACTGTCGGATCCCCAATTCCATTAGCACGAATCAGCAACTCGCCATCCGAGTTAATAGCCACCTTGGAACCCGCTGGAGCTGTAATAGGAACATCATTGTTATCCAGCACGGAATAACCTTCAGCAGTGGTCAACATCATCGTCGCACTATCATTCGGATCAGGAATAAAATGAAAGCTACCGTCACGGGTCCAAGCTTTTTGCCCATTTCCCTGAACTTCAAACATGGCATTACCCTGGATCGCCAGATCGGTAGGAAGTCCCGTCTCCTTGAGCGGACCTTGCTCCATATTTTTCATGATTGCGGCCGTTTTAACTCCGTAGCCCAAATTATAACCGAGCGGCATGGCCCGTCCATTTTGGAGATACGTTGAAGGCTGTTGCTGCACATTGGCCAATACATCTTCAAAGGAACCCTGTTTACTCTTATAACCAACCGTATTGACATTGGCAATATTATCGGCAATCAAATCCAAACGCTGCTGCACACTGGCCATAGATACCATTGCGCCAATCATGGAGTTGTTCATCACTTACCCCCTGTTATACACGGCCTACTTCATTAACGGCCTTGTCCAAGCTTTTATCATAAAATTGAATTACCTTCTGATTCGCTTCATACGCTCTTAACGCAGCCATCATATCCACCATCGACTGTGAAGCATCTACATTAGATACCTCCAGGTAACCCTGGCGAACGGATACAGTATCGTTAGCAGTCATCATTCTAGCTGTGGCACCGTCAGTATCATTCAGTCGAAAATTCCCATTGCCTTCACGAACGAGCTGGTATGGACGATCAATGACACTAATACCGAGCGTCGTCCCCAATGTCTGGTTGGACTGGCTATCTACCAATTCGCCCCGCTCATTTACTTTAAGTGCTGAGACAGCCCCAGTCAATTGAATTGGTTTTCCATTCGTATCCAGCACCGCTGAGCCAGTCGATGAAAGCAATGCTCCCGCTCCATTTACTTGAAAATGTCCATCACGTGTGTAACGAACGTTACCATTACTGTCCTGCACCGTAAAAAACGCTTCTGGACGGTAGGTGACTTCACCGTTAGCATTGATGAATTTCCCTGCCTGATCAAAAGCCATAGGTTGACCAGTAGCTGGGTCATTCACATTAATATTGGACTGTATCGCAAAATCCGTCGCTTGTCCACTGTCCTTTAATGCTCCCTGAATGTAAGGGGAGAGGCTTTCCTCAGCAAAAACGCCAGTATTGAGCTTGCCGACCGTACGGTCCGGGTTATCAGGGTTACCACCCGTCATGGAAATAAGCATTTCAGGGAAAGAACGCTGAACACTGTTCTCCTGTTTGTATCCCGTCGTATTCATATTAGCAATATTTTGCGTCACGGTGTCATGGCGTCGTTGTTGTGTCATCAATCCGGCGGCCGCAGTATATAAACCTCTCAACATGTATCGTGCACCCCATCCTATACTCTGCTAAAATAATATGCTCGCGCGGAGGCACGAAAGCCAAAATGCTAGGCAACCTGTCTGACCGCACACGAGTCTCTTATAGTCACTATCGGCAGATTAGAACTTTTTCTTAACCACATGATCCAAATTATCCAGCATAATTCCTGTACCTTTAACAACACAATGCATCGGATCTTCGGCAACCAGTACCGGAACACGCAGTTCCTCAGCAAGCAGCTCGTCCAATCCGCTAAGCAAGGCACCGCCACCAGTCAAAATAACACCACGGTCAATAATATCAGCTGACAGTTCCGGTGGGGTTTGCTCCAATACAAACTTGGCCGCAGCAACAATCGCTGACACAGGATCTCTAAGTGCATCCTGCACTTCATCCGCAGAAATACTTAACGTTTTGGGCAATCCGGATACCATATCCCGTCCACGGATGTCCATCTCTGCACGACGTCCACTCGGATGCACAGTTCCGATAGCAATCTTGATATCTTCAGCCGTACGTTCCCCGATCAGAAGCTTGTACTTCGTTTTTACATATTTCATGATGGCTGTATCAAATTTGTCCCCTGCCATTTTAATGGAAGATGCTGTTACGACATCCCCCATAGAGAGGACTGCAACGTCAGTCGTTCCGCCACCAATATCCACTACCATGTTACCGCTAGGCTCAAAAATATCCATTCCTGCCCCGATGGCAGCCGCTTTTGGCTCTTCCTCCAAAAATACTTCCTTGGCCCCGCTACGCTCCGCCGCTTCACGAATCGCTTTTTGCTCCACTGAGGTAATGTTCGTCGGCGCACAAATTAGAATACGAGGGTGGCTGTACCAGCTTTTTCCCCCTACCCGATTGATAAAATATTTTAACATCGCTTCTGTTACTTCAAAATCAGCGATGACACCATCACGTAATGGACGGATGGCTATGATATTACCAGGAGTACGTCCCACCATACGGCGCGCTTCCTCTCCGACAGCCAGAACTCTTTTTGTATCGCTTTCTATCGCGACAACGGAAGGTTCGTCAAGAACAACCCCCTTCCCTTTGACGTGGATAAGCACGTTGGCCGTACCGAGGTCAATACCGATATCATTACTGAACATATTAAAAAGGCCCCCAAAGTGATATTTTAAAAGCTAAGATTCGACAAGAAGCGGCAAATATATGTATAAACCTACGGTTACATGTCATTTTTCGTCTTGTACCATCTTTTAACATATCATACTTCAGGGGGTTGATTCAATGGCTTTGCCAGCCAATTCACTATATATTTTTAGGACTTGCCGGAAACGAGAATCTCCCTTCGTTTGCCACTCGTTTTTTTGTACTTAATTTTCGTCGCTTCTCCCCCCCGCAGATGGCGGATGGATTTATGGTATTCGAGAATGTGCTTCACCTGATCGGCAAGATCCGGGTTAATTTCAGGCAGCCGTTCGGTCAGATCTTTATGCACCGTGCTCTTGGAGACACCAAATTCCTTGGCAATCGTACGGACCGTATTCCTTGTTTCCACGATACAGCGACCGATTTTGATGGTCCGTTCCTTGATGTAATCGTGCACGCTCCCGCCTCCCTACTGTGGATAGTTTGGTACATTATATGAGGAGCGTGCCTATATATTCGCGGTTTGGCGGGAAGACATGCTTCGGAAGGCCTATTTATTTGGCAAAAGCAGCTTATGTTTACCTTATGCACAAAAACTACACAAGAAAAAAGCAGGGAATATGGATTCCCCGCTCTGCATGCAAAGCCATGACCAAATTTATTTCTTAGGAAGCAGACCTGCTGGATTCACCGGCTTGTCATCCTGATACACTTCAAAATGCAGATGTGTTTTCAAATCCTTTTCAAGCTCGTTACGACCCGCTGAAGCAATCACATCGTTTTGTTTCACTTGATCGCCTTCTTTTACTTTCAGATCACTCAAGCTTTGGTACACCGTTTTGAGATTATTATCATGCGTAATTTCTACGACATTACCTACCAGCGGATGTTGTTCCACACGAGATACTTTGCCACTCAGGGCGGCTCTTACTTCAAACGCCTGATCGTCAGTCCGGGAAAGATCAATCCCAGTGTTAGCGGTAAATGTTTTATCGTACTCTACCATAGCTGCCGCCTGCTCATCAGCGGTCGCATTCTCATCAAAGAACGGCTTTACGACCTGTACTGCATCGGCATCTGCCACTGGCCATGCGATATTTTCCGACTGAGCAACGACTTCCACACTTTCTGGCTGTTGACCGTTAACATCGGTATTCACTGCACTTGTGCTTTGCACCGATGGACTAGCTGGGTCAGGTTTGAAAGACTTCTGGCTGGCATCCTGATAGACCCACACTAAGGTTAGTATAATGGCTGCTGCGGCAATGTAGGCTGCCGGGTATGCCCACCTTTTGGACAACAGCTTTTTCCACGAAGACGGCCGTGAAGCTCTTCCACCCTGAAAGGTTTTGGGTGTTTCTTCATGGTTTTGGTTCTGGTTTTTATTTTGTTCATTCATTTGCTCATCACCTCAGTAACCAGTGTTACCGGGTGCAACTCTTTTATACTTCAAAGTTTCGAAATATTTACTAACTTAGAATACGAGAGGCTTGCGCAAAAGAAATACCAGTATAATAGTGAAGAAGAATTTGAGTAGCAGTATGACCTTCCTTGGCCATTCCATTGGCTCCCCACTGACTCATACCAACACCATGACCATAACCATAGGTTGTTATAGCAATTCGGTCCCCTTCTGCCTTCCACGTAAACTCAGCCGAACGCAACCCCAGTTTGTTACGGATTTCCGGCCCTGTAAAAATTGAGCCACCAACCTCAATTTTTTTGATGCGGTGTCCTTCTGTCTTGGAGAGTATACGAATCTCTGGCATACTTCCTCCTCCAGTAGAGGCGGCAATTGCAGTACGACTCAACCCCAATCTATCGAACACACTCTGACGACTCAATGTGACGGTTTCTGTATAACGCGGGGCCAACTGCTTGTCCCATGGACTAGACACGCTTCGTAAATAGGGCACTGGCTTCGCCCATACATCCTCTGAATTTTCGGTATAGCCATTACTCGTAGAGAAAAAAGATGCCGTAATGGGCTTGCCTTCATATACCATAATCGTATCCTTGGTATCGCGTACGGCTCGCCGAATTTTAGCCAGGTCTGCGGATTTACCAGAATGCCCCCACTCTCTAGTAAGTTTAGCTTTGGAGATATAAGCCTGATGTTTAACAGTATCCGTCACATCTGCTCCCGCCGGGGCACCGCTAGTGTCGTCAGCCAGCAAACGCCGGGCAATGAAGGTGCGCGCGGCAATAGCCTGCGCTTTCAGTGCCTCGCCCTCGAAGCTGGGCGGCATTTCGGCGGCTACTACGCCGACAATGTATTGCTCCAGCGGTAACGTCTCCGTGCGACCGGTAGACGTGACGTACACACGCACGTCCGGCTCTGCCGCTACCGGTACGCTGCGCGTTGGAGCAGCGGGCACCGCTGGCATCGGCGGGACGCCCGGTAAGCGCGTGACGGGCGCCTCACCCTTTGCCGTCACGCTAGGCGCAGCCGGTGCTGCCATGCGACTGCTTGGCGGTACCGGCTGCGCCGTCTGCCGAGGCCACGCCATTAGCGCGGGCACCGCCATGGCAAGGGCCAGCACCCCTGCCATGGCGGCGAATGGCAGCCATGGGCGGCGGCTGCCCCAGCGTGGGGCACGCCCGGCAGAAGGACGTAGGTGCGGTAGCGGCACCTGCCGTGAGCTTGGAGCGCGTGTGTCATGGGCCGCTGCTCCAGCGATAGGCACGGCTGTTGTACGCCGATTGGGCTTGACGCCAGTCGGCAATGTACCTCTTGTGTCCGGCTGCTGTTGCATAAGCTTATTTTTCTGTAACGAGGTAGCTATAGAGCCAGAGCCTTCCTCCGCAAGTGAAGCCTGGCGATGTTCCTTAGGATGATGAATGGGTATACGGATGCGAACCTGTGAATCTTTCATAGGCTGAAACCTCCATCAAAGGGCTAAGTGTCCGGCTGAAAGTATAGATATACTCCAGCAGATATTTTCAATCATATGAAGTCGTCCACTTTGATAGAACCGTTTTAAGAGAACTGAAAGAATGAAAAAAAGACTCTGCGAACAACAAAAAAACCAAGCCCTTTCGGACTTGGTTCTTCGTTGTTCAAGAATATACTTATGCAACATGAAGCGACATACGTTAAAGCTTATGCGAGGGAAGGCTGGATCTTCTTAAACAGATTCCCTGACGTCTCTTCTGGCATTACGCGCTCTGTACTGGGCGAATGATCCAGTTTAGACTCTTCCACGGTTACTCTGTAAATGTCCGCTCCCAATCCAGTCAGCTTCTCAGCCAAATGAACGTAACCACGATCGATGTGATGTACGCCGGATACCTCCGTTGTACCTTCCGCAATGAGTCCGGTCAGAATTAACGCAGCACCTGCACGCAAATCTGTAGAGGTTACTTTCGCACCTGTCAGCTTAGCATTACCCGTTACAATAGCGGAACGACCTTCGACCTTAATCTCCGCATTCATGAGATGAAATTCATCCACATGCATGAAACGATTTTCAAACACGGTTTCCGTAATAATGCTCGTTCCTTCAGCGGCAAGTTGAAGTGCCATCATCTGAGACTGCATATCGGTAGGAAAACCAGGATACGGCAACGTTTTAACATCAACGGCCTTTAACGGCTTATCTGCAATGACACGAATTCCATTCTCATCAGGTTGAATGGTTACACCCATTTCTTCCATCTTGGAAATAACCGGTCCCAAATGATCGGATATTGCGCCTTCTACATATACGTTCCCGCCTGTGATCGCAGCAGCAACCATATAAGTACCTGCTTCTACCCGGTCGGGAATGACCGTATGTTTAACACCATGCAGCTTCTCAACGCCTTCAATACGAATAACGCCCGTGCCCGCACCGCGTACTTTGGCACCCATTCCATTCAGGAAATTTGCGAGATCAACAATCTCAGGTTCCTTAGCAGCATTCTCGATGGTAGTTACGCCCTCAGCAAGAGTAGCGGCCATCATAATATTCTCGGTTGCTCCTACGCTGGCTACATCCAAATAAACTTTAGCTCCACGCAGACGCCCGTTACTTTTAGCTTCAATAAAACCTTGGCCCAGGCTAATCTCCGCGCCCAATGCCTCAAAACCCTTCAAATGCTGATCAATTGGTCGCGTTCCGATTGCGCATCCGCCTGGAAGCGAGATTCTTGTACGTCCCAAACGTGTAAGCAGCGGCCCCATAACCAAGAATGATGCGCGCATTTTCCTAACCCACTCGTAAGGGGCTTCACAGGAAATTATCTTCCGCGCGTCAACACGAATGACCTCATCTTGGTATGTAACGCCTGCTCCTAAGGACTCCAGCACTTTGTTAATGGTCATCACATCGTCTAGAGGAGGTGCATCAATAATAACACTTTCTCCTTCTTCTCCTAGCAGAGAAGCGGCGATGATCGGCAGAACTGAGTTTTTGGCTCCGCTGACTTTGACACTCCCGGTCAATCTGTTGCCACCGCGGACGATAAATTTGCTCATCTATGGTTCCCTCCGCGCGTCATTTCCCTTTTCCATTCTGGAAAAAAAGAACATATTCCGCTATTTTCATGCCTTGCTTTTTCATTACATAAAAAAACAAGATTTTACTAATACCCTAACTGCCATCATACCACTGATTAAAACAAGTATACAAGCGTTTTTTGTACTTTACGACCATTGTACTCTAACTGATTTAGCCAGCTATACATGTATGGTTCTTTTGTTTACCATTGTTAACAATATGACGCGATGTTATTCGACAATTCCCGCAGAGACACAGTCATAAAGGTCATATAACCCGCCTACTTCATGTTAAAACAAATTCTAGAGCATCTGGCTCCAAGAGATGTAACTCAACAGGAACCCTGAAACCAACTGTCCCAAAATAATAGCAAGAAACAAGTGCAGCAATCTGCCCTGCGGTCCTTTGGGTTGCCGGATTAACAAATCAAGCTTAAAGCTCTGTAAAGCCCACCAAGCTAACGCTATACAGATGAGCGACACGATCATGGAGATCAGCGCGGTCATACTCGCCGATTGACTTAGCTGTTCAGCCAATTGCTGTTTCCCGTTCATCCATATTTCCTCCCATCTGCGTCACAGACTTCTTTATAATACTCGGCGAACGCCTAATATGCCAGTGCTATTTCTGTTTTTAGGACATTTATTTCGACAAAATGTGATTAATCACTTCTGTTTCGTGAATTTAAAAGGTACTAAATACCTAGCAGCCGGACAAGAAATAGGACTGTACATTTGGTAATAACAGCTAAAAAAGGGCCCGATCACAGTGATCGAAGGAAGCAAGTTTCTCCCTCACCTTCTACCGAACATTCTTTGGCAGAAGTTATGAAGTGGTCTCCTTGTCGTTCCATCCGTATACTATGCCGAACCCTTTTAAAATTCCACTTGAAATCCAATATTAATTCTTATTGGTTCTGATGCTTGTAGCATTTAAACGGTTAAGCGCCCGTTGCAGAGCTACTTCCGCCCGATGATGATCTATCTGTTCCTGCTTGCTCTGGAGCCGCAGTTCTGCCCGCTCCCTTGCCGCACGGGCACGCTCCACATCAATTTCTTCGGAACGTTCCGCACTCTCAGCCAAAATGACCACTTTATCCTTGCGGACTTCAATAAAGCCCCCATTGACCGCGATCACCTCGGTTTGACCACCGATTTTAATGCGTATCGGTGCAATCTTCAAGGGAGTGACCAAGGGAAGGTGTCCGGGTAAAATCCCAAGATCGCCTTCCGAGCCGCGAACACTGATGCTGTTTACCTGTTCTGTATAGACCAGGCGCTCCGGCGTCACTATCTCTAGTAAATACGTGCTCACTTGAATCCCTCCTGGAAGCTGTCCGCAGACAGCTCACTTCGTAAGGCTCGGCTATTCTCTGCCTGTATGTTTACAACGTTTTAGCTTTTTCAACTGCTTCTTCGATGGCTCCTACAAAAAGGAAGGCCGCTTCTGGAAGATGGTCATACTTGCCTTCCAAAATCTCTTTGAAGCTTCGTACAGTTTCTTTAACCGGCACATATTTACCTGGGAAGCCGTTAAATGCTTCGGCAACGTGGAAAGGTTGAGAAAGGAAACGCTGGATTTTACGTGCACGTGCAACCAGCATTTTATCTTCTTCACTCAGCTCGTCCATACCCAAGATCGCAATGATATCCTGAAGCTCATTGTAACGGGCCAAAATTTGTTTTACCCCTTGCGCTACATTGTAATGCTCTTCGCCCACAACGTCTGGAGCCAAAATACGGGAGCTTGATGCGAGTGGATCAACCGCTGGGTAAATACCCATTTCGGAAATTTTACGTTCCAGATTCGTTGTAGCATCCAAATGGGCAAACGTCGTTGCAGGAGCCGGGTCAGTGTAGTCATCCGCAGGCACATAAATCGCCTGAATGGAAGTAACAGAACCTTTTTTAGTAGAGGTAATCCGTTCTTGCAATTGACCCATCTCAGTAGCCAGCGTAGGCTGGTAACCTACTGCTGAAGGCATACGTCCCAACAGGGCAGAAACCTCAGAACCTGCTTGGGTAAAGCGGAAAATGTTATCAATAAAGAGCAGCACGTCACGGCCTTCTTGGTCACGGAAATATTCCGCCATCGTCAGACCTGTGAGAGCTACACGCAAACGTGCACCCGGAGGTTCGTTCATTTGTCCGAACACCATCGCTGTTTTGTTGATAACGCCGGAATCTCTCATTTCATGGTACAAGTCATTTCCTTCACGTGTGCGTTCACCTACACCCGCAAATACAGAAATACCACCATGCTCCTGAGCGATATTGTTAATCAATTCTTGAATGGTTACGGTTTTACCTACACCAGCACCACCAAACAATCCGACTTTACCACCCTTGGCATAAGGAGCCAGCAAGTCGATAACTTTAATACCGGTTTCGAGCATCTCTGCTTGAGTTGTCAGCTCATCGAAAGAAGGAGCTTGACGGTGAATCGGATTTCTAGCCGTTTCACTCATATCAGCACCATTATCAATTGGCGTTCCAAGTACGTTAAATACGCGTCCAAGAGTAGCTTCGCCGACAGGTACTGAAATAGGTGCTCCCAGATCTATGGCTTCAGCTCCACGAACCAGACCATCTGTGGAAGACATGGCAATACAACGCACACGGTTGTCACCTAGATGTTTTGAAGCTTCGAGCGTCAGATCAATTTTGACTCCGCTCTCCAGCACAGTCCCAATATGAATGGCATTCAGAATTTCCGGAAGCTGTCCACGTTCGAACTCAACGTCGACAACCGGACCCATGATGCTCACTACGCGTCCTTTGTTCATCTTTTGGTTTCCCTCCTACAAGCTTGCACAGCTGCAAATCCGAACCACTCTGATTTGTTTTGCGCCCGCAATTTATCATAATAGTGTAGACCCTGCTATAAAACAGTCGCAACAAGCCTAATTAAGACTGAGCGCTTGCCCCTGCAACGATTTCCGTAATTTCCTGGGTAATAGCCGCTTGACGAGCACGGTTATAGGTCAAGGAAAGCTCACCAATTAACTTGGAAGCATTCTTCGTAGCAGATCCCATTGCCGTCATCTTCGCTCCCAGTTCACTAGCTTTACCATCCAGCAAAGCGCCGTAAATGAGCGTTTCCGCGTAACGCGGCAGCAATACTTCCAGCACTCCTTCTGGTGAAGGCTCATACTCATAGTTAATTGAGGATGAAGCTGTAGCTGAATCCGGTGTCGCCATTGGTAACAGACGGTCAACTGTTGGAATTTGAGTCAATGCGTTGACAAAGCGGTTATAGCATAGATAAAGCTCATCAAATTCTTTAAGTTCAAAGCCTTGTACAGCCTTGCTTGCAATCGTTTTGATATCTGCAAAAGCAGGTGTATCCGACAGATCTGTTACCGATTCAGCGATAGGGAATTCACGACGTCTGAAATAATCCCGTCCTTTTCGCCCAATGATGAAAATCACAAATTCATCCTGTGAACGGTGACGTTCAGCAATCGTCTGCGTAACCTGTCGCAAAATATTGGCGTTATAACCACCAGCCAGACCACGATCAGATGTAATGATGAGATAAGCAGTCTTTTTAACCGGACGCGTTTCCAGCATTGGATGCTTGATGTTATTCGCTCCAGAAGCAATGCTACTCACAACTTCCTTAAGCTTTTCCGAGTAAGGACGAGCCGACTCCGCTTTCTCCTGAGCTTTTCTCAGCTTGGATGCAGCGACCATTTCCATCGCTTTCGTGATCTGCTTCGTACTCTGCACACTTTTAATCTGACGTTTAATCTCGCGCATACCTTTTGCCATGATTTCACCACCTTTAAGCTCTAGCAAAGCCAAAGCTAACTTCGTAAGCAATCCCTTAGCTTGGACCAAATCCAAGCACGTCGTAAGATTCAAATCCAGCCGGACATATGTTAAAAGGCCTGTTATTGAGGATAAAACATGCCAAGGAAGCCAAAACCCGGAGGGCACGCTTCCTTAGGACATCTTTCATCATAAACAGGTAAATTCCAATATATTAAACCGACGTGGCAAATGATTTTTTGAATTTCTCGATAGCCGCCTTCAAAGCCGCTTCGTTATCAGCAACCAAGTCTTTCGTGTCGCGGATAGATTGAAGCACGTCCTGATGGTCAGACACCATGAAAGACAGGAAGTCTTTTTCAAAACGTTTTACATCCGCTACAGGGATATCATCAAGGAAGCCTTTTACAGCAGTATACAAGCTCACTACTTGTTGCTCTACAGCAAGCGGTTGGTTAACACCCTGTTTCAGAATTTCCATCATGCGTGCGCCGCGATCCAGACGGGCTTTTGTGGATTTATCCAAGTCGGACCCGAATTGGGAGAACGCTTGAAGCTCACGATATTGAGCAAGATCCAGACGCAGGGAACCTGCTACCTTTTTCATCGCTTTAATCTGAGCTGAACCACCTACACGAGATACGGAAATACCTACGTTGATCGCCGGACGTTGCCCTGCATAGAACAAGTCAGCTTCCAGGAAGATCTGTCCATCCGTGATGGAAATAACGTTAGTTGGAATATATGCAGAAACGTCGGAAGCCTGTGTCTCGATGAACGGCAATGCGGTAAGTGATCCGCCGCCCAACTCATCATTCAGCTTCGCTGCACGTTCCAGCAAGCGAGAGTGAAGATAGAAAACGTCACCCGGATATGCTTCACGACCCGGTGGACGACGTAGCAAGAGGGACAGTTCCCGGTAAGCTGACGCTTGTTTAGTCAAGTCATCATAAACAACAAGGACATGCTCGCCTTTGTACATGAAATACTCACCCATGGCGCAGCCAGAGTAAGGAGCAATGTACAGCAATGGTGATGGTTCGGAAGCAGATGCCGTAACGACAATCGTGTATTCCAGCGCACCGTGACGACGCAATGTTTCAACAACTTGAGCTACCGTGGATTGTTTTTGACCAATAGCGACATAAATACATTTCATGCCGTTACCTTTTTGGTTCAAAATTGCATCGATTGCGATAGATGTTTTACCTGTTTGACGGTCACCGATGATCAACTCACGTTGACCACGACCAATCGGAACCATCGCATCAATAGCTTTAATCCCCGTCTGCATAGGCTCATGTACCGATTTACGGGCCATAACGCCTGGAGCCTGACTTTCAACCGGACGGAATTCTGTTGTAGCAATCGGTCCTTTACCGTCTACTGGTTGTCCCAGTGGATTAACTACACGTCCGATCAATGCTTCCCCTACAGGGACCTGCATGATTTGACCTGTACGTTTTACTTGACCGCCTTCACGAATGTCGGAGAATTGACCCAAAATAACAACACCGACATTGCTTTCTTCCACGTTGAGCGCCAAGCCCAATACGCCAGTGTCGAATTCAACCAATTCACCGGCCATAACTTTTTCCAGTCCGTAGACGCGGGCAATACCGTCGCCGACTTCAACAACAGTGCCGACTTCAACGACCTCGATATCATTTTTATATTGTTCAATCTGACTTTTAATCAATGAACTGATTTCCTCAGGTTTGATACTCAAGTGTGTTCACCCCTATCTTCTATACTCGTCTGTTAAAGGATTTCTCGAGACGATCCAGCTTGCCGGCCAGACTGCCGTCGTACAGTGTATCGCCGATAACCACTTTCAATCCGCCCAGCAGACTCGGGTCCACTATATTTTCCACACGGATTGTTTTATGTTCACGGGCTCCGAATTGCTCGGCTACCGCTGTTTTTTCCTGATCACTTAAAGCATAAGTCGAATACACCTTTGCATGAGCAATCCCCAGCTTGTATTCCTGAATATCAAGGTATCCGGCAAGGAGAGATTCGAACAAATCTGCTCTACTACGCTGAATCAACAGCTTGATCGTGTTAATTAGCGAGGCAGATAACTTGCCTTCAAAACTGTTAGCCAGAACTTGAAGCTTGACCGCTTCCGTAATGTTAGGAGAATTAATGAATTTACGGATTTCAGCATCCCCCGATACAGCCTCTACAAAAGCACGCAGCTCCTGCTCGGTTTCCATAATGGTCTGTTCCTGCTCTGCCACTTCAAACAAAGCTTTCGCATACCGTTTGGCTACTACCGTATCCCGGCTCATGCTTTGCCTCCTACCTCTTTAAGGTATTGGTCGACAAGCTCTCCCTGGACTTGGTCTTCCTTGATTTCCTTTTGAATCAGTTTGGAAGCAATTTGTACCGAAGCTTTACCCACTTCGCTGCGCAGTTCGGCAACCGCCTTATTACGCTCGCTTGTGATTTCACGAACAGCTTCGTCTTTCAGGCGGACAGCTTCGTCTTTAGCCTGAACAATAATTTGCTCCGCTTGTTTGTTACCTGTTTGTTTTGACTGCTCAATAATGTCGTACGCTTCCTTACGTGCCTGCTGAAGAGCCTGCTTTTGCTCCTCAACATAAGAAGCAGCCTGTTCACGCGTCTGTGCCGCTTCATTCATTTGCTGTAATACAAGCTGACGGCGCTTCTCCATAACGGAAAAGAGAGGGCCGAATGCATAACGCGTCAGTAACCAGTACAAGATCAAAAATGCAATGATTGTGAAAACGATACTTGTCCAATTTAAACTCAATTGAAGTCACTCCTTTCCGGTGAACGTCGGTTCTGGATCTTTCATGTTCAAACGAACAAAGAAGGCGCGGATGGCTGTGCCTTCCCCGCCAAACCTTGCTTCCATTCAATTAAGCACCTGCGTAGAAAATGAATGCCAGAACGACCCCGATGATTGGCAGGGCTTCGACCAGACCTACACCGATAAACATTACCGTTTGCAACGTTGCTTTTGCTTCAGGCTGACGAGCGATACCTTCAACTGTTTTACTTACGATCAGACCGTTACCAATACCTGCGCCCAAAGCGCCCAAACCTACTGCGATTGCAGCTGCGATATATGCCCAAACTCCCATTTTAAAAATCCTCCTTAGTGATGTGTATTTGTATTGTACATGTATTTGCAGTTAAGAGCGAAGCGTACTCCTGAACTTAACTAAAAACCGGAAAACAAGCTTGTCTAATGCTCTTCTTCATGCGTGTCAATGGACTGCGAAATGTATACAAACGTCAGAATCGTGAAGACGAACGCTTGAATACTGCCGACAAAAATACTGAATCCTTGCCAAACAACGAGTCCCAATACGGAAGCAATCCAGCCTCCTACACCAAGTGCTGTCAATTTCAGCAGAACACTGATCAAAACTTCGCCGGCAAAAATATTACCGAATAGACGCATACCATGTGTCAACAGTTTTGAGAACTGCTCAATCAAGTTAATTGGCAAAAAGAATGGAAATGGCTGAACGTAATGCTTGAAGTAAGCTTTAGTATTACGGAAGATCCCCAGGAAATGAACCAGGACAAAGATCATCAAAGCGAGTCCAATAGATACCCCTGCATCTGCAGTAGGTGATTTCCACCAGCTGATGCCTACATGGGCAGCTTCGCCCGGGTGAGACGCCTGTGCTTGTTCTAACGCTTCTTTGACTGGAATGATTTCATGTCCAAATACTTGGGCACTTTGCGCATTATCAAATTCGGTCACAATCCCGAATGGTAAGCCCAGCATATTACCCACGAAGATGAACATGATCAGCGTCATCCCCAAAGAGAGGAATGGCTTCCCTTTTTTCAAATCCATCGTGCTGGTAATCAGTCCTTGAACGAATTCTACGACCCATTCCATAAAATTTTGCAGCTTGCTTGGATTGTCCACAGACAAATTGCGCGTTGCAGCAAATGCCAGTCCAAATACAATCGCGCAGGTCACAACCAGCATAATAATGACGGACAAGTCAATGTTAAACCCGCCCAATTGGATAATCGGTGATTCATGCAACATGTTTTCTCACCCCTTTCTCAGTTGAGCCATCATTTTTCCTGAAGCGCGAATATGATGCCTATAATTAACAGAAGAAATTGCCCAGTCACCAGGCTTGCCATTACAGCGATCTCATGGAAATAGGCCGGAAATTCTATTGCCAGCACCACTGCCAAAATTGAGGTCCCTAATCGAACGCCAAAGCCAATACCAAACACTCTCTTCTTTCTTTCACCGGCGGCCGCACTCGCAACCTGTCGAATTTTGTAGGCCATATACAGCACATTTAGACAGCTTACTCCCGTTCCCAGAATGATTCCGTGAGCAATGTCACGATGTTGGGGCATGAAGGCGGAGACCAGGAAACACAGAGCCATAATACCAAGCGCTACGATCCATAACATTTTTTGCATACGGGTCATCTCATTCATGGTTATCCCTCAATACCTTTCCGATCACAAGGGCAATACTTAATGCGCCTACAACCAAGCCTGCGAGAACGCTTACGCCAATCCAAATTCCGGAGCCACCAAGCTTGGCATCAAGCCATTTTCCTGCATAGAAACCACCCAGTGTGCATACAGCCAAATCAATGCCGATAGCGCTCACCAGTCCTATAGCCTTAAAGGCATTTCCGGTGTTATTTCGGTTGTTGTTTTGCTTGGAAGGTTTGACCACTTTTCCATGTCACCCCTGCAATTCCAGTCCATTTTACTTAAATATAAGATACTTTGTCAATTGAGATATTTTAGTGCCCTAAAGTATAAAATCAGTCGACAAAGCATCTTAAAATGCTGTATCCCTTGGTAACCGTACAGTTTAACTGTATGCTTGCCTTGTAAAGAATAATTATATCGGACGAACACCTTTTGTGAACATTGTGTGAAATTCTTCTGGACGTTCGGATTGCACACCATAATGGTGCAAAATCGCATTGACAATTCTTACTGATGCTTGTCCATCGCCGTAAGGGTTCGCTGCCTGACTCATAGAATCGTACAATGCTGAGTCTGTCAAAAGTGCCTTGGTCCGATTGTACACGTTCTCTTCGCTCGTACCCACCAGTTCCAAGGTGCCCGCTTCAATTCCTTCCGGTCTTTCAGTCGTATCACGCAGCACCAGAACAGGTACTCCGAACGAAGGCGCTTCTTCCTGAAGCCCACCGGAATCCGTAAGGATCAGATGTGTATGTGGATAAAAATTGTGAAGATCCACGACATCCAGCGGATCAATCAGCTTAATACGCGGATGGTTGCCTAAAATCTCAAATGCAGGTTCCTTCACAGCCGGACTCGGATGAACCGGATAAACAATAGCGATATCCTCAAACTCATCTGCAATTCGCTTAACTGCATTAAAAATTTGACGATGCGGTTCCCCTTGGGATTCCCGGCGATGTGCTGTCATAAGAATCAGGCGTTTGCCCTGAGCCCAGTCCAGTACAGGGTGCTCGTA
Organism: Paenibacillus sp. NMA1017; assembly: GCF_058895805.1. Lineage (NCBI taxonomy): Bacteria > Bacillati > Bacillota > Bacilli > Caryophanales > Paenibacillaceae > Paenibacillus > Paenibacillus sp. NMA1017. Next base: position 577,625 of record NZ_JBZXYR010000003.1, on the reverse strand, counting down.
ATCCTGGCGAACCGTATACTGAAATACGTCAGTCACTGTATTGCCTGTAACATATATTCGCGATTCAGGCTTATTTTCCTTCCGCAAATTTCCAGCCGATAAAGAAGTAGGCGAGAAATGCAGATCAGACAGTACGCCTGTAAGCTGACGGTTCATTTCTTCAGGATATGGAGAAAGCTTGTTCCACGTCCGCAAACCCGCTTCCACATGCCCTACTTCAATCTGCTGCATAAAGGCTGCATAGCTGGCGAGGAAAGTGGTCAGCGTATCGCCATGAACCAACACGATATCGGGCTTGGCCTCACGCAATACAGGTTCCAGACCTTGAAGTACCCGCATGGATATTTCATTTAGTGTCTGGCGATCCTTCATTACGTCCAGATCATAGTCAGGGTGAATATTGAAAACTTCCAGAACCTGATCAAGCATCTGGCGATGTTGAGCCGTAACGCATACCACGGACTCGATATGCTCCGGGTGACGCTGCAGCTCCAAAATAAGAGGAGCCATCTTAATCGCTTCCGGACGCACACCAAAAATTGTCATCACTTTGATTTTGGACATTTTCTGTTGAACCCCTTTTCATAATAAATGTCCGCTTCACAGATCTTCCTTATTCAGAAAAACGACCTGTCATAACGTCCATAGATTTTGCCGAACCGCCAAAGGCAGTCTACTTGGTTCCGTACAAGCGGTCTCCCGCGTCACCAAGACCTGGAATGATGTATCCATGATCATCCAGACGCTCGTCCAGTGCAGCGACGTAGATGTCTACATCAGGATGCGCATCCTGCACAGCTTTGACTCCTTCAGGAGCAGCAATCAGATTCATCATTTTAATTTGAGTGCAGCCTCTCTTTTTCAACACATCAATCGCCGCAATTGCCGAGCCACCCGTTGCAAGCATCGGATCAATCACGATCAATTCACGCTCAGTTACATCTGTAGGCAGCTTCGTATAGTATTCTACGGGTTGCAGCGTCTCAGGATCGCGGAACAGTCCCACATGGCCTACCTTTGCTGCAGGCAGCAGCTTTACTACGCCATCCAACATACCCAAGCCTGCACGCAGAATCGGAATAAGACCCAGCATACGTCCTGAAATCACTTTACCTTCTGTCTCAGCAACCGGTGTCTGCACCGTAATGCTTTCCAGCGGGATATCCCGTGTAATTTCATAGGCCATCAATGTTGCTACTTCATCCACCAGCTCGCGGAAATCCTTGGTGTTGGTCCGCACATCGCGGATAAATGTAAGTTTGTGTTGGATCAAAGGGTGATCGCAAACCACCAGTTTCGCCATAATATATTCCCTCCGGTATTATCGTCACGTTCTTTCGCGCCAGCATATTGAACTATCCTGAGTCGAAAGGATCTATGTAACCTATTTGTACAAACCAAATAAGCACAGATGCAATGCGTGCCTGTAAATCCTGTTTATTATAACATTCCCTTGATTGATTTAACACCTGCCACCACAACCTTTTGTCAAGGGAAAGATATGACATGTAAAATACTTAATAGGACCGCTTTACGTGTGACTTTCGTCACATAAAACCAAATTAAAAGGCTCTGACGGCACTTGACCATCAAAGCCTGCCGGCTTTAAACTTCCTGCCCGAGCATAGCCTTTGCTTCCTCATGCAGCGGTATTCTTTTATCTATACTTCAAATTGTCCCATGCCCCCTGAAATTGCTGAAGCATTTCGTCCTTCGTGATAACCCCCGCAATATAGGCTTGCATACTACTGCTTAAATCCTGATTCAGTCCCTTCGGGAAGCGTTGGAAGTTCCAGCTCCATATCTTGCCTTCCCTCACATGCCGAGATATTTCTGCACCTAGATCACCTGTCGTCTCGTCACTAGACGTGATACTTTTGAAGGCGGGGACAAACTTAAATTCCTTGGTGATATATTGCTTGCCTGTTTCTGATGTGACCAACCAATTGAGGAATTCTTTGGCCTCCTGCTTCACAGGCGAATTTTTATTGACTACCCAGTTCGAGGCCACTCCCACAGCCAGTTTGTCTCCAGTGGAAGAATCATTGTCTATGGGCGTAGGAAGAATACCCAAATTCAAGTTAGGATTAATTCCATCCATTTGCGGCTGCGTCCAGTTCCCCTGGTGCATCATAGCAGCCTTACCTGTCGAAAACAGTGTCACTTGTGTATTGTAGTCCGTCGTGAGCGGATTGCGGTTCCCATATTTTAAAGTCAGGTCAAGCAACTTCACCCACTGATCGAACACGGGGTTACCGGGGATGCGAGCCGTTCCTTTGTTTAAATCCTCAATATAACTTTCCGGGTTCGGCTGCCTGGCAAATGGGATATTGATAAAATGGTTCCCCAGAACCCACCATTCCGCATACCCGTTAGCAAAAGGTATAATCCCTGCCGCTTTCAGTCGCTTGGCAGCCTCCTCCAGTTCATCTATCGTCTGAGGCAGTTTGGTTATGCCCGCTTTTTTGAACAAATCTTTGTTATAAACAAATCCAAATCCTTCCAGGTTCATAGGCTGTCCATAAATCTTACCGTTAACCGTCATCGGCTTACGAGCGAAATCGTCCAGATCCTTCACCCATGGCTGATCCGACAAATCCTCCAAGTACTCCAACCACGTATCGCGGTCCTGGTAGCCCTCATTTGTAAAAATGTCTGGCTGATCGCCTGATGCGAATTTAGCCTTCAATGAAGCACCGTAGTCCGTACCCCCACCGACAGATTGGATATCCAGCTTGATGCCAGGGTGCGTTTTTTCATATTCTGCCTTCAGCTTATTTAGCGGTTCCGAAATCTCTACTTTGAATTGATAAATGTGTATTGTTTTCGTCTCACTCTGTTGAGCCTTCGTATTTCCACAACCTGCAAGTGTACATACGAGCAGTACCATCAAGGAGATGACAAGTAACGCTGTTTTTTTCATCTGTTCTCCCTCCCTTCAGCCTTTGACCGCACCGGCTGCAATGCCAGAAACGATGTATTTTTGCATCACCAGAAAAAACACAACAATTGGTGTGATCCCCAACACCAGTGCTGGCAGCGCCAAGTCCCATTGCTTGGTGTACTGACCAAACAACATATAGGTTGCAATCGGAATGGTACGCAGCTCAGGATCATTCAAAATGAGTGAAGGCAACAGATAGTCATTCCAGATCCATAAGGTATTCAAAATAAGTACGGTTACGAACATAGGCAGCAGCAGTGGACAAACGACGCGAAAGAACACCCCGTACCGGGAGGAACCGTCCACCCTTGCCGCCTGCTCGATCTCAATAGGTACCGTTTTAATAAAGCCATGAAAAAGAAAAACGGATAAAGGCGCTCCAAAACCCAGATAACATAAGATCAGTCCCGTTATACTGTTGTTCAAGCTCAATACGTTGGACACTTCCATAAGCGGCAACATAATCGATTGAAAGGGAACTACCATCGCAGCCACAAGCAAACCGAATAGGAACCGATTAAAAAGAGTGTCATGCCGAACCATCTGGTAAGCGGCCATCGAGCTGATTAGCAGCAAAAGCGCATTACTGACGATCGTGACAATCAGTGAATTCCCCAGTGCTGTGGGAAAGTTTATTTTATTCCAGGCGTTAGCATAATTTTCAAAACGGAAGGTTGTCGGCCACGAAGCGGAATGGGCCAAAATGTCGCCAAAGGATTTAACGGAGTTTACGAGCAAAAAATAGAACGGAACCAGAAAGATCAATCCGATCACAATAAGCAATATTTCAGCAGCCCATGTGCCCAAACGATAGTTTGACGTTTTTCCCATTACATTTCGACCTCCTTTTTCTTCGTGAGACGCACCTGAATGCTGGTAATGATCGCAACGACCACAAAGAAAATCATAGCTTTAGCAGTCCCCAATCCAAGTCGATTATTTGTAAACGCTTCATTATATATGTCCAACGCTACAGACTCTGTCGACTTGAAAGGTCCTCCCTTGGTGAGAGCCAAATTCAATTCAAATACTTTAAAGGACCAGGATATCGCCAGGAACAAGCAGACGGTCACCGCTGGCATAATAAGCGGCACTACAATATGACGCAAAATCTGTCTTCGGCTCCCGCCGTCGATTTGAGCCGATTCAATCAGGGCATGCGGGACATTATTTAACGAGGATATGTAAATAACCATGAGATAACCTGCATATTGCCATACAAACACAATGACCGTTCCCCAAAAAGCAGTTGGCCCATCACCCAGCCACGGCAGTTTAAAAAAGGAAAGCCCCGTCGCCTCCCCTACCGCAGAAAAGCCGCGTACAAATATAAATTGCCAGATGAAGCCGAGCAGCAAGCCGCCAATCATATTGGGCATAAAAAATACAGTTCGCAGTGCATTACGGGTACGCAACGGTTTGGTAAGTGCATAGGCTAGGAAAAAGCCAATCAGGTTCGTCAGAATGACACCACATACGGTAAACCGAACCGTAAACCAGAATGCATTACGGAAATCTGGATCATCCCTAAAAATATGAACGTAATTCCCTAGTCCGAGCCATCGGATATTTTCAGATACTCCATCCCAGTTCGTCATGGAATAATACAGCCCCAGCAGGAACGGAATGACCATAATCAAGACGAAAAACAACGCCATCGGTCCCACGAATACGAGCTGCTGCAATAATTGCGCGGATTTTCTTTGACTCAATGCAAATCACTCCTTTGTCGTAGATATGAAGGAAGCGCGCACGCATAAACCCTTACTGTAATCGCTTATTACCCAAAAATGTAAGTTTCGAGTCGTTCGGAAGCAAAAAAAGGCTGTTTTCCTCCGGTTTACGAAGGAAAACAGCCTATACCATAAAGATTATGAATGTGGATGAATTAGTATTGAGTTCCTGGATAGATCGGGAACTTGTCTGTCAACTCGCCAACCGCTTGGCTTGCTTTGGACAATACAGTATCATCTTTCGGGTTTTTAAGGGTTTCAGCAATGATTTTACCGATTTTGACCATAGCCTCTTCATCCATCCCACGAGATGTTGCAGCAGGTGTACCAATACGAATCCCGCTGGTTACGAATGGACTGGTCGGGTCAAAAGGAATCGCATTCTTATTGACTGTGATGCCCACGGAATCCAATACATGCTCCGCTTCTTTACCTGTGATATTCAAATTGCGCGTATCCAACAGCATCAGATGGTTATCCGTACCACCGGATACAATGTTAATCCCTTCAGCCAACAGTGTTTCAGCCAGCACCTGTGCGTTGCGAACTACGTTTTGCGCATAGGTCTTGAACGATGGCTGGAGCGCTTCACCCAAAGCAACCGCTTTGGACGCGATCACATGCATCAGTGGCCCCCCTTGAGTACCAGGGAAAATAGCTTTATCAATCGCTTGCGCCCATGCTTTGCGAGTCAGAATCAGACCCCCACGCGGACCACGTAGCGTTTTGTGTGTCGTTGTTGTTACAAATTGGGCATGCGGAACTGGACTTGGGTGAATTCCCGCTGCCACAAGACCTGCGATATGTGCCATATCCACCATAAACAGAGCACCTACATCATTGGCAATGGAAGCAAAAGCTTCAAAATCAATAGTACGCGGATATGCACTCGCGCCAGCTACAATCAGACGAGGACGATGCTTGAAAGCTGCCTTGCGCACTTCATCGTAGTCGATACGGAAGTTGTCTTCGCGTACACCGTAAGCAGCAAAGTTATACAACAAGCCGGAAGCGTTAACCGGACTTCCGTGTGTTAAATGGCCACCATGCGCCAGATTCATACCCAGTACAGTATCTCCAGGTTTGAGAGCTGCCAGATACACCGCCATGTTTGCTTGCGCTCCAGAGTGAGGCTGCACGTTAGCATGCTCAGCGCCGAACAGTTCTTTTGCGCGGTCACGTGCGATGTCTTCAACGATATCTACATGCTCACAGCCACCATAGTAGCGTTTGCTCGGATAACCTTCAGCATATTTATTCGTCAGCACGGAGCCCATGGCTTCCATTACTGCTTCACTGACAATGTTCTCGGATGCGATTAGCTCGATATTGTGGCGTTGTCGTTTCAGTTCAAGTCCCATTGCTTCCATTACTGCTGGGTCACTTTTACGCAGGTGTTCCATCATGATTGATTACTCCCTCTCCATAGTCAATTGTTGGGTATACAAGCAAACGCCTGCTCCTTTGTTGGGTATCTCATCATCATTGCAAAAAAAGATTAGTACAAACATACCGCCATGCCAAATGCTAATCGCAGTTTCCGCCGACTTCTTGCTCCAGACTATACACTGCCCGTTGTCCACCAATAAGTGGAGGACGAGTGAAAGCCGCTGTCACACGTGCTTCGCCAATCCAGCGAAGGCTTGGGCGAAACGGAACAGCAATGGGTCGCAGATGCATGCCAATCAGCGTTTCGCCAATGTCTATCCCGGCATGAGCCTGCACGTTCGCCGCCAAACACGCGTCGCTCATAGAACGATAGGCGACGGTAGCCATAGAGCCTCCTGCTGTACGAACAGGAACAGCTGCAACCTCCAGCAGTCCCAATCGCTCCAGCACAGCCCGTTCAACGACCAACGCCCGGTTCAAATGCTCACAGCATTGAAACGCCACATCAAAGCCATACTCCCTGCGAACGGACTCTACTCCAGACAACAGTTGCTGAGCCACATCGAGCACTCCCGCCGTACCAATCCGACTTCCAGCCACTTCACTTGTGCTAACGCCAATAACCAGCAGGCGACCAGTCTTGAGACTGGCTGCTTCTGCGATTTCCCGCACAACAGAAGTAGTCTGTGCTTCCAGCGAAATCTCATGATCTAATTGTTCCACCATTGGAACCTCCTTTGGTTGAACAGCCTCTCAGAGACTAGGCACGGTTTAATGCCCCAAGTTCAACACACACTCTCTCCTGATCACAATCTGACTATATTATAGCCGATGTTTCAGTTTTCGAGCAGAAAAAATGGAAGAACCTTTGAAGGAATCAACTCTTAGCTAAAAACCTGACATAACTTGTATATGAAAAAAGAGCAGTCCACACCTATGTGGAATTGCTCTTTTGCCCAGGCGACCGGCCGTATATCCAATGCTCCATCGTGGTTAATCCCACTTTTGTCGCCAGTTACATCGGATTCTCATTTTTCCACCTTATCTTAACGGATTAACCGCCGAAAATCAACAGATTCCGTACAAAATAGATGAGTGATACCAATTTTATTCGGAAGAAGCCTTTAGCTTGTCCAGCAGCTTATGCAGCGCCGTACGGATTTCCGCAGCTGTGACATCGTAGTCTTCTCGCGAACCGCCAAACGGATCTGAAATATCAAAGCCCGGAATCCGTTGGTGTAATTCAATCATTCGTTCACGCTCCTGCGCCGATAGCTCTTGTCCGAGTGAAGCCATCAACTGCTGTGAAGCATATAAACCATCCAACTCTTGTACATCATTCAACACCGCATCCCGGTTCTCCACATATTCCTTAAGCGTAAATACTTTGCCCGCCGTTTGGGGAAAGCGCTGAATTACGTGCTGTTTATGTCCTTGCGTCAAGGTTAAGATCAGATGCGCCCACCCGGCAAGCCCGTCGCTCAAAGGGGTTGAGGTGATCTGATCGGATATATCGTGATCACGTAGAACCGCCTCTGCATGTCGGGATATCGGCGTGCCTTCCATCGCTGCCACTCCCGCAGAACGCACTTCCAGTTCTAGTCCATGCTCAGCAGCCAACTTACGCAGCATCCCTTCAGCCATTGGACTGCGACAGGTATTCCCTGTGCATACAAATAAGATATTCTTCAACGTTTTCACCCCCCGTATGTTAAAAAATATATAAACAGTATTTTACACTGTCTGCGCTAAAATCAAAACATAAACATAAAGCCGAATGCCAACAAAATGGCACCACCCACTGCTTCCCCATAATCTCCTAGATTGCGGCTAACCTTACGACCCAGCAGCAGACCCAGCATCGCCATTGCTCCCCCGCAAAAACCAAACGCCAGAACGGACAGCACCAGATCACTCTGGAACATCCCCAGTGACACTCCTACAGAAAATGAGTCAACGCTCACCCCAAGTGCAAACAGCAAAAGGCCTAAAGGCGAACGATGATCCAATACCTGTACGCCGTCCCCTTTAAAGGAATTATACACCATATGCCCGCCCAAAAGGATGAGTAGTCCCCCTGCGAAGTAGGCCGTCACATGACCTAATAAAGAACTCATATAATGGCCTGTGAACATTCCCAGCAATGGCATCAGAATGTGAAAAAAGCCAATGACAGTACTGATGCGCAGCACGTCTCGCAGGCGTATCCCCTTCATGCCGATCCCTACGCCCAGCGATAACGCATCCATTCCTAGCGCTACCGCCATGATCAGAATCGTTACAACCTGCCCGGCATGGGCAGAGGCTGCCAGCATACTCCATCCCTCCATTATCCGTCTGTTCTTGTACACGTTATGCGGACAAGGGGCAAATCAGTACAAGCATCACTGAAAGTACCCAATACCGAGACGAGGAGGGAGGAAAATTCAATATAAGAGGCTCTGATTCGACAGAAGCTACAAGCGGACGATTCGGTGGCCTGCCGCTTTAAGCAGGCGGTTCATGACGGCGTCTCCCAATCCTTTCGGCGGACAGGATTCCGCCAAAATGTAGGTGACGCCGTCCTCGTCGCAGCGGCGCAGCACGCCGTACAGGCGCTGCGCTGCCTCATGGAGCGCGTCCAGCTTGCCTAGCGTGTAGACGCGTTCTCCGGCGTAACCGGCGGCATGCTCGTCGAACGCGAGCACTGCCGTGCGCTCCCCACGCGCGGAAGCCTCCGCCAGCGCGGCGCGAATCCAGCACGTCACCTCAACGGACGACGGGCCTTGTACCACGCTCAAGCGGCCTCGCGGCGCGTAGTGCGTGTACTTCATGCCCGGCGAGCGCGGCGCCGGGCTATCTGCGTCTTCCCCGGGCGTAGCAGCCAACGCCGGGTCCAGCACGACGGCGCGAGCAACCGCAGCGAGCTGCTCAGCCGTCACGCCGCCGGGGCGCAGGATGGTGACGGTTCCGTCGTCACCCGCCTGCACGACCGTGGACTCCAGCCCCACCCCCGTGGGACCTCCGTCCAAAATGCCGCCGATGCGACCCTCCAGATCCTCCCGCACATGCTGTGCAAGGGTGGGACTGGGTCTTCCCGAACGGTTGGCACTTGGCGCAGCCAACGGACAACCCGCCTCAGCGATCAAACGAAGCGCTATCGGATGATCTGGCATGCGCACACCAACCGTGTCCAGCCCGGCTGTCACACGTGATGACAGTGCCTGCGGCACCACTGGCAATACGAGAGTCAGCGGTCCCGGCCAGAACATATTCATCAGCGCCCGGGCTGTATCGTTTATTTCTGCTACCAACCCCTCTAATTGATCAGCATCAGAAATATGTACAATGAGCGGGTTATCGGAGGGACGCCCTTTGGCAGCGAATACCGCCTCCACCGCTTTTGTACTACGAGCATCGGCCCCCAGGCCGTACACGGTCTCCGTAGGAAAGGCTACCGTCTCGCCAGCTTGGAGGAGTACGGCAGCCTCGCGTATGCCCTTTTCCGCCGCGATCCGAGTCTGTTCAGCCCAAGTTTCGTCAGAAACACCCCCGTCAGTGTTGTTCACAGGAACCAAGCATCTTACATCCCACCATTGGGTATGGGAAGACTTCAATGCCTGGTTCAGCTCGCAATTTTCCTGTTCGTCCAGCTTTTGCTCAGGTTTTTCCTTTTGCACAAAATCTCCGCGCAAGTCTTGCAATTGATTCGATTTATCGCTCATATCAGATCATCCCATATCTTATTGTCATATACAGGCCAGTGATTTCGCTTGATCCTATAAGGCTACTTTGAAAGATCAGTTTATTTGGCTCTGCCATGTGTATATCTATCGTAAGCTCCATTATAGCATATGGGGAAACTTACACTCCTCAACGTTTAGGCAAACAAGCCACTCACCCAGCTACACAGTCCCGCAAGTGCATCCCACAGAAAAAAACGCACTTCCGGCTCCTTGTCAGTGGCATTCGTCCGACTATCTCCGTGATCCGTTTTTGCTGATACCGTTTGTGCCGTTGCTTCCCCACTGCCTGCATCAATAAAGCACAGCGGAGGAAACAGCACGCACCACCAATTTTGACCTTTTCCTTGCCCCAGCGTAACCCGAAGCGCTTCATAATTCCCTGCTGGGTAGACCAGACCACCGTACATCTTCGTCGGGAAAGGTACGCTCGCCAGTTCCACCTGATGATCATATGCAATGCCGCGACGAGCCAGTTCCGTACCTACCAAACGGTCAATTTCAGGTAAATGAGCACCAATCAATGATCTAGCTTGATCTAAGCTTTGCGGGTTTTCCAGCTCACTCACCCAGGCATTCATCTGCTGCACAATGGCGTCCCGTATTTCACGCTTAACCAGCTGATCCTCTGGGCGATCCGAATTGGCCAAAATACGCAGTCGAATGGAGTCATGTGGAATCACATTCAGCCCTGTTGTAGTCACTCCTGAAGCTAAGGTTCCTCTTGTTCCAGTGGTCATAGCGGCATCCGTTTTTTGACCTTCCCAAGACATCATTAATATCGAAATACAAAATAATATCATTGCAGCTTGCTTTACCCAACTTCTCATCTTCGTCCCCCCAAACCCAAACTCTATCATGTCTATCAGTTTGTCCGGTTTGGGAGAGTCTAAACCTATGAGTCTTGTAAAATATTCATAACCACTTTACAGATTTTTTTCAATACACCCTCAAATCATGCTACATCAAGCTTCTGACCCTCGCCGAGGAATATAAAAAAGCCCAGATTTCACAATCTGGACTCTCGGCGTTGCACCATTTCAACTCACACAAATACCAATCAGTATCTAGCCACAATCCACCTGTACTAGGCTTTTTTCGCCTTCGTCAAGCTCAATCTGGAAGGCTGTGGCAGATCATCCTCCAGCTCTTGGCCGTGCACCTTAATACTCATAACCAAGCCGATACTAGCCATGTTAATAAGCAACGAGGTACCACCATAACTTATGAACGGGAGCGTAATCCCCGTAAGCGGCATAATGCCCAGAAACGCACCAATATTCTCAAAAATCTGATACAGCAACATGGACACAATCCCGACAATAATATACGGTCCGGCGCGATCCCGGCATTCCAGCGAAATCAGGATCATTCGATGAATCAAAATAAAATATAGCAATAGCAGCACTGAAGAGCCTACAAAGCCAAATTCCTCCGCTACGACCACAAAAATAGAATCCGCATACGTATAAGGAACACGCCCGGACTGTACCGAGGTTCCTTGCAAAAACCCCTTGCCCATCATCCCGCCAGAGGCTATCGCCAGCTTGGCATTTTTGGTATGATAAGACGCCTTCGCAGTTGCCTCTTCTGGTACCAACCAAGGGTCCAAACGCTCTACCCAGTGACTACGACCAATCCCCTTCATAAAGGAATCAATCTCATCGTGAAACGAAATATAAGCTTTGATCCCGCCGCCAACGGCGACTGCAAATACGATGAATCCGATTAATGCATGAGATGCCTTCACATTACCAATCCAAAGCATACCGATGACGATCACAATGTAACCGAGCGCATTACCGAGGTCATTTTGTGCCATAACCATGGCAAACGGGACAAAGCTCACCAGAGCGACTGGAAGAACATCCTGAATAAAATACAGCTTGCTCTTGCGCTTTTTGATCAGCATATAAGTCAGAAAAATGATTAGAACCAACTTGAATACCTCAGCAGGCTGAAGATTCAAACCACCAATTTTCAAAAAGCCCTGAGAGTTGTTAACCGTCCCGCCAAAAAATCCGAGACCCAACAGGAATATTCCGCCTCCATATACGTACAGGGCTTTTTTAATGAATATCCGAAAATCGACCATCGCTAAACCCAAGATCGCCACAAAACCCAATATATAATACCCGATCATCTTCTGGTAGTCATTGCCGTGCTCTGCCAAGTTCGTAGGGCCCCTACCTGCGCTGTATACCGTTATGATACTAATCGCCATGAGCAAAACCAGAATAAAGATAACCGGACCGTCAATTTTTTTCAATTTCTGAAGCATGATTTCCCCCTGAGCCGTTTCTCGGTCATACCCCTCTTATTCTAAAGGAAAGACTCGCAAAAAGAAAATGCAGCACTACTCCGAGACGCCTAGGACATGTCGCTCGATCCCTGCGAGGTCAGGAACGATTATAATGTTCTTCCAATGACCTGCCCGTTCCAGCAGGCCAGCCACATCTCTGGCCTGTCCCATCCCCAGTTCAAACCCGATTAGCCGGGGCGGTGCCTGAAGGAGTCCAAGCTGCTCCAGCATTGCCCGATACGGGCCGAGCCCGTCAGGACCACCATCCAACGCCATCCGCGGCTCATGGTCGCGTACCTCTGGCTGTAAGCCAGCGATGTCAGCAGCCGGGATGTACGGCGGGTTGGACACGAGAATGTCCACCGCCGTTCTCGCGAACGGCGTCAGCAGATCGCCCTCGCGGAATTCTACGGCTGCGCCGTTCGCAGCGGCGTTATGAGCCGCCATCTTTAGCGCAGCGGCCGAAATATCCCCAGCCGCCACGCGCCAGCTCGGTCGCTCAGCCGCCAGCGTCACGGCAATCGCACCGCTGCCCGCGCCGATGTCGAGCACCTGCGGAGCGCCGCTTGGCCACAGCCGATCACCGTGCTGGAGTATCGCCTCGACGAGCAGTTCTGTCTCCGGGCGTGGAATCAGCACCGACGGCGAAACCATAAACGGGCGGCCATAAAATTCCTGCCGTCCGATAATATACTGCGCCGGTTCACCCGCAGCTTTGCGGGCTATGATCCGTTCCCACGCCTCCTTGGCGAAGGAAGGGAACGGATCACCCAGAGCGGCGTAAAACGCCGTACCTTCCAACCCGAGCACATACTCCAGCAGCAAGCGGGCGTTATGCTGCGGCTCCAGAACGCCACAGCTTCCTAAAAAAGAAGAAGCCTCGACTAAGGCTTCTCTGACACTCATGTTCCGTTCCGGCGACATCCGATACACACAATCGCGTTCGTTCCCCAAAACTTAAACCTCTTGTTCCATCAAATCAGCCTGCTCTGCAATCGTGAGCGCCGATACGATTTCTTCGATCTCCCCGTTCATCACCTGGTCCAACTTATGCATAGTTAGTCCAATACGATGATCCGTTACACGGCTTTGCGGGAAGTTGTAGGTACGTATACGCTCACTGCGGTCCCCGGTACCTACTTTACTCTTACGCTCGCCTGCATATTTGGCTTCCTCTTCCTGACGCAGCATATCCGAAATACGGGCACGCAAAACTTGCAGCGCCTTCTCCTTATTGGAGTTCTGGGATTTGCCGTCCTGACAGGTTGCCATAATACCTGTTGGCATATGCGTTACACGCACCGCCGACTTGGTCGTATTAACAGACTGTCCGCCCGCACCGCTGGAACAGAACGTATCCACGCGAATATCCTTGTCGGAAATTTCAATATCCACTTCTTCCGCCTCAGGCATAACAGATACTGTAGATGTCGACGTATGAATACGCCCACCTGATTCCGTCGTCGGAATCCGCTGTACGCGATGTGCGCCGCTTTCGAATTTCATTTTGCTGTATGCACCGCGGCCGTTAATCATGAAAATAACCTCTTTAAAGCCCCCGAGGTCATTCATGTTCGCGTCCATCAGCTCTACACGCCAGCCTTGGGTATCGGCATAACGAGTATACATCCGATACAAGTCCGCTGCGAACAGTGCCGCTTCGTCACCACCCGCTGCACCACGAATCTCGATAATAACGTTCTTATCATCATTCGGGTCCTTTGGCAACAGTAAAATACGGATTTTTTCATCCAGCTCCCGCTTGCGAACACTCAGTTCTTCAATCTCCATTTTGACCATTTCACGCATCTCGTCGTCCAGCTTTTCACCCTGCATGGTTTTTGCAGCTTCCAGCTCTTCAACGACATTTTTATATTCGGTATATGCTTCATAAGCAGGCTGTAAATCAGACTGTTCTTTGGAATAATCTCTAAGTTTTTTGCTATCGTTCGCTACATCCGGATCGCAGAGCAGTTCGCTCAGTTTATCGTAGCGGTCCGCCAATGATTGCAATCGGTCCAACAAGCGATTCACCTCTTCAGTTAAATTAATATGAAGCCAGCTTCAATTTCACTGGCTACAGCTCTTTATTATACCAACTAATTCATGAATTAGCTACATGAAATACTGACTAATTTAGGATTTTGCAAAAATCCACGCGACATGTAATACAATAAAAAAAGTCGCCGCCCTACTATAGGCAGCGACCACGTAATCTAGCACATTTCAGATCACACATACATTGAGACTTCGTCATTCATATATCCGAATCAAGTATTGTGCTTTGGAAATTATATATTAAACATTAAAACGGAAATGCATAACGTCTCCGTCCTGCACTACATATTCCTTACCTTCCAGACGAAGCTGACCACGTTCTTTGGCCCCGTTCATCGAACCAGCAGCGACCAAATCATTGTAGGATACAACCTCGGCACGGATAAATCCGCGTTCAAAATCCGTATGGATTACGCCCGCAGCACCCGGTGCCTTCGTTCCTTTGTGAATAGTCCAAGCGCGTACTTCCTGCACACCTGCTGTGAAATACGTATACAGGCCCAACAAGCGATATGCTGCTTTAATCAGACGGTTCAATCCAGATTCAGCCAATCCCAGCTCCTCGAGGAACATCGCCTTGTCTTCGCCTTCCAGCTCAGCAATTTCAGATTCTACCTTGGCGCTGATCGGCACCACTTCTGCATTTTCAGCCACGGCAAAATCGCGTACCTTTTGCACATATGGATTGCTGTCGGCTTCCGTTACGCCATCTTCGCTAACATTAGCGGCGTAGAGTACAGGCTTCATCGTCAGCAAATGAAGATCGCGTACAATCAGCCGTTCTTCATCCGACAATTCTAAGCTACGCGCAGGTTTATCAGCATATAGCGTTTCCTTGATCCGCTCCAGCACTTCAACTTCTTGGGTGTACTGCTTGTTGCCACCCTTCATGTTCTTGCGGGAACGTTCAATACGCTTGTCTACGCTTTCGATATCCGCCAGAATCAGTTCCAAATTAATGGTCTGAATGTCGCTGATCGGGTCAATTTTGCCGTCTACATGGGTAATGTTCTCATCTTCAAAGCAACGTACCACATGTACAATCGCATCCACTTCACGAATATGAGCCAGAAACTTGTTACCCAGACCCTCGCCCTTGCTCGCACCGCGCACAAGTCCTGCAATATCAACAAATTCAAAAGCCGTTGGCACCGTTTTATTCGGCACAACCAGTTCGGTCAGCTTATCCAGCCGCTCGTCTGGTACTTCAACGACGCCTACATTGGGGTCAATCGTACAAAATGGATAGTTTGCGGATTCCGCACCCGCCTGCGTTATTGCGTTAAAAAGTGTTGATTTGCCCACATTCGGCAAGCCGACGATACCACAAGAGAGAGCCATTTATAATACACTCCTTGAACATTTAGTTATGTTTTATCAGCTAATGATAATCTCTAAAACAGAAAAGGACAAGGCGAGTATGGCTTTACCCTCTTGTCCTTTTCTCTATTTCAGATATTTTGCGCCTTCTTCCAACCCCAATGAGTACGATTTCTTAACCGTGGCCTTGGTGTGCTGCAACAGAAGATTTTCAATTTCAAAAGCCGTGTCTTGAGCTAGGCTGCCCGAATAAATAATTTCGTTTATTTTAATCAAATATGCACCTTCATCTAAAACAACATCTGAAATCTCTTGTGACCTCTTTTCAATAATAGGGTCAATCCATTCGTTTAGCATGTGCGACACTCCTATGATGGGACGTTTACTGGCAATTATCTTTCATGTATACTCACGTTGAATCAATTTCTTGTGGGGCAATTTTGGCTATCCTGGCAGGGATGCCAACCCACATTAAGCGCCTCTCTTAGGAAGGCGTTTTTTTCACATCCTTCCCCCTAACAAGAACTTGCGTTCGCGTTATTCTATTTTTTTGAATCTCTTACCCCTTTTATATCAACTATCATGTTATGGCGTAAAGGGGAAAAATGTCGTATGATGTCGAACCCATTTGCGCTATCCTAGGGTAGATTGATATTGACAATGAAGATAAAATATGATAATAAAACCCGACCATTGGCCGGGTTTTGTCAGTTTCTTAATATTTTCTTTAATGCCCTGTGCTTTGGTTTGGATATAGGACACGTATAATCCGTGTCTTTAAAAGTCACTATGATGCCAAAACTTTGTTCTATAAAGCCAGCAACTTTGGATACATTTATGAGGTGGCCTGGTGTGGCCGGGTAAAGATAGGGGAATGCTCCTTGGCAGTGACGCATGGTAAGAGCAACCACATAAAATCCACCAGCATAATATAAACGCGGCACATGATAATTCTTTTTAGGGTCCCACATATCTAAAAAAAACATATCTTTAGCGGGATAAAGTCCGGCTTTAGAATTGCACGTACCGATAATAAAACGCTGATCATCTGGACGTTTATTTGCTGCTTCCATTAATTCAGTCAATACAACCGAATTGAGTTTATTAACGCTGGTATGTTTATCGCCTCTAAAATATACCTTACCACCATATTCGCCCGTTTCTGATCTGGAGACATTTTTTAAATTAACTAAGTTACCTGAGTCCAAGCTAATAAAATCGGGGAATCCATCAGCGAATTCCCCGTGTGTTGTAGGAGCGGTGAAGTTTCCATCCGTTGTAATGAAGAAGGGTATTTCATAATTGGACTTCGGTATCCATCTCTCTACACACACTAAATCATTTTCAAAAAATGAATACCTATTTCCAAAGTCCCCACTTGGAAGTATCTCGGGTGCAAAAATTTGTCTGTTTTCCATATGAGTATGTTCATTTCTTTTTTTAATTCTTTTTTAATTCTTGTGGTACAGGCATTGCGCCTACAAGCGTTTTCTCACATTTAGACGATTTTTCTGCATCTTGTACCAACCTTTTTGATATAAGACGTGCGATTCCCTTTTTCATCGTTGCTCACCTCCCTTCTTCGGTAAAAGTAGAATGGCCTGAGCCATGAAAGATAGAGCAATTATAGGTGATTGGAATATAAAATTAGTGATTACGACAGCTAACGAAATCCATTTTAAATATGGGTCTAATCCCGAAGGATTAAGGTCCTCAGATTTGCGAGGGGCCACCCATAAGACCACTAAAGCTGTTATGGATGTAAGCAAGATTGTGCCATCATGTCCAAGATGTATTAGAGGTATACTAGCGAAAAGCGTTGCAGAAAATAAGGCACAGAATGTTAAAGAACGAAAGTGGAACCCGCCCGAGAACTTTCTAAGTGCTACAAAACTGAAAAAAGCCAAAAGGGCATTTAAAATATCACCCAGTACCCATCCAAATAGCACTGTAAGTATTAACCCCGTATACCAATTAAGCTTAATCCCGATTGCGTAGGTCAATACTTCGACGCTGCCGGGTCCATCTGGATCAGCTTTTTTTATTTCGCTCGCTATACGCTTCGAGAGCTTTTCTAGCATCCTCGTAATCGCTCCTCTTGGAGAAGATATAAGAAAGGGCAAAAGTGAACACAGACACCAACAGTATTGCAAGCGGGTTTAGATAGTATAAAAGTAATACTCCTGAACTTATCGTTATTGCCGAAAACAAAGTGCTTGTTAGTACCATTTTATTTTCTTTAGTGTTATAGTCTTCCTTCCAAATGAAATCATGTGGAGGTGCTGATATAAAAGAAAAACCTGTGCCGTATAGCTTAAAAAGCGCGGCAATGAGATAAGTGATTAGTATAGATGTACCTTGCAATAAAAACACTTGCAGAGATGCGTTTTCCTTTAATACGCCTATCTGCATTATGTCAAAAAACTTATATACATAAAAAATAGCCATTTGCATAGTGGCATAGGCACTTATGGAAACTCCCAATATAAAAGCAGACCAGTGCAATTTTATTTTTAACCCTATACGAAGAAATATTGAAAATAGTGCGTACTGCAAAGGCAAGTCCAACTTAGGTACGTTTAGTAAAATCCGCATCAAAAAGGATACGAGAGATATAACCACAGCAAAAATGATAATCCTGTATTTATACTCTTTAATGGGTAGCATATACAAGGCCAAAGGGAAGACGATTATGGCTAGTGCATCAAACACCCCAATAATTATATAAATCAAATTGGTTAACACCTTACACCACCCTATATTTAATTTATCTTAATTATATAGTGGTGTATTGCGTAAGCAAGAGATTTTACAAATTTACGGATATAATATCCTCCAACTTAATCCAACTAAAATCATCCTCACCACGAAACAGTTTTACTTCGCGTCTTGCGGTGTTAATTGACGTAACTACACCAGTCATGTCCGTGTGTTGTAAGACTCTATTAGAGCCTGCTCAATCAATTGTACCTCCTGATCGTCCAACTCCGGTTTACCACGCCGCTGACGGTCTTTCATTAGCTTCAGACAAGCCTCTTTATGCTCCGGCAGAATAATCCGCGAACTCTCCCACAAACCATTGCCCTCAAGTTTTTTTCCCATGTATGTATCCCCCTACACAATATTATGTACAAATTATAAAACGAACATACGTTCCATTCAATAGTATGTAGAAATTACTCAGAAGTTTTCTACTAGCAAATTATTCCTACTGCTGATAGACTATTTATGAAATGAAGGGACTTGTCCAATTCAAGGAGGGTGATAACAATGTTATATATTGGGTGGGCAATACTCATAAGCGGAATACTTTATAATAAATTCAGTGATGCTCAAGAATTCAACATTAACTGGGGAATAATTGTGGGACTATTAGCTATATTATATGCTTTATCAGAAAACTACATAAAGACAAAAAAAGCACAAAAAAGTTGAAATATCATTGAATCTAAAAACACCCTACCAGCAAAAGCCAGTAGGGTGTTTACTTTAATCAGTTACAGTTGTCTGTGCTACAGAAGCCGTATCTTGTAATGTTTCCGGTTTCTGGCTTACTACGTTCTCTGCTCCAGTAGCTTGTGAAAGGATTGCTGTGACTTGAGCTGCCAATGATGATACTGCCTCCTTAGCAGCCGCTTGAGTAGCTTCTTCGTTCGGTTGTGATTCTGTAACGATTGCCTTCGTTTTGGATTTATACTCCAAATATGCCCTTTCTATTGCGGATCGAATCTCTACAGCCGATACAGTAATGCCCTGTTCTGCCAAACGCAATGTAGTATACTGTAACGCCTCCTGAAGCTTGCGCTCTCCCCCGGCTTCTTTAAACGCTGTTTGAGCAAAGGCAAAGCCTTCTCCTGCTATCTTATGAATTACTTCCCTTTGTGCTGCCGTTGTACGCGCTTCTAGCCACACGTTAACCTTAGCTTTAAGCTTATTCAGACCTCCTAAGACAAACGCTGTAAGCACACCCGCAGCGGCTGTAACAATGGTATTTACGTAAGGCTGTACAGTTTCGATAATTGTTTGCATGATTATTTAACCCCTTTCGTTATTAACGTTGCGATTTTATTTTTTGAATCCCAGGACACTACTCCGCCGTAAGCCTCTGCAATTGGCTTGAGCTGCACATAAGCCGTGTCCTTTACAAGTTGGACAGTTTGCAGTTTGGCCCCGTTTAAATAAGCTTCCTTGCGGGCGTTGTCCCAACGATAAGACAAGCCCAAGGCATTTGCCAAAGACCGCAGCGGTACATAGGTTCTGGAGCCATACAGAAGCGCTTTCCCCACGTCTTGACCATTGACGCGAAACATGCCGGATGTAGCAGATTCTGTCTGTTGTGCAGGGACGACAGCGCCGAATCGCTTATGCAACTGGTCTGCCGTTCCATCAAATTCGTTCAGATCCACGTTCCCTTTTATCCCAGCTACCTTGCCGCTGTCGCTGTATTGCCAAATATCCCAGCGTTTCCACGTCACTGTGTCGCTTGGGACGCGAGTATCACTGTAGCGTGCTATCCATAGTGGGTATCCGCCCAAGGAAGCGTTAAAATTGGCAGCAAAGGCGTTGCCCGTATAAATGATAGGCTTGCGCCCCGTAAGGCGCTCCAGCTCCAGCAGAAAAGCTAACGCTACCATATTAATGAGCGTTTTGGACAGGTCCCCCGGATTGTTTTCATAATCCATCACCGCCGGAAGGTCCAGCGTTTTCGCACCGCCAACCTGATCCAACACCTCAGCGAAATGCCGCGCTTCCGCTTTGGCTGCATCAACACTAGTTGCGTCTAAAAAATGATAAGCTCCCAGCAATACCCCTGCTGATCTGGCTCCTTTTGCATTTGTGGTAAATGTCCGATCGACGTAACGTTGTCCCTGACTTGCTTTGATGAAGGCAAATGAGATACCATCAGCCTTGACCGCTTTCCAATCAATATTGCCCTGATAGCGAGATACGTCGATCCCCTGCGCATTACCTTTTTTCCTTGCTTGCATCCTCTTTTTCTCCTTCCTGATTACCACCCTTACTTCTTAAAACCTCCACAGCCTGCCGGATCACTGCCGGAATGGGCACGCCGATCCTCCCACCGTTTTCAAAGATGGATAACAACTCGTTTGCCATATAAAAATAGGCGACTGCATCCCTAAAAAGGTGCGAATCGCCCAAGACTCCATCTATTAAATGGGATATAGCTACCATTGCAAAAATAAAAACTTTACGTGCGATACCAATAAGACCGATCTTACTTTTCAAGCCCGGTCCAGTTCCTTTCTTCCCTTCCACACCAGCAGCAATTAGCCCAGACGCATAATCAAATATGACCAGTGCAAGCAACACCCCCAATACTCCCGACCACCCACCATAAAGATACGTCACCGCGCTACTTCCTAAAGCGGTGCTAAATTTTAGAACTTCCCACTTGTCCACTTGCTTCCCCCGTCTCCGTGGTCAGGAAACTTTGCCTGACCTATAAAAGTAAAGCCCCCCGACCACTCACCGAGGGCATAAAAATAGCGCATCCGATTGGATACACTGGCTAAACATTTTGTGGTGTTGCTAATATTGCCTTTTGTTCTTCCTCACTAATAAATTTTGGAGTGTACAAAATTAGCCGTTGCTCATCAACTTTTTTCATGGTCCACATATTAAGCAGAAATGAATACATCTATTTCACCTCCCTCCCGTTAGGATTTATTTGTAACATCCATAAGAGCAAGCATAGCGGCTTCTGTGCTGTCCTGGCGCGCCCGTAACTCACTTACTTGGTCTGAGAGTGGCGCTTGAGGCTCGGGTTTTGTATCCACATAAACAAACTCCATCTTGCCAGTGTCCGGGTTAACGATGTAGGACTTTGCTCGCTGGAAGTCTTCGTAATACTGTCTATAGGTTAGCTGCAATACCTCTACCTGTGCCGGGTCATATCCCTTGAGTTGCGGATAAAATCCCATATCGTCCGCTTTTGTTGTTTCACGGGCAAAGTCGCTTTCGATTTCCGGCGTGATGAAGATTACCTCACCGCTTGATTTTCTCCAGTAAACTTTCGATCCAATTTGCATGATAATCACCCTTTCTATTATTCGTAAGCTTCCCACTCATAGGCTGTTATCCTACTGATCGGGCTTCCCCCAGCGTAGTCATTTATATAGCTACCTGCCAAGGTAGCTGTGAACCCGCCTGATTGTTGTACGAATCCGCGTAAAGCAATGGTGTTGTTCATTCTACCCCGTAGGGTTCCTTGGGCCGAAGTCGAACAAGGAATCCAAGCATCTAACCAAAGCGTGCCCTCTGTTTCATCTAGTTTCACATGAACATATACTTTCGAAGGAGTAAAACCCATAGAGTTGACGGATAGCTGCATAGTTACATCTTGCCTCCAGCCAGTGGCCGAAGCTGTCTGACCGTTGAACGTGCCAGAGGCAAACCGTTTAACTGGTAGGTTCGTAATTACTGCTGCTATCTGATCGCTACTCATATCAGAACTGGCGCCTCCAAATTTGCCGTTGATCGCGCCTACGATTTTATTTTTAAAATCAACGGCTTGCGTAAAAGCTTGGTCTGCCCGGCTGTATGCTTCATTTGCTCGGTCATTAGCCACCTTTACCGCACTCGGCGTGGCTGCCTGATCAGTAGCAGTGCTGTTGGTAGACGTATTAAGCTGTGTAATGCCCCTCGCCTGTGTTGATGCGGAAGGTAGATCCGATGCAAGGTGTGTATGATTCTTGCTTGCTAATCCGTCCCAAGGCACCCAAACTCCAGCGACTGTTCTAATCCGTTTGTATACCCCACCAGTTTCATCGACATAGAGGTGGACGATTACCATATCCTCTTCCACTTTGACCGATCCTACAAAAAGAACGCCTTTAGGATTTGCCCCTGGCGGACTGTGATCCGAAGTAGGGTTTAAAGTTGCAACATCAATCCTGTGAGCTCCGGGTAAGATGATAAAATTCCAATCGACTGAGAAAGGCTTCCCTCTATCGACAAACGATATGCCATACAAATCAGAAAGAGCCTTGCTGTTCGGTACAGTAGCGGAAGAAGCAGACTTATAATCTGCGCTGAGTCGGACGATACCCTTAACTGTAGTTGTGGCATCGTCTACCTTTATATTTTTAATAGCCTCGTCCAAAGACTGATCATTTTCATAGAGCGTATCAATCGGCACATTCAAGACATCGGCATGCCCTTGGTCTGTGGTAACAAATCGTCTTGGTTGTTTTATTGTCACAAGCTACCCCTCCTTAATAAATGTCGTCGATCTCAAATATAAACTCCATGTCGCTGTCCTTAATTTTGTTGGTCATGGTTCGTATGGCCGTTAGTTTGCCAGCCGAATCAACCAACGCCAGTTCATTGATCGTTTTCCCGGCTAGTTCAGTTTCAGCCAGTGAGCAGACGTACCGTATAGTGGCCGGGGCAATGAATTCAAAACTGGAGATATCCTTTTGAAGCAGTTCAGACTTTAAGGACTGCTCTGTTCCGTCCAAGGGAAGCGGCTTGCCTTCTGTGTCCACTCCACCGCTACCGAATGCCATTTTGACCACCTTCGTTAGTGTGCCACCCTCTGCCCGCGCTCGGGCCATCTGCTCTCTTGCGTAGGCAGTTGTTACCGTTAATACTTGTTCAGCCATTGCTATCATCCTTTCTAAGCTTCCATGATCGTTTCCGTTGAACTTAATGTCCGACTGCCATCCAACATAACGCTACCATCAAGCAACCAATAATTTTTTCGTGCCTTCACTACTCCAGTCTGATCATTCTCAATACGATGCTTGATCTTCAACTCCAGCTTATTAACATACCGCCGACGCCCACCAGTCCAGCCGGACAAAGAGGCCGACCCGTTTAACACTTCTACCCCATCCAGATACCACGGCCTGCCCCCAAAAAAATGAACTGCGGATCGCAAGCGCAGTCTACTCTGGTAGGAATGTGTGTGCTGAATAGGGGTATATACATGGACAGAAGTAGTAAAAGCAATACCTCCACCTTTGTTCTCCAGCAAAATACTCCTGAATGCAGACAGGACCTCGCCGCTTTCCGTATACTTGGCATCCAGTCGAACACCCAAAACCGCAGGAGCCTTGTCGTATACCTCCACCCCACCGGACTCACCCAACTGATAGGCTAGTAATTCCTGCAAGGCTACATTGTTCGTTTTGGGATTCAGCACCCACATTGTAAATCGTCTGCGGAAAGATTCAGCCAATTCGCCAGGGCGGCGTTGCATACCAAAGAAGCTGCCCCAGTAATCGAGCCAACGTCCAGTTGCCATATTTCGGTCCAGTTGTAACAGTGCCAGATCCGTGTCCGACTCCGCTTTACGCAATGTACGGTATATCGGATACATACGCCGCCAAACATTGCTTGCGAAGGCATTCAATGTCGAATCAACCGGGATATTCGTTACTTCTATCAGCGCCAGCGGTACGGCATCCTGTCTAATCGTTTCAGGCTCTAAATCTGCAATGTACCCCAATCTGCGTATAGCCTCTATCAATCCCACCGTGTCCACTTCTTGTAGTTTGACCGCTTGCTTATCCGGCAGCTCTATGCGATACGGCGCACTGTGGAAATAAAGCATCCCTTCATCCACCGTCACCATACTATGCAGGCCAGATCCACGCCCGAGTGTTAAAAATGGAACCTCCTTCGGAAGCTTGAGCCATTTATCACCCAGGTTGTCCAACAGCTTTTTTAAAATCCTCATACGCTCGCCTCCCGGTAAATTATCGGGAACTGTGGTACAAGCTTCTCTGTTTTTCCTGCGGTTGGGTTAGCATCGGACCATGTTGTGCCACCATCCACGGATAAATCCAATTTCACATCATATATGCCACTCAGCAGCTTTATGCGGGTTTCCAGCTCCGTTTGTACCATTTCCTGTCCTTGTTTAACCCCGCTGAAATAGTCCCTAATCTCTCGCTCAATGTCGCCCTGTACCGTGTCAAGTGTAACGCCCTCATTAAATGTTATTGTCAAGCGTACGCTGACAGGCTTGGTGGTAACGGAAAACAAATTAATTTGTATTCCAGCAGACTTGTACCCATATACGGGCTTGCCGTTTTCATAATACCCAGTCAACGTTTTCTGAATAGCTGCGAATAGTTCAGGGGAGGCCGTGCCAACTCCATTCCAAATATAGCAGTCTACCTCCCCCTTCCGGGTGGGTAAATCCTCAAACGCTTGGCAATCTATCACGCGCTCAGTCGCCAGCCCTGTTGCATCTGTGAGCTGGACTGTAGTCGCTCCATATTCGATGCTTTGCAATGTTCCCCTTGATAAAGAAGCAATAAACTTTTTAAAGCGATTCTTCTGCTCGTCTCCTGTCTCTTCTTCCTTCCCGTTGGAAAAGGCAGCACTATTAAATACCGTGTCAATTCCCGTTGGCTTGGATACAAAATCGGTAATGGTTTGGGCTTCTGTGTTACCGTCCAAGCCAGGTGTCAGGCAGATTACAGGTACATCAACTCTCGTTGTTCCAACCGCAATTACCGCATCTGAGGTGGTGCGGTAATTGATCGGGGCTTTTGAAGCCGTAGCCTGCGTTTTGAGCAAGGTTCCAACTGGGACAAGGTAATTGGTATTTGCTGGTGTTACACGGGTAAACGTGACCGTTCCAGTTGCGTACAGAGCTGGAAGCTTCGGAAATCCAAAAGCGGAATAGATCCCTTCTCCTATTGCTTTACGCATGGCCCGCCAAGTTTTGTCGTAATATTCTTCCAGCTCTTTCCCTACTGCCTCCAACATGGTTCGTGCCCGTGAGCCAATACTAAAATCCGTTATTTTGGAAGATACGCCCCTTGACCAGTCCACCATGTCTTGTACAATACTCTCCATGGTTTTGCGTTCAAAAGCCAAAATACTCCCTCCTTTCTATACGGCAATGGCTACGCCGGATTGGTCCACTTGTAGCCCTATACTTTCCTTGCTGCCCGCAACACTTATGGTCAGTGAAATATACATGAACGTCAGTTGCACAATCACGCTATCCACTGTCACGCCGTCTATGCGATCCTCATAGGCAAGTGTCTCGTGTATATCCAGTTCAACCAGTTGGCGTATATACGGGGCCTGAGCCAGTCCAATAAACTCATGAATGCGACTGCCATAGGTTGGGTGCTGTGTCAGACTACCACGCCGGGTTACCAGCCTGTGGCTTACGGCCTGTTTGATATTGTCTATCCCCGTTACAACCTCCCAGTCTCCGGCTCCGTCATCGGACAAGTCACCGTCTGGAGTCATTTTAAGATCGGTACCCCCAAATGGTTCCGCGCTGGGCGTAGTCGCCAGTTCAGTAGCGTTGTTTATATAAACAATTTGTCCAGTAAGACGTACCTTCGCATCTTTTCCGTTGGTGAAAGGTTCTGGATTCGTAACAGACAAAGAACCGGGTTCAACACTGGACAAAAAAATGCTATTTGCAATGGTGTTCCCAAAGCTCCCCGGTAGCCGACTGCGGACATAAAAATAACCCTCTGCCACACCAGCAGCAAGGGTCGTGTCTTCAACCAATTCATATACTCTCTGAACACCTTGAGAGTCCACATCCGTCATAAACAATGAACCAGCATACAGCGTAAGTGGCAGTGACACCGTTTGACGCCTTACCAGCAAATACCCGCTTGCATACAGCGTGTAATACGCCTCACGGCTCGTCATGGTATACGGGTATTCCAAATTGTTATAATCCGCAATATCCTGCCAAGGCACATTGTACAGCACGGATAAACCTTGTATCGTATCAGCGTCATTCAGCACATGTTCAATCATAAGCCTTCTTCCTCCACGCTTGCCGCTGTCGGCTCTCCGATTACGTTCGAACTACTATCGGCCGCCAATGTACGCAGCTTGTACAGCATTGTCAGGACTGATCGCAGCTCCAACAACAAGTTAAAGGGGATGCTAGTAGCAGAAGCCAAGCGGCTGCAAGTATCTCGACACAGCGTAATATACTGTTCCAATTCAGCCGTATTTATATCAACCCGGTCATACAATGCTTCGTTATAATCCGATAGCGCCGTATACGCCCGCAGAGCGTAGGCCGTAATATCTTCAACGCTCTGACGTTCTTCTCTGAGCAACGGGAAATTTACATAAGTCAATTCTTCCTCGGGCAAATAGATCGACTCCAACATCAATCATCCCCCTTTCGTGAGCTTGTTTAGCAACTCCCCTATGTTAGATACGTTTGCCGACAGTCTCCCGGCCATATCTTTTGTGGAAGGGTTTCGCTTCAGGTAATCCGTGGCTGCTTCCCTTCGTGTTTTGGTAAGCCGCCGAAGGCAAGTAAACCGAAACTCATAGCGGTACAACAACGGCTCCGACTTGCTCCGCTGGAGCCGAAAGTTTTGTGGATGGATCTCGTAATACTCGTTGTCCTCCCAGTTGTACCAATACAAAGCGTGCTGCGGATCGTTGGCCTGTAGAAACTTGCGGTGAATATCGGCCCGAAAACTTATAAATTCCTCGTATCCGTCCAATTCTTTGTTTTCCGCAGATGTCCGCTTGCTATATCCCGTTGTGCCAGACAAAGTAACCGTAGGCAGTCCCAAACCAAAGTCAGGCACATATGCCCCTCCAAGCGTTTGTACGATGTTGCCTCGTCCCGGCTCGTCCTGTGTAAAATCCGATGGATTGACCAGGAGCGTGTGCAAGGTGATAGACCCGGAATCACCGCTTGGCAGCGTCTTACGCAGTTCAAAGGTCATACGGTAAAACTTTTTTTGATCGCGGGTTGAGTTCTTCACCAGCGCCACAACTATCATCCTTTCTCTACGATCATATCTCCCTTCGGCAACTTGAATATCGCTTTGCCCGTGGGATGAAAAAATTCAAATCCTCCCGCAGTCACGCGTATATAGGCTGGCGCTTCGTCTGGAACCGGACAGGATATTTCCGCTCCGCTGGACGTGATTTTTACAGTAGCGGGTGATAATTCTCCCTCTTTATCCGTGGGATAACTAACCAAAGCATGTTCAGGTGTAAGCTCCATATAGGCACGTTGCTGCTGCTTACTCGCATCCAGCAAATGCCCCTGAACATCCTTATCGGCTATACCGTCCTTTACGCCTATCTCGAAAATAGGTAGCTGAAGCTTTATAAGGTCCCTCTTAATAATAATGAAGTTGGTTCCATAGCTACCGTTCCGCAAAAATCCGGCCAAATAGGGAGCGTCTTTGCGGTTGTCCAAATACCCCACAATGACCGTATCCCCTTCCACCGGCTCCCGGTCAATACCTCCGATCACCCACACAGGAACGGGCTGGCTGTAGTCCAAAAAAACAACCTCAATACGACCATATTTCTCGTAGCTCTTGGTGCTGGTCACGTGGGCAAGCCGGGTGGAATTAAACTCTGGAAGTCGGTTAACTGACTTGCCCCCCAGGGCACTCTGATCCTTCATGTCATTTTCCTCCCGGTAATTTAAGAATCTGACCAACATAAATGTATTTGCCATGCTGAGACGCATTACGACCATCCCGCTTAATAAGCATGTCCTTGTTGGTTTCCCACAGCTTTGTCCACTCGTCGCCTTTACCATACAATTTAGCCGCGATGCTCCATAGACTGTCACCCTTCTTGACGGTATAATAATCGGCTTTGACCTCAGATGTGGTTTTTGCAGAAGCAGGTTTCTTCCCGGCTGCTGCGTTCGCCGCTACTGTTGTCGCGTTGGAGGTTTTAGCCGCTTGTGGCTTATAGTCCCGACCACGGGTGAGCTGCAATGTTGTAGTCCATCCGTCAAACACGTTGTACGTCTGCGTGACGGATTCAATATAAAATTCCTTCATAATTCCAGACGCTTGTAATCGTTGTCCTATTTTATAGCTACCCTTGCCACGAACCGTCATGGAGCCATTTAAAAATTTGTGGTTGTTTTCAAACCACTCCTTCAGCTTGGCCGTATATGCTTTGCTCATTTGCTCTAGCTTGGTTGTGTCCTCCGGCTTGCTCGGGTCTATAGCCAATCCTTCGATCTCAACCTCAAGCGGAGCAAGGCCATATCTCTCGACAGCAGACTTGTTCATAATCGGGGGAGCTACCCGTTTTAAATCAAACCCAAACGGATTAATTGTGGTCCCGGCCCAAAATAGGTTATAGTGCTCATCGTCGGAATAGGATAAATCCTCGTCAATAACGTCCGCAGCAGTTACTTCGTGCACCAGCAGCTTATCCCAGGCATCCTTTGAAAAAGGTGTATTCCGCAGGAAGATCGAAACCACGCTGTTATCCTTCCCAAAGGGGAAACGCGGAAACGGGTAATAGCCCTCTCCCTTCGGAAACTTGGCCTTTGTCTGATCGCTAGATTGCTCAATAGTTTCATTCACAACCCTTGGCTTACCTCCCGGGTTCCATGCTTCCAGCGGCTCACGCACATCCACGAACAGTTCTGTAAATGGCTTGGTAGACGTTCGCTCCATCAAGTTCCACAAAGAGCCTTCATAACGGTCCAGCGTAAAAAACTGCGGTAGAAATACCGGAACGGCTGCAAAGTTGTACCTGAGTATGTTGGTAACATCAACTTTTTTTGCAACAGGTTCGGTCTTTTTCTCATCCCAAACAGTCCATTTTACGCTGTTTAGCTTTGGCAAAATAAACCGCATAATGACATCCAAAATTACAGCAGGGCTACCCTTAGCAATGCTCTCCGACTGAAAATATTTAGCCATCGCTAGCCAACCATTTTCAGTCAGGAAAAACTTATCGGTACCGCCAGATATCTCGGGATAAAATTTTATATTGGACTTGATGAGCACCTTCCCGAAGTCACGCGCTTGAACGGATGTTGTCATGCCGTTATCTACGCTGCGAGTTCGCCGCACCCGATCCACCAGACCGACCATGACCGTAGATAATTCCTCGCCCTTGATCGTCTTATATCCCATCTGCACGACCACAAGATCATTCGCCATTATGAGCTGAGAACGAAACCACTTGTCACCAGCTAGGACAATATTCATCGTCCCTGCCGGAGCATCCAAAGTTTTTTGCGTAGTTACCGAAAGCACCTGACTTGTGGGGTCCTGACCTGTATCCTCTGTTAAGCTACCTTTAAGCTGGTAGCAGGCTTTATCTGTGTGGAAACTAACGCGGATAATAGGAACATACCTCTTGCCCTCCGCACCGCCGACTGGCGCCCAATTATAACGTTCAATCATGAGTAGCCCGCCTTTACTGGAGACATACGCAACCGTTGCCGTTCACTTTCTGTCACGAATCGTTTTACAATCTTCTCAATTTGCGATTGTGTAGCAGCGTTCAACACCTTCGCACCTTCGCCAGAAACATTCAAGTTAACGGTAACTTCGGATTTATGCCGGATCTCTTTTGAACTAGTGGTGGGCATATATCCAATATCGCTATCGCCCGCCCCGGATTTAAAATCTCCTGATACGCCAAGTGACCTTAGCAAATCCTCTGGGTCCATATTCGTACCAGCACTATTCATATATCCAAGGTGCAAATGACTTCCAGTTGTGCTGTATCCGCTCCCTGCTTCCCCTCGCGCCCCGCCTAAATTTCCGATGAAATCCCCGGTGTTTACTTTCTGGCCGACTTTTAAAGAAGGATTGACATTAGACATATGAGCATAGAAATACGTGTTTCCGTCAGGCATCTTCACGCCTACTGTCGTACCTCCAGCCGTTGTATTCTTTTTGCGGTCCGGGTCAAGGGCGCTCCCGTCATCATATTTTATGAAGGAAACCGATCCACCTGTAAGAGCATCCAGTTTATCGCCTTGTTTCCCCCTAATGTCCAAGCCCTTATGCTCATGTGTGCGAAACCCTTCTTTATCTTTAAAACGAGAATTCGCTTTCCAGTCCTTGAAAAATCCATCACCCGATCCGGTAGACATGCCACCAGTAAGGTCGTTCATAAATTTCACAACGCCCTTAGACCAATTGTTATTGAGATTATCAGGATCGTTTCGCGCTCCTACTGGAGCATATTTGCGCTGAACACCCTCTATCGTATCAATTCCTTGATCGGCATAATTAACTTTCAAATTCCGAGCCATGGCCGTTATGCCATCGTCAATGCTTGCAAAATTCATCAACCCATTAGCGCCCATCATACCGCCCACATTATGACGATTTCGGACCGCTGCTGCCGTGCCGTTCCCAGTCTCATGCATACTAATAGCCGCCAATGCAGCCGGATCAATGCCGAACTGCAAACCAGCCTGTACAAATTGAGCGCCTTTTCCGGCCAAAGCGCCGCCTAATTTTTTGTTGAGCTGTTCGGCGCTGATCCCACTCATGGTTGTTATTTTTGATGAAATGCTGAAACCATTTCCCATGGCGGTTAAGCCACTTCCACCCATGCTGGCAGCCATCGAACTTCGCAAACTCTGAAACTCTGCTAACATGTCCGCTGTGCCATTCTGCACGGTGTACAGCATATTGCGGAAAATCCATACCGTTTTATCCAGGAGGCTGCTACTGTTTCGCTCCATGGACATGTATTTGGTTGCTGCATCAGCGGCCATATCACTGGTCGTCCGATCCATTTGTCTGAACTTATTTTGTCCGGCCGTGGACATATCTTCGACATTGCGAGTCACTTGACCGGGCATACGGCCAATGTCGGAATCGCCCGCACCATTACCGAAATACTCAATATAATCTTTCCATGAATTTATCTTAGATGTAGTTGGATCAGACACATTTTTTTGCCACCATGAACGGGTATCTGCTTTAATTTCTCCGCCCTGTCCGAACAATGGAGTCCCTTTTGTAAGAGGTGAAGCATTATTTTCCTCTATACCTTCATAAATCTCAAAAAGTCTACGAGCTCTATTCTTATCTTCAATGTGTTCCGAAAAAATATTAAAAATATCGGTAGCAAGAAGAGCGCCCCCTCCAACCTTGGAGCCTGTTTTGATTCCCTTGCTGACACCGCTCAAAACCTTTCCGCCTGTGCTGGAAGTCGCGTCTTTTATTACTTCTTCGCCCACATCAGCAACAGTGCCACCAGAAGACTTGCTCAGTAGTTCTTTAGCCTTTTTAAAACCTTTCCAGCCAAGCACAGCCCCTAAAAACGTTTCAGCAGGATTGTCCGCTACAATACCAGGAACATTACCAACAAAACTGCTAATACTTTCGGATGTATCCGAAGGAACACCCAAGGAATTCATTGCTTTTTTGACTGCTTCGCTTAAACCATCGCCTGCAACTTTAACAGCATTTTCGACTTTGTTTAAATCTTCAACGAACTCGGTTACGAAACCGCCAACACCTTTTTTAAGATTGCTTACAATCCCGACAAATTCATCACCAAGACCCGTAAGGCTGTTCTGGTATTGTGCGTCAGTATCAAGGAACCCCTGTCCTTTAGCTCCTTTACGCTCGGCATCATACTTCGCGCCGGAATCAATAGAACCAGACTCCAAAGCTTTCATTTGGTCAGGGCTAAACACAGACAGTCCATTTGTAGCGTCATAAAACTCACTGGCTTCCCTCTTGGTTGCTGCAAAGCCGCCATCTGTAAGCCAACGCTGCATAATACGCTTGGTAAGCTTCTCATTTCCGCCAGTTTGGGATCGAATATATTTAGCCATAGCAGGAACGTTATCGCTGTTCATAAGGCCGTCTTCAAAAGATTCTTCCAGCCCGAACAGATCCATGCTGCCATACTTTTTAGGATTGTATTGTCGGAGTGCTTGGACCCCCATCCACTTCCAGTTGTCGTTACCCGGCGAAAAAATACCTCCCAAGCCGCCGATAAGGTTACCACCCTTAGCACCCGTTAACTGCATCATGCCTCTCTCGGCACCGATCCGGTCCAACGTAGTTTGATAGGCCAAAATTTGTTTGGAGCTGCCGTCTTTTAGCGTGGTGTTCATCTGTTGCAGCAGAGTGTTGTTGGTTTCCATTACCTCGACAATACGTGGAGTCATGCCCGACTTTGCCACACTACCCGCAATGGCATCCGCAAACCCCTTTGGAGTCTGCATACCGCCTGAAGCACGGTTGGTCCCGGCGGTACTAGCCACTTCGGATGTATCCAGTCCGTATGCACGGCCAAATTTAAGAAGCCCACTCTGCTGATCAGCGCTTATATTACCAGCGGTTCGGCTGTACTGGTCAAGAAACCCCCACGTTTCCGCTGCACTGTAACCCATACGGTCAGATCGACCAACTGCGGAAGAACGATTCCACATATCTGTGGCCTGTCCGCTCCATCCAGCTTGTCCCCGCATACGTTGTGCAAGGTCAAGCGAACCGACTTGACGGGCATATGCAAGGCTATAAGCTTGCGAAACGATAGCCCCTATCCCGCCGATCCCCGCAAGACCAAGCCCCATCTTACCAGCGGTCAGAGCGCGGCCCGCAGCTCCTTTGAGTAACTTTCCAAAAACACCATCATTCAGCTTACTATTTATGCCATCGGAATCCAGACCACCCGAAGATTGTGAACCACCACCATTCACAGGCGCAGTACGATAACCACCTGCCTCTTTGGAGCGCTGATTGTACAAACGTTCAGTAATCATCAGTTCTTTGCGGATTACGTCCAATTGACGCTCGCGCTGCTGAATAGTCTTTTTTATTTCCTCACGTTCGGAACGTTGCGCACCTTGAAGCTTACCGTAAAGAGACTCGACGACATTGTTTTGCTTCCTAAATTCCGCGTCAAGCTCGCGCATGGTCGAGACGAATCTACTTTTGTAAATATCCAAAGCCCGGAGCTGCTTGTCGTCAAAAAAACCGCCGCGTCCTGCCCCTTTGTCCACGACTCCAGCAACGCCCTTCAAATCCTGTTGGAGCTGCTTTAGACCGCGCTGGAGCTGTCCAAACTCTCCCTTGGCTGATACCCGTATGGTTTGTTCTGCTGCCAAAATGTTCCCTCCTTTCTATTCGACGTCTTCCCAATCATCATCTGGGATTACAGCAGGAGTTTTAGGAGCTGTATAGTCATAAGACAGCTTGCTATCAGCTTCCTCGGTCTCATTCTCCCATTTTTCGAACTCTGGATCGTCATAGTCCTCACCCTTGCCGTCACGCGCTTTGCGGTCCAGCTCCAAATGTGCAAACTCCAGTTCAATTTGCTCGTCAGTCATAGCTAATATACGCGGATCGGTAGGTGGAACACCTCCATATGCGTACTTACGGAGTAACCAAAGCTTCCTCTCGTTTGGCATCCTCGCTATTGTCTTCAGATGCGTTTCGAAAGTCCTTACGAAACTCTGCCTCCCATACTTGGTACTTACCGTACACATAAAATAACAGGCCTGGTTCTGTAATCTCTTTTAGCTTCAGAAGACATTCCGGACGTTTGTACAGAGCAATTTCCAGCACAGAAATAACATGTGCCATGAACAAAATGTCGTCATCGACCAGTTGCACATCCTTTACGCCTGCTTCTCGCAAAATTTCGGACTTGATAGCTCCAATCTTCATCAGGTCTGCCATTGTGAGCTTCTTGAACACCAATATGCCCGTATAGTGATTACCCTCGGGAGAAGTATAGTCAAGAGTTTCCCCTTCCTTTAACTCACCTCCAGCTCTGACCCGCTGCGCTGTTTCAATAGCTGCCTGAGCAGCAGCTTTTTGTTCTTCAGTAAATTCAGACATTATTAACCGTCTCCTTTTAATTTGGAATATAAAAAAGCCCTCTCAGAAGAAAGGGCATAACTAAGAATTATGCAATTTCAGGCGTGCCATAATCGGCAGAAAGATACTTCCAAGTTGCATTTTCACCAGACATTGCATTTGCGCTGAAGTCTTCAGAGGATTCAGACAATGTGCAGCTTCGATATACAATAACAATATCGCCCGTGTACTTGTCAGTTACCTCAATATCAATTACGTTCATATTCAAAATGCCCGCGCCGTATGAAGACAGCCCAAGTTCAGCTAAAGACTTCTTACGGATACGATATTTCTCCAAACTGATTGTCCCGTCAACCTTCAATGGAACGGACTCCTGCGGCATAATAGAGCCGATTTCATACTGGTTTTCCGTTCCGAAAGAACGATTACCACTGAGCCGTTGCCCCCGGCCGACTTCAACACCGCCGATCTTAAGGCGTATCGTATGCCCGGCATGAGCTGGTTGGTCTTTTACAATACTCAAGGCTTATTCCCCCTTTCTTATTTAAGATTGAAGTGTGATGTAATAAGGAAATTGTTAATCGGTAGCGTTGGTATGCCTTCCCAATCCAACCAAAATGCTGTGCCGTTTCTGGTTACTTTCGTGGACTCCGGCACAAAACCAGTTAGCCAATTGTTTTTCACAAACTCTTGGAGTAACGACATTAAATCGTTATAAATGGTGACCTCGATCCCCTTCACCCCAGCTTGTCCGACGTATTTGTTCTCGAAGTACGTCTCGACATTTGCGCTCATATCATCTGCCAGTGTAGAAACTGATAACTCTGCCTTGGTCAAATCTGCGCTTGTCGAGAGCGTTGTACCCTGTACAATACGGAAGCCCACATTTTTAACCTGTTCAACAGGACAAATGTGGGCTTCCAGTAGTTCTTCGATTTCAAGGCCGATATAAATTTTTTCTAAGCCATCAAATTGGACCAGTTTATACGTAACGGGCACTTGGGAAGGTTGTCCGGCCCATTCACCAGCAACAGCGGCGGCCATATAGTACCCGGGTTTAACTACTTTGTTGCCATCACTATCAGCGACAAGAGGGCAAGGAGAAACTAACAAACCTCGTTCAGTTGTAAGTGCTGCTGCCAAGTCTTTAATTTCCGTAATTGTAGCCCCTGGCTTGTGTCCATAAAATGCGCGACGGCGCCTCCGATTCTTGACGCTGGACATAAATTCAACGTGAGTATCCACTTTGGCCCAAATTGCTGGTTGTGTCGTGAGAGGAATAATCCCAGTCACGTCTTCTGTCTGTAACAGGTCAATAGCCGTCTGCCAATCGGTATCTGTTGGTGCCGTAGCGGGGGCTGTGATTTTAGCAGGAGCAACACCAATAAGGTCCGCACCTTTTCGCCAAGACACCTTCATAACCTCCAACAACTCACCCTCGCCAATAGTAGCGGCGGCAATTTTAGGATCGTTGAAGTATGACACCCTATCCTCTGGCAGTTTATTTCCCGCTGGCGGGACGCCGATCATTGCCAGCACCTTGTTACTCCCTAGTGTCACGGGAGTCATTCCAGCAGAATCTACCACGGAGTTAGCACCGGGCCGTTTGATGGTTGCACCACCAAAAGAAATATTAATGCTCATGGTTTACCTCCTAATCATATTGCGTTTCGGACTGCTGCTTAAAGGCTTTCGCCCATTGCTCGTCCGTCTTGTCTTGCAGCAATTCCGGCTTGCTGCGTGCCTCATAACGAAAGCTGGCTACCAGCCCTCTATGCACGGACACACGGGATAAATAATCATCTAGCGTTACCGACATAGGAACAGGCTCCGTCTTTTTGACTGGCTCAGGTTTGGGGACTGAGGCCGGGGCCGGAACTGGTGTACTTTGCTCGTCTTTCTTCTCTTCATCCGCCAATGCTTACACCTCCCCTCGCTGTAAATCCACTGATTGCATCCACGTGCTCGGACGTTTGAACGTCCAGCGGATTAATGTATGAGATAACAATGCTAGCCCAGTAAACCGGAAACGGGGTTACTTGCCCCGAAAAATCGCTCTCGTCCTTGCCCGCCTCCATAGAAAAGTTCAGGATGCCCTTTCCTACTGCTACTGGACGAAACAGCATAAGCAGAGCCTTTAATATCCTGTATGCCCGCTCCCGCTCGTCTGCGTTGGTATGCCAAATACGCACTTCCATACTTTCTTGAAAGTGCGTGCTATGGATTTCTGTATACTGCAGGTTGTCCCTGTCGAAGTCACTCCCGCCATAGTCGCCCATGATATGAGCTGCTTCACTGTCGGAAACCCGGTTAATGCCTACACACGGTAATTCAGCATCCGTCTGAGGGTCAGACTTTAGTACGTTCATTCTGACCTTGGCATCTTTAAAACCTGTTTTCAAAAACTGTAGCAGTTCCTCTTTTACATCAACACTATTAAACTCCACTTCATTAATCGCCTCCCAAGCCCATAGCGGCCAGATCTTGTTGAAAGCCCTGTACAATCATTTCCTGTACCTGATCCCGTGTGTTTTCAATAACCGCCTGCCGGATCGGTTTAGGCTTGATTGCCGGACGCATCCAGCTCTTTTTACTGGAGTTCTCAGACAACCGCCGGAACGTAAGGTACTGCGTATGTCCAGGCTGGCCCATCTTGACAAGTCCTTGATACTTACCAGCCTTCCATGTATATCCTGCACCTGGATGCTCCCCAACATGGCTGCGCTTGCCCGTGTCGTCCTCTTTTATCCGTCCGCCCCAACTGTACGAACGTGTCGGCAAAGGCGAAAGAACCCGGCTAAAACTAAGGCTCCGGGCTTGTGTATATATTGACTTGGGCATGGCGGGCATTGTCGCAGCTCCCGGCGTACCGTGGCGAAACGGGACCGTGATATACTTCTTGCCATTCGCTCCCGTCTTCGCTTTGGGGGATGCTAGAAGGGATGGTTTCATATCTCGGGCATCCTGGCCGGACTCTATCGCTGCACCGTGGGCGGATGTCGTAAATACTTCCCCGGTCAGATCGTCGGGGAAGCGTAGTCCGTCCTGGATACTGCGGACATAATCACCTGTTTGTACCCCGACACGGAAATTACCGCCGCTGAAGCTTACTTGCGCACCGGATGCATATTGAATCCATGTGGCCTGTATGAGCTCCGTAGTAGCTGCCTGAACAGCAGCCCGTGTAAAGGGTAGCTGCTGCCCATTAGACAAGCGGGCAATGATATCATCCAATGCTGGTAGGTCAGCCTGAATTGACAGCATGTTCACGGAGGACACCCCCCGGATAGTACCGGAGTACAACTGCACGCGGTAGGTCCTGCCCGTTTTGGTGCCGTGGACGCGGAAGCACAGCATACACCGTGTACACCGGACGATGCATGTACATTACACTGTACTGCGCCCCCTCTGGCGGCTGGTTGCCCATCCAATGGATTGTAGCCCCCTGAACCTCGTAATCCTCTCCCGCAACGTACTGCGTTACCGTGCCTGTGTCTGGATCGTGTCGGCGGATAGATAACACCTTTGTTACCTTGGGATTCAGCAATGTATCCGGCGGGCGTTGACGAAACTCGGTTCCTCGTGCCAGAATATCAGACGTTTTTACCTCGTCGTCAATCAATGACACGATATCTCCAAATCCAATGTTAAACATAGGCACAGGCTCCCGGCCTGAAAGATCGAACCCGCCTGACTCAGTACGCTTTAACATATTGGCGGAAACACTCATAATAGCGTCGCCCACCTCAAACATCCCGGCATAGGCCAAATAATCTTTGGTTGTGGTAACACTCTGGATCAACGCCCTGCATTTAATAGCCGGTTCATACACAAACCCCGTGCCTCCACAGATGGAGCAACCATACATTGGCTGTCCACTATCCAAATTGCAGCAGGAACACCGAAAAGACTCCTGCCACATTACGTCCCGGCCATGCCGCGCAATAAGGTCTTCGAATTTTTGCCCGTTAAGCTGAATATCAACCACTTAAATTCCTCCCATCGTAAAGCCGCGCATTTTGGTACGTGCGCCGCCCCCTGTCGGGCTGAAAAAGTCGTTAACTTCCTTCTGAAGCTGTGTGATGTGCGCTGCATACTTGCCATAAATAGTAGATGCCGTTGATGTAAAGGACTCTGCCACTCCATCCAAGGTGAGCGAGTAGCCAGATACACCAGCCATTGCCGCGTCTCCAGCAACACCTAACACAGATACCGCCGCCTGCTTACCGATTACGGCCCGGATATCCTCCGTTAGCTGCTCTTTGGTCAACCCAGCCGTATAGTCGATGTGGAACACCTGTGGCGTCTGAGAAAGCAAGCCAATAGCAAACGGGGCTGCGCTGTAGCCAGCCGGATATCCAGCAAGCACAGGCACACCCCCGCCCTTGGTAACTACATGTAGCTGAGAGGACTTTTTATACAACTTAATCCAGTCCTGGTGCTGCATGAAGTCAATATTTATTTGCCCGCCATAGGTAACCAACTTGAACGACTCTATTTTGGAAGCAAAGCGCTGCCGGAGCTGTACAAAGCCAAAATTACGCCAGCGCTGTACATCGTAGTCATACGGCGGTTCTTCCACTTCGTAATCCACACCCTGCACCAGCTCCCGTGCCTCTGCATTACAGCGGATAACTGTAGGCTTGAGGAATATCCCCAATTGGCGCTCCGTATCCTTTACAGCCGCCATCAAGAAGCCCAGTATATCCTTATCATCCATCGGCTGGCCGAACTTATCAGCAAGCGTAAGACCGTAACACCAGCGTTTTCGCACCTCTTCTGGAGTAGGTAGGCCAACCGGAGAACTATAGGTTATCTCCCCAGTATCCGGGTCCTTATGCTCTTCGTAGTAAGGTATAATCGCCATAATTATTCTTTACTTTCAGTTGGAGTCGCCGTACCCGCCCCTTGAGCATCTGGTGGTGGGGCCTGCACAGCCTTGGCATCATCCTTTTTGCTTTTGCCGTCGTCTTTTGGAACAGGGTCCTTTTTCGGCTTCTCCTTATATTCCTCGTAGCCGGGAATTTGAAGAAGTACCTCCCCAATCTCGTCCTCCACCTCAGCCTGTCCCTTATCATCAAATTCGACTGTCTGATCCAATACAATGACGACAGCAGGCAGCTCACCACTTGTTTTTATAATCTTCATGCCGTATCTCCTTCACTTGGATTTAAAAATGACCAAAAGAAAAGAGAAAGGTTTAACCTCTCTCTTAACGGAATACTGGTTTGATAGTACCAAAGCTTTCCTGATCGTAAGACGGACCAAAAATTTGACGATTGCTGTTCTCGCCCAAGGTCCCGACGTTTTTGAACACAACAATGCGGCGCGGGTTATAGACTTGTAACATACCAAACAGAAGTATCATGAACCGATCGGATGTATCTACCCGCCCCATTGCCAAATTCATGAGTGGGGCAAACTGTTTGAAGCGCAGAACATTTTCACCGTCATTATCAATGAGGAAAGCATGTTCTGTACCCGGAATATCAGCGCCATTGTCCACAATGACCTGTGTTGTATCGCTGCCGCTATCCGCAACCTCAGTCATGAATAATGCTTGAGCCGGATTACTGGAGTACCCGCGATAAACTTTGTAACTATTGGCTTTCAAATCTGCATCGCCAGAGTCCACCCGTTGAATAGTAATTTCAACCCGTTGTTTGTCAGTAATCGCAATGGCTGTCGTTGGTACTGGGGCAGATTCGCCCTTTCTACCTTTAGCGCTAATGAAATAGTAATATGTTCCTGCTGGCACAGTAGAATTAGTATCAGCCACACCTTTGGCGGAATCCAGCACCGGGATAGCCGGAGCATCCTTTTGTGATTTTTGTTTTGGTGCTCCCTCCGGTTTCAGAAAGACGTTATTCAAGAATGTGATATTCGCTGAGTTAGCCGCGTAACCACGGATAGGTTGGCCCATCATAATTTCTCCACCCGGATTCACAATCCGCTGACGACCAGTTGGCCCAGTATACAATTTAGAAAAGTCTTTGTGGACCTGATTCGACATATGAAAATCAAGCCTACGGTTACCCCAGTTATCAGCTATAATCGTTGCTGCATCCTCTAAGATACTTTCGGTAATGACTCCACCTTTAAGGTCAATGATGTGCTGGGATGCATAAGGTTTGCCCATGACATGCTTTTTAACAAGCGCCAGCAATCCATCCATTGCTAAAGGATTCTTTGAGCTATCACCGTAATACATTGCCCGCTCAACTTGTTGGAGAACGGTCATTGTGCCGTTCATGGTTTCACGGGTTTTGATATCACCCACACCGACAGTTTGGGTAAGCATTGCCTGAAGAGTAATTCTACGCAACGTACCAAAGAATTTAACAAAGCCTGTTTGACGGATATAATTACTATCGGTTTCGACTGGTACACCGCCCTCCACCATATACGCGTCTACGTCTTGACCATAGCTATCCATGACGTTAAATTCTTCTACAAGACCATTGGCCTTTGATTTGTTAATAGAGCGCCAGAACACCAAGTTTTCCTCTTTGGCCGTTACGACTCTAAGAGTAGATTCAAGTGATTGCGGACGCAGGGCGGACATGTCAGCAAAAGAACCGTCTCCATATGCCGGACCGTCAACACCACTCCCCAGCGCTTTTGTTAACTGCTCCAGGTCACCGACAGACATTTGACCCAAGCCATCTTGCAAGTTTTCCAAATCCATATCATTATCCTCCAATTCTAAAGGCTGAACTACAGCCCAAGTTTTTCTTTAACAACAGACGGCAAATTGAGAGTTTGAATTGGTGCCCCCAATTCATAACGCACAACCTCACTAGCCGCTAGATCGCCAGTCTCAAAGGACTTATTAAGCACTTCCAGCACTTCTTTTTTGTTCATTTCCTTGCCGTCTGGACGTTTGATCGTATTCAAATCACGTTGCCCCATCAAGCTTTTACGGCCTTGAGGCACGTTCAGCGACTTACGCAATTCCTCATTCTCAGTGCTGAGCGCATCTACTTTGGTTTCGAGTGATTTGATAAGCTCCACGCTTTCCCCTTGCTGCTTGATAAGATGCGTGAGCGACTTTTCCAGTCCGCCCAGTTGTGCGCCCAATTCTTGATTTTGATTATCTCCCATAATCTCGCCATCCTCCTTGATATTGTTAAAAGATTTAACTAATTCCGCATACGTCATAGTGTTAATTGGGTTCATCGTCAGTACAACGTTTCGCAGTACCGACTTAATGACTTTCCCGGTCTGTCGATCACGTTCGACGACACCGCCCTCAATACTCCAACCGACACGCCGCGTACTATGGGACTTTTGTAAATCCTCAATAGCAACAACAGCCTTGAGTGACATTTCCCGATTCGCATATAAACGGCCCTTGATGAACACGCCATTAACCGATTTATTAAGGGTGGGATGATTAAACTTCCCAACATGCACAGCTTCCGGCTCTCCAATGAATTGATCGGGGCTATTACCGTGTTCCCACTTAATCCATCCCTTTTCGAGAAAATAAGATGTATCCATTCCGTCTGGAGAGATACTATCTGCCTGCGCGTCCGTATCGTCACTGGATATGATCCCTTGAACGATGTAATCACCGTTGGCATCCATTTCTATCGACTTTTCTAACGGAACAAATAGGCGGAAAGTGTCTTTAGTTTCCTCCAAGCCAAATCACTCCTTTCTACGAACGTGGGGGCTAGTTCCATTGTTCCAGCCCATTTCCTTGGCAAACGTTCAATGCGTTGAACTGCTTACCGAATTCATTCCACACGGCCAAGTTCACCATTCCGGTTGTATCAGGATTTACGTAGACCACCACCGCAGCAAGTGTCTTACCTTCCGTGTCCTTGTAGTGGACATTGCGTCCTACTGTTGGTTTCATCGCTTGTTCACCTCCCCCGGCTTCTTCCCGGTACTCTAAACCACCTATGCCGACAATGAGGATGGAGCGGCACACAGGGCCACCAATTGGCTGTTATTCGCCCCTTATTGCTCTTACCGGGCCAGATATGAGTATCACCGTTGCCTGCTTTGTGGGAGACGATAAATGTCTTGCCCTCCAGCAGCCGTTGACAGTGCCTACATGTACCCGGCACAGTAGCGACCTGGACAATATCGCCTTCCTGACAGCCCGCCAAAAAAGCATCGTTTGTACACATGGCAAGCTCTGTAATCGCCACACGCCGCCAGTCCCGGTTTTGGTCCCCATATACGTCAAAGAGCGCTTGAGATAGCTTGTTCGCTCCCCAGCGCTCCTTTTGACTCTGTATTACAAGTTCCTTGACTCCGGCCCGGTGTTTATCTGATATCTGCGTTATCTTCTCAGCCGTGTGCAACACGGAATATTCCATACTGCGGATCTCCAGCGGGGAAAGGGATACAATTTCCTCCTGCCCCTCAGCTTCGCCGTCCCAAAGAGAGAAAGGAAACGGGTCTTTTATGGCCGCTTTAATGGTGTCAGGCAGCTTGCTAATGATTGCAGCAGTAAGGACCAAATTGGCTTTCTCAGCCTCTATACGGAGTCTTCCAAGTAAAGCAGCTCGGACAATATACTTTTCAGCCAGCTTGTCCAGATTCTTAAACTTGGAACGAATAGTGTCGTCAATCTTCCGAATGACCGCAAAGGAGTCTTTACCGCGCTCTATAACCCTTTTGAATAGGCCGCGTTTGCTCCGTAGCTTCTTAATCCATTCGATTATGGCATTCTTGCCGTCTTTCGACTTCTGAATATCATCTACGGGCAATCCCAACAGTACAACAATCTCCGCAATAGCCTCCTGCGTCTCCGCGTCCAACTCCGAATAAAAATCATCTTCCAATTGAGCAATCAAAGGATCGTCTGACCGCTCCCACATGCTACGTCCGCCGCTTTCCCGATGGGATGGCAGCTCAAGAGCCTTGGATAATGTCTCCATTACTAGCCGCTTATCCTCCAGCCTGAAAGAACGTAGGGCGGGCGGTAGATTAATCTTTAGCTTTGGCATCAATACCCCTCCCACGTTATATCCAGCTCAAAAGACTTTTGTAACGATTCCTCTTCATCATCCTTTTTCGGATCACCCTTATTCGAATTGTCCGGCGGATCTTCGTCCACAGCTTCAGCAGCAGCTTGCTTCTCTGCCATATATGCTTGGATAAGGACTGCATTAGCTGGAGCGTGCATCCAAGTAGCATCGGGTGGAACCTCAAGACCTCTTTGCTTACGTACCTCTGCAATAGTCAGTACACCGGAGTCAATGTCGTTTTTTAATCGCTCTGCCTTCCTATCCTCAGATTCATCATCCAGGCCCGCCCAATATAAAGCAAACTCAGGGGCGATAACGTCCAGAACATTCGTATTCAATGAATCAGATAAGAAATACATGAGCGGGATAAACCCTTTATCCTTACTGGAGTCCATTTTTTCAGCCGTGTTGTCGCTTTGGCTCATGCTGGTGCTACTGGTCCAGCTTTTAAAACCGACTTCGTTGGGGTCAATCTGATAAACTGCCGCCGCAAGGTTGAACAGGAATTCTAGGAACTCATTGAACTGCATGTCCTGGTTACTGCTCTTAAATGGGGTGAACTTGAAGCCGCTCCCCTCTTCCATTGCCATGACTGGCACCGACCATTTACCCTGCGGCCCATCCGTCAGCGTTTGCCAATGACGGCTAAATCCTTCAATGTCCTCTTCCTCATATTTACCGATAACCTCAAGCACGCCCTGCGGCAAGGAATTATAAGAGAAATATGTCGTGTTGTATCGGACACCATTCATAATCCCCGTGACGATCTCAACCAGCGTTTCCAGCTCAGACATACCGAAGTCGGAATATTCCACATCGGTACGCGGGTTACGGATGCCATAGGACAGCTCATGACGTGTATATTCAGCCGTTATCCGTCCATCCACTCGCTGCACATAGGCAATAGGCTCTAGGTGTCCCTGAGCCGTAACGGGCATATATGGGGCGGGCAGGAATATTTCTGACGTTGGGGCTGTCGGCAGCAGTTCTATAGTGGCAGCATCCACGGCAAACAGGTCTGTAATGTCTCCAGCCCGCGTAAAGACGTTCTCCCATGCCATTGCATCCATCGTCAACGTATCCCGTGTAATCTTCCGTAAGAAGCTGTTAAAGTTGTCTTTCCTCAACGGATTATCCCAGTTCCCAGTGCGCAAGAAAAACTCTTCCAG
Source organism: Paenibacillus sp. NMA1017 (assembly GCF_058895805.1). Lineage (NCBI taxonomy): Bacteria > Bacillati > Bacillota > Bacilli > Caryophanales > Paenibacillaceae > Paenibacillus > Paenibacillus sp. NMA1017. Next base: position 533,447 of record NZ_JBZXYR010000003.1, on the reverse strand, counting down.
CTCAAATGCCACCGCCTGCGCCGCCTTGCTCATCGTCTGTTGAGGGTTCTTGAGGCCGATACGAAACCCTAAGTCTCCATCAAAGCGGGGTCTACGTGCAAAACGGGCCACCTGATTCAGCCGCGTATTGATGATAGCTGCTATGGCCGGGACCTTAGCCATCTGCCGTAGTGTGGCAAATGGCAGCAGGGACGGCTTTGTACGCGTGCCACCCACACTCAAATTCTGATTGGGCAGGATAACGGCTGATTTAGCCTTGGCTTGCGGTTTGGCTTCCTCAGCTTTCAATAGTGTTCACCCCCTTACGTAAAGAATCTCGAACGACGCGGCTTACCAAGCACGGTATAGACTACATACCGCAAAGCATCCATAGCATGGTCATGCTTCTTGACTGGCTTATCCTCGCCCCGATCTTGAGACGCCTTAGCATCCCAAATGTAACTAAAAAACTCTTTGATCGTCTCACGGCATTGTGAGGATACAAAGAGCTCCTGTTCCTTTATGGATACGGCCACGGACTCAATACCTGGAAGCACGTCATTATCTGCTTCTTCAATCCTCCGTACACCCATCTTTTTCAGTTCTGTTATGAAACCCTTGGCGCTTGGATCAATAAATATCTTCTTGATATTGTCGATCCCTGCAATGAACTCCAGAAAGTCTCTGGCGTAATCACTTGGCGCTTTGGGGGAAGTCAGATCCGAATGGTAATATTCCTTGATTAGATACAGTTTCTTATCCTGTTCCCCGAATAACAGGAACACAGTAGCATTGGTGTGACCGTAGTCAACGCCTACATAGTATTTGGAGAACTCCTGTGGCAGTTCTTCCGGCTTCTTAACACTGATATCCTCGTCGAACATGTCATAAATAACGCCTTCCGCCATCGCCCACAGGCCCAATATATAGCGCTTAAAGAACACACCGCTATACATAGCTCGGTATCTAGCTTTGATACGTTCTGACAGTGACAGGTTATCTTCCATCGTGAAATGAAGATGCAGCAAAGACTTTTCCGTTACCTTATCAATCCATCCGGTCTTGAACCAATGGTACGGGCCGTCAGGGTTGCAGTTAAACCAGAATTTAGAGCCATCCACCGAACACCGACCAGTAGCCTGATTGACGAATGATTCTGGCATCAGGGCCACTTCATCGAAAAACATCCCCGCCAGCGTGATACCCTGAATCAAGTCCTGAGAGCTTTCATCCTTACCGCCAAAAATATAGAAATAGTTTTCCTTGCCGTCCTTGGATATGGTGACCAGGTTATCACTGCGGGCGTCATGCACCCGATAACCACGGGATCTCAACATAAGCTTTAGCCAGAACAGCACATTACGCCGGAAACTGCCTATAGTCTTACCAGCCATCCCAAAGTTTTGCTGGTCAAAGGTGCTCATAGCCCATATAACGTATGAAAAGGACATGGACAGCGTTTTACCGCTCCGTATCGCTCCATCTGCTATAATGCCATCCTTATCATGCACAGAGGATTCAGGCAACCACCATGTAAGTACCCGTTTCTGTTTTCGAGAGAATGGCCTCCAATTAAATTTAGGCGCTTTACTCTTCATCAGCCCATACCTGAGCTGCCTCGGATTTCAAAGCGGCCATAAATCCATCTTCCGTCTCTTTCTCATCAGGAGGGGCGTCTTTTTCAAGTGCCTTGACCTTGCCTTTCAGCACTTCAATACGTAGCCGTTGTTCTTCATCTGCTTGGGTCAGACGACACATTTCCTCATATTGTTTGATCAAGCTCTGTAACCTACCCATAGCACGGCTTTGGGCGGTCAGGAACGTTGCCTGTTTATCCCAAGCAAATTGAATTTCGTGTTCCGTGTCTTCACTGTCCATCTTGTCGTTAGTGAACAGCTTTGACCTCTTAACCACCTTAGTTATGTCGTCCTGATCCTTGACATACATAATCGGCTGCGCCCGCAGTATGGCAGCATACTTGAGTGTAATTTGATCCCACATCATGTCCAGGGGGGAACGGTTTTCTATCTGCTCCATAATCTCTGCGGTTTCGTCCGGCAGAAACTTACGAAAGAAACCGTGAGTAACAGCTTTGTCGTTCCTCTCTGGCCCACCGGGACCACCACTATTCCCTACAGCATTCTGATTACCCTCGGGAGCACCATGACCCGCTGCATTACGATTCCCCTTAGGAGGACCACGCCGCTTTTTGGATGCATCTTTCTTTACATTGGATGCATCTTTTGTTCTGGAGGATGCATCCTTACTCCATCCTTGCCGCTGCTTCCGACTCTTGATTGTCGGGTACTTCACATCATGTTTAGTGGCAAGATCCGATAAGGAGATATCAGTATTTTCGTACTCATTTCTGATCTCTTCCCAGTTCATAGTTACATGTCACCACCCCCGGTTTGGTTGCGCTGGTTGTTTGAGTTGGTTTTGCACTATAGTAGGGGGAACCGCTGGCTCTTAGACGCATTCAGTGCCTCATACACAGCCTCATTTCTTCGCACCCTCCCTCTGACACTTCCCACGTCCACAATACTGCTTACTACCTGTCCACTCCCCCCACGGGCATCCTCTACACTCCTTTGGTTGCTGTTTGGAGATTACAGGCACTGGGGGCAGCTTAGGTGTGTACTTGTTCATTAGTCTTGATTGAAAAGCACGATAGCGGGGCCGCTCAATGTACGAATACCCCCACCTTGCTCTAAACTCATTAATTCACTTGGACTCAGTTGGTAGGTCTGTACGCCTTTTCGTTTGCTCAACTCTTCAGATAAAAGTTTCGTGGAAAGTGAATCAAATATTTTCCAGAACCATTCCCTCTCTGAACGTTTAGGCAATACAGAAGTAGAAACATCCTCCAATGGAGTAATCTTCAATGATTCTGTACCTTTACGCATATTCAATTCGTCTACACTCAATGGCTTGCCGATCACCATTGCTGGACCAGTTTCCTGCGGATAGTCAATATATTTTACTTGACCCCACGGTATAAAGGTTTGCTTGCCGTGCTGGTTCGATATAACAACGCCAAAGTCGTCTACTGTGTGCAGCGTCCGGTTCTCTGCGGCGTTACCGTCCTTCGTCCATACGGTCACCTTGCTACCGATGTGATCAACAATGTTTGCATTTGGCATTACCTGTACCTCCTCATGAGTTGCATTGTGAATGTCAAGATTGGGTATGTGTAGCTTTACGAACAATCCCGGTCCCTTTTGAGACAGTGCCATCACTCAACTACCTGCCAATCCTCAGCCAACATATCAGCCTGTGAAGCAAGCCACCCCGGTTGCCATTGTCTTGCAGCAGTCCACATGGCGATGTACGGTTGGGAGTCCAGTGGTGTGTCTACTCCAATGTGCTTCGCTGTGCGATCGTTTACTTTCGGTCCAGGTTTCTGTGTAGAGTGCGGAGGCAACTTCAAAGATGGCATTAGCACAACCCACATCCCCTTACCGTTCCATCCTGCACGCGCTACCTTCTTACCAGCCTTTAAAGCTTCTAATGCTTGTCCAAAATTTAACATTGTTATCACCCTTTCTGAGAAATAAAAAAAGCCGCCATTTGGCGACTCTATGTACAAAAGAAAAAGGAGCCTTATCGGCTCCCCTGATATTTTATGGCAGAAATATCAAATTACTCATTACACCTTAAAAGTCATACCTGAACGAGTCTGTATGCAGCTTGCTCCTCAGAGGATTCTTTGAATCCAACTGTGAGGTCAAGTGCTATACCAACTTTGATCACAGTTTCGATGGATGGCACAGAGGTTGAAGTTTCCAATCGCGCCACTTGGGCCTGCGTAATGCCTGCTCTCTCCGCTACATCACGTTGCGTAAGTCCGAGCTCTTTACGTCTTTTAACGATTGTATTTACCATACGCGCCATTTCAGTAATGACTTTCTTTTCATGATCAGTTTTATAGGTCAATTTTTTCTTAAGGTTAGACCAAGTTTTAAATTCATTATCTTCCAATATGTTCTCACCTCCATTAAGTGGGATTTTGGAGGCTGTACCACCAGCCTCCACCACAGTAGTTACTTACCGTAACGGTTTACCCAATCCTTCATTCTAGCCTCGGCACGGTCAATTTCATGAACCGGGGTTTGCTGGGTACTCTTCCTAAACATCGTAAGTAGCACCAGTTTACCTTGCCAACGGAAATATAGAATTCGGTATTTTCCGGGTCGTAACTCATAGAGCTGGCCTCTTAATTGCCTTGAATGTGGCATCCCATCCTCGAATCGCTCCAAGGTATAAAAGATATCATCCAATTCACGACCAGCCTGCTTATTGCCATTCTCGGCTTTATCGCTTAATTGTATAATAGCCTTCTCTACCTCGGAGTTTCCTTTCGGTGTTGCGTAATTGATAATTTCTGCCATAAATTATTTAATTCCTCTCTGTTTGATATCGGACGTGTGATATCGTCCTAGATATAATATATCATACTAGATATCAAACGACAAGGATACAATTTATTCAAATATCATTATGACGTAGTGTGGAATCGAACCACAAATTAGCCTGTTTACGTCAAAAACCCGACCGGAGTCGGGAAAGCATTAAAGAAGTTCGGCCGCAAGCTGCTTGAGCATCAACGGTGTTGGAATGAGTTGGCCGTCACCTTTGTTGCCCTTGACGTAAGCTTTGTCCTCATTGGCATAATACACAACGCCCTGACCTTCAACGACTGGATAGCCGCTCTCATCATCGGTTAACGATGTTTGAACGTGCTTGCCATGTTGTGCGGCGTGTTCCTCATCGTGCAAGCGCAGAATGCCGTCCTTACTCAAAAATGCGAAACGTGGTTTTAAAGACATAAATAAATTCCTCCTGATTTATGAGTTAGAAAAAAGGAAACAAAAAAGGACTGGCGCATTTGCCAGCCCTTTACTTGTTCCCTTCATTTCCACGCTATCACTATATCATGGGGAAACCGTCATGTGGTGTTCAACTTAGGGGCAGTTTACGTTCACGTTGTGCTCATTTTATGGTCAAAATTACATCCCGAATATAACCAAACTCACATGTTAATAATAAATGAGTACAACAAAAAAATGCTAACGAGGAGGAATTACCTTGAGTTGGTTAAGAGATTCCGTAAGAAGAAACATTCCCTCAGATTTGAACCCGTTTGATAACTTGACTGAAGGAATTAAGGAAGCTATTAAAGATGCTGCAGAAGACGCTGCCGCTTCATATCATGGGGAACATCCTGATGGAGACTTCGATGACTGTGTTATAATTGCATCTGCTGCTGCTGCTGCTGCTGGCTCTGCAATTGGTGGTGTAGCGGGTGCTGCGATTGGTGCAGGAACTGGTCTGCCAGCAGCAAGGATTGCTTGCAGACGGATTTTCCCAGAATAAATATGTTGCCGGCGAGAGTTTCTTTCGCCGGCTTTTTATACAAGTTTAAAATTCCGCGTCGTCTTGCTCGAAGAAGCCCATAAGCTTCAACGTATTCGCTATGCTCTCAGCTCCCTCACTCATCTTGCGTCGGATAGTGCTGTCGCTGAGACTACGACGGAAGAAAAGTAATGTCTCTTTATAGGTATAGCCCTGAATATATCGGTACTCAATCGCTTTACGGACATCATCATCCTTAATCAAACCGTGCGCCCGGCGAAGCTGCCTCGTATAAAAGTCGTACCTGCTGTAAACCCAACGCTGCTTCTCGATTAGAATCGTGGCGTTGGCTGTCTTGTCTGCATGCAAATCAGTCTGATCAATGCGGCGAGCTGCTTCACCATCAATACCTACTTGCTGAAGGTCCTGCTCAAACTGCTCAAAGTCTTTCATAAGTGCAACCATATCTGTATATTTTTCGAGCAGGAACTTTGTCCGCTGGATCTCCTGTTTAGTCGCTTTTGCAAAGAGTTCCCCTTGTCCCCATACCATCGCCAATTCCCTCGTTCCCCTTTATGTTATAATGGGTTTGAGGAAAGAATAACAATAGGCCCCCGTGCGCCCGGCCAAGGATGCGGGGGCTTTATTGTGTTCAAAAATCCCATTGTACCTGACCATCAGCATGATAGGCCTCTGTTGCTTCTTGAATCAAACCTTCATCAACCCATCTTTTAGGAGCACGCTTCCGGTAATTTTCCCATACTGCAACCCCTGCTTCTATATCACGAAACTTATTAAGCCGTACTGCTTTATCTGTCCAAACCCAATAAGTTGTAGTCTCGATTTGTTCAGCCACTTTCCTTACCTCTGATCAGCCTTTTTATAGCCTCTTTGATTTCGGCCGTGTTGGTTGGGTAGGCATCCACATACTGCGAGGCATCTTCCCATATAGCCTCGTCTATCGCTGAATCAATTCGTTCCCTACTCATACCTTTCACATCTTCATCATCTATTTCTACTGTTCCCTCTCTACATGCTCCGGGATAGCCGATAGACATTTTCCATTCAATTTTCATTGTTGGTCCCTCCTTGTAAAACCAATTCGATATATTCTCCCTTTTTGATTTCCGCGACGGATAGCGGATGGAGTCTGCGCGTGTAATAAGCAATGTAAGCCGGACTGCCAGTCTGAAAAAGCCCAAGAACCTCTCCATTGTCCATGATTTTAAAATACCTCATTGCCATCTTCTCCTAGGGATGCAGGAATATCGTGAAGGTTATAGATGTATACTTCAACATCCCGAAAGGTGTACAACCCGCTCCGACGAGAATTGTAATTCCTAGTCCTTACGATTTCCGCCGAAGGAAAGCGGCCCTTTATCAGCTCTATTAGGCGCTGACGGTTGTTATCGTTGTCTATCAATTTTGGGGAACGGTCCCCATCTTCATAGATAATGTCATATCCTTCCTCTTTAAGTTCTTGAAGCCGTTCTTTGCGATTTCTTTTGTCCGTTACTGGAGTGTCACTAAACGTAGAAATATACTCAAGCATGAAGCAAAATCTAGCTTTATAGTGTCCATTTTCTGTAAAGACTTCATCTGACACATGATGAAACCCGTGATTATTCCACCAATCAGATACAGTATCGGCAAGATGCCTTAGTTGTTCTTTCAGACCATCGACAGGTTTGTTTTCTCCCATTTGTCTTTCTAGTTCACGAATACGTCCATTGGCTTCCCGTATTAATCTGTGCCGCTCTTCTTTTTCTCGTGTGAGCACACTTTCATAATTCAGCAGCTTGGAAATATCAGCAAAATGGCTCTCGACAAGACTCGGAAGTATTCCGGCCATTTCTTGGGATAAGCTATCAGTGTTTATCCACTCATGAAGCTGTTTAGCTACAAAGAACAAATCCTTTGTTGATTTTAGAGCAACTGCCTTTTGGTCTGGATTCAATACAATATTTTTTTCAGTCGTTATAATTGTTTTCTTCCAGAACCCATGATCATCATCAAACCAATCGGCATCAACCAAGCGGAAGGCAAAAGGTGAAATATCAATCTGTTGGTTTTCATAATCCGTGTTATTCTCAATATCATTCATGTTTGCTCCAATTTGCAGCAGCTTATTAACGTTTTCTTCGGTACTTCCAACATAGATATATTCGATTGTATCCCCCATAGAAGACCAATCTTCTACAACAATACTGTTCAAAATTTCTAATTTATCATTTGCCATCTGTATATCTCTCCTTTGGTATAAATTACGGGGCTATATTCAAGCCCATGATTACAAAGCCATCTTTTACATAGGCAGGATCGGACAGGATGTACGTAACCTCTACATGTGTGCTGTTGCCAGTGTATCCGGCATCTGGTGTCCACTCCCTGAGCTTGAGCAAATCACCGCATTGGTAAGGACGATCATTTTTCCGCACTTCGAACGGCTTATCTCCCGTACATACAGCGTGGAAGTAATCCGGTAGTATCTTTAGGTCATGAATCATGATCATGCTCCTTTAGTATAGGTAGTAGGGGGAATGTATCCCCCCGATACTTCAATTAGGATTCAACTGGCGTATCTGCCACGAAGAAATTCCCCCAGCCGTCCCGCTCTAAATGGCCATCTGCTGCTGCATGAACTGATAAACTTTGACCACAGTTTCTGCATTCAATTTCTGCCTGGCCTTCAGGGATATACCGCGCCCCCCTGTCCAAGCATTCAGGATTTTTGCAATAGTAACGCGTTTTATAGTGCGGTATCCCCTCTTTATACTTAATGCCTGTTTTATACCATTCCGGCTCACTTCCAGCCTGTGAAGCTTCATCAAGTGCCTTTTGTACTTTCTCACCGACATTTGTGTTCAATGTTCGTTCTGAATTGAGAAGGGCAGGAATTTTTCTAGAAACAGAAGGATGGTTAATTCGTTCGGCCAGTTTCTCAGCAGCAACCTCCTTTTGGATTGTACGGACCGTTTCTGCTGATTTAATCGTGCTATTCACAACCGCCTGTGCCGAAGATTCTCGTACTTCAATCGTTGGAGTTGTTGGTACAAACCCAAGTGCTCCAAAGAACCCAATAATGACCGACTTCGCATTCTTACTCGTTGCTTGATCCATTTCCAATTCGCCAGTGGCTTGCCCATTTTTGACGCTCATTCTAAACCATGCCATTTTTATCAATCTCCCTTGAAATATTTTTTGGAATAATTTACACGGATTTTGACAATATTCATTCTTGATTACGAACCGTTACTATCAAATTACTTTCAAATGGAATTCTTCTTTTTCACATTCATTTTTCTTGTGGACCAATTCCAATACACCGATTATCTGAAAGCTTTGAGCCACATTTTTAATTGCTTTTCTCCTACGATCTGCAAACGTTGTTGCGCTGATAGGGTAAATATCACTACGGTAGCCCTTCTCCATATACATTTGAGCATCACGATATTTCATACCTTTCACAAATAGCAATTCCAATATGGTCCGCTCGTATGGATTTAATGTATTTTGAATAGATGTTTGTATAAGCTTGGATAGAATTTTGTAAAAATGATATATTTCCGAGCGCTTGTGTTTGAGGAAAGCAGTGGACTTTGCGACACACTCATAATCTTTAATCTGCCTATTAATTTCTGGATTTAATGAAAGCAAATATTCAGTTTTATTCACTGCCTCAAGCGATATCTCAAGGTCACTCCCAGCAACTGCTCTGAGGCTTTTTTCCAATTCAAAAATCCTGATCTTAACCAATTTCAAACACCGCCCTTTTTGTATTGAGGTGCTTGCCATACTCCTGAAGCTGCTTACCTACGGGGCATACTAATTTACAATGCTTATCCAATTTGGATGTGACGTTACCATATTTACGGTTAAATTCATCACGCACTGTGCAATTGGAACACTTCTGATCAAATAACCTGCTTATCGCTTGCAAAGTGTCTTTGCGGTTCATGCCTGCCTCCCTATGCATTGTAAGGAATCTCCTGCAATTCAGCTTCGCAATCCTGGTCTGTCATGGTTTCAAGGAGTATGTCTGCATAACCAATTTCACGCAAAATTTTACGTTCTTCCGTTTCTGTAAACATATTTATCCATCCTCTCTTTTTGGTTGCTGTGTCTTTTCAGAAAACCAAATGTTATCGACAGTCTGTAAATAGTCCACGGGAACACGTCCGCTCGGTACCAAATACCCGTAAATTTCAAGATCCTCTAAAGCTATTGATTTAGCACCCGAACCTTTGTATTCACTCCAAAACCCGATAAGAGATTGGAAGGGCAAAAGAAATGTCTCCCTGCGCTTGGTAAATTCAATAAGCAAGAAGCTGATAGCTCGCCCGATCCGGTGGCTGCGCTCCAAATATTCGAATTGATGATCTTCCAAATTCTTGAGTGGGAAGCGTGTCATGTCCTTAATTGACTTTGCTTCAAAGGCAACCGCCCGGCCCCGGTAAGATCCGTCATAATCCACGGTAGATGGCTTTTCAAAGTATCCTGCCAGAACCTTTCCACCCTTACTCTTGGTGACCTTAATAGGCGTAGGACGCTTATTTATAAGAGCTAGATTGCGTTGCTCATACATTTGATTGGAAAGCTCAATCATGTTTTCAAAACCCATTCCCCTGTTTCCGTACAACGTCATGTTGCTACCCCTTCCAGTTTTCCGTTTTAATAACTCCAACTCGGCAACGATCCGAATATCATAATCAAGCAGCTCGTTTAACATATTTGACGGAGACGCTTTTCCTGTTGGCTTGCCATATACGCTGAGGGTGTCACCGGAGCACGCCCCCTTGTTTGCCTGCCTCCATCCTCTCAGCAAGTCGCATTAGCTCGTCCAATTCTTCCTGAGATACTTCCGGCTCTGTAACTGACGATGGTGTTTGCACAATAGGTATGGGCTGCTTATCACTTCTACCAGCAGGCCGGGGTGGTTTACGCATAGCCAATACCAATTTCCCAAACTGCCTGCGAAAGCTTTCTGCACTTAGCACATTCCTGCACCAAAAATTATCCGTGACTACCCAATCCATTACCGACATAATAAGGTGCTCGTCTTCATGCTTGTCCAGCTCCACCAGCTTACGGAAGTCATCTGCCCAAGTCTGCATATTGCTCCGGGCTGTAAGATGCTCGATACCTTCGCCTTTTGCCATAGCATCGACCTTCGCCTTGAAATACACAGCCATGTTGTAATACTTGTTGTCAGGTCCGTATTTATCAGGCTTCTTTCCCTTTCCCGTTGGTGGGTCCTCGTCCTGACCAGCCGGAGGCGGTTCGGGACAAGAATCTTTATCTTTATATTGGTTATGGTTTAGGTTAGGGTTAAGGTCACGGGTGGACTCCGACCGCTGTCCTTCGTCCGTCCGCTGGACGTCCGGTGGATGTACAACGGACGAATTAGCGGCAGCTTTCTTCTTATCACGATCATTTTTCTTTCTCGCCGCATCCTTTGCCCGGCTCTCTATTAACTTGCCAGCATATACGTACCAGTCGTGAATCACGCTCCCTGTCTCGGTTTTGTCAATAAACCTAGACTCAATCATGGAAGCGTAAAGCAGCTCAGGATCACCATCCCATTCAATTGCATCTGCTATATCCTCTGCACCATATTTGCTTAAATCACCGTCCGGCGCAAAATCCATCGCCCACCACCAAAACATATGCAAATGTCCGACAGCCGTCGGAACGGAGATTCCAAGTTTTCGGCATAATTTGCGTGTTTTTGGGTGTCTATCGGTTCCTTGATGGCTTTCAATCCATGCCAAACCAGTTCCCTCCTTTCCGACAACGCGGATATTTAATGGATATCTACCGTATGTCCGTTGGACGTCCGGCGGACGTCTTCCATATGTCCAAACCGGGTCCACGGAAATAATAGTCTATTAGTTCATTGCGCTTTTTCATCTTCCATGCTCGCCCGGCGGCTGTGTCGTCAGCGAATTGATGGCAAGTACCAGATTCCGACCTTGGACCACACAAATTAGCTATATTCCACGGTTCGCTGCCGCTACCATACTGACTTGCATTAACTAAGTGAGCTTTCTCAAACCATAGGGCCGGACGGCTCACACCACAGCGCTCACAAATCACGTATCCTGTATCCTCTGCTGCCCGCCGATCTACTTCGTCACGCACAGCGGACGTAATGGCGGTGTGGTTTCCCCGTTTCTTCTTGCCCCGCTTACTGCGGGTCTGCTGCTGCTTGCTATAAGGAAGAAAAGGTAATGTCATGCCCCTCCACCTCCAATATGCATGTCCACCCGGAGCCGGAGCCGCAACTCGTATAGCTGCTCGGATATAGACTTAAATTCGTTTTTCCATAACACCATATGCTCAAGGTCTTTCGCTTCCTTGTCCCGTATAGCCAACACCGCCAGTTCCGCAGCGTTCTGTTTATTTCCTCGCTTCGTGTCGCGAACCGTTTCAGCAAATACCCGCTTTCGACGATTATAGGTTTGCATATACCGCCCGTTCATGTAAGCGCATACTCTACCCATTAGTGTGTGAGATTTGGTAAGCAGCTCCACCTTCTGCATAAGGGCGCCGGGAGAGTCGTCCGCTATTCCTTCCGCCGCATCCCGGTACCGCTGAATGTCTTGGATGTACTGCTTAATCTCCCTGATTTTTTCGATTTCCTTTTCGTCCATAAGGGACCCCTGTTCCAAAGATTTTAAAAATGTGCTATGATTCCAATGTTTAAGTTTTACTTAATCGTGCTTCCAACACGATTATTTCCTTGGGTTTTTCTCTTTGCTATTGCGGTGTAATGTACGGCAGTAGTAATTGCAGAAAAGCCCTTCCTCTTTAGGGTCAGGATATTTCTGACCTGAATAGACCGCCCTATCGCAATATTTGCATTGGCCTACCTTCTCACCAGTTATTCGATAGGTTGAAGGCTTTGGATTAATGAGCCCCTCGTACTCTATATTCTTTTCAATAGACTCTTCCAGAGTGTTCAAACGCATAGCAAGTTCATCTATTCGAACGCGTAATTGCTGAATGCTGCGACCATTATTAAGAGCATCAATACTAGCTTGATATAGGCGCAACAACTGAGCACGAATTTGTCTGCACTCTTTCCTTACGCCCAGTTCATGAAGCTCCTGCTCGGTCAAATGCAACAAGGACATATCCAGCCGAACAGCTTCACTAAGCAGTCCGTCTATTAGGCACGCGGCCTCGAAAAACGTTTTGCCCGGTACCTCCATGTAACTGCGATAACCGGAAGCGTCGATTACTGGTATTAAGCGTGTTTCCAAGGTGCATTTCCTCCCTCCGGGTAATCTGCCGTCATTTCCGCGATACATGGCCTGCATACGTCCTGTTCGTTCCAGCGGCGTAGAAAATGATGATCCATACTGTTACCGCATACCGCGCAAGATGGATTGTTATCAACCTTCTGACCATTTCCCAACTCCGCTTTGAGTTCGCTAATGGCTTGGTCAAAGAATTCAACAGTGCCGGCAGCAGCCCGCTTTTGCATTCCCTCCAATATATTCAGGCGTTTCCATGCTGCCCGGCGTTGTTCCAGTCTTTCCAGCGTGATTGTCATACCAGCACCTCTTTTAATTTATTAATTTAGCTTCAAGATTAGCAATTTCAGTCTTTAATTCCCGCTCCTGCTGCTTTAGCGGCTGCATTCTTTTTCTGATAACCCAGTCGTATCCCCAGCCGTTGAGTGTGGCATATTGGATCTTGTACAGAGTTTTAAGCCGCTGTTGCAATTGGTCTATTTCACGCTGAATCTCCAGCTTGTCCATCTCCAGTTTAGTGAGCATAGGCCCAAGCAGTTCCATATCAATTTCATGTTGGCAATTCAGGAATCGGTGCGTTCTTATGACTGCTTTTATATAGCTGTCTGATTCCACATACATAAAAAATTTATCGTCTTCATCGCTTACTACAGGAACCAAATAAGTTACGGGGTGGCCTTTCTGAACTGATACCAGTTGGTTCATGCCGTCTCCCCTTTTTCCACAATTTTGTAATCTCGTCCGGTTTCCAATGAGGTTATGAGGCGCAAACATTTATTGGTTATGCCGGAGAATTTACTCGGGTCGTCCCCAAGATATTTACCTGTTTGGTCAACGACCCTTTCACTGACAATTCGCAAAATAGCGCCTCCTTTACAAAAGATGTTTTTTCCTTCCCTCTTTTTTTGATCCGATAAAAACGGATTCTTTGCCGAAAAAAATATGCTCTTCGGGAACCTTGTAAAGTTGCAGAAGAACAACAGATAAATCGCGAGGAATGTTGGTAGAATCTTTTTCGTATTTTTGAATAGTATCCTTAGATTTTCCCACAATCCCAGCCACTTCTTCTGTATTAAATCCGCAATTCATTCTGGCTGCACGCAAGGTAACTTTATACACGTTATCACCCCCTTATATCGTTGCTGTACTTCCATAATAATCCGGTATTATCGAATCGTCAATACGTTTAAACAGAATTTTTTTAGTTGCAAACGGTAAAAAATTAGTTTATAACGGATATATGGTCGTAAGGACGAACATTTTAAAAGGAGATGAAAATATAACATGGCTCGACGCAAGTACACCGAAGTCGAAGAAAGATTAATGACGGAGATAGCCCTAAACCTTAAGAAAATACTAAATACAAAAAAATGGTTCCAGAAAGATCTAGCAAAAGCGGCCGATTTATCAACGAGTGTCGTATCTGATTATCTAAATGCAAAGACACTTGCCTCACCTGGGGTAATTGAAAAAATAGCCGAAGTTCTCGGAGTAGAAAAAAGTGATATTGACCCTACCTATGCAAAGCTATCTGAAAGAAAGAATCCTGCCTTAGTCCCTTTGATCGGAAATATATGCGCTGGGGATGGTATTCTTGCTAACTCTAATATCGAAGACTACGTTTGCTACCCGTTTCCATCTAAAAAACAACCCGATTTCGCTTTAGAAGTTAAAGGGGATAGCATGAAAGATGCCAGTATCGAAAATGGAGACATTGTATATTTCAAAAAAAGCGATTGGGCGGATTACAATGGTCAAATCGTCGCAGTAGTCTTTAACGATTGTAATGAGGGTATGTTAAAAAGACTAAAGTGGACTGAAGGATCACCCTTGATGACGCTAAAGCCTGACAATTCTGACTATGAAGAAAAGCAGGTACGTCCAAGTGAGATTATAGTTTGTGGGGTTTATATGGGCCATTTCAAACCATTTAAGGAGGAACAACAATAATGAACATGCTAGCATACACTTTTTTAGTACGCGCATACTTACGTGTAAGTACCGATGAACAAGCGGAAAAAGGGAATTCACTGGTCGAACAAAAAGAAAGAATAATTGCTTATTGTACAGCAATGGGATGGGCTGCACCCATTTTTTATATCGAAGAAGGATACAGCGCTAAAACGACTAACCGCCCAAAGCTGACTGAACTCTTAGAAGACGTAAAAGCGTCAAGTGAACCTGGGATTGTAATAACTACAAAGTTGGATAGGCTTTCACGCAGTTTATTCGATATTCTCGGTTTAATTAAATATTTTGATAAATATAATTATAAATATGTATCTCAAAGCGAGGCTTTTGATACTTCCACGCCAGCTGGTAGATTGGTATTACAGATGCTGGGTATGGTAGCTGAATTTGAAAGGGAACGCACATCAGAAAGAGTTAGAGAGAACATGCTTTCTCTGGCCAAAAATACGAAACGAGTTATTACCCGTCCTTGTTTCGGTTTCGATGTAATTGATGGGCAGATGGAGATTAATATTGAGGAGTCAATTATCTTGAGACGTGGAGCCGAAGCTTTATTAGCGGGCAAGCCTTCCAGAACAGTAATAAGGTCATGGAACACAAGAGGCATAAAAACAAAAGATGGGAACGAATGGCATAGTAAGACATTTAGAGAATTATATCAACGAGAAACTCTGATAGGGCAATTTGTATATAATAAAACATATAAAAAAGGAACACAGGTTATAAAAAGGGACCCCTCCGAATGGGTAATTGTAGAAGACCACCATGAGCCAATACTTGATAACGAGACATTTCAACAATTACAGGAATTATTTGCAGGCCGAAAAAGTGTTGGAAAGCACATGAGCGATGATACTTACTTATTATCAGGCTTGGTTATCTGTGGACATTGCCACTCCAAAATGAACGGAAAATTGAATCGGAGTTTTTCAAAGAAACTCAATAGAGAAAATTTACACTATCAGTATCTCTGTGACGGATATCTAAAAAAAGCAAAGTGTTTCCATCACTTCGCTAAAAGAGATGAAATAGAAGCTGTTATTATTGATCGGATCAAACAACTCTCTGTTGCTGCTCCTGATACTCTTGAATTGCTCACTTATTCCAAGACAGAAAATAGTGATACTGAAGCAGAGAAAAAGAAAATCACAAGCAGATTAGAAAAATTAGAAAAGAACATGCAGAAACAGATCGATGCTTACAACGACGATATAATAACTGCGCATGACTTAAAGTTGGCTTCTGAGAGAGCAAAAAAAGAGCGTGAGGAACTTAAAAAAACGCTGTCGGACATAGATGAGAACAAGCCTTCAAAAACAGCTGCGCAGATCGTCGAGAGATCGAAGAAGCTCCTACCGGACATAGCTTCCCCTGATCGATTAAAAGTAAAACAGGCAATCAGGGGAATTATATCAAAAATTGTTGTTGATAATGGCGAAGACATTAGCATTGTTTGGCGCGCCTAACTTATCTCTCATGGTAAGTTCGGCAAGCCCACAATCCCCGCTTTTAAAGCCATAATCAGAACAACTCCCGTTTATATAAAATATGCGTTATGCCATCCGTTAGTTTACCAACCCACATTATATATGAGAACCTATACACGCGGCAAGCATACGGTTATGAAATTCAGGATATTGCTATATCCCTAATTAGATTTCTTTGCTCATCTGGATATCTGTAATCCGATAGCCCGACTTGCGATATACATGCAAAGCTCGCTCATTATGCCCAAATACATGCAAACCGATGCGGACAGCTCCCAGTCTGCGAGCCTCCTGTTCCAAAGCCCCCATCGCCAGCGTGCCTAGACCCTTCCCCTGGTATGAATCGTATACAAGAATATCCAGTAGAAAAGCTTCTTTTCCTTGCGTGCTGTCCGTTATATTGAACCAAATGTAGCCAGCTTCCTCCTGACTCTGCCCTCCGGCATCGGAAAACATCAACATATACAGGTGAGCATGAGGTGTGTCTAGTCTCTGTGGCAGGTATCGAGCAAAACTTTCTGCCGCACGTTCTGGTGCTTCTTCTACCGTCCATGTACCTGCTTGGATTTTCTCATCCGCATAGTCAGCAAGCGAGCGTTGTTCAAATCGATCATATTGCTCCGCATTCATCTGAACCAATGTAATAAGTCCGCTCATCCGTTTACCTTCTTTCTTAGTCGAGTCGTATCTTTGAGCCCTTCTATTCCATCTACCCCAATACCAAACATGACCGTGCGGAGTTCCAGTTCGACCTGCTCCAAACGTGCTTCCAGTGCTTCACTGGAGGCGACCGCAGAACCGAGTAAAGAACGCCCAAAACCAGCCATGTCTGCCCCTAAAGCAAGTGCCTTCGCCGCATCGACGCCGTCTCTCAGTCCACCGCTGCCGATCAGAGCACCATGTGGCTGAGCGGCCCTAACTTCCACGATACAATCAGCGGTCGAATTGCCCCAATCCGCAAACGCCTCCGCCGCCGCGCGACGCACAGGATCAGGGTTACGAAATTTCTCCACTTGGCTCCAGCTTGTCCCGCCTGCACCAGCGACATCGATAAAGGCTGCACCCGCATCATACAGTCTCGATGCCGTCTCGCCATCTATGCCCCAGCCTACTTCCTTCACTCCTACAGGCACTGAAAGCTGACGACACAACTCCTCGATGCGCTGAAGCAGGCCGCTAAAATCCAAATTCCCTTCGGGTTGGAAAATCTCCTGCAATCCGTTCAAATGCAGCACCAACATATCTGCTCCGGCAATTTCCACTGCACGGCGACAATCGTCCACGCCAAATCCGTAGTTCAGTTGCACCGCACCCAGATTGGCAAGAATCGGGATACTGGGTGCCAGACGGCGAACTGCAAAGGTTGAAGCCAATTCTTCCCTTTCCACCGCAGCCCGTACCGAACCGACGCCCAATGCCCAGCCGCGTCTCTCCGCTGTCTCTGCTAGTCGCTCATTAATCGCTCCTGTCTCGGCGCTGCCGCCTGTCATGGAGCTAATAAGCAGCGGTGTTCGTACAGCCTGTCCTAAAAAAGTAGTATCCAGACGAACCTCGTCAAAATGCAACTCCGGCAGAGCGCAGTGCTTAAAGGCATACCGCTCTAGCCCGCTGGTGATGCCTTGTCCGGCCACATCTTCTTGCAAACAAAGGCGGACGTGCTCAATCTTCCGTTCGCCTGTCCGCGCGGCAGGCAACAAAGAGCCAGATCTATTAAAACCGTCAGGTGCTCCTTTTTCATTCTCTGTACTACTCATCTATGTTTCACCTCATCCAAAGTCACTCTGTTTATTGTATCAAGTTCAAGAAGCACAAATAAGACCGTTCCCGAACACGGTAACCGATCTATTTATCGTCTCTTATATCAAATATCGTAGCCCTTAAAGTGGCTATTTTAAGATACTTTCATTGTATCATGGATGGAAAAATATATACACGATCGTGAACATTTTTTCTTACCCATAGGCATGTTCAAAATACGCAATAGACTAGTTATTTCGGAAACTCTACAGAAAAGCCGCTCCTAATTGAGCTGCCGCTTTTCTGCAAAATGCCTATTCGAAAGGACGATCCCTATCCCAGCAAGATAAAGCTCTTAACAATCTCATTCATCCCTTCATCGAATCAGGTCAGATGAAATGCTTTCCGCTTGCTCCTTCGTACGCCCATGTCCAAATTTGAATACCAGAATACCACCGATAATGACCAATACTCCGATCAACTTGTTAAAGGTAAACGGAATCTTTTCTAATCCCAGCCATCCTAACGAATCCCACAACAGGGCCGTACCTAATTGCGCCGTCAATACAATGGAGATCGCATAGGTCGGGCCAAGTCGCTTCATTCCTTGCACCAGACAGAACACAACACCGACACCAATCATGCCACTGAACCAGTACCACGGCTGCATATGCTGTAAAGTAAATGTATTTTCCCCTTCAAAAATAAGACTCCCGAGTAAGGAAGCCAAGAACCCTGTTCCCAGCACCAATGTTGTTGTAGCCCACGATCCTGTCCGTTCATTCACCTTATTATTGAATATCGTTTGCAGACTGACCAAGGCACCTGCGATAATCGCCAATACAATTCCTAATAACATATGTTAACTCTCCCTTGATGATCCTTGATATTTTCTGCTTTTATACTACATGCTCCTATTACAATGATTCATAAATATTATGTCCTGCCAGTTCACTCAAACCTTTTCTGTCCCGAATGACAATATAGCCTTTTGTCCGTTCAACCCATCCATCTTCAATCATTTTGCGAATGACACGGTTGAGATGCCTATAGCTGGTTCCGATCAAATTTGCCACATCTACCAGACTGGATGCACGTAATTCCTCATGAAAAGCCGTATTCGATTCGTCAAAAGAAACCGATAACAGGTAGCTCGCCAGCCTGACTTCCACCGGATACATGAGATTAAAACTGGAAAAATCGGAGTCTAGGCAAAACTTTCTTGTAACAATATCCAATAAAAATTGCAGCAAAGGAGCATAGTCTCTGCCGTATTTGTTCATCCATTGGTGGTGAATACCGATCACATAGATTGGAGACACGGCCTCTACCGTGTTGATGACGTGACTACTCCGAATATATTCAACATCTCCTATGACCTCAATCGGTGTTTTGAAGCAAAGGATCAGGGTTTTCCCTTCTGTAGAACTGGTATAAATCTTGACTTTGCCTTGCACCAGTATATATAGATGTTCGATGGAGTCCCCCTGTGAGCAGAGCTTTTCCCCTTGCTCCAAACGATGCAACGACAAGTAAGGATGTAGTGGCTCGTAGAGTATGGATTCCAACTCATGCAGCTGCAAAAAATATTTTAGCTGCTCTTGATCCTGAATTTCTCTCATTCCTAAGCTCACCTTCAATTTCTGCGTTCTAAGCCTTCTTTACAAGTTAACATTCTATTTTAGAGCTTCAGAATAATTACACCCGCGATCATCATACTAATACCTATAAATTGTGGCAGCTTCATCTTTTGCTTTACTATACCGAACCATCCCTTGATATCTACCAGGAAGGTCAGACACAATTGCGCAATCAACAGCGCCGAGATCGTGAACGTAACCCCAATATGTTGGATTGCCGTGACTTCACTAAATATAATAATAGCTGCAAAGGCGCCGCCCCAAAGATACATCGGCTTTACCTGTTTCATTTCAGCCACATTGCCATCCCTTGTAAACATCCAGACTAATGCTGCCAAAATAAAGCCTATTAGCTGAGTAACAGTGGCCGCCTGCCATGTACCGATATCCTGACTAATCCGTGTATTCGCTACCCCCTGTAGCGTAATACAAGCTCCTCCCAGAAAAGCAAACAAAATCCCTCTCATAAATCGTTATTCTCCCCATGTAAATGACTTTTCTATATATTAAAGTATAGGGCAGACTCTCTATAAAGGACATATGTCCTCAATGAATAGTAAAACATCCTCCATTTCATTTCATTCAGCATCCGCGTCAATCCTGCACACTTGCGTTAATAACTTGACAGTATCCCATCATAAAACTGCATGTTCCGGCACGATAAAATGGAATGCAGCATTCAATTGAGGAGTTGATCGTCATATGACTACACGTGATCCGCTGCATTCTATGCCGGAATATCAAAGGAAATCCGGGCATAAGGGCCGTGCCCTTAAAATCGCCATTCTGGTACTTATCCTCTGGCTGATTGCCGTCATGCTGTATCAGACCCATAAACCATTGCCTCCGTTCGTCTCTTATGAGAGTCAGGAGTATTCAACCCATGAGGTAAACTTCTGGACTGATTTGACCTATCCCACCGGGAATGGTAATACTGCACAGCATGAAGGACAAATTTTGAGTCGTATGCTCGGGATCATTGATGAAGCCGAGCAATTTATTGTTATCGACCTGTTTCTGTTCAACGATTATAAACATAAAGGTCAGCGCTTCCCCCAGGTCAGCGCACAAATGACCGATCATCTTATTGCCAAAAAGAAAGCTCATCCTGATATGCCTATCTTTTTCATTACAGATGAAGTCAATACCAACTACAATTCTGCTCCCAATCCTTTGTTGGAGAATATGAAGCGAGCAGGGATTCAAGTCGTGCAGACCGATGTAGACCCGTTGCGGGACTCCGCGCCCATCTATTCGGCGGTGTGGCGTACCTTTTTCCAATGGTTCGGGCAACAGGGCACAGGCTGGATTCCCAACCTGATGGCCAGTGACGGACCTGATGTTACGGCCCGCTCCTATCTTAAGCTGTTAAACGTCAAGGCCAATCACCGAAAATTGGTTGCCAACGAACAGACAGCGCTCATTTCTACAGGCAACGTGCACGACGCGAGCGCCTATCACTCCAATATAGCGCTGGAGGTGAAGGGGCCTATCATCGGAGATATTTTACAAACGGAGCAGGCGGTGTTGGACTTTTCGGGCGGTGGGCAGCTTCCTACCTATACACCACAGGCCGAACCCAAAGTTCCATCGAGTAAGGACAGCTATCGGATCAAATATCTAACTGAGGGCAAGGTGTACACCTCGGTTCTGGATGGCATCGGGCAGACGAAGAAAGGTGACAGCATTCATATGGGTATGTTTTATTTGGCTGACCGCAAAGTATTGAATAGCTTGCTGGATGCCTCTGCGCGCGGTGTAAACATCCAATTGCTGCTGGACCCCAATCAAAACGCGTTTGGTCAGGAAAAAATCGGCATCCCCAATCGTCCGGTTGCCCAGGAGTTGTCCGATAAATCGGGCGGGAACATTCAAATTCGCTGGTATCATACCACCCATGAGCAGTTCCATACCAAGCTGATTTATATTGCCAAGGCGCAAGGAGAGCATATCATTTTGGGGGGCTCTACCAATCTGACCCCCCGTAATCTGAACGATTTGAATCTGGAAAATGAATTGTGGGTGGCCGCTCCGGCGGACAGCAAGCTGACCCGACAGGTTGCGGCCTATTTTGATAAGCTATGGAATAATCAGGGGGCTGAATACAGTTTGGATCTAGCAGCTTACGAGGATCATTCAACATTTTGGAAAGATATTATATACCGTCTACAGGATATTTTAGGCTTTACTACATTTTAAACTACGGGATATGCTGTAGCGAATTCGTTTATGCTTACAGCAGCGGTGAAAGCAGCCGCGCGAGCGATTCCATCAAACGTTTGAACAGACGTTTTTTCATGAATTCTTCACGTACAATCAGACTAGCAGAGTGCAAATCTCGTTCGTAGTCTGTTACCATCTGCTGCACACTGTGCGTTTGAATTAACAGAGCGTTAACTTCAAAATTCAAATGAAAGCTACGCATATCCATATTGGCTGTCCCGATCGTCGCAACTTCCCCGTCAATGATGAGGAGCTTGGAGTGGAGGAAACCTTTTTCATATTCATATACCTTGACTCCAACCTCCAGCAACGACTGAAAGTACGAATGAGACGCGAGAAACGGTAGCCATTTATCCGGTTTTGCGGGAAACAGAATACGCACGTCCAACCCGGACAAGGCAGCCATCCGTAAGGCAGTCAGGATATCTTCATCCGGGATAAAATAAGGAGTGGCAATCCAGACTGATTTTCGGGCGGACGTGATCATGGAGAAAAAGAGATTTTTGAGCACTCTCCGTTCATTATCTGGCCCGCTGGCAATAATCTGTACGCCTCCGTCTGTAATGGGTTCAATATTGGGAGACAGATATTCGCTATCGAGCACCGACTCACCCGTCATGTGAAGCCAATCCTGTAAAAATATAAGCTGCAACGTCCGCACAGCTTCGCCCTTCACAATCATATGCGTATCACGCCAAAAGCCGTAGGCTTTGTTGCGGCTGAGATACTCATCTCCCACATTCAAGCCGCCGATTAATCCGATATTACCGTCGATGACTACAATTTTACGGTGATTACGATAGTTTACCCGGCTGGAGAAGAACAAGATCCGAGCGCCGCCGTATGCAACGACCTCTACTCCTGCATCTCTCATTTCCTTCAAAAATGACTTTGACAACTGAATACTGCCCACCGCATCGTACATAAACCGAACCTTAACACCCGCTTTAGCCTTTTCGATCAAAATTTTCTGAATGCTGGTACCGATATCATCCGACCGGAAAATGTAATATTCCATATGGATATGATGCTGCGCCTTGTGCAGCTCTTCCAGCAAAGTGGAGAAGGTTTCATCTCCATTGTTCAGAATTTGAGTTTCTGTCGCAAAATAAATCGGGGAACGGGCCAGTCTGCGGGCCAAACGCATTAACTGCTGCTGCTCATCTGTAAAGCAGGTCAGATCTCGTTTGACTTGCAAAGCATCTTTTTCAATGCGGTCGTAAGCCTGTTGGTCACGCAATGCCTTTTTGTCATACTTGCGACGCTTGAATACATTTTGCCCAAACAGAAAATAAAGAGGAAGTCCAACGACTGGCAGCAATGCCAGCAGCAAAATCCAGGACATCGTGGTGGAGGGATTACGATTCTCCGTAAAAATAATCAGACTGATGGAGATCACTGTCAGGGTGGAAAAAATACTGATAACAGTTCCTTCATTTTTGCCGATGTAATTAAACAAGCCAAAATAATAAATAATAAACACCATAGCCGCGATCAATACGGCCAGTAAGCTTCGCCTCATAACTAACCTCACTTCCAGTGGACTGCATTTGACAAGTATTCTTCATTATATTGTACATGAGCCCCTTATTTCTTCCCACTTTTTTATTAAATGTTGATAAAAAAAATCCAAAGAAAAGCTTTATACAAAACGCAATAATGCTGGGTTGACACTTACTTTTTTTCGTGCAAGAATAAACTAACGAACGTTAGGTAGGTGAACATAATGGGGATGGAAGAGATTCGAAAAGCCGCTCTTTTTCAATTTGCCACCAATGGGTATGAGGGAGCATCCTTGAGTAGTATTGCCGCTGAGGTCGGTATCCGAAAACCGTCTATATACGCGCATTTCCAAGGCAAGGAGGATCTGTTTTTACAGGTAGCGAGGTATGCTTTTCAAGAGCAGAATTTACGTATTTTCGAATACTTTACGGAACGTAAAGATCAGCCACTGGAGCATACATTGCATGACTTCTTGTTTTGGATGGGACAGGAATATGAGAGCAACAACTCGGCCAAGTTTATGCTTCGCTTTTCCTTCTTTCCGCCTGTATCGTTGTATCACGAGGTGCTGGATATTGTTAATCCTTTTCTGGATAAAATGGAGCGAAAATTAACTCGCCGTCTCCGGAATACACGGGATCGGGAACCCTTTGGGCATATGGAGCCAGTGGATGTGGCTTTAGCCTTCATGACACTGGTGGACGGAATCATGGTGGAGCTACTGTACAGTGGAAGCATCAACTACCATCGAAGACTGAACGCTGCATGGCCTATTTTTTGGCGTGGGATTACGTTAACCTCACCTCATGAAGCGTGAAGCAGTGAACTTATAAAATCTATTTTTGAGGAGAACATTCATCATGAATCGCAGTTGGATTTACGTTTTTGTTGGCGGCCTGATTGAGGTCGTATGGGTATCGGGTTTGAAGCATGCGGAATCTATACTCGCCTGGGCTGTAACCGTGCTGGCTGTGGTGGCCAGCTTTTATTTGATCATGAAGGCTGCGAAGCGTTTGCCTGTAGGCACGGTGTATGCTGTATTTACCGGACTGGGGACAGGGGGAACCGTCATAGGCGAAATGCTGCTATTCGGGGAACCGTTTCAATGGTCCAAAACGCTGCTAATCGCCCTTTTGCTGGCAGGTGTGGTCGGCCTGAAGTTAGTTACCGACCGTGATGTTCAGGAAGGGAGTGGCGTATAATGGCTTGGATCGCATTGGTTATCGCGGGATGCTCGGAAGTGTTAGGAGTCATCGGTATGAAGGGAGTTACGGTGGGCAAAGGCTGGAAGTCCTTATTGCTTATGGTCTTATCCTTTGTTCTTAGCTTCTCTCTACTCAGCTATGCCATGAAAAGTTTGCCTATGGGAACTTCCTATGCGGTATGGACAGGCATCGGAACGGTCGGCAGCACAATTACAGGCATGTTCTTGTACGGTGAACAAAAAAGCGTACTGCGCGTTTTATTCATCGCCATGATTCTTGCCGCAGCATTGGGATTAAAGCTAATATCTTAGCATGAGCGAATGGCATCAAATGTTGCAAATTGCTGATCTTAAAGGAGTGATGCCTTGTGATTACCACCGTAACGCTTAACGCGGCTGTGGATAAAATCTACACGGTTGCAGGCTTCGGTTTGAATGCCGTCCACCGCATTGAAGGCGGCCTGACGGTGCCGGGCGGCAAGGGCGTGAATGCCGCCCGCGTCATTCGCACGTTAGGCGAGCCTGTACGGGCGACCGGGTTTGCCGCCGGACACACCGGACGGCTGCTCATCGACGGGTTGAGCGCGGAAGGTGTAAGCGCCGATTTCATCGAAACGGCACATGGGGAGACACGTCTCGCCATTACCGTGCTCGACCCGTCCGCGCGCACGCAGACCGAGCTGATTGAGAGCGGACCGACCGTTGGGCCGCTTGAATTAGCCGCACTGCGGCGCAAAATCGAGACCCTTGCCGAAGATTCGGCTTGGGTCGTATTCTCCGGCAGCCTGCCATCCAGCTGCCCACCCGATCTGTACGCCGAGCTGTGCACGCTAGCGAAGGCACGCGGCGCGCGGGTGGCACTGGACGCGAGCGGTGAGGCGCTGCGCTTGGGGCTGAGCGGAAAGCCCGACCTCGTGAAGCCTAACGAGGACGAGGCCGCCCACTTCGCGGGAATCGACGCAGCGCGCCCGGATGCCGCTGAAGCGGCGGCAGCAAAGCTGCTGGACGCCGGAGCGCAGCTGGCCGTCATCTCGCTCGGCGCGAGCGGGGCGCTGGCGGTAACGCGCGATGCGCGCTACCGCGTAAGCCTGCCAGACGCGGACATTGTCAGCGCGCTCGGCAGCGGTGACGCTATGGTCGCCGGGCTGGTCACCGGCGCGGCGACGGGGCTGGATCTCCCTGCCATGCTACGGCAGGGAGCGGCCTGCGGTACAGCGGCAGCTCTGCACGCCATGGCCGGGAAGATCGAGTTCCAGGACGTGAAGCGTCTGGAGCAAAGCATTACGGTGACGCTGTTGTAATTCAGCGTCACTTTTTTTATTTCATCTACACATTCGCTTATCTTCATTTCATCAAATACAGTTATTCCGAAGACTCTATATTCCAAATATGCGCTTTTTCGATTGGCTTACAGCAAGATCCTATTTTCCAGTATATTTTTCATACAAATATGCGACTTCGAAGGACCCAGCTTGACTAGGGAATCCTGAAGCTCTGCAATTTCCTCTACCGACGCGGTTTGTACCTTAATGAGATAATTAAATTCTCCACTAATGCGAAATAAATCGGTGACTTCCATCGCCTCTCTACAAAATTCAACCAGCTCTTGGCAATGTTCTGTCTTTATTAGAATAAATGTAGTCGTCCCTCGATTCATTTCCCGTAAATTAAATACGGTACTATATCCAGAAATAATCCCTCGTTCTTCAAGCTTGGTTATCCTTTCTTTAACAGACGGCTGTGACATCGAGATTTCTTTACTGATTTGGGAAATCGTTATCCGAGCGTCATGCTGTAGCAATTTCATGATTTTGTGATCTATATCGTCAATGTGATGCTGCATATCGAGCCCCTCCTGATCAAAATTTTAAAAAATAACGTTTTGCACCCAAATTAGCTTGTATTCAATAATTAATATAGTATAAAAACCTTACTTTAAATATATATGTACCACCTCATTATTCATATAATAAGGTTCACTTACATATAAGGAGGATCTGAAATGAGCGTGAAGGGAATAGCGCATGTCGCCATTCAGGCCCGTGATTACCAAGCAACTATTGCATTTTATACCGAAGTATTAGGATTTAAAAGAGGACATCACTGGAGTCTTCCGTCTTTTCGAATTCAAGAGGCTTCCATGCTGATCTCACCCGATCAGAGAACCTGTCTCGAAATTTTTGATAATGATGCCGTCATTCCTGCCCAAGGAAAAAAAGCTTCATCCGAGCAAGAGATTGCTCACGGGGCTTTATTACACTTGGCATTTTACGTAGACAATGTGGATGAAATATATCAAAAAGCCCTTGCCCACGGAGCAAGAACCTTTGTGGAGCCCAATCAGCTTACACTTGGCGAACCTCCTCTAGTTGTAACAAATGCATTAGTCCACAGCCCTAATGGTGAGGTTATCGAATTTATCAAGGATGTTGATTTTGATATGTCCCATCTAGCAAAAAGTAATTCTCGCAGCTATTAAAAAAGATCCACTTCCCGGTGAAGTAGGATCTTTTTTATATGCTATCCAGCTCTGGCTTTATCTCTATGGAAGAATTAAACTGTTTCTAAAAAACGTCCGATATATTGATTATCGCTTATTTGAAGGAGTAGATTGTCGCCTCAATTGATTTCAATGTGTATTGGTTTCATTTTAGCTCAGACCTGCTGATACCTTTGTTCAGCTTGATTGGACTGCTACTCATCTATTTTGGATTCAGAACGATCCGTCGTCATCGTTATCGTAAACACCACTGGGTCCGTACCAAAGGGCAGATCGTTGATGCGCATATCGAAGTGGATATTGATGTCGTTCCCTTTGACCGGGATGATCCGGTAGATACTAGCTACACCCGCCGATTAAAGGTGCGTTTCTATACAGCTTCAGGTGAAGCCGTAGAATTCTGGAATCCTTATAGCACCAACCTAAGTCTCAACCGGGTTGGCAGCAAGAGATCAAGGTATTATACAATCCATCCAACCCTCGGGACGCCCGAATTGCAGGCGGTGTAAATGGTGCAGGCTGTTTGGCCTTTATGCTATTTTTGATCGGTGTTCCCTTTGCTTTGAGCGGGGTATTCGCTGGTTTGAAGTTTTTCCTCTAACCAGGCTTGGATCACATACCGGTAATGAAATTTATCGCCATATAAATGGCCAGGCCTAAAATAATCAGTGCCGATATTTTGTTGAGCACAGTCCCAAACTTCCCTTCTGAATCCATACGTCCCACGAGACGCCCCGCCGTTGCCAGACCGATAAACCATATCCAAGATACGGACACGGCAGCCAGACCAAAGGCCCAGCGTTCCCCGCCGTCATATTGAAGGGAGCTGGTTCCAATTACCCCAACAGTGTCGAGTATGGCATGTGGATTCAATAGCGATACCGAAGCGGCAAAAATCATCTGTCGTTTCGGGCGCATCGCCTGACTTTCTCCTGAGGAAGCTGCCTTCGACCTCCATAGAGTCCAGGCCATATACAGCAGAAACAAACAGCCCGCCGCATAGAGTACGTTCGTGAGCCATAGAAATTGCTGCAAAATAAGAGATACGCCGCCAATCGCAAGCGTGATCAGGATTGTGTCACAGACACCCGCTGTAATGACAGCAGGCAGTGCATTGCGAAACCGCGACTGGGACGCCCCCTGATTAAACACAAATACATTTTGTACCCCCAAAGGCAAAATCAAACCCAGCGCCAATAAAACAGCATGGATAATCGCTTCCATCATAAATATATTCCCCCAAATTTAACCCATTATATTTCTCTGGTATTTTCTCTCCTAAATAGTCCTCGAACAGGAAGCTTGTACGTTCCTAACCCTCTTGTATTTCCTTTAAATTCTTCACGCTCTGCGTGTTCTGTTTTATACTCTGCTTCAACTGCTCTATAGCAAGCTGGTAGTCCTGCGGATTGTTCATATTGAACACGGCCTTACGCCACATGTTTTCACTCACTCCCGGCAAATCTTCTACTGTCGCATAACGAACGTTCAGCTTGTCCAACCAATCGGTGAGACGAAGCCGCCCACTACGCAAACATTCCTCGGCAGACGGTAGCACGCTCCGATGGTACACAGCCAGCAACGGGTGTATACGTCCATCCATAGATGGTATTACTGCTTGCAATGCTGGTTCCCTCGTTCCTTGCAACTCCGTCCATTTCTTAGTTACAGCGAGCAGGTCATGTAGCACCTCTGGCTGTACAAAGGGCATATCACAAGCGACAACCATCCCCCACTCCGTAGTAGATGCAGATAATCCTGCATGGATACCGCTCAAGGGCCCCATGCCCGGAAAAACATCAGACACAGTTTCCATACCACTCAGACCATATCCTTGGTTGTCACGAGTGACTACGACAACCCGCTGGGCCGCCTGCTGCAATGTAGTATACGTCCGTTCAAGCATAGTAGCTCCATCAATCTCAAGCAGAGCCTTATCCTGTCCCATTCGGCTGGAACGTCCTCCAGCGACGATAATACCAGTCACTTTCACAAATAAATCCTCCTTTTTTTCTGAAAACAATTGCAAATATGCATATGAATTTTTGAACAAAATTTAATTATTACATATTTGTTAATTTATTGGTTTGTTAACCCTTTCAACACATGATACATTGGAATAAAGAACCTCCCCACAGATCGGCATCAATGCGCAGTTCTCTATCGGGCTAAGAAAGGAATGGCTTGTCTTGCAAAAGAGAGAAATTCAAGAGACTCCTCTATATTCCTTAAAACTGTATAATTTTTTTCTATATGGAGCTATGGTCATTTTCTCCAGCTTCTTCCCGTTGTATCTGCAAGATATCGGCATGGACAAGCTGGAGATTGGGAGTCTGATGGCCATCGGACCTTTTGTATCCGTATTCGCGAACCCTTTTTGGGGCTATACAAGCGATCGGAGCCGTAACCTCCGGCGTATTCTACTATTTATGATTATAGGTACATTGTTATTGCTGCAAGCTTTATTTCATGTCCATACGTATATCATGATTTATGTGTCGATGATTGGTTTTTATTTTTTTCAAAGCCCTTTATTTGCCCAAAGCAACAGCCTAATTCTCAGCTATATTGAGGGCACAGACCGGAAATTTGGTTCATTCCGTATATGGGGCTCCTTCGGCTGGGCTGTGACAGCGGCAGTTGCCGGCATAGTTATTGACCAAACGGGGATATCCAGCATATCCACCATCTTTACGGTACTTCTTCTGGCTGCATTGATTTGCACCTTGTCGATTCCACCACTGAAAAGCACTGTGGAGACAGCAACCATTCATTTGCGTGGCTTTGGCAGTGTTTTAATGAACGGATACTTTATATCCTTTATTTTATTGGGCATCCTTGTATCCATCCCGAATTCGATCAACAGCGCCTTTATGTCCCTGTACATCACCGAGCTGGGTGGGTCCAAGCAGATGCTTGGTTTTGCTGTTTTTATGTCATCGGTATTCGAAATTATTGTATTTTTGCTGTTTGATCGCTTCTTGAAGAAAAAAATGACCATGATGGTCGGCTGTTTGGCACTCGTCAGTTTGTTGTTTGCCTTACGGTGGGAACTGATGGCTCTGGCCACAGACCCGATTCAAATCGTGTTCATTCAGGCACTTCATTGCGTCACCTTCGGTGGATACTTCTATGTAGGCACCCAGTTGACCGTCCTATTCACCCCTGCAGCATACCGATCATCTGGACAGGCCGTATATACCTTGACCTGGAGTGGTATATCCGGTATCGTAGCAGGTTTTGCGGGAGGTTGGCTATTCCAGAACTTTGGCGGAGAAATGATGTACCATGCAGGAGTCTTCTTCGCCCTACTTGGCTCTGCGGGGTTCGCTATCATGTGGTATACGCTGTACAAGAACGGTTATCAGCCAGGACATGCCAGAGAGCACAAACGAATAGAAGAAGCTCCTTAACAACACTAGAGGAATGAGGTATCCCCTCTTCCCTTCTGGCTTGTTAGCAAAGACCATAGAGTATCGTCAAGTCAATGATCATGTATAAAGAGCGTGCATGCGTAAAATAAAGGAGTCTGCCGACGGCAGACTCCTTTTCAACTTGGTCGCACGAAGCTACCATCTCTCCCACACTTTCCAACAGCCTATTGCTTAGGCAATTGGAAAGAGCTTTTCAACGATACAACCCGGTTAAATACAGGCTCACCCGGTTTGGAAAGCTTCGGATCGACACTGAAATAACCATGACGGAAAAATTGGAACTTGTCCTGTGATTGAGCTTCTTTCATGTTCGGCTCGACATAGCCATGAGCAATGTCCAAAGAGTTCGGATTCAATTGGTCAAGGAATGTTTTTTCCGATGCATCCTCTTCAATCTCTTCCGTGTCCTCTGCGTTAATCAAAGGCTCATACAAACGGAATTCGGCAGGTACAGCCTGAGTAGCCTCTACCCAGTGGATCGTGCCTTTCACTTTACGTCCAGTAAAGCCTGATCCGCTCTTGGTTTCTACATCATAGGTACAGTGGATTTCCGTTACATTTCCGTCTGCGTCCTTAATCACATCGTTACATTTAATGAAGTAAGCATGCTTGAGACGGACTTCATTACCAGGGAACAAACGGAAGTATTTGCTCGGCGGATTTTCCATGAAGTCCTCACGCTCGATATAAATTTCACGGGAAAACGGAATTTGACGTGTACCGAGTTCCGGATTTTCCGTATTGTTTTCCGCCTCCAGCATTTCAACTTGTCCTTCAGGATAGTTTGTAATAACCACCTTCAACGGATCTATGACTGCCATGGTGCGGGGTGCCTTAAGCTTCAAATCCTCACGTACAAAATGCTCCAGCACCTGCAAATCGATGACTCCGTAGGCTTTGGAGATGCCTGTCTCATATACGAAGCTGCGGATGGCCTCCGGCGTATAGCCGCGACGACGTAAACCGGAAATCGTCGGCATACGCGGATCATCCCAACCATCTACGTGCTTTTCATCGACCAGAAGCTTGAGCTTACGCTTGCTGGTTACGGTTTGAGCCAGGTTCAGCCGTCCAAATTCGTATTGGTGCGGTATCTTTTCCATCTCACATTCAGCTACAACCCAATCGTACAGCGGGCGCTGATCTTCGAATTCCAGCGAACAGAGCGAGTGCGTTACTCCCTCAATCGCATCTTCCAGCGGATGAGCATAGGAGTACATTGGATAGATGCACCATGTGTCGCCTGTATTGTGATGTGCTGTGTGTGAAATGCGGTAAATAACCGGATCACGTAAATTAATATTTCCTGAAGCCATATCAATTTTGGCACGCAGCACCTTTTCACCATTTTGGTATTTGCCTGCACGCATCTCTTCAAACAGCTTCAGATTGTCTTCCACGCTTCGATCCCGATAAGGGCTATTTTGCCCCGGTTCGGTCAGTGTGCCACGAGTTTCACGGATTTGGTCCGCGCTTTGATCATCCACGTAGGCTTTACCCTTTTGGATTAGCAGGATGGCACGCTTGTACATTTCTTCAAAATAATTGGAGGCAAAATGTTTCTCCTCCCACTCATAACCGAGCCACTTCACGTCCTCCTGAATGGAGTTCACGTATTCCGTGTCTTCCTTCGCCGGATTGGTGTCGTCAAAACGTAGATTGGTGCGTCCTCCGAATTCATCTCCCAACGAGAAATTGATCCAGATAGCTTTGGCATGTCCAATATGCAAATATCCGTTTGGTTCAGGCGGAAATCGTGTAACAACCTCCTTTACCTTACCCGTACGTAAATCCTCTTCAATAACATTTTTAATAAAATTGGGGGGAGTGATCGGCTTCTCCACGCTAATCAACCTTTCTTCCGTATAATCTGTGTAAAACCTGTTCCCTTAAATATACCCTTTCACACCGCATAACTCAATAAAATGAAAATCCTTATGCGTTCTTCAGCAAAAAAAGTGACAAGTTATGAAAAAGAGTTAACATTTTCGGCAAATAAATTCGTTATAGTGTATATATCTTTTATTTTGCCCGGAAAAGGAGACCCACCCGTGTTTAAGCTGCTCATTGTGATCCTGCTGTCTATGCTTCTGTCCTCTTCCGTCATGACTTCCGGCCATCCTTCACCGGACCCGATGAACGAAGCCGCACAATCTCATCCGCTAGCCAGCGCTCCAGAAGACTCATCCGTCCGCTTATATGCTGTTAATCCGTCACAGGGATTATTCCATTCAGCTGTACTGGAAATCGGCCAGCAACGCCACACATTCCGATGGTCGGGCTCGGCAGATATTTCCACCGCACCACAATTATATTACAGGGATGTGAACGGGGATGGTGTCCGTGAAGCCGTCGTGATCCTCACGCGTGCCTCGGGAACGGGTGTCGAATTGCAGGAACTGCATATTGTTAACGCACGGACGATGGAAGAATATGCAGTCGAGTCGGCAGCAGATGCTGTGTCCCAGCGCGTACACAGCTCAGTGGAGCTACGTGACCACAACCGCCAGGTTCATATTGCTGTCACGATCGACGGTGTTACACACACGATAGACCCTAAAGCGTCAGTATTTTATGATGATCCAGCCCAATTTACAAAGCATCTCGATTTTAGCTCTGTCGTAATGTATGATGCCGAACAGCTTCCTCTGCAAGCCACTGTATCTGGCAGTGTATCCCCAACCGAATTTGTAGGGGATTTGGATCTGAAATATGTATACGAGCATGAACGGTTCCGGGTGGGACCTATAGAATTTGAAGCTTCCTCTCCCTTTTGACGACTCTCGCAGAATAAGGTAGCATGGGATTAAATGCTAGACTGGCTGGTTTAGCGATTTTCCGAGTGAAAGAAGGGATCAATCATGTTTACATATGCGTTGGACGAACGCACAGTCCTTCGGCCGCTCACCAAGGAGCATGTGCAGCCTCTGTTTGAGCTGATCGAAATGTCCCGTGACCGCCTGCGTCAATGGCTTCCATGGGTAGACTCCACCACGGAAATCAGCCACACAGAGCAGTTCGTGCAGGGCGCCTTGAAACAAGCCGCAGAGAACGGTAGTCTGACCGCCGGAATTTGGATAGACAACGAGCTTGCTGGCATTATTAGCTACCATGAGATCAATTGGGCTCACCGCTCCGTTAGCATCGGATACTGGCTTGGACACGGGTACGAAGGACAAGGTCTTATGACTAGCGCCTGCCGCGTATTCGTGGATTATGCTTTGATGGAGCTGGACCTGCATCGGGTCGAAATCCGTTGTGCAACGACGAACCGCCGCAGCCGCGGTATTCCGGAACGTTTGGGCTTTGTGCTTGAAGGCATTGTACGCGAAGCGGAATTGCTGCCCGACGGCTACATGAACCACGCAGTATATGGTATGCTCCAAAATGAATGGAAGCAACTTCGGTAATATTGTATTGTACAACAACGCCGCAGACCTGATCAGGTCTGCGGCGTTGTTGGCTTAGGCCGGGCATAAAAGCGAATATTGCTGTCTGTAGCCTCCCGCCTATTTTAAGAAATAGGCCATTAACACATCATCCACGAATTGGCCTGCTATGTAAAACTCCTCATGCAAACGTCCTTCAATCACGAAACCGCTTTTTTCATAAAACATAAGGGCTTCCGTATTGCATGAGAGTACACGCAAACTCAACTTGCGTATGCCCTCGGCAGCTGCAATGTCCTTCATGGAGTTCATGAGCGCCGTCCCAATACCTTTGCGATGATAAGCTGGATGTACAGCTATATTTATTTCGAGTACATGACAATTACTAGCCAACAGCGTTGGAGGACGAAATCCAATATACCCGCAGAGCACTTCCTGTTCGATGGCGACCAGTTGAGAGCCTGGAGGCGTATTGCGCAGAAACTCTCCGCGCGACTTCCAGGACAGCGAAGCGGGAGCCGTGCGTTCATTCCATACCAATTCATCCAGCGCAATCAGATCAGGAGCATCCTTCATCTCCGAATGACGTATCGTCAAGGGTTGACTTGTAAACAATTCCTTTCAATCCTTCCTGTGAAGGCTTTCCTGAAGCAATAACTACAACCATCCGTCACTTATTGTACCATAATCACAGCATATTACCGCACTTTTATTAGGACTTAAGAACTGGGAGCATCCACCTTGGACGTCGTAGTATCCAAAGTATCCGAATGATGCCGGAAACGGTTCAACCAGCTGTGCAGGACGAAAAAGAGGATCGACAACACCGCTACGCCTGATGCCAGCCAAAGTGTAGGCGGTAACCCGCCGCCATCATACAACTTCCCCATAATATAAGGCCCCATTACCCGTCCGGCTGCGCCAATGCCCCCCACAAGCCCAATGTAAAAGGGTGCGCCCCGACCTCCATGATCAGACAGGAATGCCGGAACCGCAGGTGCAATCAGCATTTCTCCCAGGGTCGCCAGAACCATAGCGAATATCATCCCAGTATAGTTCTGTGTGCCCAGCATGACAATATAAGCCGCCAAATAAAATCCTCCGGCCCATGTCATTTGCGCTGAAGCGTGATGAGCGTACAGTCGTTTTATCCAAAAAATAATGGGTTGTGCGGCAAAAATAAGGATACCATTCAGCGTCCATAGTAACCCATACATCGTTTTAGGCAAGCCCTGCTCAATTATATGGGGAGATACTCCTGTATTCCAGATCGAATTGCC
The DNA here is from genome assembly GCF_058895805.1 of Paenibacillus sp. NMA1017. Lineage (NCBI taxonomy): Bacteria > Bacillati > Bacillota > Bacilli > Caryophanales > Paenibacillaceae > Paenibacillus > Paenibacillus sp. NMA1017. The sequence continues at coordinate 498,486 of NZ_JBZXYR010000003.1, read as the reverse complement.
GAACCATAAAAACAGCGAGCCTAACCCCACAAAGAGATACAGCCTGGTATCACGAAACAGCAATCGAGTTGGTATTTCCTCTCTTTTCTTCACGGACTTGCTGAGCTGTACTTCTCCCTCTTCCCGATCCACCCTACTTAGATAAGACCAGAAGAATCCAGCAAATACTGCGGAAGTCACCCCGTTCATCACAAAGCTGAGCTGATAGGAAAGGTCCGCCAGCACGCCACTCAATCCTGTACCCACTGCAACCCCAATATTGTTAGCGACATAAATAATATTAAACAGTTCTCCACGGCGGTCAGCGAAACGAAAACCTACAAAGGCCTGAATCGCAGGCACAGATACGACATTAAAAAAGCCGATAAAACCCATCATGATGACAAACGCTACCCAATGACCACTGGTAAATGGAAGCGTGAGAAGTCCCAGCGCGTTCATTGCCAGTGAGCCAACAATCAATTTCTTGGCTCCAATGCGGTGATAGAGGGCGCCGCCCAGCACTTGACCAAAAATTCCGCCCAGAGACTGCACTAAAATCGCAATCCCTGCATCTCCCATACTACGGTTCAGTTCGTCAAACACATACATGCTAACCAACGGCCACATCAGGGAGCTTCCAGCGGAATTAATCAGGCTGGCAACGAGAAACACTTTCACTTCTTTCGGATAAGACTCCAACCATTTCATATCTTTTGTTTCTCCTTTTGCATCTGACGCCATAAAAGGCTTAATCTCATTGGCGCTTCACATTCACCACCGTTGAGAAGAAAGTAGCCCCCTGTCCCATATCTGACAGGCGATCAGAGGTTAACACATTGGCACGCTGTCTGCGTCCTTTGCCCTCCCACCATAATCCCTGGCTAATCACTGTACCGGGCAGCATCAGATCGGTGACTTTGGCTTTCAGCTCATACGTACCTCGATCATTCCATACAGTAACCGGTTCCCCATCCGCGATGCCTCTTGTCTGAGCATCCTCCGGGTGAATTTGTAGCAAGGGCTCCCGCTCCAGTCGCTGATGCTTGGGCAAGTTAGCGAAAGTAGAATTCAGAAAATTATGGTTTGGCGGTGAAATAAACATTAACGGAAACCGCTCGTCCGCTTGCGGTCGATGCTCTCCGTCGTACCCTTCAATCAGCGGCACATATGAAGGCATCGCAGGCAGACCTGCTTGTTTCATTTTTTCCGAATATAGCTCAATCTTGCCTGAAGGCGTGGTTAAACGATCCAAATAAGTGGCCTTTGGCGACATATCGAGCTTTACAAAAGGTGATTCTTTCAAGGCTTCCAAGGTTACACCGTTGAGATAAGGGTTCGTTGGATTATCAAGCGCGCCTGCGATCATGTCCTCTTCACTTTCTGTAAAGGCAGCTTCGTCAAAGCCCATAGCCCGTCCGAGCAGGCTGAACAGCTCATAATTGCTTTTGCTTTCCCCGAGTGGAGCAATGACCGGTTTCTGCATCTGGACATAGTGATGCCAGTAGGATTTATATAGGTCTGTACCTTCAAAGGAAGACGCTGCAGGCAGCACAATATCGGCATAACGGGCCGTATCGGTAAGAAACAGGTCATGAACGACTGTGAACAAATCCTCTCGTTCAAATCCTTTAGTCACCCGTTCCGAATCGGGAGCTACAACTACCGGGTTACTGCAGTATACGAATAACGCCTTAATCGGCTGTTCCTTCTGTAGCAGCGCTTCTCCGATCCGGTTCATGTTGATCATCCGGGCATCCGGGTTCTGTCGCAGATCAGGACGCGCCAGATTGGCGCCGTTAAACTTGCCATAAGCGCCATTAGAGCGTGACGCTCCCCCGCCGTGCTTCAGCCATTGTCCAGTGAGCGCAGGCAAGCATGTAACCGCACGTACGTTCATACCGCCATTATCATGATGCTGAAGCCCATTACCGATATTGATATACGCTGCTCGCGCAGTTCCGTACATTTCCGCCAAACGGATAATATCCGCTTCCGGCACGCCGGTAATCCGCGAAACTCGCTCTGGTGTATATGTCTTAACATGCTCGCGCAGTTCCTCATGACCTACCGTGTAGCGATGTAAAAATTCGTCGTCCGTCAGTCCCTGAGCGAACAGCACATTCATAACACCCAGCGCAAGCGCCGCATCGGTCCCCGGATATAACGGAATAAACCAATCCGCCCATTGCGCCGTCCGGTTGCGATGAACGTCAATAACGACCACCTTAGCACCTTTTTTACGTGCTTTCTCAGCCAAAACGACCTGATGCATGTTGGTGCTAATGACATTTCCACCCCACACAATGATGAGGTCTGCATCCTCCGTGTCCTCCGGGCTGGTGCCGCCCTTAAAACCCATAACAGACGCCCAGCCTTCATTCCCTGCCACGCTGCATATCGTCTGATCCAGTTGGCTTGAACCCAGCGCATTAAAAAATCGGCGATCCATTCCATCCACACTCAATACGCCCATATTGCCATAAAAGCTGTAGGGGAGAATAGATTCCGGTCCGTCCGTACGTATAAGCTCCTTGAACCGACCTGTAATGGTATCGACCGCTTCCTCCCAGCTAATTCGTTCAAACTTTCCTTCTCCTTTGGGGCCTATACGCTTCAACGGATAGAGCACCCGATCAGGATCATATACCCGCTCCGTCATATTGCGAACTTTGTTGCAAATAGCCCCTTTGGTAATAGGATGATCCGGGTTCCCAGTCACCTTGACTATCTTTCCATTTTCCTTGTGAAGCAGGAGCCCACACGTATCCGGGCAATCTAACGGGCATACAGCCGAAAAAATACCGTCCTGCTGCTCCGTCATCCGCTGTCCCCTTTGTAAGTCTTGTTGAAGCGTGGCCTCAGGAGGCGCGCTATTGCGATGATCCATAGTGTTGATGCTCCTTTCCGTTACCGTTTCCAAAAATTACACTGATCTTATCATATCCACAGCTTTGGCCTATGGCAAGAGAAGGATTTTCCCACACAGCCGCTCTCCAAAATATTAAAAAATCCGTCTGCTGCATAGAGCAAAACGGATTTTCTAAGAATCATAATTTTTTTCAACATCCTGTTTCATCATATCTTACCGAGGGTAAAAGAGATCAAGGCATTATGGGACGAGAGCACACTCATCCTCCATGCCAAATCATGGACCACTCCCAAAAAAATCCGCCATGACAGGTTTCGTTCCCCCGGGCCTGTCATGGCGGATTTGCTTTGTTCATTGCTGTTTAAAGTACCGTAATTAAGCAGGATCACTCAACGGATTTGATGTGCAACCGAAGAAGTAGTTGGAGATTCACTCACTGGATGTGCGTTGGCTTGAGGTTTTTTCAAATAGGCCAACCAGTAGGCTCCAGCCACAAACAGGCTACCTCCTACCAAATTCCCCAACCAGACCGGAATGAAGTTCATAACATAATCTGCCCATGAAAAGTGGCCTGCAAAAATAGCCGCCGGAATGAGAAACATATTGGCAACAACGTGCTGAAATCCAATAGCGACAAAGGCCATGGTCGGGAACCAAATCCCCATAATTTTGCCGCCAATTGAGTCTGTGCTATAAGCCAGCCATACAGCCAGTGCTACGAGCCAGTTACATCCTATACCCGATATAAAAGACTGCAAAAAGCTTTCATGTAGCTTATGTCCTGCCATATCCACCACTTTGTCCAAGTAAGGGCCCGTTTCTGTCAAACCCAGCACATGCCCAAAGAAAAATGCAACGAATAACGCACCTGCAAAATTACTGAGCGTAATAATCGCCAAATTACGAAGCATGGCTCCTGTCTTAATCCGTCCTGCCCATCTCGCCAAAGGGACCGCCATCATATTGCCGGTCAGCAATTCTCCGCCGGCGATCAAAACTAATACCAGACCTACGGGGAACACCGCAGCTCCAATAAAGGTGGCAATGCTTCCCCATTCTTTAGGCGCACTTGCAATAACACGTATATCCAGCAAAAACCCGAGTGCAATAAATGCACCTGCCAAAAATCCCAGTACCACCGCCACAGTCCACGGGTTGTTCGCCTTGGCCACTCCTGTTTCCACCGTCTTTTCAGCAATTTGCCCCGGTTTATAGCTCGCCATATGTCCCCGCTCCTTTAATATCTTTTCACTAAAATATTCTTCTTTCATATTTTATTTAAAATCAGTGATTATGTTTGTGAAAAAAATCACTTTCTTAGCTATAAAAAAACAGCCCTTGGAAAAAGGACTGTCTTTCTGTATTATTACAGCTACTGCGCTACTACGCGCTTTACATTTAATTGTATTCTTCCTTTTCAACTGCTCTCAAGAACCAAATAACTCCACCGAGGCCTGCCAGCGCCACGACTACAAGAAAAAGGATATAAAACAAACCCATAAGCTACTTCCCCCCTGATCCTTATGCTACTCTATATTGTACTATAAGGATTCATCCGTACGCCTCAGATTGTTGACAAACTTATGAACAATGTCACAGACAAATCTAATTATACAGTAACTGGGTTCCGCTCGGATATGGTAGGCAATGCTTGTAAACCTGCCGCGTTCAGGAAATTCCAAGGCTTGTTATAATGCGGCTGGAAGAAGAAATCGACAAAGGCCAACTGGTCAATGGTCATATGATTTTGAATCGCTACGGATAGCGTGTTAATGGATTGAGTCAAATCCACCTTCGACATAATTTGAGCACCCAAAATTCTTCGTGTCTCCTGCTCATATACCACTTTCAGTAATACCTTTTCGGAGGTTGGCATAAATTCAGGCCGGTAGCTGTCTTCAATGGTTACAGCTTCTACAGTCATGCCTTCGTCCGTTGCCGCCGTTTCCGTCATGCCTGTTCCTGCGATATTGTCTTCGTAAATTTTGATACCCGATGTTCCTTGGGTTCCCATGTAGGCAATGGTTGGTTGTACCAGATTACGTGCTACCAGTGTACCCATACGAACTGCATTGGTTGCCAAAGGGATATAAGCCGTTTTGCCTGTCGGATTATAGCGGATTGCACAACTGTCGCCTGCGGCAAACACGTCCGGGCAGCTACTTTGCATATAATTATCCACAATGATCGCACCGTTAGGCAACATATCTACCTGACCTTTGAGCAGATCCGTTTGAGGTCGGAAACCGATGCAGAGAATAACAAGCTCTGTTTCATATTCTCCTTTAGAGGTCACGACTTTACTCACCTTACCGTTCGTACCCTCAAAACGACTCACCGTCTCGCCAAGTACCAGCTTAATTCCATGTTCCTTCAGGGAACCTTCAATCCGGTCTGTATACTCACGGTCCAAATACTTATTCAATATACGATCAGCACTGTCGATCAGGGTTACGTTTTTACCGTTCATTTGGAAAGCTTCTACCAGTTCAACACCAATGTATCCAGCTCCGACGACTGTAATGTTCTGTACGTGTTGGGCTTTCTCAATGATTTCATTGGAATGATTATAGTTTTTACAGAGCAAAATATGATCAAGTTCAATGCCTTCCAACTTCGGAATAATGGGCCACGATCCTGTGGTCACAATCAATTTATCAAATGTGTCTGTAAATTCTTCACCTGTTTGGAGATTACGTGCATGCAGCGTCTTGCCTGCCGTATCTACACTCGTTACCTCATGAAGCATCTTGGTCACTACACCCAGGTCAGACAGTTGATCTGGAGACGAATAAAACAGGCCGTGTGGATCTTTGACGACACCACCTACATACAGCGCAATACCACAAGATAAAAAGGAAATATTATCATTACGCTCGTAAACGGTAATTTCTGCATCTGGATAACATTTAGCTGTGTTGACGATAGCTGCCGTGCCTGCGTGTGTACATCCGATAACTGCTACTTTCATGTTAAATTCCTCCTTGGTGTGTGGGCATAAAATGTATAATAATTGTGAATAGTTTCACGTAAATAGCGCGTTTGCGTTTGTGATTTATTTCACTTCATACGCTTATTATAGTGTGATATTTTTCACATTACAATAGCTTTTTGTGATATTCACAATTTGTCCACATTTAAAAAAGAAAGGATATACGAGATCAACGGTTTACTGAAATATTTTTTGCTTCATTCAGTTTTCCCTGTAAGCCCCCTGATTATGCCCTTGGAATCGACTTTCACGTGATGCGACCACCCTTAGACAAATGCACATGTAGAGAACAAAAAAAGGTCCGCTTCCCGGAGACATCCCGGAAATCAGACCTTTTTAAACATATACTCTGGAGTTAAGGCAAAGCTACTATAGCAATTGCTCAATGGCTGCTTTCATCGCTTCTGGTGACTCCTTCGGTTCAAAACGACCTACAGGTACACCTTCACGATTCACAATGAATTTCGTGAAATTCCACTGAATTGTCCCATCTTCCTGTTCTCCAGGCTGCTGCTTTTTCAAATATTCAAACAGAGGCGCTGTATCCGGTCCGTTGACGTCCACTTTGGCGAATACCGGGAAACTAACCCCGTAATTCAGTTGGCAAAATTCAGCCGCTTCCTCGCTGCTGCCAGGCTCCTGACCGCCAAATTGGTTGCAAGGAAAGCCTAATACAACTAATCCCCGATCCTTATATTCGTCATAAAGCTTTTGCAAATCCCCATATTGCGGGGTAAGTCCGCATTTACTGGCGGTATTCGCAATAACCAGCACCTTACCGGTGTAAGTATTCAGAGAAACCTCCTGATTCGCTGGTGTTACGGCATTATGTGAATAGACAGACATACAGCATCCTCCTTCGTGTCGCTTGGTTTAGGTTACATAACCTATTTTAACCAAAACGTGACGGACATGCCAACATCCACAGAGACTTTACCGTGATGCCACCACTTCGAGTCTGCGTTCTTCGCGTTCGGAAGCGGACATTTTGGGGCAAGTATAACAATACCGCTGGCCTCCACCTGTCTTGTAATATTGGCAACAGGAAGGTTTCATGTAGGTATTTTCACCAGGGCGGTAAGGATTGTCCAATTCAACGAGACGAACCGTAAACGGGTTTCTTTTACGCCCGAATATCTCTCCCTCAAGTTCACGAGTCACATACATATAATCTTGTTCAAAGCGCTCCACATCCTGAGGATCAGTCAACGTCGGCTGTACTCTATTCTTAAAATACAGTAATGCCAACGGAAACTGTCCCCACATTTGCCCGATAGATGCGCTCCCCACTGTAGCAATTGCTTCCAATATGGGCCGCATCTGCAAACTGTAAAAGTCACGTAACACTTGCTGAGCCTGTTTGGAAGAACGGTGATCCCCATTGTTCCACGTATTGTCCAGTTCTGTTAAGTCGACGACCTGGAGGCTAATAGAGGGATATTGACCTTCAAAATAAATATGAAATCTGAGATTAGAAACAGACAGATCCAAACGGCGTTCACACAGTGACACCATAAAATGCTGCGCAAACACGAGGCCACGCAACTGATTCACAAAATAAACGGCTGCGGTTAAATCGTCTTCAGCACGTAGAAGATCGCCGTAATACTCCATCACAGAGCGGATCTTCTCTGGTTCAAGCCATTCGGCCACTGGCCCGGAATATACTGCATCCTCCGGCGTGACCCTCACTATGTTCGCTAGTTGCTCAAGCTGATCGTAATCCAGTGGTTTCATGGTATGTCCTCTTTAACCCCTTGCCGCTACTTGTGGTCTAGCATCACGGCGCTCAGCAACAGAACCCACGGGCTGCTTCTCATCCACATTCAGTTCTTGTACTGCTTGGCTTACCGCAGGCTGTCCAGCCAAAGCGTACGGCAGACAGAGCGGTACACCTGTACGAGGATCTGTCACAATATCCGCCTCAATCCCGAACACCTCGCGCAGCACATCAGGAGACATGACCTCAGTTGGAGCTCCTACTGCCTCAGCTTTCCCTTTTTTGATCGCAATCATATGCTGAGCATATCTGGCGGCATGGTTCAAATCATGTACGACCATAACAATGGTGCGCTCCGCCGAAGTATTTAGATACTCTAGCAAATGCAGCACTTCCAGTTGATGCGCCATATCTAAAAATGTCGTCGGCTCATCCAGAAACAAAATATCCGTATCCTGCGCAAGCGCCATAGCAATCCAGGCACGCTGACGCTGACCGCCAGAAAGCTGATCAATCGGACGATCGTGGAATTCGCTCATTCCCGTTACTTGAATGGCCCACTCTACCATTTTGCGATCTTCCGCTTTCATGGAACCAAAACCTTTTTGATAGGGAAAACGTCCGTAAGATACCAGTTCCGTCACGGTTAATCCTTCCGGTGCAGTCGGATTTTGCGGCAAAATAGCCAGCTGCTTAGCTACTTCCCGGGTGGATTGCTTATGAATGGATTTACCGTCAAGCAGAACACTGCCGCCCTTAGGATTCATGATGCGAGCCATCGTCTTCAGAATGGTGGACTTGCCAGAACCATTTGCGCCCACCAAGGCTGTGATTTTCCCTTGCGGTATTTCTACGTTCAGATCTTCTACAATCAATCGATCTTCATAAGCAATATCCAGATTTGCCGTTTTCAGACGAAACATTTGGAATCATCCCTTTCCCTTATCCAATATATATAGTCACGGGCTTAACGCACGACTTTCATCAAAACTTCATTCTATCTTTATATAATAAAGATATTGATAATCATTATCAAGTGTTAACTGGTATATTTCCTATATCATACAGTGCCTATCACCCAATATTCCCTCAAAAAATTCAAAAAAAGATCACAGCTCTTCAAAGCTGTGATCTTTTAAATCCGGCAAATCGCATTATGACTGTACAGAAGACAGTCCAAATGCTTCAGCCATGAGACGTATAGATTTCATTTTGGCATCAAAGTCGTGAATAATGCTCGCAACCATGATCTCCTGTGCATTATAGTCCTTACTTAATTGCTCAATCTGACGCTTCACCTGTTCGGGCGAACCGACCACCATACGTTTGCGATTCTCACGAATACGCATCCGGTCAAACGGCGTATACGGATACGCCAGTGCCTTTTCGACGGAAGGTGTTCCAGCAGAGCGCATTCCCTGCTCTAATAGTACAAGAGACAAATCCATACTGGAAGCCAACCGATTCGCCTCCTCTTCGGTATCCGCACAGATTGCAAATACAGCAACAAGCGAACGCGGTTGGTCACTATGCTGGGAAGGCTGGAAGCTTTCCTGGTATTCCTTCATAGCACCTGTGCCGCCTTCACCATTAATGAACTGCGCAAACGCAAAGCCCACGCCACGCTCGGCTGCCAGACCTGCGCTATCACCGCTGGAGCCGAGCAACCACATTTCCGGTACAGTTTCTATAAGCGGCATCGCCTGTAGCGAACCGAAACGGTGATTATTGCCTGTGCTGTCATGTAAATAAGCTAACAGGTCATCCAACTGCTCAGGGTATAGATCTACACTACCTCGCATTTTGCCTTCTTGCAGGGCTCTGGTAGCAATGGGCATTCCTCCAGGCGCCCGTCCCAGACCTAAATCAATGCGTCCCGGATACAATCCCTCCAGCACACGAAAGTTTTCCGCTACTTTATAAGCGCTGTAATGAGGCAGCATCACCCCACCCGACCCCACTCGAATGGCCCGGGTACGGGCGGCCAGATGTGAAATCAGTACCTCCGGGCTGGACCCAGCGAGATTTGCGGCAGAATGATGCTCTGATACCCAAAAACGATGATAACCCAAGCGTTCCGCCTCTATAGCAAGCTCAGCGGTCTTTTGTAATGCCTGCGCATGCGTCATGCCTTCCGATACCGGAGATTGGTCAAGAATGCTGAGTTTTATCATAAAAGTCTGACCTTTCTATTTAGGAATAAGGATAGGCATTAATTATAGCACGCGTAGCCACAGTTACCCAAGAGGGGCCCACATTAATTTTATAGTGAAAAATTTTATTTTTCGTAAAGACTTGCGTTCTCCTTATCCGCCTCATAGAGATGCGAACGCTTTTTAAAGAAGCTATACAGATGTGTAACGATTACTTTCAAGACAGCATACCCCGGAACCGCCAGTACAATTCCCACCACACCAAACAAATTGCCTGCGGTTAGAATAACGAAGATAATCGTGATTGGATGTACTCGAAGAGATTTGCCCATAATTTGTGGAGAAATAAATTTACCCTCAATGAGCTGTACTACCGTCCATACGATAACCATTTTGAGCAACATAATCGGTGAGGTGACCAAGGCTACAATTAACGCAGGTGTAATGGCAATGACGGGACCTAAGTAGGGAACAACGCTCGTAAAGGATGCAATGACTGCAAGCGTCAGAGAGTAGTCTAACCCAATGATTAGATAACCAATATACAATAGCGCTCCAATACAGAAGCTGACAATAATCTGTCCACGAATATATGAACTGACCTGATGATTCATCTCGGTCATAATGCGATCTGTTTCTTTACGAAACATAGGCGGGAGCATTTTCAGGATAAACTGTGGCAGCTTATGTCCATCCTTTAGCAAGTAGAACAGAATAAATGGAACCGTGGCAATCGCAAGTACCGTTTCTGTAATCACGCCCAAAAAGCTGCCCACACCCGTCCATGCATTATTAATAAAGCTAGATAACTTTTCAGAAGCTTTGGAGGCCAGCTCGGATGGATTAATTTGAATGGTGTTCTGGAACTGGTTTACAAAATCGCTGCCGATCAGTTTCTCGAATTGTCGTTGTACTTGCTCGCTATAGGCAGGGAAATTCTGGATAAGCCCCTGTATTTGATCGCGGATTACAGGTACCACAGATGTAACCACAATCGCAATAACCCCTATAATGAGCAAAAACAGTACGATAATGGAGTATATTCGTTTCACCTTGTTACGCTCCAGTGCATCAACCAACGGATTGAACAGATAGTACAACACGCCGGATAAAATGACAGGGAGAATGATCGTTTTCAGCAGCACCATGACAGGTGTGAATATGTACGAAATTTTGGTAAGCACCAAGATATTCAAGCCGATCAGCAGCAGTACCAGCAGGAATAACACAAACTTGTTGTTCAGAAAAAACTTCTTGAATCGGTCTTTCCATGCCGGAGTTATTTCCACACCACATTCCCCTTCTCTTTAAACAATTGAGTATACGTTCTTCATAGTTACGATATATTTTTGGAATAAAATATACAAGGTTATACCCAAATAAACACAAAAGCAAACAAAGTTGTACGTCATCGTACGAACTTCGCTTGCTTTCGAGGGTTATGGAGTATCATTTGTCGTGGTTGCAGCATCCACCGTCGTGGTCACAGGTTTGTTCTCCTGTTCAAAAAGATTCTGTATGAAGCGCTTGAGCTTTCTTTCGTCCACACCCAACACCTGCGCACCCTTAATGGTTTCCCCGCGCACCAATTCATTCGGCGGGATTTGCTGCTTCGCTACTGTTGTTGCATCAATATTAAAGCCTAATGAAGCCAATTGCAGCATTTCCGTAGTACTCAGATTTGTTTCAATATAAGGAGAAATGCTATTTAAAATACTTGGCAGTTTAATTAGAGATGAGGTTGACTGAATTTTACCACCAAGCTCGGTAATGAATTTGCGCTGCCGCTCCGTACGCGTAAAATCGGAAGTCGCATCATGACGGAAGCGTACATATTGCAAGGCTGTTTTACCATCCATGTGCTGCATACCCTTTTTCAAATCAATATCAAACTGGTGTTTATCTGCCTTGGAGGTATAATGCATATCTTTTTCGACATCCAGGTCAATACCACCCACAGAATCAACCAGCGCAATAAAGCCATTAAAGTCAGTATATACATAATATTGAATCGGTATGCCCAGCAGGTCGCTCACGGTTTGTCTGGTCAAATCCGGTCCACCGTAGGAAAAAGCAGCATTCAATCGACTTTGCCCATGACCTGGGATATTGACGTACGTATCCCGAAGAATCGACATCAGTGTAGCCTTTTTCGTAATCGGATCAATAGAAGCAACCATAACGGAGTCAGAGCGCCCTGAATCCTCTCCACGGGAGTCGCCGCCCAGCAGCAAAATATTCACTCTTTCTGTCCCATCCCATTCTGGCGGGAGCGATACCTCTACAGGTTGTACATTGGTTTGAGTTTGTGCCTGCGGTTTGAATTTCGAATCCTGTCCGGAAGCAACTGAAATTTGATTCGTAAAATGATATATAGAATACGTATAATATCCGCCCACTAAAAGAACCGCCGCAGTCACAGAAATGCCTAACCATTTTAAAAATTTTCGCATATTTTCGGGTAACCTCGCTTTTATTCATCATCGTTCGGCTTTTAAAAGCATACCCTTCCTGCAAGTTATCTGTCAATTCGCGCCGTCTGTTCTAGTGGTCGTCCGCATACCAAGGATTCAAATGGACAAGCACCTCATAAACCCGCGGTTCCCGCTTCATGACAGCCCCCTTAATCAGTCGAATAATATCGTGCCCCTGCTGGATCGTCAAAGAGGCATCCACTGAAGCGCGGATATCCACGATAATATAATGGCCGTGCTCACGGGCACGGATACGGTCAATACGTTGAACCTCGGCTACACTCAGTGCGGCTGCGGCGTAGCTCTCAATTTCCTCCGTTGCAATCGCCTTTTCCATAAGCACATCTATGGATTCACGGCCCATTTCCCACGCCAATTTCAGAACTAGCAATGCCACTATGAATCCGGCAATAGGGTCGCCGTAAGATAAGATTGAAATGCTCCAGTGCTCCCCAATCAGCCCCAAGCCGATACCCAGTACAGCAGCCCCAGAGGCGTACACATCAGCGAGATGATCTTTTGCCGTTGCAATAAGGCCCTGACTATTGGCCGCTCTCCCGATACGAATCGTGTAGATATACAGCCACTGTTTCCAGAGCAAGGAAATAATGGCGGCCACCAATGCCAGTATATGCTCCTGTGGCATCGGTTCGAACAGTGCTGCAATCGAATGATAGCCGATAAATATGCCCGCTCCGAACAATATGACCGCCACCACGCTTGCACCGATCACTTCTGCCTTGCCGTGACCATAAGGATGGTCCTCATCCGGCGGCTGGCTGGATATGCGCATCGCCCCCAGTGCCGTTGCAGAGGCAATCACGTCCCCGGCATTATGCACACCATCGGCCACCAGCACCTTGCTGTTGAACATAAGTCCTGTAATAATCTTAATGCCGGTTAATAGGATGTTGCTAATCAGGCTGATCCATGCTGAGACCATGGCGCGCTTGCCCATATCCTGTTCCTGCATGATGTATAACCCCTCCAAATTTATCTTTTGAAATTATCTTATGGCGCTGCTCTCTCAGCGGTATGGATGAAGATTACAATAGCCCCGGAAGATGAGCCTCCCCGGGGCTATTGTGATAACCATAGTGAAGCATTCTTATGAGAATACTTCTGTTTTATCTATCTGGACCGTCCGCGACGGCCTCCTTGTCCTTGACTACCACGCGGGCCGCCTTTGGCTTGTCCACCGCGGCCACCTTGGCCTCCGCGTGCAGAACCACTGCTGCTGCGGTCATATCCACCGCGCTCGCTGCTTTGCCCTGCCGAGCGACCTTGGCCTCCGCGTGCGGAACCGCCGCTACTGCGGTCATATCCACCGCGCTCGCTGCTTTGCCCTGCCGAGCGGCCTTGGCCTCCGCGTGCGGAACCACTGCTGCTGTGGTCATACCCACCGCGCTCGCTGCTTTGCCCTGCCGAGCGACCTTGGCCTCCGCGTGCGGAACCGCCGCTACTGCGGTCATATCCGCCGCGCTCACTGCTTTGTCCTGCCGAGCGGCCTTGGCCTCCGCGTGCAGAACCACCACTGCTGCGGTCATATCCGCTGCGCTCGCTACTGCCGCGGCTAGAGCGACGTTCACCGCCTGCACTGTCACGCCGGCCCGCCTGTTCGCGGCCGCTGCCCCGGCGTCCACCGCCGGAGTCGTTGCCGCCGTAGGAACGGCGGTCGTTTCTGCCCGAGCGGCGTTCTCGACCCTGCCGCTCAGCCGTATCGGAAGCAGGTCTACGCTGTCCGCCGCCCTCACTGCTGGTGAATGTGACACCAGCAACTTTCTGGATGTTCCGAAGCTCTGGAATATCCCTTGGCGTAGCGAGCGTCACCGCCACACCTTTGCCTCCGGCACGGCCGGTACGCCCGATGCGGTGGATGTAGCTTTCGGCATCCTGCGGCATGTCATAGTTAAAAACATGCGTGACACCTTCTACATCCAGGCCGCGCGCAGCTACATCAGTCGCTACGAGCAATTGGAGTTTCGCTTCACGGAACGCCTTCATCACTTGCTCCCGTTTGTTCTGGGACAAATCTCCGTGAAGCTCACCGCTCTCAAAGCCCATCTCTTGCAGCTCTTCGTTCAGTTTGGCAGCCCGGCGCTTCGTACGGCAGAAAATAACAGCCAAGTACGGACGATCCGTATTCAGCATATCCACCAATGCCTGTTGCTTACCACGGTCTGTCGTTTGCACAACGACCTGACGGATTTGGCTCACCGGAACGGAAGAAGCGGATTTCACTTTGACATCTACAGGTTCGTTCATATATACACGAGCCAGCTTGCGAATACCGGCTGGCATCGTAGCGGAGAACAGCATCGTCTGTCTCCGGTAAGGAACTTCCTGAAGAATCGTCTCCACATCGTTCAAAAAGCCCATGTGTAACATTTGGTCGGCTTCGTCCAGGACCAGCATTTTAATGCCACCCAGATCCAGCGTGCCACGTCTCAGGTGATCCAGCAGTCGCCCAGGTGTACCAATAATCAGTTGTGCACCGCCTTTTAGTTTACGAAGCTGACGCTCCACGTCCTGTCCTCCGTAAACAGCTAGCAGAGATAAACTCGGCTCCGTAGCAGCCAAGCATTTTGCTTCCTCCGTAATCTGGAGCGCCAGTTCACGCGTAGGTGCAATCACGAGCGCCTGTGGGTGTCGCTTGTCCAAATTCAACTTCTGTAGAATCGGCAGTAAAAACGCAAGCGTCTTTCCGGTTCCCGTATGTGCCTCGGCGATAACATCCTGACCTTCCATTAACAGTGGAATCGACTCCTGCTGTACAGGAGTTGGGGATGAAATCCCCTGTTCTTTCAAGGCTTCTACCCAATGCTGCTCTACGCCTAATGCTGCAAAATTCTTCAAGTGGTATTCACTTCCCTTATCTGTATTCAATATGTGTCACGTAAAATAGGTTCATGTGCCATATGACATCTATCGTTCCATAGTTCAGAATTCCCATTTTTGTATCGGTTCTCATTCTCCCCTTTTCAGGAAGGGAGCATATCCGTTATCGTTGAATCTGTTCATGTAACTCAACATACGGCCGCAAGGCGGCTCAGGCCGTTCCATATATGACTTTCCTAGTATACGCGAAGTTGAACTGGTTTCCAAACGATTTTAATGAACAGGACCACAGTCCATATAAAAGGTGAATTCAATCACCATGTCATATATTATGGTATAAGAATTGGTAAGTCATATACCAAAGGGACAACGCCGGAAATATACATTCTTTTGTCCAATGACCCTATGGGTCAATCTCCCAACAATTGCGGGATGCTTGTTTCGATCCGTCAGGACGTTTATGAACGTATTGACCGAACAAGCGTGGAAGACGTTATGCTGCAGCTCAGCCAGTTAATAAAGGCAAACAAACTGTTACATAGCTCGCGCAACTTTTATGCTGGCAGTAAAGCACGCGCTATTATGGATATTCTTCCGTTTATGCTCGAACAGGATACCCCGGATATGAAGTATGTTTTTCAATCGTGGACTCCGTACCCTTTACGTCACACTTAAACAATACGTCACCCCATTAACCCTAGGAGGCTGCAATTTATGCAAATTCAAGTTCACAACGTTGAAAAAAAAGAAAACGAATATCTCATTCATTATCAAGCTGGGGGAGCATTGCCGTTCGTTCCGCATGATATTGTTCTGATCCATGGCAAACAGTATTTTATAGGCACGATTTTGAAAGTAGAGCCAGAACAGGCCCTTATCCGTATCAATCCAGAATATGAAGACCAATTGGCAGGGTCCATCGGACTGGAACTGGCCTTCTCTCCAACCGTTTCTATTCAAGGCGCGGACAGCATTGTCGAGAAGCTCGGCTATTTCCCTCCCTTTCATTATGACCGAATTACGGCTGCTAATATGACGAAAGACCAGATTACGCTGACGATTGAGCTATCCTACGCTAGCGTGCTTGTCCCTAAATCACCGGATCTGGAGCCTTCGGCTGAGGCAACTGTGATCCCTGAAGCTCCAGCAAAAGACGTTCCACGCTATGCAGTGACTTTTACATTTTTGGAAACCAAAGAGCATGTATTAACTCCTGTAGAAACAGAAAACATCATCTTGCAGCTTGATTTCCGCTATGAAGAAGCAGACATGGTCGTTGATATTGATGCATTGTCGGGACTGTCAGGTAGCTTTCTATGCAGAGGTATCCAGGCAGAGATTAAGGAACTGAATGAATAAACAGGAGGCTCGCGAGCTGTTACGCTGTCATTCTTTTATTCATGAAGATCTGGAGCATCCCAAAATGCAAGGCGGATTTTTAGGAATGCTCCGTCCCTTCCAAGGCGAACTGATCGAGGACAACTTTCATGAGCTGATGACCATCATTGAAGTTCTGGCAGATGAGTTGGAGAAACCATCCGTAGAACGGGAGCTGATTGCCGCTCTGTGGGGGATTTGCCAATATACACGGGCGTGGGCATTGTATCCTGATAGTATGCTGCAGCGTAACAACCTGCTGACCATAGAGCAGATCAACACCCTTGACGATTGGATTGATACGATCTCCTATGCGGTTATGGTACTGCTGGAGGGTGGCGGACCGGAAGAAGCTTTATCGAACTACAGACATGAGAGTTGATCCGCAGTGATACATATATCTTAGTCAAGGGGGCCGCTTTTGCACTGCTTCGCGCACATAAAAACATGCCCTTCGCACAACATGCGCTGGAGCAATTATTGCAACATGAGGCAATTCGGCGCATCTGCCCAACATGAGCTGTCCACATAATCGACAACCAAAGGAGAATCACTCTACTTATGCGTGTAAGAATATTTATATTCATATTGATTATCGGAATCATATGTGTGCCTGCGTATTTTATTATGAGCAGCTTTGGATTATTTCAAAATGAAAAGGTGCTTGTACATTACAAGCTTGCCATTGAGGTTAAGGATAAAAAGTATGATGCCTGGCCTTTAATCAGTAGCTATACGGCTATAGATAAAAAAGGGGACGATCGTCAGCTCTACTATCAGGCGGAGGGCTCAGGCACAGAGTATCTGTTTCAACTAGCCTATGGACAATATGAACTCCGACCCTCCAAGGAAAATCCTTTTCTGGACGGAGGAGTCCACTACACCATGGATCATCCCGAGTATGTGCGTGAGGAAAAGCAGTATGAGAATGCTAACGACTACACGAAATTAACCCATTATTACAATCAGCAGGAACAGATGATTTATACCTATAATCCTGAGGCCAAGCTCGATAAAACATACGTCCGTTCCATCATTACCGCTGGGATGACTCGCACAACCGGTAGTTCAAGCCGTGCGGTAAAGGATGACTATATCAATATCAGTAAGCTGTTTAAAGACAAGCTGGGAGTGAATGTGAAGGTAGATGTGGATGAGGACAACAAAATTGTCACCCTATCGATGACATGATCTCACAATGATGCACCGCTGCGTCGTCTCATTTCCAAAAAAGAGATCTATGTTACTAGGATCAAGGAGGCTGGTTGTTGATGTCATTCGCAATTGAATCAGGGCTTTTGCCTGCCCAGATCGCAGCATTGGAGGAACAGATACAGCGTATATTGCCCACTGGCTATAAACGTTTTCTTTCACAATATAACGGATTTTATGTAGCCGCCCCTTTTTATTGCAATGTGCCCTTCGATCGAGTGGATAACGGAGACATTGATTTGACTTGTTTTTTCGGATATGAGGTATCCAACAAAAATCATGACCTTCTAGCGATTAATGATGAATTTCTGGATGAAATCAATCATGTCGAGAGCGCTTTGTTGATTGGTGCAGATGCGGGCGACAATTTTTACGTTCTGACATGTAATGAATACACCCCGTATGTGTACTACTGGGACCGCACACATCTTCATGCTTATGATGACAAACTGAACTATGATATTGCAGAGCAGGACGAATGTGGACATTTGTATCTGGTGGCAACAGACTTTGCAACGTTTTTTAATCAGGTAATTGAACTACTTTACGAGCAGAAAGGAAGGCCTACTGATGACAGAAATACATAATGCTAAGCAGGGACCGGCTTATTTGGAGGGTTGGGTTGTACCCGAAAACCCGGAAGCATGGGTCGAGCAGGAGTGGACAGGTACGCTTCGTTCACAGGCAGGGAAAACGAAATTCCACATTTTTTATTATGGAGAACTTATGGATGAGCTGATCGCTGCGACTGAATTTGCCCCCCAGCTCATTATTGCAGAAGATGCAGTCACAGGGGAACAACTCGTGATTTTTGACGGAACCCGCCATGGTTACGATGCTCTGCTATGCGAAGTTTATACCAAGGAGCAGCAGAACAATCGCACTCCCCTGCTGCCCTATCTGGACGAAGATGGTGAAGATACTTTCGAGGTAAGCTTGACTGCCTTTTATAATGTGGATTGGGATGACGAGTTTGCAGATGATGTGGATGAAAGTGGACAGTTAGAGCTGATCAATGGCGAACGATGCAATTTTGAAGAGGCCAAGCGGAACGGCTATGATGCGATCAGCATTACGATTACCAGTGCTAAAGGTCTAAAAACAGAGATCATTCAGGAAGAGCTGGCCTGACGATGGTGTTCAAGAGAATCAAGCATCGGGAAGGCGATATTTTTGTTATCCCCATGAGTGACGGCCGATTTGCGGTATGTCAGGTAATTTGCGCACTGTATGGTAGATTCAAAAAGGCGTTCTCCTTCGGGGTTCTATCCATAGGTCAGAATCAAGCGTACAAGGGTGAAACGACATATCTTCCGTTCACAAATTACCGCGGCCGATTTGAAGTTATATTCACCGCCACCCAAAATCTGACGAAGGGAGCATGGCCTATTATCGATCAGCTCCCTCTATCCGAGGAACAACAGCAGCTAAAATATTTTAATTGTGCGGGCCATCTGTATTGCGGTGATGAATATATACGTAATCTGGAACTGGAAGAATATAATCAATATACGGTAATGGGCGTGGCTGGATATGAGTTGGTACAGCGATATTTAGCCCAATATGAAGACCACTAGCAGATGAATAGCAGCGCAAATAACCACCTTGAAGTTTGAATGCCGAGGTGGTTATTTGACCTATTAAAAGGGCTCGAATGTATAAGGGAATGGTGTACGATCTGTGCCCAATACCGACTTCACGCGCTCTTCATCCACCAACGCTTCGACGAGGTTATACAAATCCGAGGCTGCATACCGAAAATGGCCCCATGTGCGTAGATTCAAAACATAGATTGGGAATTCTCCCCATTCATCAGGCGATTGAATATCCCAGATCAGCAAGTCATCCTCTCCACTGGAAGCGAAAGGAACCGCATGCTCCAAAAGCTCCGGAAAACCATCTGGTTCCAGCGCCGCTTCTTGTAAAACCTCTTCTGATTCCAGTACATCATCAAACCAGGCCCGCCAGTTATGATAACGATGAAGCCATGAATCCGGGTGATCGCCAAGAGGAATATGAATGTTCCATAAGCCGCATAGTCGCCCGTAACCAAGAGTTTTGACATAATCTATATAAGAAGGCGGAAAGCCCATACCATTTCCAAAACGATGCTCTATTAGAAAAGCCTCATCATAATAAGCCTGAAACTGCGGACGTTGCAGCCCTGTAAAAATGCTCATGTTCACCGTCTCCTTTTGCACGTCCTATTCACCTTTTCACCCTTCGGCGCATTGAAAAGGCCATTTTCAAGTGTTAAAATGGGAATAAGATGTATATTCTAAAAAAGAGTGAAGATGCGTCAACATCCTCACTCTTTGGCAACTGCCGCTTTTAAGGGCGGTAGCCGTGTCAAAGGATGATCATTGAAATAGACCGCTTGCCTTTGTCGAGGGCGGTCTATTTCTTTTTATGGAAGGAAAGAATTAGGATCACCAACGTTGCGAATTGAATCATCAACATTAGGGTGTCTTTAACCTCCACAAGCCTCACCTCCTTTACAGGAGACTAGCCGACCGCCCATCTAAGCCATTCTGTTGTTGAGGAATATTATAACATACGAATCATAAAATGTACGTTTTTACGCTCTTTTGGAAAAGGGGGAACGAATATGGAACAAAAACGCTTCAAAGATGAATATGGATACAAATATGACTTTAGCGCCGTGATTAGGAGAGGAGAACAGGTAGCTGTTCACTGCCCCCGTTGTCAGGGCCAAGCTTTTATTTCCATATCCAAAAAAGACTGTTATTACGTCGTTCGATGTTCTCATTGTTACTACACATATCAGCAGCCCGAATCTTATACATTCTATGCACGCGGCGTATGCAACCATTGCGAACGGTATTTTAATATCGAAATCCATGATGACCGAACGAAACTCCATAAAAATACGAATATAAACTGTCCGCACTGTGAGACACGCAATCAGGTTCCGGTGCATCGTGTGCAATCACGCGAATGGCATACGAACGTGATCCAAAACGGAAAAGACCCTATTTTTCAGCTCCAGCTGTACTTCCTTGATTACTATCGGGGTAAACCTGTCTGGGCTCTTAACCGGATACACCTGAATTACCTGCTCTCCTATATCTCTGCCGAGTTGCGAGAAAAGCCTACATCCGGTATGATGCGTACGGCTTCCCACTCCATTCCCAGATACATTAAGGATGCGAAGAATCGCCAGTCCATCTTAAAGATATTACAAAAGCTACAGCATAAGCCAGCAGCTAAGAGAGGAGCCTCCATACATGAGCATACAAACTTTTGACAGCCTTGAAGCACTGGTCCATGCCGTTGACCAAACAGAAATCAATGAATGGGTATTTACCAATCTGAAACATGTTCAAAGTAATCCGCTCAATTCTACCTATTACATCATTCCCGAGGAAGAATTGTGGGAACTGGAGGATGCCGGTCTCACCGTCACCAATCATCGTGATGAAAGTATACCTGCATCTCTGCCAGACCATCACGTGCAATCTTGGCTGGAGGTGGCGACTGTACAGGATGTCATTGAAGTGTTACGCCACAGCGGAAGCGAGCCGGATATTGAACGCATTGCGCAGGGACTGCGATATTACCATGAATATGATGCTTTTATGGAATAAGCGTTTCCAGCAGCTCTTTTACCTCAGGGACAGCCTGCTTCAGGCTGTTTTTTAGTTTCTTCGCGCCACCCCATATACGATAAACGAGCACCTCTTGTTCGTAGTCTTCCAGCTTCTCAAGCTCCTTCACCAATACCTGTGCCTGCTCTACGGTTTCGATTCCGGATGACTTCAGTGGTTTGGCAGACTCGTTGCTTGCCAGTAGAATCCTCGTCCAGACGGGGATCGTGTCAGGTGTTAGTCCATGCGCTTCGGCAAAAGCAGCCGCGTAACCGTCCTGTACGGACTGATGTTCACTGTCCACCAGCTTCATATAACGATTCACCAATGGGAAATAGTTCGTTCCCTTAAGGCCCAGTCCCATTACCGCATAGGTTCCCGGCATTGCCGACTTTTCCCCCGGCTCTACATCGTTATACCACTTGAACTCTTCCATCACGACCTCAGCATATTCAGCCAGCAACGGATGCAGTGCAGGGTATTCAAGTGCATTGGCGAAGAAACGATGTAACGTAGATTTAGCCAACTTGGGTACAGGCAGGTAGTTTTTCACCTTGCTTTTGAACTTCATCCGATATTCCTTGGTAAAACCTTTCCTTAAAATATCGCATAAATATACGAGTGCTTCTCTATAGCTCTCTTCTTCCTCAGAACGAATCTGGACCTCCAGTGTTTGCAAAATATCATTAGCTTGGCAGGTGACTCGCTCGCTTGTATATAACGCTGGGATGCTGCCTGATCCGTTCTTAAGCCACTGGGCTGCCTGATCCGAGCCTAGCTGTGCAGCAATCTCCAAATATTTCTGCCGTGCATCGGCATCCGTCGAACCCACCCTCATCGCGGTAAGCAAGAACATCTCCATGTCCGGCGCAGGAATTTCCGAAGGGAGAGTATCGGGCTTCACTTTATAATCCAGCCCATAGCTTTTTTCCCGATCCGCATACCTTAGCAAAAATTCATCTTCAGCCCAATGCTTTAAGCCACTGCTGAGCTGATACCTCCATGCTTCCTCACGTTTGCGGCTGACCTTCACTTTGGCATCCATTCGATTCAGCAGCTCATTCATCCGCTGGGCGTTTACAGGGTACAAATGAGGATCAAGCAAGTGTCTCACTAAGAAGAAATCGTCCTCTTCCTTCGGGATAGCTTTACTGGAGGGGTTGAGCTTCTGCTCTACAAACTGTTGGATAGTGGCTAACAGTTGCTGCCGTTTATCTTCATTTAGGAGTGAGAATGTAAAATGACTAGCCTTGTTCTCCAAGACTACTTCCAGATGAAATTCCAGCCGATAACGAAAGAACATGGAACTGAATTCTTCCGAATTAAATAGCGCCTCTATCTTTTCCCTGAACATAGGCATCCATTCGTCCTGCACCTGCTGCAATGTTACCCCATCTGTAAACCCGGAAATTTTCATATCCGGTCTACGATGATCCCAATCAAACGGTTCGTGGGTATCCACCCACAGCCCATCCTTCTTACAGGTAACTTTTAAGTATTCATGAATCCCTTCGTGAAGGACGCTTTTGGTCTTGAATTCTGCGATGCGCTTTTGCTCAGAAGCGTATCTCTGGTCAATCTCCTCAAAAATTGGATCTATGTAGGCTTGTACCCCTAATGTCATATGATGTGCTCCCCCTTCGTCCCTTCACAAATTGTAGTTCCTACGGAATTAAGATAGACTAATCTATAACTATTTTATTTCCTGATTATAGCATATCTCTCATTTGCTTTTGGGCTCTATCCTTATAGATAGAGTGCCGGAAAGCAGGTGTATCCTACATGTATTGGGTTTCCACACAACATACGACGGTGGCTGCCAATGAACTGACAACTTTTGAAAATACCTTTGGATTAACTTTACCCCCTCCCTATGTAGCATTCCTCACCCGCTACGGGCCGGGCACCTATTGCGGCCTGCTGGTGATTGAACGACCTGATCCTCAATTATTGCAATCCTATGCGGATTACGAACTGTGGACGCATGATCATAACTGCCCAATTACAGCACAGCAGCTGGGTGAGTGCGTGGTCATTGGCAGCTCCATAGATGGTGACTTCCTAGCGATTCACCCTCAGGTTGAAGGCTTGCTGTGGCTGCCGCGACATTCAGAGGTCATTACTATGAAGACTTAGATGTTCTAGTTCCACTCACAGAAACATTAGAGCATATTCTACGGGATGAATTTGGAAAGATGGAGCCCTTCCCCCGTTATTTCGAACCTGTCAGTCTGGATAGAGCAGCAACATTTCTACTATTTAATCCACCGGAGACGGCAGAAGCTTGCGGTTCAGCCCATCCGAACGATCAAGCCTTGCAAATAGCTCCAGCATCTATACAGGTATTGGCTCAGCGATTTAAACAGCATTTTAACTCAAATCTATGGATTGAAAATGAGCATATCTGCATGGCTTTTCTTCAGACTCTTGGCGGATACGTGCGTTTTAACTATGCATATGGGCGCGAAGTGGCGATCATTTATGAACCCAAAGCGATAGCACGTCGTGATGAAATTTTATCATTCTTGCAAAAAGAGCATTGCCGGGTTGTAGAGTAAGAGGAGGACGAATACGAATGACAGTACATTTTGCACAAACCTTAGAAAAAATGGAACAAATCGTTGATCGTCTGAGACAAAGTGGGATGCCTGACGTGGTATACCAATGGACCGAGGGGATTTCTACAGGTGAACTAACTGAGCTGGAGGAACGGCTGCAGATGTCTTTGCCTGCCTCCCTGTCTGAATTGATACAGCGGTGTGGCAGCTTATATTTGCTATGGTGTCCTCCCCAACACTGTATTGTAGCTGATGTACCGGAGCGTTCATATGAAAACAGCAATGATCCTGAACAAGAGCAGAGTATCCTAGACGATATTACAGGAGAGTTTGGCTGGAATCATGAGTATATTGGCTATTTTACATCCTATGGGGAAGATACCGACTCAGCAGCGGACGGGCAACGATATCTGATCCTTAACTATAATGGCGCGGGTGATCCGATCCTGCTTGATATGGCGACATCCGCAACAGAGCCAGCGGTGTTCTGCTATCATCACGAGTTGGACCAGTTCACGTTGCTCGCGGAAAATCTACCTGCCTATATAGAAACCATGCTCACCTTGCACGGGCTATGGCTGTGGGATTGGTCTAACGTTTCAGACGAGCATGGTATTCAGCTAAACAGCCCACCACTGCAACTGTGGCAACGCTGGTTGAACATGTTTTGCACGATGAAGCTGGAGGATGCACAGTCCTTGGAAACGCTGATCCATTACACCACCATGCATGGCGTAGATTATCCTGCTGTGTTGCAGGCTTTTCAAGCCTATGATCCAAAGGATATTTTTCTTGCCTGGGAGCAGCACTGGCAGAACATTCAACATAGCCAGGTTCCATTCTCTACATGGGCCGTTTGGGTAAGGGAGACCGCAGGAATTGGGGCTGCTGATTGGGTCCGCTCCTTGTGGGAACCGGAAACCGCGCAAGCATGGACATCTTTAGCTCAAAACAATACCCTACATGCTAAGGGTGCATTTGCGTCCACACGTGCCTATCTGAGCGCCCGCTGCCTACCCGAGCAGGAAGGCTTGGTATGTGTTTGCAATCACCTGCTACAGCATTCCGTCGCAGAAGACAAATTAGAAGGATACACCGCAAATGGGCAGCTACAGCATTTTCATTCACCGCAGGTCATTAACTGGATATGGGATAAGGTCAATCATCCGGTCGATGGCTGGGCAGTACTTTTCGCCTACTCCCGTCCTACAGCTGAGCAGGTGATTGAATGGCTATCCGGTAGTGAGCTTCATCAGAAAATTGCAACCGAGGCGCTGGATATTATGATTCATCGGGATCTTCTCCCCGCTCTGGAAGCAGGCGTTTGGGCTAGCATCTCAAACCTGCTTCATGCTTCTTTACAACTCGTGATGCTCAAAAAAGATAAACGTCGTATTGAAGCCGTGCTTAAGCAGCTTTCAGATTTGGAACTTCGTTAATCTTTCGCAATGGTCGTATGCGGATTCACATGTACAGTGATGTGAGGTAAAGAAAGTTAGCCGCTGCATCAGCGGCTTAACCCCTTGAGGAAAGTATCTATAGTAAATGAAATCAATTCATCATTTGATTGTGCCATAGGAAAATCAAAATTCAGGAGCAAAGAAGTCAAGCCATGCAGCATACTCCATACAGAGCTGGCGAACAAGCGCTCATCTCCTTGAATGATGGAACCCTCCTCCATAACGGCTTTGAGCCCAGCTTCAAGAAGCTCAAAGCCTTTAAGGCTCCCACTGTCTATAAGACTAACCAAGCTTACAGATTCCAGGTTGCTGATAAACAGAATGTTGTAATATTCCGGGTTAGCCGTTCCAAAACGAACATACGCATCAGACACCGCCTTCAGTGTGTCCAGAGCGTTCAATCCCGCTGCCTGTGCTTCATCCGCACGTTGCTGAAGAGCCTGCAGAAACAGGGCATTTCCTTCTAGCAGGAGTTCGATTACAATGGCTTCCTTATTTTCGAAATAATGATAAATAGTTGTTGGTGAATATTCGATCTGATCCGCAATTTTGCGCATGGAGACTTCAGCATACCCTTGATTCAGAAAAAGCGATCGGGCGGCCTCAATGATTTTTCGGCGGATCTCATTGCTTTCACGTTCTCGGCGTTTGATATGTTTCATGAGTAGATGTACTTGCCCTTTCTGCCTACCCCAATTTGGCGGCGATACGATCAGCTTCCATTATACCCGATTCCATAACCCCTTGAAACCCGCCCCCAGGCTGTGTCCACGCCCCTACCAATGATAGACGCTTTACTGCTGATTTGTGCTTGAGCCTTTTTATACCGGACTGCCGGACCGTTTGCGCATATCCATAAACGGCCCCGTCGGGATTAGCGGTATAACGCTGCATCGTGCGTGGTGTGCCCAATTCGGCTACCATCACTTTGCTGCTAAAACCCGGATACAGCTGTTCAAGACATCCCAGAATCTGCTGTGTCACGGCTTCTTTTTTGGCTTTATATTCAGGACGTGCGGCAGGCCAGTTCTCCAATCTGTCCAAAAATGTAATTGCGATGACACCCTTTCCCGGTTCATTGAGCTTAGGGTCCATGGCGTTATAATTCGTGAGCATCCAGTTGCCTTTCGTGTACTGGCCGCTCATCATTACTTCATAATCTTTCTCCGAATCCGGCTCATTACGCAGGATTAAGTCTTCTTCGATGATGCCAAGTTCATGAGGTTCACATGATAATCCCAGATATAGCTGGGTAAGAGACGTGCCAGTTTCCAGACTGCTGACAGCTTCCAGCTCACGACGGGCAGCATCATGGTTTTCCAGTAGACGGCCATAGGTATGATGGGGACTGATACCAGACACAATCCAGTTGGCTTTATATACATCCCCTTTTTTCAGACGGACACCAACTGCTTTACCGCGTTCGAGCATAATTTCAGATACCTGACTGCGCAGGTGAACTTCTCCTCCCGCTGACTTAATAGCGTCAACCAGTGCATTGGATAAAGCCTGTGCGCCTCCCTCAATGTAATACGTCCCCTCCATGTGGTAGCCGATCCAGGGAATAAAAAAATACAAGGCCGCAAGCCGCTTCGGAGGCAATCCATAGTACGCCCACAGCGCGGTGAAAAATTCCGTGAATCGGTCAGACAACCCGAACTGGCTTACAGCCTCCCAGGTGGTCATTTGCGTCCAGCGGAAGAAGGTTCCAGCTTTGAGCAGGCCAACCGCCTTGCGCCAGGAAGTGAGGGAAGAAGAAGCAGAAAAGCCTGTTTCAAAACGGCGAATGCCCGCGAATAGACTGTCAATGGCTTTCTCCTCAGTAGGAAACATGTTTTTGAGGAGCTGCACATACTCCTGAACATCGGACGGAATATCAACGTTCTGGCCTTCCCAACGAATGGAGTAAGGGTGCTTTTTGCGGAGAGGAACAATTCGCTGGTCCGCAATGCAGTCCTTTAACAGCCGACCGAAGCTTCCTTCCTCGAGTCCGCCGACACCGTGTAAGGAAACATCAAAGGTATATCCCTTTCTTGTAAATTCAGTTGCGAAACCGCCAGGCAGAGTATGGCTCTCAAAAACAGCTGTTCGGTAACCGAGCGCAGAGAGTCTTGCTGCACAGGACAAGCCACCCAATCCTGCACCGATGACAATAACATCGTATTGGTTCATGATTTCATCCCCTTTTTTAACATCGTTATATAAGTTAACAGTGTTAAGTTAAGGAGATTATATACCATAATATTACCGTTGCAAAAGTAAAACTTTTTTAATAAAACATCAAAAAATGTAGCGCTTTCACTTGTCAGATTCCAATGAAGGTGCTATCCTTCAAGTGGGATTGTTACTGAAAAGGCAAAACCCGAGTACACTTGTGTACCCGGAGTTTGCCTTTTTTTGATTTGTATGAATTCCACAGCATACAGTCAACCATCCCGAACATGTAGTAAGCGCTTTAAAAAATGACACCAAAGGAGATTAATCTCATGCAAAGAAGACGTTTTGCCCTTGTTTTATTATCTTTCGTGTTCCTGCTTACGATCTTTTTCCCATCCTCCAGCTCTGCCGCAACAGCCGATGTCCCAGCGCCACAGGCTACCCTGCTTACACAGGTACAGCCTTTGGGTGAAGTCGTATCTGCTGTTGTACTGAAATACAGCACCAATATTGACGGGGCATCCTTATCCACTTCCAGCTTTCAGGTTCAATCTGTACTCAATGACGTATATACAGACAGAACCGTGACCGGTGTATATACCAATGATACCGGGGCTATCACCAACCGCAGTACTCATGGTAAATATGTCGTGATTGAGCTGGATACGCAAGATAAAAATGCAAGTACCCTTACTTATGATGCAACAAGCGCAGTTAACCGCATCAACACGTTGAATTATACTATTAGTCAAAAGAAAGATATTGCAACTTCAAAGAAAACAGTCATCCCAGCCTCTGCACAGACTGTAAAGGCAACGGATAAAATTACACCGATCGTGGACAATTTCCAAAAAAACACCTTTGAAAATAAAGAAGGCTTCAAGCTGAACTACTTTACGTTTGAGCCTAAAGTAGAGCCCGGCAAAACCTACCCTCTGGTTGTGTTTCTGCACGGAAACGGCGAGCGTGGTGACGGAAACGGAGTAAACCTGCTGGCAAATGCCGGAGCTGTTACTTGGGCTTCTCCTGAGCAGCAAGCCAAACACCCTTCCTTCGTAATCGCTCCACAAAGCCCGATTGACCTGGAGCATAAATTCATTTGGGCGGATGAGCCACGCAACAGCGCTGTAGCCGATTTGGTACGTGAAACGGCGTTAAAGTACCCGATCGATACCAACCGAATCTATATCGTTGGTATTTCTCAAGGGGCTATGGGTACGTGGAGACTGCTGGAAAAAAATCTTGACTTGTTCGCCGCAGGTGTACCCATTGCCGGTTTGACCAATTACGAAAAAGCCGTTAACATGTATGCACCTGTTGAACCTACACACGTCGAGGTATTGAAAAACGTTCCTATTTGGGCCTTCCATGCTGCAGACGATACCACAGTAAGTCCTAAAAACTCGCAAGAAATGGTCGCTGCCATTAAAGCACAAAACGGTAACCTCATTCATTTTACTGAATACGAAGCAGGGATTATCAAACCTACAGGACACTTCTCCTGGGTACCGGCTCTGCAAAATCAGGATATGATTGAATGGCTGTTTGCACAAAAGAAATAGTTTCATATTGTGCCACTGCGCAGTCGGATAGTGCTTCCCATCGCCACCGCCCCCGGATTTCTTGAACAAAGCCTTTTATAGAGGTAGAAATCTGGGGAGGTGATGCTTCCGAAGCGCGCTTTCCTACGGAAAGCTTTTAAAGCGATCGCTTCGCTTGTACAGCACTATTCCGTCTACTCCGTTTTTATGTTCATTATGAGTTTGGTTTATATATCTCCAAAAATAATGCGCCAGAACGGTTCGATACCCGCCTGGCGCTTTTTTATCATTCAAAAAAAGACACCTGCTTTCCTGTGTACCACCATCAGGAAGGCAGGTGCAATATCAAAACGAGGAGACTGAAAAATTTGACACTGGTATTGCCATTTGCAGTTAACTTAGAACCTGCTACTTCGCCCGTTTCGCAGCTTTGATCGTTCTCAAAGCTCGCCTGCGCGTTACCTTGTTCGGACTGCTGAGCTGTCTTCTGGCAGTAGCCACATCTGCTTTCGCCATGTGTATATACCCCACCCTATTCACTTAGGCTCATATTGGGAGTCTGTGCCTAAAGACTTAAATGATTATGATTCTCATTATCATTTAAGATTATATAATTAAGTCTACCAGGATGCAAGAGCTTTTGGGGGAGTATGTATCTTTATTACGACAGTGTTCATTTCACCCTTTTACGCCTCTGTGTTACATTATATAAGTAAAACGAGAACAAAAATTCGAATCAGAATTTACGAGTAAGCACGCTATTGTCGATCATCATGACGTAACGGTCCTTGATCAGATAGCCCTCAAAAAGCTCATACATATGCGGAAGATCACAGGGCAAGAATGACACTTACTTTTTCAAAATTACCTTTGTTCATTTAGATTTAGCTCCCTTCACATCTATTAAATCGGTCTTTACTAAAGATTAGATTCGCAATTTTATAACCTTTAAAGATTAACCTTTGTGGTTATTCTGTATCCTTTAAAGATAAACTTCAATAGTTAATGCTATTTCTATTTAAATTTCTATAATGAGGTGTATGTATGGGAATTGTTTTTAAACTTGAAGAATTACTTCGAGAAATCGGGATTACTAAAAACGCTCTCGCTCGTGAGGCAAAAATCAGGCCTAATACCATCTATGAGATGTGTAACAATACATCCAAGCGAATCGAATTTAAAACATTTAATACCGTGATGGAAACACTGATTCGGCTCTCTGGTCGTCCATTAACCCTGCACGATGTTCTCGAATATATACCTGAGGATGAATCAGAGAAACACTGATACATTCACAGAATAGTCCGCTGCACCTTATATCTCTGCCCCTGGCAGGGATATTTTTCCCCCTTGTTATTTAGCATAATCGTTATCATTATTTCAGAGTACGTGTAACTAGAATCTATACTGATAAAGGAGTATTCTTCATCATGAATATTCATGAGAGATATCATTTTAAACTTGGCGATATAATTTAGAGACAGTGAGACTGTAAACATGTGAATGAGGATTACTAGCCCAGTGGCATTTCCATGACAAAATAAGAGGTTGCTAAAGTCCTCTTTTCCCCATATTAAAGAAGCGTTGGGCTTGTTATCCCAACGCTTCTTTATAGTAAAACAACAACTTATACTATGATTAATTCACTTTGCCGCCCTCTACGACCAATTGATCTGTAAAGCCTTCTCCGTAAACAGAGGTCAGTGTGTCCTTGTAGGCTTGATGCACAAAGTTTTCCTTGCCTAATGTAGCCAGCTCATTGTTGATCCAGTCTAACAACTCCTTATTTCCCTTTGCTACTGCGGGTGCAATTGTATCTTGACCACCAAAGGCCGGGATGGTTACGGTAAAGCCGGGGTTGGCCTTGGCCCAGGCGATCAGCTCTGTATTATCGTTGGCAATGGCGGCGCCGCGTTTGTCTTTGAGGGCTGAGAAAATCTCTGTGTATTGATCGAATTTAAGCAGCTTGATGTCAGGATAATTTTTCGTAAAATAGGTTTCAGCCGTCGTTCCTTTTGCGACAATCAGCTTTTGTTCCGAATTCTTCAATTGGTCAATCGTGGTGATTGGAGCGCTATCAGGTGACACAATGCCAAAGGATAATTTCATATACGGGTTGGCAAAATCGACTTTTTCTTTACGCTCATCCGTCACCGTAAAGTTAGCCATGATGATATCTACCTTGTTGGATTCCAAATAGGCGACCCGGCTGGCAGCATCCACCAGAACAAATTCCACCTTGGACTCGTCACCCAAAAGATCTTTGGCAAACCGCTTCGCAATATAGACGTCAAAACCTTGATTCTTCCCTTCCGAATCCATGTAGCCAAAAGGCGGCTTATCTGCAAATACACCAATTCGAATCTTGCCATTCTTTTTAATGTCCTCAATCGAAGCAAATTTAGCCGAACCTGAGCTACCGTTGGTATTTCCTCCTCCTGCACATCCCGCCAAACCAACAAGCAGCAAGCTCAAAGCCAGTAATAACGTCGTGAACTTTATTCCTTTTCTCATCTGTATTTCTCCCCCTGTTTGTCAGCATTTTGCATCATTCGGTTTCTTTCGCTTCTGGGTGCAATATAGAGACCAATAGAAACATTTCGATCTCTATATTGTGATTGGAAGTCGCTCATGGGATTGATGCAAAATGCTCATATCGTTTCGTACTGAAATATATCCAGAAAGTGCTGGGCACGCTCTGTTTCCGGTTGGGTAAAAAATTGCTGTGGCGTAGTCATTTCACATATCTGTCCTTGATCCATAAAAACGATACGATCTCCTACCGACTTGGCAAATCCCATTTCATGCGTCACGATAATCATGGTCATGCCCTGTTGTGCCAGCTCTCGCATGACATCCAGCACCTCTCTGACCATTTCCGGGTCCAAGGATGCGGTAACTTCATCAAAGAGCATAATTTCCGGGTTCATACACAGGGCGCGCACAATCGCAATTCGTTGCTTTTGCCCGCCTGATAATTGTCTCGGATACGCATCTTTGCGATCCAGCAGACCCACTCGCTCCAATAGCTGCTCCGCTTGCTCAAGTGCCTCCTGCTTGTTTCTCCGCTGAACTTTAAGCGGGCCGAGCAATATATTTTCTAAGACCGTCATATGCGGAAACAATTCGTAGTTCTGGAACACCATTCCGATATGCTGCCGCACCTCACGCCAATTCACTTTCTTATCCGTCAGGTCCTGCCCTCTATAACGAATATCCCCAGCTTGGACTGGCTCCAGACCATTGAGACATCGGAGGAGCGTGCTTTTTCCACATCCCGAAGGACCGAGAACGACCACGACTTCCCCCTTTGTTACGTCCAGATTAATCTGTTGCAGCACTTTTCGGTCTTCGAAGCTTTTGTGCAGCCCTCGAATTTCGAGTAAAACCTCCACAGCCTCTCCCATGACACCCACCCCATCCTGCTAATTTTGCCATCTGCGTTCAAATCTTTTGGAAAGTCTGGATAACGGATAGCATACGAGAAAATACAATATGAAAATAAAGCCGTACACCCAGAAGGATGCTGAGGGCGCTTTGATTACACCAAGCTCAATAATCTGCTGTCCGACCTTGACCACTTCCACTACACCGATCAGCACCACTAATGAAGTGGTTTTGATCATCCGTGTCGCCAGATTAATAGAACCGGGAAGCATTCGGCGCACCGCCTGGGGAATAAGCACATGGCGGTATAACTGCCCATATGTCAGTCCCAATGCCTGCCCGGATTCCACCTGATGCTTGGGCAGTGATTCCAATGCACCACGAACGATGTCACCAATCTCGGCTGCTCCCCACAGGCTGAATACGATGATTGCTGTCAATTCCCCGCTGATATTCACATTCAACAAAGGAGTAAATCCAAAATATACGACATACAGCCACACCAAAATTGGAATAATGCGGAATGTCTCCAAATACAATCTCAGCATAAACCGAATCGGTCTTGATTTTAAGGTGCGCAGCAACCCCATCAAAATGCCTAATAGAGTACCAATAATAATGGAAAGCAACGCAATCTCCAGCGTAACGAGCAGTCCCCCTAATAGACGCTCGAAATTGGAACCTTCAAAGAGCACATTAATCCCCGAATTCAGCATATCGCACCTTCCTTTCCACCCAGGTCAGCAGTATCGACAAAGGTAAAAGCAGGACGAGATATGCCAATACCAGCAGAATTAGCGATTCTGTCGTTTTGTAGTACATGCCGATCAGGTCTTTTGCCACATTCATCAGATCTAATAATGCAATGGCGCCAACAATGGAAGTCTCCTTGAGCAGAAAAATCGCATTCGCTCCCAGAGACGGAACACTGATGGCAAAAGCCTGTGGCAAAATAACATATCTCGCCAGTTGTATCTTGGACAGTCCGAGACTCAGCCCGGATTCCGTTTGCGTTTTACTTACGGCTTCGATTCCACCACGGAACGCCTCAGCCATATAACCCCCGCCCAGAAAGGTCATGCCCACAATGGCACACGTCATTTCGCTCATATGCAGACCTATTTTCGTAAACCCGTAATACAGAAAATATAACTGTACAAGCAGCGGCGTATTTCGGGAAAGCTCAATATAGGCAACAACGATGCCGCTAATTCCCTTCACCTTGTAATACAGTACTATACTGCATAGCAAACCGACGACTAGTGAAAATAGAATAGCAAAAAAGGCGATCTTCAAGGTCAGCCACATGGCTTCTCCATATAACGGCAAGCTCTCTACAATAAACTCCCAGTCTAAGTTCATATGTACATACCTTTCAATTTTCAATTATTCCTATGTATTTGCTTTGCTTAATAACAATGATTGTATTCCTGCCCATTTATTACGTCAATACTTTGATGAAAATTTGTCATATTTATCTATGGTTTAGAAAGAAAATTATTATTTTATTTCAGAAATAAATAAAAAAAGCTTGAAATGAATAAATTTCATTTCAAGCTTTGATTTATGCTATACGATTCATCACATGAGCGGCTCTGTAACTACAGGACCACCGAGCTTCTCTACAATTAAACGGCTTTCCTCATTTAACCCTTGCAGGGTAATAGATTTGCCGGATTTCGTATACTTTTGCAACACCTTGCCGATGGCAGTAACCGCGGAGTGATCCCAAACATGCGAATGGCTAAAGTCTACTACAACGCGTTCCGGATCATCCGAAGGTTCAAAATGATC
Source organism: Paenibacillus sp. NMA1017 (assembly GCF_058895805.1). Taxonomy (NCBI): domain Bacteria; kingdom Bacillati; phylum Bacillota; class Bacilli; order Caryophanales; family Paenibacillaceae; genus Paenibacillus; species Paenibacillus sp. NMA1017. Next base: position 464,364 of record NZ_JBZXYR010000003.1, on the reverse strand, counting down.
AACAAAATGAGACGTTGAGGCGAAAAACATCGGCCCCCTGACATGGTACACCTTTTCTTCATGATCCTCAGTCGTACTGATACGGATTTTAGCCATTTTCCAGCCAAAATGCAAAGCACTTAGCAATACGCCCACGATTACGCCCTTGGACAAATCATGCGTAGCCACCACAATGATCACCGTGACCACCATAATAAACGTATCTGCTTTGGGAACCTTGGCAATGTTTCGAAGCGAATTCCAATCCACGGTTCCGATACACACCATGAACATGACTCCGACCAATGCTCCCATGGGTACTTCCTTCACAACTCCACCAAGCACGAGCAGCAGAAAGGCCAAGAATACCCCGGCCGTGAAAGTGGACAAACGCCCTCTTCCACCTGAGCTGACATTAATGACGGATTGTCCGATCATAGCACAACCACCCATACCCCCAAAAAAGCCATTTACAAAGTTGGCAATCCCTTGCCCGCGGGCTTCACGGTTTTTATTGCTTTTCGTTTCGGTCATTTCATCCAAAATACTGGCTGTCAGCAGCGATTCCAGAAGTCCAACCAATGCCATCGTAAAGGAATACGGCAGCAAAATCCGCAAAGTATGCCACGACCACTCAATTTGCGGCAAATGGAATGAAGGCAGCGAGCTGGTTAGCGTACCGATATCTCCTACCGTTTTCACATTCAATCCAAATACATACGTAATAATCGTCATGATGATGATTGCTGTCAATGGAGCGGGAATGCTTTTCACAAATCTCGGTAAAATATACACAATAAGCAGCGTCCCCGCTACCATCGCGTACATGATCCAATTAGCTCCATGAAAGTGGGTGAGTTGCGCCATAAAGACGAGGATCGCCAGCGCATTCACAAACCCGGTCATGACCGGTTGCGATATAAAGCTGATAAAACGACCTATTTTCAAAACACCCAGTAGCACTTGAATGATTCCTGCCAAAATGGTAGCTGCAAACAGGTATTCCACACCATGATCCTTCACCAAGCCAACGACCAGTACAGCTACAGCCCCGGTCGCTGCCGAGATCATCGCCGGACGTCCACCTGCAAAAGAGATGACAATGGCCATAGAGATGGAGGCGTACAGTCCGACCATGGGATTGACTCCCGCAATGATCGAGAAGGCAATCGCCTCGGGAATTAGTGCTAGCGCCACAGTCATGCCCGCAAGTATATCGGCCCGGATATTACCGAACCATTGTTGTCTAAGATTCATACTGTCTCGTTCCAGCCTCCTATATTTACAGAGAGTAGCGTGTTGACTCGCAACCCGTGTGGTTTCGGGCATCCGTCCAGCTGCCAATCGCCAAGGCTCTCCTATCATTCAGCTCGCCTCTCTCAAACGAACCCGGTCCGTTACATTCAGTCCATCATTATAACGTAAGGAATTCGCAGAGACGAATGAGTTAAAAGGCTGTTTACAGAAAAAAATCATCTATTTCCTTGAAATATCGCCCAGTATCTTCATCTTATTCGTTTTCTTATATTTAAAATTTTCGCAATTACTAAGATTCCAACCTGCTAAAATTTATCACCTTAACTTCATACTCAGACTCCGCAAACTGTAAATCTTGATCCGCCGTAACCAGTACCAATTGGTTTATAATAGCTGTCGCAAGAATCAATGCATCTGGGGTCTTGAGCTTTCTTGCAAACTTATCTTTTTGTTCTCTTCTGATACGCCCCGCTTTAACTGCGATCTCTGAATTAACTGCAATAAATTCCCCGCCAAGAAAAGGTATCGAATCTAAGTCAGTATCAGTGGGCAACCCGGCTATAAACTCGGACTGAGTTATAACAGAAAAGAAAATATTTTCTTTATCTTCCTCAGCTTGTCGTATTACTCTATCCAAAGATGAGTCAAGCCTATGAAGGGCAATAGCTGCATTTGTATCAAATAAATACCCCATCTAATCCCAATCCTCTCTGGATTGTTTAACACTCTCTTCGATCTCAAGTAATTGCTCCTTACTTAGGCTGCCTCGGGAATTTAAAACAGCTTGCAACCCTTTCGGTAACGGGGACTCTAAATCAATAACCTCAGTTTCCCCCTGTTTATTTTCTATTGTAACTTTTGATGGTTCAAACCCAATATCACGAAGGAGATTTAAGAGACGTATTCGATGTATATCAGTTAATTTTTTTGCCACTGAAATCACTCCTTAGCAAAAGATTAGTTTTCCGACCATAATAGCTCGTCTTATTCGTTTTCTTATATTTAAAGTTTCCGCAATTCCTGTACAAGCTCCGATAGGGCTTCAGCAATCTCCGAGTCCGCATGGTGCTGGGGTAAGCTTTCAAAGTCAGGCAGTGCCTGCTTCAATAATCGATAGCTATAGTCATAATAACTCCAAAAAGCCACTGGGTCATAGCCGCGTGCTTCTTCCTCTTCCCACTCCAGTTCATCTTCTTCTGGATCACTGTCTGCCGGCCATAGATATTTTTCGTCCAGCAGCATGGTTAGAGATTCCACAGACTTCTGTGAATCCTCTTGTGCATTTTCCATGTCCAATGCTCCAACGACCGCATGGTACAGTTCCAACTCACTCAGCGTGATATTATCCGAATTTCTCGTATGCAAATTACGCAATAAGAAAAGTAACACCCATGGCGTAACCTGCCACAGTGTGCCTTGATGCTCTATCAGATCAGCAATGGCTGCATACTCCCCGTTGGATATCAATTGTGGCAACTCCGTGCCTCTACCATAAGGAGTAGTCAGGCGGTGCCACGGTACATCTGCAATTAGGAGGCCATCCATTGGGGCAGTGTTCATCTTATGTGTATCCATAGCTCTTCCTTTCCGGTCGGTATCTAGAATCTTCCCGATTTAAAAATGGAATATAGTAAAAAGGCAACCATTAAGAGAGCCACAACAAAGCCGATTTCAATAGCAGGTACATTCCACAGCATGGTCGCCTGATGATTCAGCGATGAACCGATAATCAGCCCGACCATAATAATGCTGAACGCTAATAGCACGATACTGAATGACAGGCGGTTGCTGATCTGATCCAGCCTGCGCAGAAGCATTTCCAGCTCTGGTACAGTAACCTCCAGCTTAAGCTTGCCCTTGCTGATAATCGAGGCCAAATGCCTCGCCTGTCCTGGCAGCTCCATCAGCGTCTCCACCAGCTCAGTCGCACCACCCAGCAGCTTGCCCCGGATACGACGACCGCTGAAGCGTTCCTTCAACAGCTTGTTACCAAAGGGCTCAGCCAAAGCGATAATACTGAGATCAGGGTCCAGATGCTCCACGACCCCCTCCAGTGTCAGCAACGCCTTGCCTAACAACAGGACGTCCGAAGGCAAACCAATCCGATGGCGCTGCGCTGCGCCAAATAGGTCGTTCAAAGCATCACCAATACTGACCTGTGAAAAAGGAACGTCTGAGTAATCTTCGCGTATCTTGTCCAGATCGGCACGCAGCGCATTCAGGTCGGTATCCGGTTCGACCAGACCCAACCGTTCGATAGACCGAACCATGGCATCGGTATTTTTGCGCATCAGAGCAATAACGAGGGAAGCGAGATGATTCTTCATCTCTTCGCTCAGCCTTCCCGTCATGCCAAAGTCCAAATAAGCGAGACTGCCATTTTTCAAAACGAGTAAATTCCCCGGATGGGGATCTGCATGAAAAAATCCCTCTATAAAAATTTGATGCAGCATGCTGTTGACCAGCCGCTGCGCCAGTTCTTTCAAGTTATATCCACGGCGTAATAACTCTTCACGACTACCCAAGTGAGTTCCGTCCAGAAACTCCATGGTCAGTATACGGGAAGAGGTATGATCCCAGTATATTTTCGGAATATAGATATGTGGGTCCTGCTCAAATTGGAGCGCAATCTTCTCTGTGTTTCGGGCCTCATGGTTGTAATCCAGCTCCTGAATGAGCGATCTCCCCAGCTCCTCTACCATCTGGCGAAGCTGATACCGCTCTACCCATTCCCAGCGCTTGGCTGCCATAGCGGTCAGTTCCCGCAAAATGTCCAAATCTCGCCGAATGATGCGATTAACGCCAGGACGCTGGATTTTAATGGCGACCATTTCGCCGCTGTGCAGCTTACCCAGATGCACTTGCCCGATCGAAGCAGCGGCCAGCGGAACATCGTCAAAACGAACCAGTATGTCCTCTAATGACGTGTCCAGCTCCTGCTCCAGAATGCCACGCGCCGTTTCAGATGAAAACGGCGGTACCTGATCCTGAAGCTTAACCAGCTCACGGATAATAGGCTCCGGCAGCAGGTCAGCGCGTGTGCTTGCCAACTGTCCAAGCTTGATGAATGCAGGCCCCAAATCCTCCAGCACAAGCCGAATCCGTTCACCTAGCGTTTTGGACTCGGGGGTTTCTCGCGTCAGCCACTTGCGAGGCAATGACAGCAGCTGGAACAGTCCCATTTCTTCCACCATATAGCCAAAGCCATGACGCGCCAGCGCCATGGCAATTTCCCGGTAACGACCGGCGTGCTTCATACGAACCGCCATTTTAATCCAGCCGGTTCGCTTCTTCAGCGTCGCTCGAACCCGTAAGCGCCGCCTTTTCTTTTTCCAGCTCCGCTACCTGTTTTTCCAACAATGCTACACGCTGCTCCAAACTTGTAACATCATTTTCGGTAGGTACTTCCAGCTCCTGCAAAATGCGGCTAACCTGTTCGCGGATCACTGTTTTGAATTGTCCCTGTTCCTCTGCCCCTCGTTCGATCAGACGATCGACCAGTGCTTTGGATTCCGAAGGCGCAAGTTCTCCCCGGTTTACAAGATCCTCGACGGCTTTCTCCACCTTTTCTTTGCTGACAACGGTGAGGCCCCACCCCAACGAGATGGCTTTTTTGAACAAATCGCTCATAATATATCCTCCCCTACCTGTGATTACCTATAGTATAACCTGAAAAGGGGAGCCGCATAAAGCTCGCAGCTCCCCTTCCTCAATGAATGGAATGATCTATGTTTAACCTGGAAAGCGTCCAGCCCACTTGGCAGCCTGAAGCAGCAGCTTGCGGTATCCCTCGTGCTGGAAGCTTGGCTGATTATGTCCAGGCATCAAATAGACGACCCGACCCAAGCCGTAGGACAGTGACCATGCCGCCGGCCACCACTGGCCCTCATGTTCATATTCCATCAGTATTGTTTTTTCAGTGAATGGATCAAAATCAAAACGATATGGCTCCTCTTGCATCTCGAACGGCTCGATACCTTCCATAATCGGATGATCCGGCTCCGTTACCTTGAAGGAAAGTGGACCCGCAGCCGGGTGCCGCAGGAAACGTGCCCCCATTAGCTGTGCAATCTCATACCGTCCTTGCAATGTAATTCCGTTATGCAGCACAAGCAATCCACCCCCGCCGCTAACATAGGACAGCAATCCTGCTGTTTGTTGAGGAGACAGAACCTCCTTGCGGCTATCACAGTACGAGATGCATAGATCGAATGAGGCTAGATTTTCCTTGAGCAGCATTTTACGATTCTCACTGCATTGTACCGTCATCCAATCCTGTAAAATATGGCTAATCTCTTCGTCCACCCCTTGCAGCGGGTGAAACTCCGGATACGAATAATCTCCTAACAACAATGCTTTTCTTTTTTCCATAATAAATCCTCCTTGCCTGACTTGTATATAAGGACTTTAAAGGCGGGACCCATGTCATTTATTCTTGTTTGTGGGGTCAAAACGCTCAGAAAATTCCGTTTGGCCCTCATCCATTTCCCATAACACCGCCATCATTGTCCGAGCTACGGCATATATAAATAATTCTACAGACGGCCTATTAAATCCTTTAGCAGAAGATTATAGCATATATGTTCGCTCGGGATAAACTTATTCAAAATTTATAAATCTGAACGATGGCGATTCGGCCTGTTTATGGTATACTCGTAAGAAAAAAAGTGCGTCCATGCTTGATTAACAATGAAGGGCCGCTTTTTGTAAGAATTTATGCTTGCGGTTATAGAATTGATAAGAATTGCCTCAAACCTTATACATTCTATAAATCTTAAAAAACCGGGGAGGTTGCATGAATGAAAAGGACTGGAATGACCCGGCCCTTGGACAGCTTGGGGCGAATTGTGCTTCCTAAAGAGTTGCGCATGACGATGGAGATTGACATCGGCGATCCATTAGAGTTTTTTATTGAAGACCAGACACTCATGCTCCGTAAGTACAAATCAACCAACTGTATATTTTGCGGTGCGGTTGATACCAACACCTACTTTAAAGATCAGTTTATCTGCGATGAATGTGCAGCCTCGATGAAAACGGAAGATTTAGTTCCGGTCACAGCGACTGAAACCCATTCACCCCCACTTAAGCAAAATATGCATATGAAAAAAATTTATCAGCGCACTGACGTTATTTTGGAGAAAATGAGAGAGCTTATGGAAGAGCATCCAGCATCCTCACAAAAACAACTCGCCTCTATGCTTGGCGTGAGCCAGGGAAGGATTTCCCAGCTGAAAAAGCTCATGTAAGCGGACCACCAAAAAAGTAATGTATACGCTTCCATTCTGTGTAAGGTTTAAATCTATTGATGTTTAAAAAAAGCCGTCCCCTTTAGGGGACCCGGCTTTTTTTCGTTTATATGGAGCAGTAGACTCGTTTGCAAAACTATTGATCGTAAGCCCGACATTGTTCTACCCAGCGTGCTGCCGCTTTGGGAAGAGAAGCAAGATGAACATGCGTGTAGGCTGCCAAAAGGTTCCCTTTCGCATAGCCCTCGCTCTGGAGACCACGCATTCCCTTGGTTTGATAGGCGTAGGAGTAAGGGGTGGATGATTCATCATAGTGCATGACAGAATAATGAAATTCATGTCCCCGAATTGTCTCTCCAGCCTCCAGCAGCAGGCAATCCTGCAAAGCGGTTGCTTCCCGGTATCCCAGTGCGGCCCGTTTCTCCTGCATGCGGACGTCCGACGGAATAACCCCGGCCATGTGATGGGCATTACCCATACGATCCGTAAGTGTCCGTGCCAGTACCATATAACCGCCGCATTCGGCGAATACTGGCATATCCCGGCTCACCGCGTTGCGGATATCTTCCAAAAAGCCCGTATTTGCAGCGATATCTGCGGCAAACTCTTCGGGGAAACCGCCGCCCAGGTATAGGCCGCTTGCCTGCTCAGGTACGCGTTCTCCCGCCAGAGGACTGAAATAGACAATCTCTGCTCCCGCCTGACGTAGCAAATCCATATTTTCCGAGTAGTAAAAATTGAACGCCGCATCTCTGGCGACGGCGATGACGGGACGTCCCCCGGTATCAGCTTCATGCCCTGCTGATGGAAGCCAATCCGGGGGAAATAACGGTTGTGCGGGCAGAGACAACGGCGGAGCCGAATCCGCCAATGCCCGCAGTGCATCCAGATCCGTACCCGCGCGGATCAGCTCTGCCGCCCGTTGGAAAAGCGGCTCTAGCTCGCCGCGTTCCACAGCGGGTACTAAACCCAGATGACGCTCGGGAATATCCAGCCCGTCATCACGCTTTAACCAGCCGAGCACAGGGATGCCGCACTCCTGCTCGACCGCCTTTTTGACGATGCCATAGTGCCCTTGGCTACCGCAGCGATTCACAATTACACCCACAATGCGCAGCTTGGGCTCCAAGCGCTGAAAGCCAAGCACAATAGCGGCGGCGCTTCGTGCCATACTGCGTACATCGACCACCAACAATACAGGGCTGTCCGTCAGCATGGCGATTTCAGCGGTCGAGCCGGTATTGCTGAGCGGGTCCTTGCCGTCATACAGACCCATGACGCCTTCAATCACGGAAATATCCGCGCCTTCGGAAGCACGGATAAAGATTTCACGCACCGTATCCGGTGAGGTCATCCAGGAATCGAGATTACGGGAAGGCGTTCCGGTCGCGGCCGTATGATAGGTCGGATCAATATAATCCGGCCCGCACTTAAAACCCTGCACTCGCAGGCCGCTGTCGGCGAACGCCTTCATCAGCCCGAGGGTAACCGTCGTTTTGCCTGCGCCGCTGCCTGTGCCAGCAACAACAATACGGCTTCTGCGCGTAGCGGTAAATGGATCAGACTGTACAGCCTGCTTCATGACGTCAGTCATAGGAAACCCGCGCTACAGACAGCGTCATATTGCCGCTTTTTTTCTTCTCCAGCAGCCAATGGTCTGCACCAGAAGACAACAAGGCTGAAGGTTCGCTGACCCCATATGCGCCAGTGTATTTGAAGACGGTTTCCGATGGATTGGGAAGCTGCACCGTATTCAGCTCTGACGGGGTGTACGTCACCAGCTCCCAGCCGTATTTGGCGCAAAGGGCAAGTAAGCCCTCTTCGTCCTTTTTCAGATCAATGGTGGCAATATTCCGTACGCTTTTCACAGACAAACGCAGCTCTTGCAAGGTGTCCAGCACACCCGCCTCCAGCTCCTCCAATGCAGTCCCACGGTTGCAGCCGATGCCAAGCACCAAGCTTTTCGGACGGTACAGCACGCCATTAGAAAGAAGCTGCTCTTCTTCCTCCGGCTCCAATAAACGGTCACTCACGACCAACGCGGCGTTAAACGGTTCTTGTAATGCTTCTGTCGTCGAAGCATATACCTTGATATGCGCAGGTACAGGCTTGTCATAACGCCACCAGTTCCGTTCGCCTGTCTCTTGGATAAGTGCAACGGGCTCCTCGTTCACAACAGCAGCGCTCACAGGAGTGGCCTTGTCGAAACTATCAACCACCCAACCCAATTCCCGACCCAACATGTCCACCGGAATCGTGCCCTGCACGTCAGATGCAGTTGTGATTACCGCACGTGCGCCTAATACAGCCGCCACATGGCGGGTCAATTCATTGGCGCCACCCAAATGGCCAGACAATACGCTAATGACATGCTCGCCGCGATCATCAATGACGACTACCGCCGGGTCTACCTTTTTATCCACCAAAATCGGTGCAATCATACGAACCACTGCACCGAGAGATATAAATAAAATAATACCGTTATATTGTTTAAATAAATCCGGCAAAATCAGCTTGACCGAGCCTTCGAACAACTGAATGTCACGCTCCTGCTCGTCGCCACGCTCAAACTTGGACATGTAATACACATCCGTGCCCGGAAAGCTGGCTCCCAAATTGCGGACCATCTCCACTCCATGCTTCGTGATCGCCACAGCGGCAAATGGATTACTCACCGGGCTTCACTCCCTTCCGGTAGCCATGGGTGAACGACTTATCATACAGCTTGGAACGATGCGCGTCCTTGTCCACCAGCTCTGGGTCGAGCGCCCAGCCTGCCAAAATCATGGCATGCATCGTTATGCCTGCTGCACGCAAATCGGCGGGTAATTGAGCAAGCGTCGTGCGTACGATCTTTTGATCCGGCCAGGTCGCACGCTGCACAACGGCTACAGGTGTGTCCTCGCTCCAGCCTGCTGCCAAAAACTCAACGACCACTTTCTTTGCCAGCGTTGCGCTGAGGAACAGTGCCACTGTACAGTGATGGGATGCCAAGTCACGCAGCTTTTCCCGATCCGGTACAGGTGTACGGCCTTCGGCACGCGTCAGAATGACGGTCTGCGTCAGGTCAGGCACAGTTAGCTCTGCACCCAGCACCGCCGCAGAAGCAAAGACCGAGCTGACGCCCGGTACGATTTCGTAGACTACTCCGCGCTGCTTCAGTAACACCATCTGCTCCAAAATGGCACCGTACACTGCCGGATCGCCTGTATGTACGCGAGCTACACTGCGTCCAGCCTGCACAGCCTCGCTCATAATCTCAACCTGCCGCTCCAGATCCATGCCTGAGCTTTGCAGTACCTGCGCCTCTGGTTTGGCCGTGGCAATCAGCTCGTCGTTTACGAGTGAATCCGTGTACAATACCACATCGGCCGTGCGTAGAATCCGGGAACCTTTGACCGTAATCAGCTCCGGATCGCCGGGACCTGCTCCTACGATATATACTTTGGGCTCCAGCGTCATTTGCTCACCACCATTAAACTCAAATATTCAAGCTCCTGTCCGCGCAGCTCACGTGCGTTGCGCCATACCATTTCATAAGGAGAAGTGACCTTGGTAATGACTGATGCACAGTCCCCAAGATTAAGCTCATCCAGCACATCCAAAATCAAATCCAACACCTTGGCAACCTTAATAAACACGACCGTATCGTGATTTTCAATCGCCTGCTTCATCGCTTCCCGATCATCCGTAGCCGGAATAATACCGACCTGCTGATCTCCGTCTGCCAAAGGCAATTCCAGCGCTGCCGCCGCTCCCAACACAGACGAAATGCCCGGAATAGATACAATCGGCACCTCAGGATGAAGATCCTTCATGAGCCGTGCCAAATGAATAAAGGTACTGTACAGATTAGGGTCTCCCTCTGTGACAAAGGCTACATCCTTGCCTTGACTCAGTGCCTCCCAGCAAGCAACTACCGTTTTGTTCCACTCACGCTCCAGTACAACCGGGTCCTTGGTCATTGGAAAAATGAGTCCCAGCATCTCCTTTTCCTCCGGGTTGACGTACAACTCCACGATCTCGTGAGCATACGATTTGCCCCCCCGGCGTTTCTTCGGATAAGCCACAACTGCACATTCCTGAATCATCCGATACGCCTTGACCGTAATCAGCTCGGGATCACCCGGCCCCACGCCTACGCCGTAAAGTGTTCCTGTTGCCGCCGTATTCATGCTGTCTCTCTCCCCCTCTTGAATTACCAGCTTACTCCCCCGCTACTTCGTCAGCCACGTCCACCGACGGCTGCCCTGTAATCACATATATCGGATTGAGTCCCTCAAAACGAGTCATATTCAAAATCGGCTTGCTGCGCGCTGTTTGCAATAACGTCACCGAAGTATCGAGTCCTACTGCTTGCATCGCCTTCATACCGTCATGCAGCGTCTCAATCGTTGCAGCATTCACTACAATTCGTCCATCCTTACGCAGACGGGAAGCGCACAGACGAATCAACTCGGACAATTCTCCCCCGCTCCCACCGATAAACACCGCATCCGGGTCTGGCAGCTCGTCCAATCCGGCAGGCGCTTTGGCATGAATAACCGGGAAATCAGTGCGGAATTTGATTTTGTTCGCTTCCACATTAGCCAGATCGCCTTCGTTCTTCTCAATGGCAAATACTTGCCCATACCTGGCCAGCCGCGCACATTCCACAGCTACAGAACCAGAGCCTGCGCCGATGTCCCATACGATACTTCGCTCGGTCAGACGCAGCTCGGACAAGCTGAATACGCGTACTTCACGCTTCGTGATCAGCCCTTTTTCCGGCTTGCGCTGGTGAAATTCCGCATCCTCGAAGCCAAATCCCCGCCGAATTGCAGGCACGTCTTCACCCTTACGGCGGCGCAAAATAACCACATTCAATGGTTGGAACGTTCTCTGCGCCATCTCTTCCAGCGTATAATGCTGATACACCTCATCCGGTCCGCCCAAATGCTCGCCGACAAAGGCATCATATTCCGTCATGCCATAATGCAGCAGATAGGCAGCGACTGCGCCGGGATGATTCCGGTCGTCCGTCAACAGCGCGACCTTGTTCTGTCCGTCAATCCGCTGCGCCAATCCGATCATCGGACGACCGTGTACGCTTTCCAGCACCGCATCCTGCCAGCTTTCACCGAGACGCGCAAACGCCAGCTGAACCGAGCTGAGATGCGGCATAATATCCAGATGTTCCGCCCCCAGCTTGGCAGACAAATAACCTGCAATTCCAAAAAAAAGCGGATCGCCTGACGCAAGCACGACAATATCCTTGTGCTCACGCAACCGCCCCAATTCTTCCACAACGGCGGATAAGCCGCTCTTTAATGTTCGTTTTTCTCCTGCGGCTTCCTCGAAAAAAGCTAGCTGGCGTTCTCCACCAACCAGCAGGTCCGCACGCTCAATCTGCTCCAGCGTCTCCTGCGACAGACCTGCCGCTCCATTTTCACCGATACCAATGACACGGATCACTCTACTCACCGACTCTCGCCCTCCCCAGCACGTTCCCTTTCAGCGTTACCAGTACCATTTCCACAACGATTCCACCACCTGCATGCTCCAGACAATGCTGACATCCATAGGTACACAGCTTTTCAAAAAAGCTCAGCGCATTCGCTTCGGTCATCATATCCGCCACCTGCGTAGCTGTATTCGCCTCTGCCACTGCCGCTGCAAGCGACTCATCCACACCCGCTTCACGCGCAACCTGGGCCAAAAATCCAAAATCTACCGGAGCGCTCTTGGAGTGAACCATCATGACGCCTTGAGCAACCTTCGACAGCTTGCCGGGCATCCCAACGAGAATAATTTTTTTCATTCCCAATCGTTTGCCATGCTTGACTGCAAAGCCGACAAAGTCGCCCATTTGGATAAAGGCTTCTTCCGTCAGCTGATCATACATTTGCATGGCATATTTTTCACTGCTGCCGCCTGTGGTCAGGACTATTTCCTGACAGTTCATCGCTTGCGCAACCGATATGGCCTGCACGACACTGGCTTTATAAGCTGACGTGGAAAACGGAACGACCACACCACGCGTGCCTAGTATGGAAATACCGCCAAGAATGCCAAGTCGTCCGTTCAGCGTTTTCTTGGCGATTTCTTCACCGTCCGGTACGCTGATGACGACACGGACACCTTTGGCCGATCCGTGCTCCTCGAGCACGCCTGAGACGGCCTCCGTAATCATCCGGCGCGGCACCGGGTTAATCGCTGCTTCTCCGACAGGCACAGGCAGACCGGGCTTCGTTACCCGCCCCACGCCGATGCCACCGTCCAGTTCAATGCCCGGCTCCTCGCGCCAGCTAACGGACGCGATAATTCTCGCCTGATGCGTGGCGTCTGGGTCATCCCCACCGTCCTTGATCGTCGTGCAGGAAGCTTCGTCCGCGTCCAACACAGGCTCAATCAGCTCAAACGCATGATCGAAGCCCGCGGGCAGCGATATCACTGCTTCCTTCGGTGGAATGCCCGTGATGAGCAGTTGTACCGCTCCTTTGGCCACTGCCGCCGCACAAGCCCCCGTCGTAAAGCCTGACCGCATTGGCTTGTCCGGCGCGGGAGCTTCACCGCTTTTCATCCGTTTGGGCTTGTCGGCGGACGCCGCTTCCTTTTCCATGCCAATTCCTCCTTAACCTCTTCTGCTGATCATGTTCCAATTCATTTCATGATACAGCAAACGGACAACCGCATCTAGCGGACAGCCATTAAGGAGATCGCATTCAATGCTGCTACGACAATTGTACTGCCGCCCTTGCGTCCAATATTCGTAATGAACGGAATATCCAACTTGCGCAGCTCGTCCTTGGATTCTGCCGCCGATACGAAGCCGACGGGCATGCCAATCACCAGTCCGGGCTTGGCCGCTCCTTCTTTCACCAGACGAATCAGCTCCAGCAACGCTGTCGGCGCATTACCAATGGCATAGATGCCACCTTCGCCCGCCTGAATCGCTTTGCGCATCGAAATAATGGCGCGTGTCGTATTCAGCCTTTTCGCTTCTTCCATGACGTCAGGGTCAGATATGTACACATGCACATCCCCGCCAAATTGACGGATACGATCCTTGCTCAGCCCCGCTTGAATCATTTGCACATCCGCCACTACCTGCTGTCCTGCACGAATAGCTGCAACCCCGGCTTCAATCGCTTTTGGATGAAACACCATGCTGCGGCCCAACTCAAAATCAGCAGATGCATGAATGACACGCTGTACAACGGGATATTGCTCTGCTGTAAAAGGATGCTCTCCCAATTCTTCAGTGATCATCTCGAAGCTTTTGCCTTCAATCTCCTGCGGCTGTACCGTTAGCGGTTTAAATTCTGTTTTAAAATCCATGGTAGACCACTCCCTTATGGAAAAATAGAAAATAGTTTAGGAAAATGACAATTCATTGCTAAAAAATCATAGATACCTCTTAAAAACACCTGTTTTAAGATGACTATATTTTAAATACATGCCAGAAGTCGTTCCTGATTAACTGGACTCGCAGGGGTAAGGCTCAACTCAAATTGAAGTTTTCTCTCTTGCTGTACGCAGTGCGTCGATAACTCCGTCGAAATGATCAAATACTGTGCCAAATTCCACTTCCGGCCTGGAAATCAAAAGTACGTGAATCCCCAGCTCCAATGCAGATTGAACCTTTTCATCCACTGCCCCCGTGCGTCCGCTTTCCTTGGTGACCATCACGGTCGTGCCATAGTGCTTGTACAATGCTTCGTTCATCTCGCGGGAAAAGGGTCCCTGCATGGCAATAATATTTTTTTGCTCCATGCCCAGTTCGCCGCATTTCTCCATATTGTCCAGGCGCGGCAGCATGCGTATAACTAGACGAATCTCCGGGTCTCCGAGCAAATGCTTGGTGAACGTGCCGAGCGTCTTACTGCCCGTCGTAAGCATTACAGAGCCTTTGATTTGCTTCGCTTGTAATGCGGCCTCCTCATAGGAGGGCACAATGTGGAGCAACGGATGATTGTCATATACAAGTCCTGTCCGCTCATAGCGAATATAAGGAACCCCGGACTCGCGAGCGGCTGTCATCGCATTCGCGTGTGCTTCTTCCGCAAAAGGATGACTGGCATCAACAACAGCCTGTATTCCCTGATCCCGAATCATTGCAGCCATTTCATCGGCTGTCATTCGGCCTGTACTTACGTCTAGTCCCGCTTCAGACAAGCTAGCCGCCGCGCTTTCGGTTACGACTGAGGTCAATACGTTGAAGCCATTGTCACGGATTTGCAGCGCCAATTCCCGAGCATCGCTCGTTCCGCATAGCATGAATATCATGAGCCCTTCACCTGCCCGCTTCCGTTCACTACAGATGGTATATGTGAATGCTCGTGATGGTGATCATGGTCATCATGGCTGTGAGCATGGACATGCTCATGAGTGTGATCGTGGCTGTGTGTATGGTGATCATGATGGTCGTGCTCATGTGCATGATGATGGTGATGATGCTCATGATCGTGCTCATGATGGTGATCATGCTCATGATGGTGATCATGCTCATGATGGTGATCGTGGTCATGGTCGTGATGATGATGGTGGTGCTCCTGCGCCTCCAAACGGAACTGGCAGTTATCACAATTGGCCGTAACCTTGCCGAACAAGCCTTCCTTAGCTCGCTCCAGCACCAGTTCAATCAATTGGGGATGGAACCCAAAATATCCGCCCATCTCCACTTGTAATGCAGGGTGAGCCTCGGCAAATTCCTGGGTCATTTCTCCGATGCGCTTAATCAGCACACCCGTGAACAGAAAGTAGGGAAGCACGATAATCTTTTTGGCCCCCAATCGTACACAACGCTCCAATCCATCGGGAAAAGAAGGCTGCGTCACACCGATAAAACTGCTCTCTACCCATGTATAAGAAAGCTGCTCCCACAGCATACGAGTGATTTTGAAAAAGTCACTGTTCGCATCTGGATCGCTACTTCCGCGTCCTAATACAAGTACCGCCGTTTCCTCGTCGGATACCTCGGCAAATGCCTCTACAGCGCTAGTCATTCCCGCTGGAACTGCAACCGGACGGGCCTCTTTCAAGCGGCTTTGCAGAATGCTGACGATTTTTTCGTGAACGCCAATCGGACGTCCGTATACAAATTCCACCTGCGGATATTTCGCCTTTGCCCGGTCAATAGCCATCGGAATATCAATTTTGGCATGTACCGCTGCGAACAAGATAATCGGAATAAGAACGACACGCGTCGCCCCTTTCTCCACACATGTTTGCATTCCATCAGCAATGCTGGGACGTGCCAACTCCAAGAAACAGGTTTCCACGCACATATCCGGTACCCGATCTGCCACTGCTTGTGCAAATTCCAGCAGTTCCTGGTTCCCCTCCGGGTCCCGACTTCCATGTCCAACCAACAATATTGCATCCACTGCTGTTGTTTCCTCCTCTTTAGTAGGGATAGCCTGCATGACGCCCTATTTTATATATATGCTTGTATCCAGTTCATCAGGCCTCCAACCTACTCAACCTACTAATCACCACAAACCGCATTCACTTCTACCATTGCTGGTGCATCTTCATGCCGGAACCCCGCAACGACACCTACACGCTTAAAAAATTTATGAAAACGCTCATTCGGATGCCCTTTTTCCTTATATTCAGCGATGACGTTCTCCACGATGTCAGTAATCTGGTCACCCGGAATTCCTTCCGCTACAGGCTGAGCGGCATGAGCATTGCGGCCGAATTTTTTGCCACCGAGGAAGAGATCATACCCTCCCTTGCGATAGACGATTCCGATATCCTCCAGCACTGCTCCATAGCAGGCCATACCGCATCCGTTCAAAGCAATGCTTGTTTCCTTGGGTGCCTGTAATCCGCCAAGCACAACCTGTAAATGCTCAGCCACAGGCACAGCGTCATCCTTCTCCATATTGCAGAAGTCGCACGCCTTCACCTTAAACACATCGCCAATCGGCATGACAATGAATCGTTCATCCCGCAGCCGTCCGACCAGTTCCTCGGGGTCTGCACACGGCACGCGCAGCACGATCTGATGATCCGGCGTGTATTCCAGCTCGCCGTCATCACCCGCTACCTCGGCGAGCAGCGCCATCTGGCGAGCGGTGAACTTCTTGTTTCCCACACCCGGGGAAACGCCCACCTCAAACAGCGCAGGCTTGCCAAAGCCGCCTGTCGCCATCCCGGCCGTGGCCCCCGCTCCGGTCACCGCTGACGTTCCGGCGGTGCTCTCCGCGGTAGGCGCTTGCCCGCTCCAGCGAGCGTTGGCTTCGCCCGGCAGCTTGCCACCGACAGCGAGGCGGCTTAGTGCCTCTGCCGCCAGCGATGCCGGGGCCGTGCCGGTTTGCACAGCAGTCGTTGCCTGCACGGCAGCCATCGCTTGCGGGCGTGCCTGCGTGGCAACCGCAGCGCCGCTCGCGGAGGGTCCAGCGGGCGTAGTCGGGGCTGCTCCTGCCTGCGTTGTACCCTTTTGCGCGCCCAGCGACCACGGCTCCGCTTCCGTGCGGAGACGCTGATGTGGCTTGAGCGCCTGCTCGGTCGCATCCAACGTGTATTTGCGTTGATATCCGCGCGGAGTCACGATCAAACCGTCATACACCGTCGTCGAGGAGTTACCGATGATTACGGTCGTCAGCATCCCAATGTCATGGTTCAGCATATCTTCCAGCGTCGTTACAATAACTTGCTGACGTTCACGATAAGCGCTCTTCACTAGCCCAACCGGAGTTTGCGGATCGCGGTAACGCAGCAAAATGGACTGCGTCTCCACAATCTGGCGGGTACGCCGACCACTGCGCGGGTTGTATAATGCAATCACAAAATCGGCCGAAGCCGCAGCTTCTACACGCTTTACGATCGTTTCCCACGGGGTCAGATGATCACTCAGACTGATCGTGCACGCATCATGCATAACTGGCGCCCCCAACAGTGAAGCACAGGACTGAATAGCCGAGATCCCCGGTACAACTTCTACCTTAACCCCGTCCTCGCGTCGCCAGCCTTTTTGCATCAGCACTTCGTACACCAGCCCTGCCATACCATAGACTCCTGCATCTCCACTGGAAATGACAGCTACCTTCTTGCCCATCTCTGCTTGGCGAACCGCCTCCTGCGCACGGCTCACTTCCTCTGTCATCCCTGTGCGTACAATCTCCTGTCCGTTCAACAACGGACGGATCAAATCAACGTAGGTGTTGTAGCCGATAATGACCTCACTTTCGGCCAGCGCATCCAGCGCCCGTTTTGTGATATGTTCCATATCTCCTGGTCCAAATCCAATCACCAGCAATTTTCCTAATGGGCTCATTGTGCTCCTCCTATTCATCCTTTTCAGGGCAGCTATGCTATCTATTTCAATGATTTATGGACATCCTGTAACTCAAAAAAACCCCATCCTGCCCGGATGGGGTTTCTATGTACGTATCTCTCATCAGACGAACAAACAGCGTAAGAAGACACGATTTGTCTTCCTCCAGCCTGCCGTTGTTTTCCATCTGTCTGTTTACGCTTCAAACGCTGCTGCACGTTCATATCCACGCAAACCTCTAGCCAACATGGAAAAAGCAACGTGTGCCTGATTTCCTGATTTCGTACACCCATCCTCTCCGCGAAGGTTAACGGTGCATACAGATCAAGGTAGGTCTCCTGGCTTGGCATCAACGGATTCTTTCGTCTTCCCCGTTTTTCACGAGTGACCATTTAAAAAAATCCTCTTCCTTACAGTGGCGGGACCGCTCGGGATTTGCACCCGATTCCCTGTTACCCTTTGCTTGACCGCAAAGGCACCTTGTCTGTCCGCTATTTGATTATGGGTCTTATCATAACCTTGCCTCAATCAGTTGTGCAAGCACGAAAAACGCTTTATTTCAAGTTCTCTGCTTTATTTTTTAACATATGTAGCAATTCGTCCGGGTCCGCAGAGATACTTAATAATGCTGGGTGCTCAGCCCCGGTAAACCCTTCTTGCACGCTATGACGCACCATTTCTACTAACGGGTCAAAATATCCATTCACATTCAGCAGCCCAATGGGCTTGCGATGAATGCCAATTTGCGCCCAGCACAATACCTCGAACAGCTCCTCGAAGGTTCCCAAGCCACCCGGAAGGGCGATAAACGCATCGGCCATCTCGCTCATTGCCGCTTTACGCTCATGCATGCTTGCTACCTCAATAAATTCGGTAACTCCCCGATGAATGATCTCTGCATCAAATAACAGGGTAGGCATAATGCCAGTGACCTGACCGTCACCCGCCAGCATTCCATCCGCCACCTCTCCCATCAGCCCCCTGCTAGAGCCACCATAGATCAGACGAATATGATGGCGAGCCATGGCTTCCCCCAGCTTGCCTGCAGCCTCAACATATACCGATGAATGTCCAGGTCTGGACCCGGCAAATACGCAAATAGAATTCATTAACGTCTCAGCTCCTGTCCTAAGTCAGCATTTAGCATAATTCGATTCCCAACGCTCATAAGTACAATATATAGACGAACTAAAGCGCTTCGATCTATATATTGCTTATTTGAAAACGCTCTTGGGATTTATGCAAAATGCTCAAGTATCATGCATCGAAACTTATTCATTATATTAGATAAACATTTTCGCTATAACAAAAATCTTTGTCGATGCATGTCCAACAAAAAAAGATAAAGACCTCGTAGGCCCTTATCTTTATTTTACTCTGTATCCCGAAATATAAGTTCATTTTTCGCATACTGCATTTATAATTTTGATCTCATTTCAATGACCATTCACGATCTTCAGACCACAGCCATGCACCGAATCGTTATGTTCAAAATATTTGCCCAGCTCCACCATCATCGCGCCCATGCGCTCTTCGGTTGGAAACACGACTCGATCAATCCCTTCTTCCACAATGGACTGTGCAGTCACCTTCCCTACGGATACAGCAATCACATCCTCACGAAAAGCTTCCAGTAAATCCTCGATTCGATTTTGCTCTCTGGCATATTGGGCTAAAAATCGAATTTGCGGACCACTCGTGAACGTAACGGCATCAACATTACGATGGATGATATCCTCCAGTAACGCCTGCAATTTTGCTTCCTCAGGTGGGATATGTTTATAAGGAAGTACCTGGCGGGTCACTGCCCCCTGCTCGTCCAGCCATTTTACCAACCGTGGGGCTGGATCGCCATGCAGTTGCAACAGTACTTCTTTCCCCTTCAGATCGTATGGGGCGAAAGCTCCTGTCAATCCGATCAAACTTCCGTCCTCGTCTCGTACTGCTGGCGTAAAGCCACGCTTTTTGAGTCCATTGACCGTCTTGTAGCCCCGCGCTGCAATGTTGGAAGATTGCAGCAACTCCATAATCTGCTCGGCCACACCCATATCCTCTGCCATATCGAACAGAGCATCCAGCCCCATACCTGTCGTGAAGATGTACCAGTCCGGAGGGTGCTTCACCCATGATACAACAGCGTTGCGCAGCTCGATATCATCCAAAAAAACGGTGCCCTGGGCCGGGCGCTGTACTGGCTCCCCCCCCATCTTCACAACTAGCAGCGCCATTTCGTCTGCTTTACGGGGACCTGCAAGAGCGACTCTCTTGCCTGCCATGCGTTGTGCCATTCTGTTGCCTCCCTTGTAGAAGTCGTATTTCTTTCTACCAAGTATACAATCAGAGGGGTAAAAGACAAATAAGAATTACTTTTCCGATGAATACAGTAATCTTATAAGTGGGCGTGTCCTGTTCTGCCTCCCAACTGGTCTTTCTGTCTGTTATCCTGCTTTTCGCCGGATGGCCTATCACCGCCGCCTTCTTCTTTACGTTTGGGTCGGAGTAGCAACCATAACACAAATGGCATGAAGACAAAGAACATGACCATAACCACGGTCCACTCCCGGCTGAATTCATATATTTGTACAATGTTAGAGAACAGCATAAAGGAACAGACATAGCCCAACAAACCTACTGGCCAAACAATCAAATTCCCCCAGGCTGGAGCAAACATACGCTTGACAGTCAAACTGATGACATACAGATCAAACCCCATTTTCGTAAGCAGGGTCGGCACGGTAAGAGCGCCCACAAATAAATCGAACCGATCCAGAAAATCGGTCACTTGCAACTGACGCGCCAGTTCATACGAAGGATAAAACAGTCGTGACAAAATGGGAACACCGATAACCAGCTCTGCCAGTAACACAATTAGAACCAAAAAAACGGTTCCTGTCAGATGCCCAAGCCACGCGCTCCGTGGACTATAATTTTTCCCAAAAATCACAAAGGGCAACATCATAATGTCTGCCATATAACCAAGCATGCGCCAGCTCCCTTTGACCACTCCACCTACATCTGGATGCAAGAACGGTCTCAGTACCGCAAAATCCATATTACGTCCGAAAATAAGCGGCATGGTTAAGAGCGTCAGGATCATCAGCGGAACAAAAACTTCCGTCATATTCACGATAGTGCTAATTCCACCTTTAGCCATAAATACTAAAGTTAACAATATAATCAGAGAAATCACGACAATTGGGGTCAATGGCAACAGCGTAACCTGTACCAGGTCCGTAATAATTCTCAAATCCCTTGCAAATATAATCAGGAAAATTATAAGGTACACCGAGAGCAGCATGCGTCCTAGTACGGGATGAGAGCTTACTATGGCCTGAAGCATATCCTGATCTGGAAAACGCCTCCTAATTCTAAGCACCACATAAATCGGTAGGCATAGCACAATGGCGGCAACCATACAAGTCCAATAAGCATGCTGGTTTGCGTAATCTGCTGCCTGGGCCGGAGCATGTACAAGGGTAATACTGGCCTGCAGCAATACACCAAGCAACACGATTTGTCTGGTTGTGAACTGTTTCATAAAGGTACATCTCCTTTTGGCCCACAGGCATCCATTACACGTTACAACGTAGGGGGGAGCCACATGTCAATAAAACGGGTCAGCCATGTAGCCACATAAACGGAACTTCTTGTCGATGTTCCGTAGATCCAGATACCAATACTAATTACGTACAATACACGTGAGATCCATCGGTTGACGGCAGGTGCAGCGTTGAGACTTTTGCGGTCAATCAGATACATGAAGAGAATAGACAGCACCAATGGCAGTAGAAATACCTTATTCATTCTGAATATTCTCCTTTTTGACCCCAAATGGCTTGGTGATTGCACCAATATTTTCGATGTGTACGACCGGATCTATGGTGACCTCTGCCTTGGGATACAAATGATCCCATTGGGGTTTAATCCGCTTCCATTCATCTGGGCGACTTGTAATGATAACCCGGCCCAGACCAAGCACATCCGAATGATACTTTTGCTGAATAACACGAACAGCCTCTCCCAGTTCCTTCTTGATCTGCTCGGCAACCTGCTGTTCCAGCCACTTCAAGTTTGCCTCTTTGGAAATATCGAAAGTCGTCTCATTCTCTTTTGCATTTCCGTTGCAGTTTATATGAATGGTCATCCGAATCTCATCCCCCCGAATATTGGGTTCGATATTGACCTTATTTTCGATGAGATCTACGGAAATATAACCTTTTCCTTTGGGTGGAAGTACAAAAATTTCCGTATTCTTGGCCTGATTCATACCCAGTAGCAAAAACCGGCTTAAATGATTATCTATTATGCCGGTCACCCTGTCTTTGCGAAATACAGCCAGCCCGTCGACCTGAATATTCGTCTTCTTGTCCTTCAGACTGGCTGGACCATTCTTCACCAATGACATGACCGGCACAGCCGGATCAATACCATCCAGCAGGATCGTATTCAACAGCAGCTTAATTGAACGAGGGTTCTCCATATAGGAATAGTTGAGCTCGCGAACCATTTCTGCCGGATACTGCTCAATCGGAGCATCCGCCTGCAGTACTTCCAGCGCCGATCCCTTCGTTATGACAACGAGAGATGATAAACGGTTCTGTGGAACGCGCGCCAATACATCCATCATATTGCCGATCCCTTCCCGCGCCAGTGCCTCGCCGAACAACAGCACCCGGCGATGGGAGAAATTCAGCGTTCGTGAAACCCCTCGCTGTTCCTCGGCGCTTGCTCCCCGAAAGCTTGGGCCTGTCTTGGACTCCAGATAATAGGACTTCGTCCCGCTTGTGCCTCCCCCGCCTCCTGTGTTTCCCGAAGCCCCGAGCTGCCCAGGGAGCGCAATTTGCATCGTAACCCGATATTGATCCCCTTCCTTATCCATCCCGGTGCCCATCACAAAGGCCACATCGTTCACCTCACGGCGATCCCAGCATCCCCCCAAAAGAACAGAACAGAGCAGCAGACAACTAAGCACAGCCGTTTTACGTATTTTCCCTGTATCAGAGCCTTGGGGCTTCATCACCATCCCTCCTCGGTTGTCGGCGTCCCATTCATCTTTTCTTTTTCCCGTTTGTTGTTGTCTTTTCTGATCCATGAAGGACGTTTAATCATTTTCCACCAAGGTGCACGAACAATGATATCCTTTTGATCCGTATGGTTGTATGGGCTGTATCCACTCATGTAAGGCACGCCAAACGACGTTAGCTTGGTTAAATGTGTGGCGACCAGCGTTGTGGCAATAATGATCCCAAACAGTCCAAACATCCCCGCCATCAGCATGATCGGAAACCGCAGCAGACGAACTGTAATAGCAAAGTTAAAACGTGGAATGGTAAACGAAGCAATACCTGTGAGCGACACCACAATGACTATTGGCGCCGATACGATTCCTGCCTGTACTGCGGCCTGTCCAATAACGAGCGCACCGAGGATACTGACGGCCTGACCGACGGTTTTGGGGAGGCGAATCCCTGCTTCCCGTAATGCTTCAAAAGAAATCTCCATCATCAACGCTTCCACCAGTGCGGGAAAAGGGATGGATTCACGAGCCGCTGCAATGCTCAATATGAGCGTCGTCGGCAGCATATCATGATGATAGGTCGTAACCGCTACATATAATGCTGGCAGAAAGAGAGCCATTACGAGAAAAAGAAACCGAATCCCTCTCACCATATTGCTGATGAAAAAACGCTCATAATAGTCTTCGCTCGCTTGCATCATCTGCCACATCGTCACGGGCCCAATCAAAGCAAAGGGCGTTCCGTCCACAAAAATAGCAAAACGTCCTTCCAGTAACTGTGCAGTGACGGTATCAGGCCGTTCCGTGTATTGCATTTGCGGAAACGGTGAAAATGGATGATCCTCAATCAGTTCCTCAATATATCCGGTCTCCAGCACACCATCAATTTTGATATCACTGAGCCTTTTTTTAACATCCTCCACCAGTTTTGGATCTATGATTCCTTCGACATAGGTAATCACGACACTGGTTTGGGTTTCCTTCCCGATGGTCATACTTTGCATTTTGAGCATCGACGTCTTCAACTTGAATCGCAGAAGTGCCGTATTAACGCGAAGTGTCTCTGTGAAGCCCTCACGCGGCCCGCGAATAACCGCTTCGGTCTGCGGTTCCTCCACTCCACGGCGGACACCTCCCTTGGCGCTGAAAATGTACGCACGCGGCGTGCCCTCTACGAACAAGGCGGCATTGCCGTCCAGTATCGCTGCCGATACCATCTTCCATTGATCCATCGTTTTGGTCTGGGACATGGAGATACGCGTTTCATCCAGCGGCTCCAATTTGCCGTTCACTTCAGGGTCCTTGAGCATCATGCCCAAGATGAAAGGCCGAAGGATATGATCCTGCAAATCCTCGGATTTTACCGTGCCTTCAAAATAAGCCAACAACCCTTTGCGTTCAGGGGAAATCATGAGCTCTCGATAGACGACATCAGAACAATCCTTAAAAATATCACGCAGTGCGGTCAAATTATCGTCCAGACTGGTTCGCAACGGCTGTTCCAGCCACGAGGGCTCAGGCAGTCCCTTGGGAACACGGGCATTTCGTGGCTTGCGGTCCGGGGCCGGAACCGCTCTTCGGCTCCACGGCAATCTCGGCAACTTGGGAAAGCGTCCTTTCTTCATGTTATTCCCCCCTTTACGAATGAGCCGAACAACGTAATATGACATATAGGATGTACCAGCCTGCAAAGGATTATGTATCCAATGAACACAACATGTCGAACAGATAACAAAAAGACCCTGCAATGATGCAGAGCCTTCGAAAATCCATTATAAATCTGAAAATTTATGATAAAGGAATGATTAATCCCCCCAATAATCCTCGGGATGGTATTCAATCTCAGAACCAGCCTCGAACGTCAGCTCATCTGTCTGCTCATGATATTCCACGCTTGCTGGAGTGACGTAATACCAATGCTTCACCACGGGTCCTTTGTCTACCGGCGTTACAAAACGAAATACGTTCAACTCCCCGCTATAACGCACAATCGCCTCCGCAGCCTCATGCGGCAGCCCTTGAAGCGTGAAGCGAAACACCCCGTCCATCGACTCCAAACGGCAATCGAAACTCTGCTTGCGGCTGTCGGCAAAGCTCCGTCCCGTGACGGCATGCTTGATCAGCCATGTTTCCTGCTGCGCCATGTGCGCACCTCCTTTTAGGGCAAGTCAATCAACATATAAAAAGCAGACTCCTCTGCTGCCAGCGCTAGCTTCGGCTCCTGCTCAATACGAGCTGAATCGCGCCCTTGCAGAATATGTTCACCGTTCACACGCAGTGAGCCTTCGATGACGAACAGGAACACGCGCCGACCCTCGGCCTGTGTGAATTCTACTTGTTCTCCGGGTTGAAGCTTACTTAAATAAATCGTTAAATCCTGATTGATTGCAGCTATTTCACCCTCTGTGCCTGGTACACGCTTTCCGGCAACGACAGGCAGAAGCTGACCTTGAAGACGCTCAGGATCGAACGCTGTAGCTTCATATGACGGTTTCAGTCCTCTCGTATGCGGGCTAAACCACAATTGCAGCAGACTGACATCCTCTGTTTGTGATGCGTTGTGCTCCGTATGAATGATGCCGTGGCCCGCTGACATTCGCTGAATGCCTCCAAAACGGGTCACCGCTACATGTCCACGGTTGTCTTCATGACGCAGTTCCCCATACAGCACAATCGAAACAATCTCCATATCACTATGCGGATGCGCCCCAAAGCCCCGTCCCGGTGTGATGACATCGTCATTACAGACACGCATAGGACCAAACGCTGTATTGTTCTCATCCTGATACTCCGCGAATGAAAAGCTGTGACTCCCCCGCAGCCAGCCCTTATCGAAGCTGAATCGGGAAGCCGCCGGATATATTGTAAACATAATAGCCCTCCTTCAGGAAGAAAAGTGAGATCAAATCCCTCTCATTGTACCCGAGCTCAAGCGATAAAGCTACGCCTCTGTCTGAGTGATAATCTCGTCTATAAAAGACTGCAAAGTACTGGTAACAAAGGCTTCCTTACGCCGGATAAACACCGTTGTTACTTCATTGTACGGCTCAGGCATCGCATGACCGCACACAAGGCCTTGGGCCACCAGCCCGCTGATCGAAGATTCGGGAAAAACGGTCATTCCAATACCCGCCGCTACACTGCCGATAATCGTCTCAAATGTCCCAAACTCCATAATCTGCTTGGGAATGATCCCCTCCATCTTGAGCCAGGTTTCCAGCCGTCCCCGGTAGCCGCAGCCTTTTTTATATAAGAGGAGCGGACGGGTAGTGAGATCCTCGACAGAAAAGTCATCTCCTTGGGATACGAGGACCAGCTTTTCCTGAAATACATCAAATTGTTCAATGAGCGGATGCTTGACTGGCCCGGTCACGAAAGCTCCATCCAGCCGCATTTCTGCAACCTCCTGCACCAGAGACTCTGTAACCCCAGCCTTGAGGGACAACTCGACATCCGGGTACTTGCTATAGTAAGCATGTAAAATGGCTGGGAGGGCAATTACGGTCTCCACAATGCCAATCTCCAGCACCCCCGAAGGTGCAGAGGTATTCTGAAATGCATGTTTCATTTCCTCAAATTGCGATAAAATGCTTTTCGTATATTGCAGCAGACGCTTGCCCTCGGCATTGAGGATCATTCCCCGCTTATGTCTATTAAATAAAGGCGTTTGCAGTTCCTTTTCGAGCAGCTTGATTCTGGCCGTTACATTGGACTGGACATAGCTAAGCTCGGCTGCAGCCTTGCTGACGCTACCATGCGCAGCCACCGTCTGGAAAATGTTTAAATCGTTCAGATCCACTACTGCTCCTCCTTATTGTGAAGGGCAAGGGGCCATCAAAATTGACGCGCCTTGTCACTTATTATCATTTTAAATGATCATAATGTTTATTTTCAATCATTTTACCAACAGCTTCCTATCCTTTATGATGTTGTCCATAAGATATGTCCGCTGAGACCGGCAAGGAGGAGCTTTCGTACACCATGAACAGACAAATCATGACCGGATCTTTATTATGCCTAATCGCCAGTATGTCCTGGGGGGCGATGTTTCCGGTTTCGCACATTGCATTACAACACATCAATCCACTGTACTTTTCATTTTTGCGCTATTTATCGGTTACACTCATTTTAGTCGTACTATTGTGGCTCAAAGAGGGACGGACTGCATTTCGCTTTGAGGGCAAGGGCAAGACGTTGTTATTCTTCGGGACCATGGGATTCACCATTTATAATATGGCCGTTTTCCAGGGACAGCACGCGATGGGGGCAGCAGGTACTCTGGTAGCCTCTATTATGGAAGTGCTAATGCCGATGATTTCCATTGCGATGGTGTGGGTCATGACCCGTAAAATGCCTCCGAAATATACACTAATCAGCATGGTGATTGCGCTGGCTGGGGCTTTACTTGTGATCACGAACGGAAAATGGACCTTTTTCACACTTGCCGGACAACATTTACTGCCGCTGCTGCTTATTTTCGTAGGCGTCGTCGGATGGGTCGTATATTCCATGGGAGGTAGCCATTTTGCAGGATGGTCTACTCTTCGGTATTCAACCCTAACCTGCCTGCTCGGAACTCTCGTCTCCTTCGTAGTCGTCACATTTGCCTCTGCTTTCAACTGGATTGTGGTGCCGGACTGGCAGGCTGTGTGGTCAGTTAAATACGAAATGAGCTTTATGATCCTGCTTCCAGGGCTAGCTGCCCTGCTTAGCTGGAATGCCGGAATCCGAAAGCTGTCTCCACTCAACGGAATTCTATTTATCAACTTTGTACCGATTACCACGCTGGTACTCATGTATTTCCAAGGTTATGCCATTAGCCGTTTTGAACTATATGGGACAGTGCTGGTCATTTTCGCACTGATTCTGAACAATATATTTCAGAGAAGTTCGCTGCGTCCTTCCGACAGCTCACGGAATGTCCGTTTCCGTCTGGATCGCCGCAAGTCCTTCCAACGTTAACTTCTAACCCTGCAAACCGGAAATTATGCTAAAAACATTAAAAAAAGCGCCTGGATACAGAGTACAATCTCCTTTATCCGGGCGCTTTTTATCATTTTAGGATTTTCCTTCAACCTGAAAACGTCCAACTAGTTCACGCAATTCCTCTGCCATTTGGCTCAGGTCCGCTGTAGATGAAGCAATCTCCTCGATAGAAGCGAGCTGTTGCTCAGCTGCCGCTGAGATCGACTCGGTGTTGCTCGCTGCCTCGTCCGAAATGTGGGCAATATCGCTCATAATATCTACGACACCTACAGTCCCCCGTGCCATTTCCTGAGTCACTCCGGTAATGTCATTGATATGCACCATAGCTCGTTCCACGGCCTGGCTGATTTCCGCAAAGGATTGCTCAGACGTGGTTACCGAATCAATGCCTTCCGTCACCCGTGTCCGCGCTTGATGCATAGCACCCAGAGCATGATTCATATCCACCTGCATCGCTTCAATGCGCTCCGAGATCAAGGTGGCCGACTTCGCTGATTCCTCAGCTAGCTTACGTACCTCCGTAGCGACCACGGCAAATCCCTTACCATGATCCCCAGCGCGTGCAGCCTCAATGGACGCATTCAGAGCTAACAGATTGGTCTGTTTAGCGATACCGGATATAACGCTGATAATATTCACGATTTCACCGGAGCGCTCATTGAGGGAGTCCATGGCCTGTCCAAGATCGTTAACGGTTTCGTCGATGTCATGCATCTTCTGTACAGCCTGCGTAGCGGCCTTGCTGCCCTCCTGAGCCGACTCGGCGTTCATCTTCACATGTTCAGATACGCCCACCATACGCTCGGATACATTCGCTGCTTGCTGAGCAAGCTCCTCCATATTTACAGATCCGTGCTTAACGCTCTGCACCTGACGTTCGCTGCCCACAGCTACTTCCTGGATAGCAATGGTGACATGCTCAATCGCTTGGGTTGTCTGATCTGCCCCCGCAGCCAGCTCCTCCGCTGAAGAACTTACCCGATCTGTCGTTTCGTGTACGCTTCGAATCATCGTGCGCAAACTGTCGACCATGGTTTGGAAGTGAGCAGACAATTCGCCTACCTCATCCGTTTTTCCAGTTTCCAAATCGCCCGTCAAATCTCCTTCACTGATTCGTTCTGCTGATTTTTGCAGCTTACGAATCGGTACCAAAACAGAACGGGTAATCAGGAAAATCGCGATAAGTGCAATCACCAGTGAGGCAGCCAGCACGAAAATGGTTACATAACGCATGGCAGCGGTGGCATCGCTAATCTCGGATTGATAGAAGGTACCTGCAATTTTCCAGCCGGTATCCGTATTCGTTACATAGGTCAAATATTTCTCGCGACCTTCATGCATATAGTTGAAGTTCCCGCTCGGCGCAGTATACAACGTATCAAGCGAATTCTCCTGAGGAGATGAGCCCGCTTTAGCCGTAGGATGGACTACAAATTTCTTCGTATGATCCAAAATGATGATGTACCCCTCCTGGCCCACTTTGATAGAGGCCAGTTTACGTACACTCTCCAAATTCAGAGAGATCCCAATAACCCCGGACTTGTCGGAAAGCGTCTGAGATACTACGACAACAGGAATACCCGATGAATTGATGATAACAGGCGTAATTGCAACCTTACCGGGCTGCTTCATCGCTTCTATGTACCATGGACGTTTGCGAGGGTCAAATGTCCCTTCATCCTCCTTGGGTACCCCCCGGATCATCAAGCCCTCCGGTGTTCCAACAAAAATATCTGTCGCATCTTCGTGCAAACCTTTGTATTGGATCAGCTTGGGCTGAATCAAAGGGCTGTTTCGACCATCTATCATCGAGCCGTCCAGACGCTCCGCCAAATAACTCGCATCTTTAATTTTACTGGCAATTGCGTATTCAATAATTGAGTTAGCCGTCGCTACCCCCTGATTCGCACTACCGTGGAGCTGTTTCTCCATAGCATTATATGATGATTTATAGGTCGCAATGGAAATACTTAAGCTCGGAATCAGCAAAACAAGCAAAAAGCCTAAACTTAGCTTGTTCCTGAGTGTCCATATCGTTTTTCTCTTTCGCGTTGTTCCCATGTTTTTTCCCCTTTGCTCATAAAACGATATATTTGAATTACATTCCGTGTTAGTTATATCGGTTGAAAGTAGCAAATGATTTACAATGAAATTTCACAAAGGAGAAAAACAAAAACCGCGCCCTATGAGACTAAGGACGCGGTTATATGAACATTTAGACCTGTACGTTACTGTTTTCAGCCTTTTTACGGCCAAATAACTGATCCACTGCCAGAAAACGTCCACCGACAAGTGCTTGCTGAAGACTGGTGAACAGAACCAGCAGATCAAATTCAATCGAGCCAAAAGGCTGTCCTTTTTTAGCGGTTAGCAATACACCGATCATAACGATGGTCAATGCCGCTCCAGCCAATCGTGTTCCGATACCCAGAACCAGTGCAATACCCCCAACCAGCTCAACCGTGGCGACCACAGGAGCCATCCAACCAGGGAGTCCGATGCTTTGGAAGAAGCCAGAGGTTCCGTCTAATCCCTGAAACTTTTGTGCACCGTGAACGATAAAAATAACCCCTGTAAAGATTCGTACCAACAATAATCCAATATTCATAAGTGTTTGATTCATTTGCTCATCTCCTTTTAAGTTGTATAAAAACCCTGTAAAAAACTACATAGTGTAGTGTAAAGAACATCGAGAATCGAGAATCGGGAGCGCGAAAAGCGCCACCCGTAGGAAACATCTTGCCAAACTAGATCAGCGCCAGTGCGAACATAAGTGTCAGCATCACTAGCACATAGCTGGAAAACATAATCGAACGCCAAGGCATTTGAATGACAGGTTCCTGCTGAGGGTCTAAAATACGTGAGATACGATAATTAATGGACGTTTCTGCAAACGAGGAACAAGCGGCGGAGTTTACCAGGCGAGTATTGGCAGGCGTCATACTCAGAAGCTTGAGCAATGCGCTCCCAATCCCAACCGGTGAACCGGCTCGATGAATCGCTTCGTTATCAGCCAAAATTTCACGGGCCGTCTTATAATGATGGGTAATGTGACGCAGCACAGGCAAGTAAAACAACTGTTTAGCACACACTTGCAGCAACCAGGTCTTCAACGGATCATAATGTTTCATATGATAGGCTTCGTGGTATATGACCGCTTCTTCCTCGTGCTTGTCCAGTACGGACAATAGTGCAGAGGACAATACAATGCGTGGCTTCCATAATCCCATGGTGAAGGCGGCAGGCTTGGCATAATCAATGACCCAAATCCGATCGGTCCCGAGTTCACGATATCGTTCACCCAGTGATTCGGTCAGCGGCAGGTGGCGCATTCGGTAGAGTCTGCGAAAAGCTGCCTTGGTAGCCATACACTGTCTGACTGCTTCTCCTCCGGCGATAGCGAAGGTAACGAAAACCAGCCCGCTGAGCGCATCCACCATGTAGCCGATTCCGTAGTGCTGCAACAAACTTCTGCAAATTTGAAACACGTTATAATTCAATTTCCAGCCGAAAACATGCTGCCCGGCGTACATACCCATCTGTATAAGGGCGAAACCCGAAATCAAGGCGCCTGCTGTAAACAGTAATTTAGAACGTGTTTTCCACATCGCTACATATCCTTTTTCCATTGTTTAATTTTTTGTTCCAGACGTTCGATCAACTTCGGATCGGCCACCTCCAGAGCGTCAATCATATGATTGACAGCAAGCGGACCAAATTCATCCACCAATTCGTGACTCAGTCCCTTGGATTGCTCATCCATGAACTCTTCCCTACTTAAAACTGGACGATATAAAGACGTTCTCCCACGTATACTCTTACTCAGTATTCCCTTTTCCACTAGACGGTTCATCACGGTCATTACCGTATTGAAGTTAAAGTCCCGGTCCCCCTCCAACGCGGTCTGCACTTCTTTGATACTCCGATCCGAAGTGGACCATAAAATATCCATAATTTTGGCTTCCAGAGGCCCAAAAAATCGGTTAAGCCCAGTTTCGCCAGCTTTAAAATTCAGTCGTTTCATAAGAAGCACCTCACACTACCGATTGTAGTGTATATATCCTGATAAAGTCAACCGTCACACCTAATGTCAGTTTCTTCATGGAATCATATACAAACCGCCGAATGTCTCCATCCGGCGGAAATTCATCGGTATTCATAGCTTTTAGTTCAATCTGCCAATCTATATCCTACACCTCTTACGGTTGCAATATATGCAGGTTCCGCAGGTCGATCATCCAGCTTCTTGCGCAAACTTTTGACATGCACATCTACAACGTTGCTGCCGCCTACAAAATCCGTCTCCCAAATATCGTGCATCATTTGCTCACGGGAGATCACTTTGCCTTGAGCATCAATCAGCTTCAGCAGCAAATCGTATTCTGTTTTAGTCAGATTCAATTGACTCTCTTCTTTATATACCAGCATTTTATCTCGGTCAATCCAGATGTCCTTGAATACCCTACGACGGCTGGCTTGCGCTGCCTGACGGGAAGCGGCAGGATGGCGTACAATCATCCGTTCAATATCATGCACCATGTGGTTGGAAGCCAGCGACCACACCAGCACCTCTTCTGAAGGAAGCAGCTCATGCGCATGTACAGACATCCGATCCTGAACCACATACATAACCGGTGTATCTTTCATGTGTTCTATCTCAAGACGATTGCGGATATCTAGTAATTCACTCTGTGGTTCGGTGGCGGTCAAATCGTAAATCAACAGATCGCTTCCCAGATGACGCTGCACTTCAGGCTCCCAGCGATGGAAAACCATTACATCAAAACACGCATCTGACAGCGTACGCACCAACCCGTGAACTACACCCGGTACCGAACTGATCAGAATGATACGACGTGTAGTCGGACAATACAAAGGCTCATTGGAAGGAACGGTCTGCACCGTAGGTGTAGAGGGAGCTGCTAACATCGATGTCCAACTGCCCTTCACCCGTCTAGGCATATCAGCCACTTTGAAACGATTCGTTATCTGATTCGCTTGCTTTGACATTCCTTACACACTCCTCCGAATACGACATGGGCATGGGCAATAGTATACCCCGTTTCATGCGCAACCGTGTCAATCCAATCTTGTGGAACTTCACTCATCACTTCATCTACTCGACCGCATACCTGACAAATAATATGCTGATGATCGTCCATCCGTCCGTCATAACGACTAGCAGCTTCCCCCAGCTTCAATTCACGGATTAATTCCTTATCTGTCAAATAACGCAGTGAATTATATACCGTTCCATATGCCAGATTATATCCGCGCTCCATCAACCGATTCATAACATCGGCCGCAGTAGGATGATCGTGGGCTTCACGAACCACATCATATACCGCTTGGCGCTGCGAAGTTAAATTTAAAGTTCTCATAGCGCATCTCCCTTAGCCAACGTAGATTATATTAATTACAAACTTACAATCACAATAAAGATCAATTTAGAATAAGTATAAATCTTAATTTATTTCAAGTCAATGGGATCGGATAAATTGAACGGCTTTGCAACACAATGTATACATGGTACATGCTTGGCTTATATAATTATCGGAGGGATGCTTGATGAAAACACTTTGGATATTCATGCTTTTTATGCTGCTAATGCTCGGAACAAGTATGTCGATAAAATGGCTTCTTGGTGTTCATCATCCTTGGGAACCTATTTCATTGGCTTTTCTCACTATGCGACCATCAGAATATATCGTCCTGGTAGGAATGCTCATAGTGCTCCTTATAAATGTGGGCAAAAAGCAAATAGGAAACGCATTTCGCTTCCTTTTCTCACAATGGTCACATTTCCTCAAAGTTTCTACTTCCTCCTCTTCCTCTCCGCAAGAGAGTCATCAGAAAGAACAAACAAGGGAAAACGTAAACAAATAATGGATGAATATAGATGAGGGACAGTCGTCCAAATTCAAAGTGGCAATCCATGTATTCCGTTCATATTCATTATCCATATTAATAATGACCGCATTTCCCAGAATAAAATGGAACATCAAAATGAGTTTGACCGGTACCGATGTATTTTTTATCGGCAAGACGATGACTCATGAGACATTTTCCTCTCCTTTTTTATTCCGGGTCTTTCTCAACCACGACACGATTAGCAGCAAGATAGGAAAAAACACGGCAAATATCGGAAACAGCCATTTCAGCACTAACTCGCCTGTTTGAAGGTGATCTTGATAGCTCAGTGCCATCAATACACACGAGACTAACATGATCAGCCCAAATGGCAGGATCAGTTTATGGTAAGACATTCTCAATACATCCTCTGCGGCTTTAACCGCGGCATAATAGAAGATGAAAATTTTAAAAAAATCAAAGATAATAACGCTCATAACGCCGATGACATCGACTCTGTCGATAAAATCAGATATTTCGACCTTGCTGATCATCGAGAGCAGCGGGTAAGTCGCCCGTTTGAACACATCCTCCCCCAGTGCAAGCACATTGGACAGTGTGACAATAGACAGGAGCAGCCCTCCCAGCAATATAGCAGAGACCCCTACCCCATTGGCACGATAGCCTTTTTTCAATGTGGGGAGAATCATCGCAAACGTAACCATCTCGCCGTACGGTAGCATCACGGCTTGCGAATAAACAACTTGCCATATCGGCTGCCAGCCATGCTCGGCTATGGGCAATATATTGCCCACATCTACAATGCCTGCTAACAAAACTAATATATTCGTAGCCAGGCCCAGCAGCAGCAGCAAAATCAACATGATGATGGCCGTCCGGCCTGCAACCTCGATTCCCAAATACACCACATACATTACAAGTCCAATCATTAAGGCACAAATGACTGTCAACGGCGTATGCTGAAGTGTCCGGTCGGCAATCAGGATCCCCGTATCCCGAAGATCCCGTGCTCCGCCGTAAAGAAAAAACACGATATATAAAAAAGCAAGCGCACTCCCTGCTTTCTTGCCCAAAAGGGTTCTGCAGTACTGTGTCATTAGCAAGTTGGGAAAGCGTTGGTGAAGGCTGCCATAGCATACAAAAAGCAATGCCCCAAAAATCGCTGAAATGAGGATGGCGATCCATGCATCCTTGCCCGCATTCCTTCCGGGAATAGACATCATGGATGTGCCCATCTCAAACAACACCATAAGAGAGATCATCTCTTTTGCACCTATCTGTACCCTTTTTTTCATAGCCTTCCCTCCTTGTTCTATTTTTCACTAGTCTGATTCACCCTTGGAATATGGGTTAGTCCGCGACTGAGTGTGTTTCAGTACAGAAGTCACTTGAATACGGACGGTACTTTCCGCAAAATAACGGCTCCAATCGGAAGAGAGCCTTTTCCATTGTTTGGGATAGCTCCTCTCCAGCGCAAGGCCAAAGCCTATTACATCGCTGCGGGTACGCTGAACATCCCTGACTGTTGAAGCGATCACTTTTTTCGTCTCCTCTGTCCATTGCTCCTGCAGTCTTTTCATCGCCTCCGGACTTTGTAAGTTAATCGAGCACTCGGCTTCCTGTACTGCCCCGGTCTGTTTTAAGTTAATCACAAAAATAGGCTCTCCTTGCTCCATTCGAGTGTGTACATTGGTTGCAGAAAACAAGGTTTCGATGCCAATGGTTTCCCTATTCTTACCGCAGCTCAGTGTTGTTTGGGCACTTTTCACCTTGTTGTTGATCATAGACAGTCCAATGGCCTGGTCATCTTCCAACCAGTGGACAAGCCGATCCTTTTTGAACACCCCCATTCCGTTAATATGAACAATGGCTTTCGGTAAAATATTGTCCACATTGTTCTTGCTTGCGGCCTGCTCCAAATTCCCATTGACCCCTATGCCCGTCAGCACAGGACCGCCGCCCTTATGAGACATGCTGCGAATGACATCGTCGATAGTCACCGCGTAATCCCCGGCATAAAAACGCTCCGATGTTTCCAGCTTTCCTGAAATATCATTGGCGGGAATACGGCCGATCGCGGTCATGATTGCCAGTACATCCTTCCCAGTATTACCGCGTGCCACCAGCATTTTAACCGGCAGCCGGATTTCTGTAGACCTTTCCAGAGAATCCATCATATCGCCGATTCCAGCCCGTGCCAGCTTTTCACCAATAACGACCAGTTTGGTATGCGCCAAAGAAATGATCCTCGGAACCCTTTGTGAGGCTCTGCGGAGCGCTTGAAACAGATTTTTCCCCTTTTCCCGATACAAAACGACAGGAGTATCTCCTCTCGCTTTGGCTCCGGCGATTTCATCTGCCACGATCACCTGTAGGGAAACCTCATAGTCCGACTCCCCAACCAAATCAATTCCTATCCCTGCTACTACTGCTCTCTGGTTTAACTCCACAGAATCCCAGCAACCGGATAACAATGGAGCGAACAGTAACAAAGCCAAACACAGTCTCCCAATTCTCCCCTTAAAGGTTACTGCACTTTGTTCATTCCTCTTCCCCTGATACACCCTGATTGCCCCCCTCCTGCATCGGTGTGGTTTTATCAGATGAGGAATTCCCGCTTCCATCCTTCATTCGTTTCTGGTTTTTAGATGTAATGCTTTTAGGACGCTTCCTCATCATCCAGAACGGGAGTCGCAATACGGCATCCTTTTGACTCTCCAGCACAAAAGGGCTGAAAGGCGCCATGTAGGGCACCCCGAAAGAACTCAGACTGTTCATATGAGCAATCAGCGCAATCAGCCCCAATGTAATGCCGTATAGCCCCATGAACGCAGACAGTATCATGAAAATAAATCGGCACAATCTCCCAGCCACCGCCATGTTGTAGGCTGGGATTGCGAAACTGGCTATCCCCGTCAGGGCTACTACAATCGTGAGCAGCGGGGTGACAATTCCGGCTTCCACGGCCGCTTGACCCAACACAAGCGCTCCTATAACGGATACCGTTTGACCACCCGCACGCGGCATTCGAATACCCGCCTCACGCAAAATCTCAAAGGTGATTTCCAAAATAAACGCCTCTAGAAATGCCGGAAAAGGAACGGATTCCCGCTGAGCCAATATGCTGATCAGCAATGGAGTCGGTATCATTTCATAATGATATGTTGTTAAGGCAATGTAGAGAGAAGGCCCTAGAATAAGAATAATGAAGCTGATATATCTAATGAGCCGAACAACAGTTGCCATATCATAACGCTCTTCATAATCCGAAGAATTCTGGAAAAATTGAGCAAATATTGTGGGCATCACCAATACAAACGGATTTCCGTCTATAATGAGTGCCACTCGGCCCTCCATAATATTGCTGCTGATGGTATCAGGTCTTTCCGTGTTAAAGATCGTTGGGAATGGTGTGAAATGATTTTCTTGTATCATCTCCTCAACCATGCCGGACTCAAATATGGCGTCAATATTGATGCTTTCTACCCGTTTACGAACCTCATCTACGACGCGTGGATTTGCAATATTCTTCATGTACAGCATGGCCACATTCGTGAGGGACGTGCTTCCCACTTGGAACATCTCCAGTGTAAGATCGGAGCTTTTAATCCGTCGCCGGACCAGAGAAATAT
Source organism: Paenibacillus sp. NMA1017 (assembly GCF_058895805.1). Taxonomy (NCBI): domain Bacteria; kingdom Bacillati; phylum Bacillota; class Bacilli; order Caryophanales; family Paenibacillaceae; genus Paenibacillus; species Paenibacillus sp. NMA1017. Next base: position 427,107 of record NZ_JBZXYR010000003.1, on the reverse strand, counting down.
TCGTGAACAGGGATTCTACAAATCCATCTTTTGGTCCTCTGACGACTGTCTGTGTTGTTGGCTCGCTGACCGCGCGTGTCTCTCCCCCACGCGTACCGCACGCAATCGCTTTTTCGCAGCCTTCCAATAAGATGATCGTGTCCCCCATTAACAGTTGTTCCATCATGGAACTCCAATCATCGCAGTCCTTCACTTCTCCCAGTAAAAGCGCATGACTCTGTATTCTTGCGTACAGCGCTTCTGCACTCTCCACCTCAACAGCCACTTCAGCAGATGGGCGGCTAAGCATGGATCTCATGATGAGTTCATTCACCGTATCCGTTTTAGCCATACTATCCAGAAACACAATAGCGGCGGGAACATCCGCCCTAAGCCCCAATTTAAAGCGACGCATCAGAAAGTCTGGGCTATCTGACGTCAATTTCTTAATTTGCTGCAAGTTGGTTTCCAAACAAATATCGATTTTTAGATAGCGCGGAGAATTTTCATTGTTCTTGCCCGCACCCGACTTTTTATTATGTTTGCGATAGGGATAGCGAATCATGAGCAAACCTCATCTCCAGTAAGGCAGCAATAGATACCGCCCATTTTTCCTTATTCTTGTATCTTTGGAGTATGCTCAATCTATTCCCAGTTATGCACCAAATACGTGAACGAAACGTTATAAGCGCACCAGCGTAATAAATTTCAATAAATTCTTCAATTTCAAGCTTAATGTCAGTTTTTTTGATAAAATGAAGAAATATGCCTCTCGGGAGGGTTAACATCTTGTTCAGTACGTTTTTTGTAAATACCTGTATCCTTGTCACCTTTTTGTACATAACCGGCCTCATATCACAAAGATATAAAATCCGGCTGCACACCTTGAAGCGTAAGATACATTGGATCGGAGGCGCTCTTTTTGGGTGCTATGGCATTGTTATGATGTACTATTCAATTCCAGTAGGATTTAATACGATTGCCGATCTTCGTCATTTGGCCATCGTAGCTACCGCAACGTACATCGGCGCCCCAGCAGCACTCATGGCTACCCTGTTTATATGTGTAGGTAGATTATTACTGTTTGGTATTAACACTCAAGCCATCGTAGGCGCTATTTTCATGATGCTCGTTGGGCTGGGGTGCGCTTTGTTGTCACATCTGTCCTGGTCACGTTTACCCAAGCTGATCATTATGAACGTTTTTGCTTTGGGCATTATATTCTGTCCCCTTATGATTAATTTGAAAAATCTTGATGATGTTCTGCACGTTTATCCGCTCCAATTCTTCATTTCCATGGTCGGCGGATGTCTTCTGTACCTCATTGCTGAATCTATTAACACATCCAATGAGTTGTTACTTCGACTGGAGCATTCCTCCTACACAGACCATCTCACTAATTTAAGCAACAGAAGACAGCTTGAATTTTCATTGGAAGAGAAGCTCCCTCAAGCTCGCGAACGTCATGAGCACTTATCTGTACTGGTGTTGGATATTGATCACTTCAAGGAAGTCAACGATACCTACGGACATGCGGCAGGAGATGCAGTGCTGCGCCAGCTTGGGCAGATTTTAATGGAAAAATGTCGTCCTAATGATGTAGTCACCCGCAGCGGGGGGGAAGAATTCACCGTGCTTTTGCCGAATTGTGCTTTTCGGCAAGCGCTGCGCACAGCTAATCAGATTCTTAGTGGAGTAAATCAGCACGAGTTTATTTTAGCGGACGGTCTTGTTCTTAAAGTCACGGTGTCCATCGGCGTGACGAACTTTCCTGGTACCGGGGAAGATATGTCCGGGGCAGCCCTGCTGGAGCAGGCAGATAAAGCACTATACGAAGCTAAAAATGCAGGACGTAACCGGGTTTGCTCATATGAAATATAATTTGAGGCATGACCATTTCACAGAAATAGCCGATACAACCCTCTCTTAGAGTCGTATCGGCTATTATCATTTTGAATGAAAATGTGTTAATCCCGCTGGGAAGGAGACTTGGCATCCTTACCTTCATTATGATTGCATTTCCCCACCACGAGTGATGTACGATTGGCGAGCGAAGCCAGCGTATGGGACTCCCATACTTCCAGCATACGTCGTTCGCTCTCGGCTAAAATTTCGGATACGGCTATCGCCAACTCCTCACAAAAAGGATTGGTTTCCGGTTCATGCATCATACCCGGGAAAATCGGATCACATATTTCAATGGCATGGTATATATCGGCAAGTGTAATATGGTCGGCCGGACGGGTAAGCACATAGCCTCCCTCACGACCTTCGCGTGCTGCAATCAAATCTGCCTGTACAAGGCGCGTCAGCACCCTGCGCACCAAAGTGACTTCGCAGTCAATGGAACGGGCAATAGAACCGCTGGCACAGAGTTCTCCGTGCTTTTCCAAATAGACAAGCGCCTTTACCGCCACCCCAAGCCATTTGGGCGTTGCGGTGCGTAGTCTTTTTTCACTATTCAAATGAGATGACACCCCTAAGCTGTAGAAACTTCGTTGAATGCATTGTACGTGATGTCAGAAGTAAGTTCAAGCCTGAAAGCCGGAATCCTCTGCAGCATTGGCGCCCAAAGTAAAATGAGCTAACCGCACTTCCCCGCTCAACAACAGGTATACATCACGTGTACCGGAGACTGAATGTACCGCTTCTGAAAGCGTAACCCATGTTTGCGCCCCTCCTGTATTGCCCACGTTCACACGCGCCACAGCTTCACTGTCCGGTGCATCCAAGCGCAGCTCAATTGTGGCATCGCTGCTGTTGCCTGACACGCGGCACTGAAGCTCGACGACACTTACCGTATCCATGTCTACGCCATGAAAGGCAATCCAGCCGGAACGTTGAGGTGTGCGCGGACGTACACAAGCCTCCCTTTGCTCCTTGCTTTCATCCAGTACGATGTCGGAGCAATCATCGAAGTTTTCAGCGCGGATACTTCGTCCGGCTTGGCGTGGTGGAATGACTTCGCCTCGAACGTACACAGGGTGCTCCAATCGGATATCCGCTGAGGAAGCGCCAGCCAGCAGTGCATATTCACCCGATTCAACGCAATAGCAATCCCGTGTAACATCCCAAATCGCCCAATCCTTCATCCGAATCGTAAAGGAAACTGTTCGCGTCTCACCTGCCTCTAAGCGAATACGTTGAAAACCGCACAATGTCTTCAATGGTCGCTTTACTCGTGAGGCACCGGGCCGTACATAGAGTTGTACTACCTCTTCACCAGCAGCTACGCCCCGATTCGTCACCTCTACCCACACCTGGAGCGTATCCACGGCATCCAGTGCAGCAATAGATTTTACGCTATCCTTTGGGGCATCTGTACGCAGGTCATTATATTCGAAAGGCGAATACGTCAATCCATGGCCAAACGGATACAAGGATTCACCTTCAAAATATTGATAGGTACGACCGCCGCGAATAATATCGTAATCTTTGATGTCGCCCAATTGATCCTCGTTCTGAACCCAAGTCATGTTCAAACGCCCCGCTGGCGCATAATCTCCAAATAACACATCCGCTATTGCCGTACCATGCTCTTGTCCCGCATGAGACGTGTATACGATCGCTGGAATATGCTCCTGAACCCAAGGGATGGCAAATGGATAGCTGCCCGTCAGAACCACAATCGTATTCGGATTGACGCGATACACTTCCTCGATAAGCCGTTGCTGGGAAGCTGCCAGTTCCAAGCCTGGGCGGTCATTCTCTTCCTTTCCATTGATAAGCGGGTGATTTCCAACAAATACAATTGCTGTATCTGCCGCTTGCGCAGCGGCTATCGCTTCCGCTAAACCATCTGACACCGTCTCTACCTGGAATGTTGTATGGCTCTGTCCTGAAACTGTCGAGTCTTTCGAGGCGTTACTCTCTACAGCGTTAAGTGCAGATTTTTCAGCCTCCACTACCTTTAATGAGCCCTCCGTTCCGGCAATCACTGGTTTGCCGTTCCATGTCGTCCACAGATGCTCTCCTTGTCCAACAGGAGTCAGCCCAAAGACCTCTTTGACATACCAGCCATACGCTTCATCAGCTGTCACACGGAGCGTCTCCTCATCACTCGTCACGTAAGTACCCAGATGCTCATCATGTAACGTCACACTGCCATAGCCCCAATCCGTCATGGTCAATACCGCGGGCTCTCCATCCTGGGATAGCCGCATCTCGCCAGAAGAATCAACTACGAGCTTCGCTCCGTCATTCGACGCCGTCAAGGTCACGCGATCCTTGGCATCACGGTACACGACGCGTTCCTTCTCGTCCTCGCCTTCCAGCTTGGTACGAATCGCCTCCAGTGGTGTAACCCGGTAGGGCAGCGTACCGGAATACCAGTCGCGGTACACCTCATTGCCATGCGTACCAATGACCGCTACTTTGCCGCACCGGGCAGGGTCCAATGGCAAGAGTTCATGCTCATTTTTAAGCAGTACGATCTGCTCCCTCGCCGCACGCAACGACAATTCACGGGCTTGCTCTGTCATGAGAGCTTCCTCTCCGATCGAGGCATAGGGGTTGTCTGCAGCCGGATCAAATTCCCCCAAACGAAAACGAACACGGAACGTATGGAATAATGCCCGATCCAAGTCTTCTTCTTGTAGCGTTCCTTGCGCCAAGGCTTCACGAATCGCCTGTTTGGAGAGCTCCGCATCATCTGTAATGCTGTCAATTCCCGCCCGAATAGATTCGGCCACACCTGGCGTGTGGGAATCGTAATACTGATGATCGTTGACAATCCCCATGACATCACCCGCATCACTTACGACAAAGCCGTCCATCCCCCATTCGTCCCTGACAATATCGTTAACCCCATGATATAACGTAGCAGGCGTTCCATTAATCAGGTTGTAAGAAGTCATCATCGACTGGGCGCCGCCCTCCGTAAAAGGCTTCTCAAAGGCTTTTAGGTAATATTCTCGCAGGTTTCGTGGATCTATACTGGAGGAGCCGCTTCCCCGGTCCACTTCATTGTTGTTACCCAGAAAATGTTTTAATGTGGCAACTGCCTTCAAATATACCGGATGCTTCCCCTGTATCCCCTTGACTAACTCTTTCGACAACTCTCCCGTCAAATACGGATCTTCGCCGTAAGCTTCCTCATTCCGCCCCCATCTCGGGTCACGCTCCATATCCACCGTAGGTGCCCACAGGGTCAGACCGTTTAATTTGGGATCACGACGATAGTAGACACGCGCCTCATCTGCGATAACAGAGCCGATGAGGCGCATTAATTCCGTATCCCAAGTACATGCCAATCCTACTGGTTGAGGAAATGAAGTCGCCTCACCCAACCACGCTATCCCGTGTGCCGCTTCCGTACCGTGCTTGTAAGCTGCGACTCCCAATCGGTCAATGGCCGGCTGGTATTGCAACATGGATTCAACTTTTTCCTCCAAAGTTAGTCGCGACACGAGATCCCATACACGCTCGTCCAGATGAATCTTCGGATCTTGAAATAAATATTCGATACCCGTTGTTTCATGACTCATATCCGTCATCTCCTTATCTTAATTAAGATGATAAAAAGTTCTTTTATGAAAGCGTTTTAATATATCATAGCTAAAAAGGAGTACCCCGGCAACAATACCGAAAACATCCTATACTGGATAAAAGAGCATCCGCAGCATAAAGGCAAAAAAAGTTGTATTTTACCTTCAATATACAAAGCTAAAAATAATATTTTTTGGTATAATCAGGATATATCATGGAAGGAGGAAGCGCTAATGAAAAATACCGGAATGACAAGGCCTCTGGATCAATTGGGGCGAATTGTACTCCCTAAGGAAATGCGCACCACGATGGATATCAATATCGGTGATTCGCTTGAATTCTTCGTAGATGAAGAAGGATTTGTATTAAGAAAATACACAGGTGTCTCCTGCAAATTTTGTGGCGCGGTGGATCATCTAACTTATTTTCGGGACAGCTTTATTTGCGCAGAGTGCATCCAGGGATTAAAGACCGATGAAAATGTGCATGCCACAAGCACCGATGCTATCCAGGCTCAAGAACATTCCAAGCCGACCCGAACCAACACAACCTGGCAACCCAAGCAATCTAGAGTGCAACAAGGTGAAATGGTAAAAAAGCTACGCAAGCTGATTCAGGAACACCCGAACCTGCCACAAAAAGTGTATGCCGAAATGCTAGATATTTCTCAAGGCCGGGTGTCCCAGTTGAAAAAGCTACTTTAAATCTTCTCAAAACAATATCCCAAGATCATACACAATGTACTGACGACCCTATTCATTTTTTTGTCACAACTTCGATTGCCAGGTATAGAGTAAGGCGCATATCTGCGGATGTGTCCCTTACTCTATACCTGGCTTTTTCGTGTCGGCCACTCCTATCAATGTGACAATAGTCACATACTCTCAATGTATACGTATATACAATATATAGATCGAAACAATTGGTTAACACAAGATATCATCAATATGTTGTTTTTGTGAAAAATATATATATTTTACTATATGGAGGGTTTTACGATGAAGGTGCTGGAGGAACATCAATTATACGACATCGGCGAGCGGGTCATTGGGGCACAAGATCTGGACATGCTGCGGGAGAATGCAAATTTGAATGGAGAATCGTTCAGCGGCAAAATGAGCAAGCTTGGGTCCGAGTATGCCAAATGGTATGCGCGCCTGCGGGTACTTCCGCCTGAACTGACGAACGCGATTGACCACGGATATGTATATGTTCACGATTTGGACCAATATGCACTCGGAACTACGAATTGTATCTTTATCCCTTTTGGCCGGTTACTGCAAGACGGCTTCAATACAGGCAATGGCTCTGTGCGCACACCGCAAACGATTATGTCTGCTATGGCACTAGTTGCCATCATATTCCAGTCTCAGCAAAATAGCCAATTCGGAGGTGTCTCCGCCAATAAAATAGATTGGGACCTTGCCCCATACGTTGCCCGGTCCTTCCGCAAGCATCTGCGCAAGGGACTTCGGCTGTTCGAGGAAGAGATAGAGTCCAGTCTGACTGACGATGAACTACATATGGCCAATCCCCATTTGCAAGAAGTCTGCCCTCGTTCATACGCATTCGCTCGCGAAGAGACGGAGACGGAAACCCGGCAGGCTGCTGAATCGCTCATTCATAACCTGAACACCATGAGCAGTCGCGCGGGTGGACAAATTCCATTCACTTCACTGAATTACGGGATGTGCACGTCTGCTGAGGGACGGCTTGTTACTCAATCGCTGCTGGAGGCCACGATTCGCGGCTTGGGTAGCGGGGAAACTCCTATTTTTCCACAGCATATTTTCCAATGCAAAGAGGGAATCAATCAGGCAGAAGGCGACGTCAATTATGATTTGTTCTTACGGGCGGTAGAATGCTCTAGCAGACGGATGTATCCCAATTTTGTGAATGTGGATGCCACCTTTAACCTGCCTTTTTACCGTGCTGATGACCCGGATACCATTATAGCGACAATGGGTTGCCGTACCCGCACCATTTCTGACCGTTTCGGTAGAAATCGGCAGAGTGGCAAGGGAAATCTCTCCTTCAATACCATTAATCTGGTGCGGCTTGGCATTGAGTATGGTATTTGCACAGGCAAACGCCTGGCACCTGACCGTGATCGCTTTGATGCGAGACTGGAAGAAGTTATGCGCATTGCGGTGGATGGCCTAATCCATCGCTATCAAATCCAGACCAGCCAGCCTGCCAAAGCCTCGGACTTTATGATGCGCGAAGGGGTATGGGAAGGTGGAGAACAACTGGCACCAGATGATAAGGTGGGAAGCGTACTAAAACACGGTACGCTTTCGATCGGATTCATCGGACTGGCTGAGTGCATGAAGGCACTATACGGAAAACACCACGGGGAGGATGATTTCGTATACCGCGAGGCACAGCGAATCATCACTTCTATGCGCGTGTATTGCGATCGAATGAGTGAATATCACAATTTGAATATTACATTGTTCGCTACGCCTGCCGAAGGTCTGTCGGGCAAGTTCACCTTGCTGGATCAACGTGATTTCGGGATTATTCCTGAGGTAAATGATCGAGAATATTACACGAATTCTTTTCATATTCCCGTGTATTACACGCTCCCGGCTGCTCGTAAAATCAGCTTGGAAGCTCCGTTCCATAACCTATGCAACGCTGGTGCGATTTCATACATCGAACTGGACGGCAATGCGCGGAATAACCCGGATGCGTTTCTTAAAATTGTTCAGTACGCGCTGCATCAGAACATCGGCTACTTCTCCATCAACCATCCGGTGGATCGTTGTACGGAATGTGGTTATGAAGGGATTATCGGGACAAGCTGCCCCCAATGTGGCACAGATGAGGAGCACACACACTTTCAGCGCTTACGTCGGGTAACCGGATATCTGACAGGAGATTATACCGTTCGCTTTAATGCTGCAAAACAGGCAGAGGTTCGAGACCGGGTGAAACATAAGTGAATTTGTGTGGCTACATTCCGGAATCTCTGAACGAAGGATACGGCCTGCGCACCGTCGTGTTCATTAGCGGTTGCCGTCACGCCTGTCCCGGATGCTTTAATCCAGCGTCGTGGAGCTTCCGTGCAGGTGAGCCATTCACCCCCCAACGACAACAGGAAGTCATTCGTGACATCATGGATAATCCGTTGTTGGATGGACTGACTCTCTGCGGGGGAGACCCGTTTTTCTCAGCAGCAGAATGCTCGCAATTTGTGCGTGACTTCCGCGAGGCCTGTCCCGACCGAACCGTGTGGGCTTACACTGGCTTTGTCTATGAAGATCTACTCACAGATCAGGAGCGACAGGAGCTAGCGCTTTTGTGCGATGTGATTGTAGATGGTCGTTTTGTAGAACAGCAAAAGGACCTGACCCTTCCCTTCCGGGGCAGTCGCAACCAGCGTCTGGTAGATGTAAAAGCCAGCATTCAGGCAGGCTATACCGTTTCATTGACATAAGGCGATGCTTACCCAGCAAGCAAGATGCTATATCTAATCTAAGACAAGTCCCCATCTCGGGTGAGGCTTGTCTTTTTTGCATATAGCTAACAGATTCCATTGGAGTTTCTATTGCGCATCCTGTAAGTTTCACTTATGATGGTGAACAAGTATACGAGTGCATAATTATTCGTCATACCTTAACCGCATAGCTTGGAGATAGGTGTCTGTTCTATTCAGATCAGGCTTAAAAGGGAAGCCGGTGCAAATCCGGCACGGTCCCGCCACTGTAAACGGGGAACTTTCAGCTGTTCATATATCCACTGGTCCACAGACCGGGAAGGAATGCTGAGAGTCATGATCCGTAAGTCAGGAGACCTGCCTATTTTAACAACATCGCAAGTACCTACGGAAGATAGGGAGGTGTTAAGAGCAGTCGCCGTATTTTTGATTTTTAATCACGGAGGCATTCTTTCCCCTACTTATTTTTAACTTTGGGGGGAAGAATGCCTTTTTTGGTACGTAAAAATAAAACAGCTACCCGCTAGGAGGAAAAGTACATGTCCGTTATTGAATGGCCTGAATTGTCCGGCTTAATTAGCAGTAATCTGGGATATCCGCGTATCGGCGAAAACCGGGAATGGAAGAAAGCACTGGAACGCTTTTGGAACGGCAGCATTAACGAAAGCGAACTGCAAACGGAGATGAAAAGATTACGATTGGAGCATCTGAGCAAGCAGCGTGACAAGGGGATTGATCGCATTCCTGTCGGAGACTTCACCTATTACGATCACATGCTGGATACATCTGTGATGTTTGGTCTTGTACCCGAACGGTTCAACCATCGTCCCGCGGGTCCGGTTCCTCTGTCCGTGTATTTCGGGATTGCTCGTGGACAGAAGGGAGCAACCGCCAGTGAAATGACCAAATGGATGAATACCAATTATCACTACATCGTTCCTGAATTGGCAAACGCAGTCCCGGTGTATACTGAAAATAAACCTTTACAGGCTTATCGTGAAGCAAAACAAGAACTAGGCATTGATGGGAAACCGGTCCTCATCGGCCCCTATTCATTCGTAACCCTTTCCAAAGGCTATGATCGTAAGGATTTGGCCACCATCGTACGAAGCTTCCTGCCACTGTACACCCGTATTCTGTCTGAACTAGCGGCAGAAGGCGTTCAGTGGGTTCAAATCGATGAACCTGTCCTGACCACCTCATTCCCGGCAGAGGATTTGGACATTATTCAGGAAGTCTATGAAGCTTTGACTCAAGCTGCGCCCACTTTAAATATAATGCTGCAAACCTACTTTGGCAGCCTGGACCATTATGAGCGTCTGTCCGCACTTCCGGTACAGGGATTGGGTCTTGATTTTGTGTATGATGATGGCGAAAATCTTCAGCATATATTGCAGCATGGCTTCCCTAAAGGAAAAACGCTGGGCGCTGGGGTCATTGACGGGCGCAATATATGGCGCAGCGACCTGAACGCTGTGGCTGCCCTACTGGGTCAGTTAGCAGAACAAGCCCCTGCCGAGCAGCTTATCGTGCAGCCATCATGCAGTCTGCTGCATGTGCCAGTCAGTCTGGAAGCAGAGCACAAGCTGGATCGAGAACTGGTGCAAGCGCTGGCCTTTGCTGATGAAAAGCTCGAGGAAATCGCCGTCCTAACGGCTGCACTTGGCAAACACGATCCATCCGCACTCACCAAGCTTGGACAAAGTGCAGATGCAGTAGCCCGCTTTAACAGTTCAGCGGCACGCGTACAGACAGCGGCCGATCTAGCCGACCTGTTGGCCAAAGAGCCTCTGTCACGCAGCGTCCCTTTCGCCGAGCGTCGTGAGATTCAGCAAAATAAGCTGAAATTGCCTCCTCTGCCTACAACGACCATTGGTAGCTTCCCGCAAACCGCCGAGATCCGCAAGGCCCGCCTGCACTATCGCAAAGGAGAATGGTCTGCCGAGCAATATCGAACGTTCATCCAACAGCAAATTAAGGAATGGATTGATATCCAAGAGGACATTGGCATTGATGTGCTTGTACATGGGGAATTTGAGAGGACCGACATGGTTGAATTTTTTGGCGAAAAGCTGAACGGCTTTGCTTTTACGCAAAACGGATGGGTGCAGTCCTACGGCTCCCGCTGTGTCAAACCGCCGATTATATACGGAGACGTTTCCTTCGATCAGCCCATGACTGTGGAAGAAACGGCATTCGCCCAATCGTTAACTTCCAAGCCTGTTAAGGGAATGCTTACAGGCCCGGTGACCATTTTGAACTGGTCCTTCGAACGTAATGATATTCCACGCAGTCAGGTTGCTTTACAGTTGGCTCTGGCATTACGGGCAGAGGTAGAGGCACTGGAACAAGCGGGCATAGGCATGATTCAAGTCGATGAGCCTGCAATTCGTGAAGGGCTTCCGCTGAAAAAAGAGCAACAACAAGCGTATCTGGACTGGGCGGTTCAAGCCTTCCTTGTGACCACAGCCACCGTCGAGCCTGCGACCCAAATCCATACGCACATGTGCTATTCCGAATTTCAGCATATGATCCAGTCCATCTCCGATATGGATGCCGACGTTATATCTATTGAAACTTCGCGAAGCCACGGAGAACTGATTGTCAGCTTTGAAGATCAGGTATACGACAAAGGCATCGGTCTGGGCGTGTACGATATCCACAGTCCACGCATCCCCGATGTATCTGAAATGCTAAGCATGATCCAGCGTGCCTTGCGCGTACTGCCTTCAGATTTGTTCTGGGTTAATCCGGATTGTGGTCTGAAAACCCGTACCAAGGAGGAATCTGTCGCCGCCTTGCGACAAATGGTACAAGCGGCTCAAGCAGCCCGGGCTGCATTGGCTGTATCCAACTAATTTTTTATCGTTTCGAATCACGCCTTCATTTTCACCATATTCTGTTCCCCTTTCCGGCCCTTTCTGCTAAAAACCGGGAAGGGGATTTATTCTAGGTCATATAATGTATAAGCGCCTTGAATATGTTCCATTTTCATCTGCTTCATATGTACACCTAAGCCATGTTCTCGATCCCAGGAACAACTAAAATTCAAATACAGTTCATCCTTTGCCGATGAGTCGGAAATCAGTATAGACATAAGCTGTATTTGATTCAACAATTGTTCCGGCCGCTCCACATAAGGCGCATATTCATCCGGGTCCTCTCCCCATGTACTGTAAGCATTCCGGTACTTTTCTACTATGCCAGCATAATGATGGTGTATGGACTCCAACATTTGAGGATGGATAACTGACGAGTATTCCATATACGTCTCCCATGTCTTTTTTTGCAGCTCTGTAGGTTCTTCTATAGTCTGTGCCTGTTCTTCGGAGTCGGCTCCCACGATAAATTCGACTTCTACTTCCGAGGGTTGCCCGCAAAAATTAAGATGCACTACGCCACGCAGAACAATCTCCTCAGATACATCCCAAGTCTCATCATCCTGTTCCAGTTCCATATACCAATGTTTCCAGTCCATTCTTTACCCACCTCTTCATAAAAAGTAATCTCAACCCTATTGAATACTTTACAATCTATCATTTTAATGAATGAAATTAAAGTAGCATCCTATTTGTGCTTCCAGCCATATTTCGAGGAATTTCCAAATAAAAATACTTTTTTCTACAACATTCGCTATTCAATAAAGCCTTCAAAAAAGAAAATACGCCCATTTTGGAACAAATATTTTATTATAAAAATTTAGTACCTTGCATTAATCAGTACATGATGTTAAATTATACCTGACTACTGTTCTATAATTAGTACCCGTGACAAATTATGCACAAACACACGTTTCTTCCCCTTATTCCGAACGACACCTATGAATTATTGATAACATCCAGGAAGGGAGCACCGCTCGTGAATGTGAACATCCAATTCAAAAAAGGGGTACTGGAACTGTGCGTTCTAGTTCTAATTGGACGCAGAGACCGTTATGGCTACGAGTTGGCTCAAGCCGTCTCCCGTCATATTGAAGTAGCTGAGGGAGCCCTCTATCCACTGCTTCGCCGTCTGGTATCAGAAGGATACTGCACAACGTATTTACAGGAATCGACCGAGGGACCTCCCCGCAAATATTATCGGCTGACCGATACCGGCAGTCATTATACAAGAATACTTACGCGGGAATGGAATGATTTTGTCCATAATGTCGCAAGCCTACTGGAGGAAGGAAATTCCGATGAATAGAAAACAATTTCTTACAGAGGTAGAGCAACGTCTTTCTCCTCTCTCTGCAGAGGTACGCAATGAGCTGCTTAGTGATTTGAGCCAGCATTTTGACTACGGGTTGGTCAATGGCAAAAGCGAAAGTGAGATTGCCCATGAGCTGGGTAACCCGGAGGATATTGCCCGAGAAGCGTTGGATGATCCCAATGCAGCCTGGAACGCTTCTCCTCCGCTTCGTCAGGGAAGCTTCGCACGCAATCTTTTTACTTTCTTAGGGCTGCTGTTTCTCAATTTGCTAATCTCCATCCCGATTATGGCTACCCTTTGGGCAGTATGGGCTTCATTGGCCTTGGTATCAATCAGCTTCATTGCAGCCCCCCTTCTCGCCGTTACTGATTATGCGCTAAACAGCACCTTTTACCCGGCCAAATTCTTTTTCTCTATCACGTTGACGGGTATAGGTCTATTGCTGCTGCCTGGAGTACGTTATCTCCTACTCCTTATGGTCAAGAGCACAGTACGATACTGGAAATGGAATCAGACTACCATGAGGGGAGCTTACTAACAACATGAATAAAAAGTGGTTTATTGCAGCAGGTCTGTGCATTGTCATCGGTGCAGCCGGAATGGTGGCCTACGGTGCCCCATGGAGTCAACAAGTCATGAAGGAAACAACTGCGATTAACAAAAAGTGGACGTTTACACGTGGTCAGCTACAGAAGCTGAAAGTGGACAGTTCTGATGATGTCTCTATTTTGTTTACTCCTGGCTCTGGCGACCAAGGTACGATACGCATTAGCGGAGAAGTTCAGACAAAAGTAGCCGACCAGATTCATAATGCCCAAATTGAGAACGGTAAGCTTACCATTCAATCGGAGCCGGCCCCTTCCTTGTCATTCTTTTCGATCACCCCTGATTTGGATCAAACGATTACCGTAGAGATGCCCTCCGGCGAAACACTAACTGACCTACAGGTAGATGCACATTCAGGGAATGTAAAACTTCAAGATGCCTCCGTGCAGAATACTTCCATCACCGCTACTTCAGGCACTGCCGAGATTACAAACCTCCAAAGTACCCACCTGATCGCAAATTTAACATCCGGCAATTTTATAGCCAGTCAGCTTGCAGCAGATATGGAGTTGAAGCTTACTTCAGGCGATGTTAACATCCGCGATTATAGCGGTAATGGTCTTCTTTCCCTAACCTCAGGGGAGACAAGTATTACACAACGTGCCCCAGCCAACTTGGAAGTGAATGCTGATTCTGGTGACGTGAAGATTAAGCAAGCTCCCGATTTTAAAGGAGTTTATAATGTTCGCTCTGACTCTGGTAGTATCAATACTCCCGAATCTGTTCCCGGTAGTGTGAACGTGATTAAGGTTGAAACCACCTCAGGGGATATTTTTATTTCCAAATAGAGACCTCTAAATGAACACCTCATCAGAGGCGAAGTTTGGTTCAATGAGTTTAACCTTGTATAATGTAACCATGTGCTCAGATGCACAACCACGTTATAGATTGATAAGGAGGAGACTGGATGGAACTTAAGAATAAAACGGCCATTATTACAGGAGCCAGCAAAGGAATCGGCAAAGCTATTGCCGAAACTTTAGCTAAGGAAGGCGTTAACCTGGGATTAATTTCACGCACATTAACTGACCTGCAAAAGCTGCAGGATTCGCTGGGGAGTACATACGGTGTGAAAGTGGTGAGTGCCGTTGCGGATATATCGGATCGCGCACAGGCCGCTGCCGCTGTAGCTTCACTGGAACATGAGCTGGGCGCTGTCGATATTTTGATCAACAATGCAGGCATTGCTACCTTTGGCACAGTCGCAGATATGGACCCCGAAGAGTGGGAACGTATTATTCGCGTAAACCTGATGGGAACCTATTATGTCACACATGCTGTTCTTCCAAGCATGCTGGCACAAAAGAGCGGAAACATTATTAATATTTCCTCGACGGCAGGAGAACGAGGTTTTGCAACAGGCTCGGCATATTGCGCATCCAAGTTTGCTTTGATGGGCTTCACAGAAGCATTGATGCAGGAAGTTCGCAAATCTAACATTCGCGTCACCGCGCTGACTCCAAGCACTGTTAATACAGAACTGGCGGCAAACGCAGGATTGCCTATAGGTGATGAGGATCGCATGCTTCAACCGCAGGATTTGGCCGATCTGACATTAGCCGCATTGAAACTGCCTCCACGGGTTCAATTAAAAGTAGCCGGTATTTGGACAACCAACCCACAGTAATTCGACACGACATCTTAGATTCATTGGCTGTACAATGCTCCGGTAGACGTAATTGTTCGTCATGCCGGAGCTTTTTTTCAGCATAGCTATACCAAAACCAACTGTAATATAAGCGCTTTGTACTTCCAGCATATATACATACAATTCCTACAACTATAAGCGCATTTCAGGAGAGGGGAAAAATGATGAAGAACACAGGAATGACACGGCCACTAGATCACTTGGGCCGCATTGTGCTGCCCAAGGAGCTGCGCAATTCTATGAATATTAATATTGGAGATGCCCTCGATTTTTTTATTACCCCAGAGGGGCTAATGATTCGCAAGTATACGGGGGTTTCTTGCTATTTTTGTGGTGCCGTAGATCATTTGAGCTATTTCAGGGATCATCTGATATGTAAAAGTTGTATTGAAAATCTGAAGAGCGATAATCCTTCCAGTCATTTGAGCGAAGCACGATCTGTCCAGCCCAAGAAAAGAAGGAGTTACAGAAATCAGAATGATCTCCTAAATAAACTAAAACAGCTCATGCAGGAGCATCCTAATGTATCTCAAAAAGAATTAGCCGAAATGCTCGAACTATCCCAGGGACGCGTGTCACAGCTTAAAAAGCTACTTCTTTAGATCATCCGACCCGATCTCGACTGTTATCATCAACAAAAAAGAGCCTTACGGCTCTCGGATCATCTTCGTTACGCAATGTCAGACTGCTCCATAATCGGGACCCGATAGGCCAGCAAAGACTCGTCTATTACGGCAGAAATAAACGTTGCTTCTATTTCAGGCACCAGTCTAAGCGCATAATTCCATGCGTTTTCTTCAATTTGCAGCGCAAGTCGTTGCCGGGTCCCTATCCCGCTCTCTTGCTCCAACGCATCGGAGAGGTCCACTAATTCCGTATCGGCGGCGTGCCCGATCTCATGTGCAAGCACAACCGTAAAATACTCCTCAACTCGATCAACGCTGCCGAACATCTGTAAACACTGTGTTTCAATAACGTCCGTATACATGGTAATGGCGTGAGCATTCATGGCATATTTGCCCCCAATTAGCCTTCCACCAGGAAACCGTTTCTCCAGCTCGACTGTCACACCTATAGCAGCCCGTTCCAAAAGCTCAGCGACAATGCGCTCTGCCTGATATCTTTCCAACTTAGCTTCGCTCCTCAAACCAATATATAAAGTTATATTTACTCTAAACTCATGAAATCATGGATGTGTTCATACCATACACAGTACGATATTATACCTTTTTACAAAGGAGAATACCATGTCAGAAGATTATTATATAGGCTGGGGAACACTTGCCCTTATTAATGCCGGCTTGGCGCAATCCAAAAATCGGAGCGGGCTAAATTGGTTTCTGCTCTCCCTATTAATAGGGCCACTGGCTACCCTTTTTATCGTTGCATGGGATAAGCTGGAGTCCTAATCCAGCAATTAGGTCATTCCCATCGTTATCCGGAATGAAAAGGGCAGCCTTGGCGCTTCTGCTGAAGCACTGTATCTGATGCTGTATTAGCCTGTCTCGACATATACGGCTTCTCTTGAACTCCGAAATTCGGCTTCACAAGCCGATTATCGTAGGAACTATGAAAAATATGCGTTGTCGCCGGGGATAGCGGGGGAATCAGCCATGTCCAATTGCCTGTCAGCGCGCGCCCAGCCTTGGCTTCTCGTTCCTCAAACAGCTTGAATTGTGCCGCTGCGGTATGGTGGTCGACAATGCTGACTCCCGCCTTTTTAAAAGAATGCAGCACAGCAATATTCATTTCCACCAGCGCCCGATCACGCCAAAGCGTTGTTTCACTCGTCGTATCCAGCCCCATCAGCTTAGCCACCTGTGGCAACATATTATAGCGGAAGGTATCCGCAAAATTGCGGGCGCCGATTTCTGTTCCCATATACCAGCCGTTAAAGGGAGCCGCCGTATAGATGATACCGCCAATCTCCAGCGTCATGTCCGAAATCATAGGCACAGCATACCAACGTAATCCCAAGGAAGCGAAACCCGAAAGTTCTGGATGCTCAATGGCTACCTCCATCACCAAATGTTCAGGAATATCAAATAGCTCGGGAGGCCGTCCTCCTGCTTCCACAACCAATGGCAAAATATCAAAAGGAGTCATCGCTCCTTTCCAGCCCATGTCTTTACAAGCATTGGTAAAATCCACCGAGATCGGGTCCCCAATGATCCCTTGATCGGTTTCATATCCAGCGTAACGAATGAGTTGATGGTTCCAGATACGGATATCCGGCTGCCCCGGCTTGGAGGCGCGAAATACAGTAAGCGTTGGCTTAATTTTACCGCCATTCGTTCCTATGCGTATATGCTCCAAGAGCTCGCTGACCACTTCCGTCGCATCTGAGGCGCCCCGCGCATCCCTGACCAAAAGCTTGTCCCAAAATAAGCGCCCGATGCAACGATTGCTATTGCGCCAAGCCATGAGTGCCCCGTGCTCCAGCTCATCGTACGTATGATCATACGTTCCCGTAGTCTCTATGTCATGACGAATATGAAGAAGCCGGGCTCCCGCTTCATCGCGGCTTCGGCCCAGCTCCTCATAACATGTATAAATAAACTTCTCCGCTTCGTGCAAAAGCTGTTGTTTCACTTCCATAACATACACCCCATCCCGGCAGCTCCATGACTCAAGAGCCTGTGGTCTTCCACGCCTTCTCGTCATTATACTCCAGTGGCAGACTGGAACCAACGGGATGTGTATCTTGTTCACCTGATCTCCATATACATGGCAATCTATACCAATGAATTATCCCAAATACGCACTCAGCATCCAAATATGTTTATCCATTGCTTCTCTCAAGCCGTTAAGAAGATCCTCTGTCGCTTTATCTTGTGCTGCTTCCGCTGCTTCCATCCCATTAGCCAGTTCAACAGTGATGGTTTTAAAATCAGCAACAACGGACTTCACCATATCATCAGCTGTCTGCTCACCTGCGGACTCCTGAATAGCTGAAAGTTGCAGATGCTCCTTCAAGGTCGCAGCCGGACGGCCACCAATAGCCAACAAACGTTCAGCAATCGTATCTAGATTAGCTGTTGCTTCATTGTAAAGCTCTTCAAATTTAGCATGCAGTGTGAAGAATTTAGGTCCTTTCACATACCAGTGGAAATAATGCAGTTTCGTGTACAATACAGACCAGGTAGCTACCTGACGATTCAATGCCTTGTGCAATTCTTGAATAGCCTCTTGTGTAGGTGCGTTCGTATGATTTAATGTACTCATGTGTAAAATCCCCTCTCGTTATCATTCAAAATGTAGTTGGTGTGAAGCTTGGATAATCGTTAGCAGTAGTGTCTGATTTTCTTCAAAATCCCATGCGTCAATCTAATAAATATTAATTAATTTAGACTTAATCTAAATCCTGTTTTAATTATAACACTGTGTCGATGTTTTTCAAGTCTTTATTCGGTTTTAATCATGAAGATTACGTGAATTGATTGTAAATCTAACTCTACATGCAATCGGACATCCACAATCAGGACTTGTTTATCTTTTATACATAGATTACATCAATAGGAGGATAAAAGATGTTAATTTTGTCTGCTAAAGCATCTGTATTGAAGGCAAAATCCATAACCTACCTCCATACCTAACCACGACAAAAAAGAGCCGACCCGTAAGAGGGTCGACTCTTTTATTATTCTTGTATCTCTGAAGATTCCACAATTAAAGGTACAACCTTGCCAGCATTTACATCAATCAGACCATGATCGGTAATTTTCAAGGCTGGGCTGACCGGCAAAGAATGCGTGCTCAGCGACATGATTGGATTGTAATGGCGGTAACCCAGCGAGAGCAAGGCTGAACGCAGCTCCTTTACATGCGCTGCAACCATTTCCAGCGGTCCTTCTGTTAAAATCCCGCCTACGGTTAACGGCAAATGGGACAGCACATTGCCATTTTCAACTACGCAAAAGCCACCTTGGCTGGCCAGAACCGTATTCGCAGCCAATATCATATCTTGCTTGTTATGCCCTACGACCAGCAAGTTATGGTTATCGTGCGAATAGGTGGTAGCCACTGCCCCACGTTTAATCGTATCTCCCCCGATCAAACCGTAAGCACGGTTGCCATTCTTGCCATACCGTTCAAACGTAGCGATGAGTCCATGTTCACCATGTTCCCATACCAGTTCACCCTGCTCCACATGTGCAGGTGCAATCCGTTCGCTTGTAAAAGTTGAGCCATCCTTGACCATCATAACACGGCATTGATGTGTACCATCAGCTACATCCATCTTTACAGTAAAATCCTGCTCCGTGAGCGGATCGAGCTTCACACTTTGATAAAAATGGGCGGGGAAGCGGCTTTTTATCGGTGCTTGATGGTATTCCTCGAATTTATCGAATACTTTGAGCCCGTCCTTATAGACCTGCTCCACATCAAATTGACCAAGATCGGACAGCAGTACAAAGTCAGCTATTTTTCCCGGTGCAATGGTTCCGCGGTCATGCATTCGCATCCGTGCAGCAGGAGTAAACGTAGCTGCATAAATGGCATCCTCAGGCTTCATGCCCATTCCGATTGCTTTACTTACAATATGGTTTAGATGCCCTCGCTCTACGAAAGAGTCTGGCATCACATCATCCGTTACAAAGCAAAAATGCTGTCCCACATCTTCCTGAATAAGATAGTCCATCACTTCAGGGGTCATGGATTTTTCCTGGATTTCAATAAACATCCCGGCAGCCATCCGCGCCTTCATACCTTCAATACTTTGGTGAGTATGATCTGAGCCTATTCCCGCATAGATCAACTGATGCAGGTCCAGATCAAGCAGCTGCGGTGTATGGCCTTCAATGATCAGCTCCGGGTAGTGCTCACGAACATGGCGTAAGATGCGATTCGTCTTGCTCTCCGGATCACGAATGACATCCACATAGTTCATAATTTCACCCAGGCAGATCATTTCGCCGGTTTGCAGCAGGGCATCAATCTCGGGAATACCAATTTCGCCACCTGAGGTTTCGAGCGGCGTTGCCGGGACAGAGCTTGGAATGCCATAGAACATATCAGCCACGCAATCTTTGCTGGCTTCCATCATTTCCTGAATGCCTTCCAATCCGAAAACATTCGCCATTTCGTGCGGTTCCGGTACAATCGTCGTTACCCCATTGCGAATCAGCCCATAGGAAAAGGTTGCCGGTGTCACCATTGTGCTTTCGATATGCAAATGGATGTCGATCAGGCCGGGAATCATATATTTCCCATGCCCCTCCACAATTTCAGCCACATCGAAAGACTCTAGGCCACGCTGACCAATATACATAAACTTACCGTCAAGTATAGCTACATTACCTTCTTCGAACGTCTTGTAGTAACTGTTATACACCTTAACTTGTAAAATCATTTTGTCTGCACGCATGATGTATCTCCTTCATCGAACCCGCTGATTATTGGACCAGCACCATTTTATCTGCCGGAAAATGCAGGGTAACCCGCTGACCACTCAGGTAAGGCGTATCCATTTCCTGATTAGCCGTAAAGTTGCCTTTCGCCGTTTCTACCACATACTGATAGCTACGCCCCAGGTAAGTACTTACCTTAATAATACCGGGAAGCTCATTTTCCCCTGTCTCGTTGCCTTCTGTTCGAATGACCAAATCATCCGGGCGAATAGCGCCCTGACGAGCACCCGGCTGGGCCGTACCCTGATTACGCACTACGCCGAACGAAAGATCGCCTGTATTCAGTCGAATACGATCCCCTTCTTCAGTACGCTCGTCAAAGCTTAGAAAATTATTAAACCCAATAAAACGGGCGACAAATTCGGTCGTCGGATATTTAAAAATGGTCGATGGAGCATCTAATTGTTCGATGTTCCCCTTGTTCATAATCGCAACCTGGTCAGAAATTGAAAAACATTCTTCCTGATCATGCGATACATACACGGTAGTGATGCCCAGTTCCTGTTGAATACGGCGGATTTCCACACGCATATTTACACGCAGGTTAGCATCCAAGTTACTCAGAGGTTCATCAAACAACAGCAGATCGGGTTCAATCACAAGCGCTCGCGCAATCGCGACACGTTGACGCTGTCCGCCTGACAATTCACCGGGGAAACGTTTTTCAAAGCCCCCCAGGCTAACTGTATCCAGCATGTTCATAACGCGGCGCTTTACATCATCTTCCTTTACCTTGCGTAACCGCAGACCAAAAGCAACATTATCAAAAACAGACAAATGCGGGAAAAGTGCATAACTTTGAAATACAAAGCCGAAGTTCCGTTTATTCACCGGAACCCGAGTATAATCCTTATCACCAAACAAAAATGTTCCTTGTTTAGCTTCGAGAAATCCTGCAATGAGACGAAGTGTGGTCGTTTTGCCACAACCACTCGGTCCGAGCAACGAGAGCAATTGCCCCCGTTCGAGCTGCAAATCGAAATCCTGCAAGATCAGTTGGTTGTCATAAGCGACCGATACGCGATCCAGAGTAAGCAGTGCCATAAGGTTGAAGCCTCCATTACCTTTTAGTGAAGTAAGACAATCCCATCAGTCGTTCAATCAAGAACATCAGGATACCGGTCAAAATCATCAGCATAACCGAAATCGCCGCAATCGTCGGGTCAAAATAATTTTCGACGTAAGTCAGCATTTGAATGGGCAGGGTGCTGAAGCCCGGTCCTGTCATGAAGACGGAAATGTCGACATTGTTGAATGATTCCAGAAAGGCAATCAGGATAGCCGCAATAATACCTGAGCGAATGTTGGGCAGAACCACCTTGAAAAAGGTTTCCAGCCGTCCAGCCCCCAAACTAAGCGCTGCTTCCTCAATCGCAAAATCAAAGTTAGACAAACTGGATGCAATGACTCTAATAATGAACGGTAACATAATCACCGTATGTCCGATCAATAGTCCAGCATATACTGGTAAATGATAAACAATGATCAAATAGCGTAGCAGTGTAAAACCAAGCACAATACCCGGTATAAGCAACGGGGAGAGAAACAAAGCATTCAGCGCATCCTTCCCGCGAAACGAAAAACGACTAAGCGCATAAGCGGCAGGCATACCGATCAGCAGTGCCAAGATGTTGCCTAGCAGAGAGACGACAATGGACGTTTTGAACGTGGACATAAACAAATCCACTTCAAAAATATTTTCATACCAGCGCAAGGAAAAGCCCTGCGGAGGAAATTTTAATACCGTGCCCGGCTCGAAAGAAGTGACCGATATGATCAACAGCGGACCGAGCAGAAAGATGAAGACCAGCAGGCTAAAGAAGCCTAGTCCGTAATGTTTCTCCCGCATATCCACCTACCCCTTCGGATTGAGTTTATGGGCCGCCTTATTTAAGAGACCGACCACGATAAATGTAATAACAATCATAATTGTTGCAATAACAGAAGCTAAAAACCAGTCGTTTAGCGTCATCGCGTTCTGATACAAAAATGTAGCGATAACCCGCTGTTTTCCTCCAAGTAGTGCTGGTGTTGTATATGCAGTCAGGCTGCCCACGAAAACGAGAATGCTTCCAATGATCAGGCCCGGCACAGACAGCGGAAATACGATTTTACGAAATGCGCTGAATCTGGAGGCCCCGAGGCTCTGAGCAGCATGAACAAGATCACCGTCGATATTTTCGAGTACACCAATCAGTGAAATAATCATCAGCGGTAAAAACAAATGAACCAGACCAATAATCATCGCTGCCGGAGTATACAAGATGTTCAGCGGCTCATCTACAAGCCCTAAACCGATGAGCACGTTATTCAACAGCCCCTTGCGGCCCAGAATGACCATCCAGCTGAATGACCGCACCACCGGACTCGTCAACAAGGGGAAGATAGCCAGCGCTAGCAAAATCCCTTTACGACGCGGGGCCTTTTGCGAAATATAATAAGCCGTCGGGAAGCCGAGTAATACGCACACGAGTGTCGTTACGACACTGACTTCCAGCGTAGTCAGCAATATTTTCAGAAAATAAGGGTCCTTGAAGAAATGGAGATAGCCTTCTAGGGTGAATGAGCTGTTCTGTACGAAGGTCGAACCGATCGTCAACACAATCGGAATGACCATGAACACCGCCAGAAAGAGCAGACCTGGCAGCAGCAGCCAATACAAGTATGTTTTCTTCATGGGTAGCTCCTTGCGGTTATCAAAATGTTATTCCTTATTCAGCACCTGGATAAACAGCTCCAGAAAAGCTTCGCTGTCCACCTGTTCGCACACTTTCATATTGTGGCTATGATTGAGGCGGTTCTGTACATCGCCCACTGTTTGTCCGTCACATATGCGACTGGAGGTTTCCACGTCGACATACAACAGCGAGGTATCGACTAACCTCGAATTCAATGCGACACCCACGGCAAGCGGGTCATGAAGCGCACACGCTTTTACCCCGTTGCGTTCTTCATAACGCTTGGTATAAACAGCCGTGCTTTCAGCTACATAATTACGAATTGCTGGGCGGGTCAGACGGGCAATATGGTCCGCAGACAGCAGCGCCTTCCGTGTTACATCCAGTCCCACCTGTATCAACCGGCCAAATCCCGCATGAAATACGATCCGTGCGGCTTCAGGGTCAGCATACATGTTGTACTCTGCTACAGGTGTAATATTGCCGCATCCGTGAATAACACCGCCCATAAAAATGACCTCATCGACGTGATCGGTCAGCTCGGGACACTTCAGTAGCGCCAGTGCCAGATTGGTGAGTGGCCCGGTACAAATGAGCGTCACTTCCCCCGGGTGAGCCATCACGGTATCAATGATGATATCCGGTGCAAAACCTTCGGACGCAGACATCGCTGGGACCACTCCACTCAATGCGCCTCCAATGCCGTCTTCTCCATGGACACGATGCTCGTGCAGGCCTTTACGTATTAAGGGAGCCTCCGCCCCCCGATAAACCGGAATATCCGGTCTATCTAAAAGGTCGAGGATTTTGCATGTGTTCAATGTTGCTTGTTTAAGTGAAACATTACCGCATACCGTAGTAATCGCTTGGATATCCAGCTGACCACTTTTGGCCGCTAGTAAAATACCCAACGCATCATCAATGCCCGTATCTACATCTAATATGACCTTTTTCATTATTGTGCAACTTCCCGGTTCCAGCGATCCGTCCATGCCTTGATATGATCGTTAACAAACTTCATATCCAGCTTGGTCAGCTTGTTCACTACATCTGTACCGTACGTAATTCCCTCTGTATCCGCACCGGACAGTACCACCTGCGTATTTACCGGGGAATCAACTTTTGCCTTGGCGGATTTTCCTTGAACTTCCTTGCTCAGCTGCCAGTTGATAAATTCCTCAGCCAGCTCCTTCTGGTCGGAGCCTTTCACTACATTAATCGTGTTCATTACTGCGTAAGCACCTTCACTAGGGGCTACAAATTTCGCTCCTGGCACAGCCGCCTGCAAATCTTTGAAGTACATTTCCATAATCGGACCGCCCGCAATTTCCTGCTGGCTAAACATGTTCACGAACTCAGACGTTTTACTATAAAACTTAACGATATTCGGACTCAGTTCTTTCAGTTTTCCGAAGGCTTGGTCTTCATTAAACTCCTTACTCCCCGCTACCTTGGAGGCTGCATCTACCATCATTGGTCCGGCAGTCGCCGTAATGTTCGGCAGAGTCACGTTTCCTTTGAACTCATTGCCCCACAGGTCAGCCCAAGAGGTCACATTCTTTTTCACCAGCTCCGGATTATAGGCAATACCGAGACGCCCAACCGTATAAGCAGGACCATACTCCTCACCCAGCGGTGCTTTGGCAATATCATAAATTTGGTTCAGGTTCGGCACCTTGCTGCGATCCAGCTTCTCAAACAATCCCTGTTGAATTCCTTGTTGAGCATAATAATCAGACAGATAAATCAGATCGACGTCTGTGCTGCCTTGACTGATTTTGTTCAACCGTTCTGCGTTATTTCCAATTTCGACTACGATGTCAACGTTATGTTCCTTTTCAAAAGGCTCGTACACTTCTTTGTTAAAAAAGTCCTCGGAAAAGCCCCATGTTGAAATAACTAGTTTCTTTTTTCCATCAGCTGAGCCATCTTTTCCATCTGCCTGACCACCAGTAGCATTGCTACCGCATCCTGCCAGTACCACAGATGCCAAGGTCACAGCCACAAATCCTTTAAACCATTTTTTCATATGAAACTCCCCCTGTTTTTTTATTATGCACACCTTATGACACAAAAAAGAAAAGTACTCTTGTAAAACAAGAATACTTTTCTTCGTAAACAAAGAATAAGTTGATCCCGCTGCGCGTTATAACAGGTTCTCCCCTCAGATAGATCCGAAGCGAAAAGCCGAATATCCAATTTTATTAGGATTCCTTCAGAATGATGTTCGTAATAGCCCACTGCGTTGCTGAATCATAATCACGCAGTAAAGCTTCTATATCGAGCTCCATATCCTCAATCAGCTTCTCGCGAAGTCTCTTCTTGTACAGCATGGACATTCGGAAATCCACTTCCAGCTTCAAGCCGGGGGCTTCCACTTCCAATGCCGCCGAGCGTGGAGAACGCCGGTGCTTCGCCACAAAGGTAACAATGTTGTTCTCAACGGTGGCCCGCAGCAGCGTGGTCCCGAAGCCGAACAGTTCCTTTGAAACTTCATTGTAAATCTGGCACATCCGCTTCTTGCTTTCGTTACTGTCGAGCAGCGTCAATGAACCCACCCTCATCAGCATATTACGTACAATCAATCTTTCAACACGATAGATTATACATAAATATACGATAAATAGCAAACAAAAATCCCTGATTCAATAACATATGATGCGAAAAAGCGAACAATATGTCGAACTTTGTAGCTTTTCAACATTTTTACACCTTTTTTAACTCATCTTCAAGCTTCCGAACGCTGCTATATTCGTCCACAGGGTAATTTAAGGTAGACTCCGGTAAATCTCTGGCCAAAGGTTTTATCGTCGTCATTCCAGAGGAAACTTTTTTCCTTCTACTATATATGTAGTTTTTACTTAAATGCATTTAACCGTACCCCGCATAGGTCTACTAGCGGTTGTACGGTTTTTTTATGTTATGTAGCTGACCGGCCAGATGGGAACCCCTTCAAGAAAAAGCCGATTGAATCCACGAGGACACTACAAGAGTAGCCAGCCACAGCAGCATAAAGTTAGCAATAATATATGCCTTCTTAAAAGCATAACGATGATAAAAATACCAACAGCTCCATGATATGAATATTCCTATCGGGTAGCTCATTATGACATAGGCAAAAATATAACTGCTGAGATAATCTCCAGCTGTTGGTGCATCGAAAGAAAATACGACCACCATCAGCATGGCCGGATAGGCAAATAACGTTAAGCCATAAACGATATTCAATATAAGTAAAATGACAAATGCATTTTGATCTTTCATGATGTTCTCCTAACTATTGCAGTCCGCCTGTATCACCATTGTGCAGCCCGTTTACGTCTCTCCTCACGCCGATCAGCTTCTTCCATTTTGCGAATATAACGTTTCAACTGTTCTTTATGCTCGTCCAATTCTTGCATCCGTACCGTGGTTCCTTGGAGAAACGCCTCCATTTTACGTGTTAATTCAGCAGCTGATTCTCCCCGCCATTCATGCAGACGACCATATATATTTCTCATCTGCTGTTCCTGATGCTGAAGTCTCTGCTTTAGCTGTTCGCATTGCTGTACAGCCCTCCGTAGATCCCCCAGGCTCAAAGATATTCTGCCCATCTCTTTTGCCCCCTGTTGTGTTCTTACAGCTGATCTATTACTGATCCACCATCGTGAATTCCTGACCCTTGCGATCTATATATTCTGCTATCTCCGTAATTGATTCCTGATACCAGCGATTAATCCGATCCAGTGTCGCCGTAGCACTATGCGCAAGCGGGGTCAAAGACTGACTTTCACTTGTCCCGATATGAGCCTGAAATAACTGAATGGATGCACGGGTATCACTGGAAAATCCATGCAAGCTGGAACGCATCTGATTAGCAGCATGCTTTAGCTCCTCAGGTGTTAATTGAATTGTGCCTCCATTTTTGTTGCCCACAAAATATGCCCCACCATTAGCGCGACCATCTTGTTGTCCTGCTCCCATCAAATTCACACCCAGTGCAGTAGCAGCAAACTGCCCGAAGGCACCCATTTGTCCACCGTAGCGTTCAACCAAATCGCCCATGACTTCTTTGAATTCCGCCTCCGCTGCCAGCCTTTGTTCGTATGCCTGCACCCGTGGGTTACCTTCCACCAATTGACCGTCCATGGTGTACAGTGGATTGCTAATATTGCCATTTTCATCAAATGTAAAGTTCTCCATGCTATGAGTGTGCTCTCCACCTAATACAGAATTATAGAATTTGGTGAATGCAT
Organism: Paenibacillus sp. NMA1017; assembly: GCF_058895805.1. Taxonomy (NCBI): domain Bacteria; kingdom Bacillati; phylum Bacillota; class Bacilli; order Caryophanales; family Paenibacillaceae; genus Paenibacillus; species Paenibacillus sp. NMA1017. Next base: position 399,427 of record NZ_JBZXYR010000003.1, on the reverse strand, counting down.
CTTGCTGCATCATAGGCAATGTAATCGGAACATAAACAATAGGAGTCCACTTGGAGCCAAGAAAAAGTCTTTCCAATTCGGTTTTTCTTTCCAAGGGAATTGAAACAGGAATAGTAAATTTGGCTACATTGGCAGTCTTATAATCACTCCCAATATGATACGTTTCCCCCACATGTTGATTAGCTTTAGTAGCCCCCCCACCAACGCTATCTCCGGGATGGGCAAAAGCCACATTAGTCTTCTTGAATTCTCCTGCTTTTACCCTCTTTTGAAGATCTTCAGGCAATAAATGTACAATACCCGGAGCAGCAAAACTCACGGATGATAAACCATTTTTCACTGCAATATATTCTGCTTCTGCACCGCCTAAAGAATGGCCTGTCGTAGAAATTTCAGAAGCGGGGTACTTCTTCTTCACTTCGTCATACAGTGTTTGGGCTTTTGTAAATTGATTATCCTGATACTGGGCTTCATAATGTTGAAATGAGCCTTGTACCTGTGGGGGGAGCTTTTTTATCTCTTCTTGATTATTTACATAATAATCGTGAACTTGATTCAAGTTTTTTGCTCGTCCACCCACGACGTCGTTGATGTCTGTTCCTATGTCCATCATTCTACTCCATAGTGGTCTTCCTCCTGGTTCTGTACCCCTATACCCTATGATCACCTGATTGCTATTCTCATTGTGAAAAACGGTCGCATCGAATCCAGAACCATTCGTGTCATGTAATAGTTTCTCGTCTAAATCAACAACCCTCCAGTCAGGAAGAATCCTGCTTTTAGAATCTTTAGCAGTCAAATCCCGGTCATACACTTTATCTGCAATGGTCCAATATGTTTTGTCGTTAATGTAGGTCAAGTTATTCCCACCTTGTCTATTGTGTAAATATATTATAGAGTTATGAAAAAGGTGATTACCAGAAAAGGAGAATTGTAACTTGAATAGAAAAATCCCGCTGATTCTGGCGCTTATTTTAATTGTTATGTATTTAGGAGGTTGTTCCAGTTTGTCGGACAAAGATAAAAAAGAATTAGTAGACGTTGCCACCCCTATTGGCGTGGAGTTCATTAAAGAACACTATAATGCCGATTTCATATTAAAGGATTATGTTGTAGATGATCCTGCTGTCCACTCTAGAATATATCTGTATGGGTACATTAAAGGTTACGAAGACAGCAAAATTACCATCTACTATAATTATAAAACCAAAGAAGTAATCGACGTCTCTGGGCCGGATTGGTTTATCGACAGCGAAGTTCCCAAATTCAAGACCCCTTCTTCCTGAGAAGGACTATTATAAATATTAACGTCTAATTTTTCCCAGATTAAGAAGTAGTATCATTATAGTGCATCCTATTTACGAGGGATATAGCCGAGAGGAAAAATAAGTATAAAGTCATTGGAAACAGTATATCTGGTCATAGTATATAGTTTCTATAGAGTAGGTCTTTATAACTTCATGTTAGGTGAAAGTTGCACAGATGAACATCATTTTAAATTGGGTTACGGTTTTTAAAACAGATTTTCGTTTGTTCACTTTGCCAGAAGGAGATAATTTATTGAAGAAGGGGAAATTTTGGGTTACTGTTCTTATCTTGCTCTCCATCCTAGTAGGTGTTTTCTATTACATGCAGTACGCATCGGTTGTAGAAAAAGAAGAAATAGTACAAGCTGGTATACCTATCGGGCAAGACTATATTAGGAAATACTATAATGCTGAATTTATATACCAAAATAACGACTTTATTGGTAGTTACGTTAACTCTACCGTATATCTCCGTGGCTACATAAAAGGACATGAAGGCCAGATAATCTCAATAAATTACGACTATAAGAAAAAAGAGGTGCTCTACGTGACTGGACCGGAATGGTTCATCGATAGTCGGGAACCCAAGAAGGACGTATCCGTTCCTTAAAGTAAGATTCAGTAAATAAATTGGCTCTTACTCTTCCATTCTCAGGAAGTAGTATCATTATAATGCATTATATTTATTTCGAATATCAATCGAAACAGAAATGAGAACGAAGTCGGAGAGGATTGTATTTTTGGTAACGATTAGGACTTTATAGCTGTATGTTAGGAGAAGATTACGTAAATGAACATACCTTTTAAGTTGTGTCTAATATTTCTATGACGCCGCTTATTCTGACAGGATTCGGTTTCTCATTACCTCAAGAAAAAGAGTTATAGATGTAGATGTCGCAACTCCCATTGGCATCAACCTTACCCACTACAAACTACGCTATATTAGAGGTCACGAGAACAGCAAAATTACCATTCACTACACTTATTAAACTAAAGAAGTGATCAACGTTTCTGGACCGGGTTGGTTTGTTATTGGTTTATTAATAGTAGGGTTATAGATGAGGATGCTTCTTATCCTAAGAAAGCGTGTAGCATATTCACTCCAATTCTAAGGAGATTAATTCAACTTGAAAAAGAAACAATTATGGCTTTTTGTCTTTATATTACTTGTGTCATTCTGGTAGGAGTCTTCTATTACATACAGTATGCATCGAACGCCAAAAAAGAAGAAATCGTTCGGACAGGCATACCTATTGGAAAAGAGTACATCAAGAAATACTATAGGGCAGATTTCATATTTAAGAGTTATGACTATATAGGCAGCTATGTTAATAACACGGTTCATCTAATCGGTTATATAAAAGGGCATGAAGGCCAATCGATATCTATCGCTTACGATTTTAAAAAGAAAGAAGTGTCTAGTGTAACCGGACCAGATTGGTTCATTGACAGCCGCTATCCCCAAAAGATTATTTTTCCATTCTAAAGTCAAGTCCTGTATCCAAATAATCAGCCCTCTAACAGATAATTTTTTCCTAAATATGAGGAAATAGTATCATTATAATACTTCCTGTTATTGAGAGATATTTGTAGAAAAAAATAGAACCAAGTCATTGTTCACTGCATTCTGGTTGTAGTTCACATTAAATTAAAAATAGCATGTTAGGGGAATGTTGCGTAAATGAACACAATCCTTAAATGTTGCACAGTTCTCATCATAATATTAACCATTCTGGGCGGTTGTGGTTTTTCTACCGCTCAAGAGGAAGAGATAGTGGAGTCTGCTACTACTGTCAGTATTAAATACATTAAAACTCACTATAATACGGATTTCGTATTAAAAAATTACACTATTGAAGAGAACAGTGTCTTTGCAAGAGTACATCTTTACGGCTATATAAAAGGAAACGATACAGACTTAATTAGGATATCCTATGACTTGGACTCAAAAGAAATCGTCAATGTTACGGGACCGGATTGGTTTATTGATAGTAGGGTTATAGATAAGAATGCACCTTATTCCTAAGAAAGCGTATAGCATATTTAGCTCAATTTTAAGGAGAATGTTTCAACTTGAAAAAGAAACAACTATGGCTTTTTGTCCTTATATCACTTGTCATTCTGATAGGAGTTTTCTATTACATGCAGTACGCATCGAATGCCAAAAAAGAAGAAATCGTTCGGACAGGCATACCTATTGGAAAAGAGTACATTAAGGAATACTATAGGGCAGATTTCATATTTAAGAGTTATGACTATATAGGTAGCTATGTTAATAACACGATTTATCTAATCGGCTATATAAAAGGACATGAAGATCACTCGATATCCATCGCTTACGATTTTAAAAAAAAGGAAGTCCTAGATGTATTAGGACCTGCTTGGTTCATCGATAGTAGGAATCCTAAAAAGAATTAGAATATTGAACCATGATTGCAGAAAAGGCTCTCTAGGAGCCTTTTTCAGTCGTCGTTAGTCATATTTACCATTTTTCACCTTTGGCACTATGCTGAGTTACATGAATAAAAGGATATTCGCCTTTGCTTATTTTACGTTTCCATTCTTGAATCATATCTTCTTGGGTCGGCGGTTTCTCATTCACGATTGCTCCTGTAGTTACTTTAGCCATGCTTTCCCCTTCTCTTGGTGGTTTTATTTACTGCGTCTTTATCTTTTCTCCAGTCATTTTGATGTTGCCATCCATTTCTACCAAACTCGTTTTACATTTTAAACCGATAGCATCCTTCGCGGTGACTTGTATTGTGTTACCCGCATTGAATACTAAGTTTCCATCGGCCTTAACGCGTATGTCCTTTTTACTCCGCAGTTCAATTCCATGGTCATCCAGCAGTCGAATCACCACTTCATCGTCGTTCCCCGTGATTAAAATTTCATTTTTCTCAAATATTATGGCTTTGCGGTACTTGGTCATAAAGATCTTCGTCGACGGGTCCTTAATAAAGTCACCGCCTTTGGATCTCTTGCGGATCGAGTGAGTTACAATGGCGTCCTTTTCTTTAGAGGTCGGAAAGGAGATATCTACAAAGTCAAACAACTCTGGCATGCAGTACCATCCCGTATTCCCTTCCGATGTATAAAATGTAGCCGTTGGAAAAGCGAAGGTTTCCTTGATGTTCGGCTTGACCTTATCCATTTCATAAAAGAAAACCTTCACATGATCCTGTTCAATTCCAATAACCTTGGACTTCAACGAGATGCCACGAATGCTCTCATTTAAAATTAAATCCTGCTTCATTCCATCCGCTGTCGTCAGCACATATTCATGCCACAGGACACTATGCCGTATAAACGCAACAGACTTCAGGACGTATAAGGTTTTCCCTTTGAATTTAACCTCTGCGCCAATATGCAACAGAATATCTTTGGCCCCAGTCGTCTGCACTTTATAATATAAAAGATTGTCGTCCTTGCTGGCCCCTGGCTTGGCTTTTCTGGTCATCGAGTAGTTATATTGCTTTAGCTCTCCTTGATTCACACCATCCGGTAATCCAAAATAAAACTGGGGTTTTTCTCCAATCGGATCAGGTATCAATCCCCAACCAAGCCGAGACGCTATACGTTTCAGAAACGACCAGTCCGTTTCGTCGAATTGCATCGTAAATTCCTGTAAAAGCTGATCTTTTAAGCGGCTCGTACAATTGGCTTTGGGATAGGATTTGAGTACATGTTCAAGTAATGCCTGCACCTTCATCTTTACATTTTGAAAGGATTGTCTATGAAGCACTTCATCCAGCTGGCTTGTATAGGAGAGGGCTTCGACGACCAAATAGGCTACATTGGACACCAACTTGATTCTGAACTGCGTGACTAATCCCCTAAATAATACACTCTGCTTTTGATCATCATTCACATAAGAAACGACTAACTTCGCCCCTGCTTCCATATGATCTGTGTACTCTTCCATTTGGGCACCCGTTAACACACCTGTCAAAAAGACTTTCACATGCTCATTCATTTTCTGTACAACTTTAACTTTCGGATTTTTAAGAGATAAAACCGTTCCATTATACTTGATGATTGGATATCCCATGTTACCGCTCCTCTTTGTCGGTTAGTTTACGTTAATCCGTTGTTTGCTAACGTATTGAACGACATCTTTAATGGTTTGATTATGTCCCTGATCGTTGAGAGCCTGATCCAATGCAGGGAGCGTGGTAAAGGTTTTATTTTTCTTCTGAAAATATATGTCCGCTATAGGGAATTGATCAACTCTACCAGGTCCATGAATCCCGTTGTCAACATCGGCAATGATGATAACATCCTTCAATCCATCCTTATTCACATCCTTGAAGGCCACTGCTTCTACTCCTCCGTAACGTGCAACCCACTCACGGTTCCCGTAGAAATTGGGGAATGGATAAAGAATATGTCCTTGGTCATCCAATAGGAAGAAAAAGAATTTACGAAAACCTTCCGGATACCCATATGTGGATACAAACCGAACTTTTCCAAAACCTTCGAGAGTAGTGTGAAAAGACTGCGACTCTTCAACTTCATATTGGTCGGTATCCAATTTTTCACCGCCAACTGTAAAAACAGAATGATCCTCAACAGAACTTAGCTCACTCCATAGTTCCTCATTCCGCCTAATATTCTCTGGAATTTGTGCAAAACGAATCTCATACTCCGCATGGTCCCCTACCACATGAGCCACAGGAATACTAATTCCTAATGAATCACTTGTGAGGTAACTAAACGATTCCATTCCTGCTTCCACAGGTGATCCTTCGGGCACATCCGCGCTTGCTAATGCTAGAATTAAATCGTCTTGAGTAAGATTACCAAGTAAATCTTTTTGTTCTGGCTCTACAGCTGAGAATTTCCCGCTTCTTATAAGATCAATAAAAGGTTTCTCGATCTTTACTAGATCATTCAATCTTAATATTGAAGCCTGCTTCATATCCAAGTTGGTCGTATAGAAAATATGATTAGGATAGGCTGCATCCTTCACATAGCGAATACCCATATATTGAACGCTCAAGAATCGTTCACTTTGTCGTTTGATCTCATAATCAATTTCGACACGGACTCCAGAATTGGAATCCGCATAATCGTGTAATCCTTCTAAAGCTTCGGTCTTAAGAATTTGATTTAAAGATTTTTGCTTTGCAATATCCTTGAGTTTTGTAATTTGAGGGTATTTAATCACGATCCCATTTTTTGAATATTCCTCTTGAATGAGTTCATAGCTTTGCCGTTCACTATGAGTATTCAAGGCGGTGCTATATTCGGAATCAATACGGACTTCTCCACTTTTGGAGAACTCAATGATAAGGTTTTGTTCAGAATCATCACTGTTTATGAAGAAACCATCACCGTGGTCTAAAACTCCGATACTCATGCTATCATGTTGTCGATTCTCAAAAATGATAGGCTCATTCATATCCTTGTTCAGTTCCCACGCATCCGGGAGCTTCATCTTACCTACATCTATACTTTTCTGCGTCCACTTTTGTCCAGACAACTCCCACAATTCAACAAATACGGGATCTGGATGATAGATGGAGACATGCCCCCCTAACCACAACTGTATTCCTTGGTCTGAATCTCGAACCACGAAGTCTGTAGTCAATTCTGGCCCGCCATCCTCAATCATCTGGGCATGTACAAGTTGCTTAGTACTCCACCACTGAATAAATGTGTATTTGTCTCCGATCGTACCTGTCACCGTTTTAGGTGCTCTATAATTCATAACCCTAACGTTTAGCTGCCCACTTTTTAACGGAAACGATTCTGTTAAGATAGTGAGATTATTATCGAACTTTTCTACTAATTCTCCATCCTTCATCTCTACACTTTTAGGCTCGTTTAACAACAAATTAAGTTCCTGTGTGAACTCCTCAAGCTTATTTTGTCTGGTATCATCATCCTTATTTTCATCGTTGATTATATGAAGTTTTTGCAATAACGCATCCAAATTTTCCGAATAGGAAACCGTTTTATCGTCATTTTGGAGAGAAAGCGTATGATTTTTTTCTGCTGTTGGAGAATCCTGTCCCTTCGTACATCCGTTCATTACTAAAAAGGAAATTAGTAGTAACAGCGCGCAACAGATTCGCCTATGCTTCAAGTAACTCATGCTAGATATCACGCTTTCTACAATTTATCGTTCATCTCTATACTCATAATCTTCCACTTGCCTGACTGCTTTTCTAACGTAAATACAAGTCCTTGGTTTGATTCCTTTTCTTCTGAGCTACTCTTTACCAAAAATACCCGTTGATCAGCCTCATTAGCAATCTCTTTTACATTCAGATCTAATCCCGTATAGTCCATAGCGGAAAAATCTATGATGCTTCCAAAATTATTTTTTGGACTTGCTGACAAGGTAGTGAATTCCGCTATTTCAGGCAAGTGTATAAAGAAGCGATTCATTAGATAATGATCCTCCAAATAATTTTGAATAATATCTTTGGGAACCGCGGGATATACAAATTTTTTATTTTCATTCTCATATAGCACTTTTGTTTTTTCTGGTCCGGTACTGTCAAATTTTTGATATGTTATTATCGTATGTTTCTGAGTATCCTGAAAACGGTAGTAACTCACATCCTCAAAAACACCATCTTTATTAATGTCCTCTAGCTTCCTGCTCCCTTGCCCTGTTGCTTCTGGATAATTGTAATTCAGATTGTTAATTCGGTTATCGTCTAAAGAAAATATAGAGAATCCTTCGGCTTCATCCACTTCGCTAGTGGAATATACTACGATAAACTTTTGATCTGTTTGATCCAGCTTCATAATTTTCATGTCTGTATTAAGATGTGTAACCATAACTGGGTCCTCTAATTTACCAATGATGTGATAGCCAGCATCCTCCCGGACTACAAATATGTTGTCAAACTCCCCCTTTTCTAATCCAAAAGCAAGCACATATTCGGGCTTTCCATCAAGGTCCAAATCTGCTTTTAATATTTTCTGAAGCTGCTCATTTGGGGGTTGGATTTTCTTTATAAACTGATCTAATGTGTTAGAATCTTTGGCGTAATTTTCATTTCTTTTATTAATCGGATTCACAATATTGCTATTTCGATCTTGTTTCTGAGCAGCAGACTCTGGCTCAGTCACAACTTTTTGCTCTATCACTTGAGTGCTAGGCTTGATGGGATCAACTGCTTGCTGCTTCTCATTCGTAGGTTGTTCAGAACATCCATTCAATAGCAGACTAAATAACAATATTAAAAATAGTATTTTATTTTGTTTTATAAAGTTGATTTCAAAAAACTCCCTTTTCACATTGTTCATTGAACGTTTATTCGTTGTTTGCTTACGTATTGAATGACATTTTGAAGTGTTCGGTTATGTCCAGTTTGATTGATACTCTTATCCAACTCAGGCAGGGTAGTGTACGTATTGTCCTTTTTCTGAAAGTATATCCCCGCGACAGGTAGAGTCTCTATTCCGTGTGCATTAACTCCGGTGATATAATCAGCAATAATAACAATATCCGTACGTCCATCCTGATTCAAATCCTTAAAACTTACTGCTTTGATCCTATCAATCATTTTACCGTTGTTACCATAAAATTCAGGGAATTCGTACAGGATCTTGTTTTCCACATTTTTGTCACTGTTAACTTCCAAAAAAAACTTTGCTTGAATCAGATCATTTGTTTCCTCATCTTTTAATGTAGATACAAATCTTACTTTTCCCCAGCCATTGAGAGTAGTGGTAAAAGATTGTCCTTCTTGAATAGTATATGGTTCTAGATCAGGGTCGGGCTGAGCATCTTCTTCTACATAATCAGCGCTATGTTGCTGTCTTATGGATTTCTCCATGTTATATTCTATGAAAATATTATTTACTTTTTCCGTTTTAGTATCCCACTGAATCCTCAAATGTAAGCCATTCTTGGAGTAAAGCAGACTCCCATTTGTTACAATACTCGGTTTGCCGTAGAGCTGTAGTACTTTGCCAAGTGTATCACCGATTTTCAAGCCTCTTTTCGTTTTAAACTTGGGATTCTCCAAACTCACGGCTACTAAATAGCTTTCACCATCCACCAGTTCCTCCCCTTCAAGTTCAATCTTAGATAAAACTACAAATCTTATTTCTGGCTCCTCATAGTTAGGATAGGACAGACTCCATCTTCTATATGTTCCATTCCCACTATTATATCCTCTATTGTTAGCTTCAAATCCTTCACTGTAACCCCACTTATGGATAAGTTCTTTAATATCCGTATTCTTATCAATCTTATGTGATCGATATGAGACTTCAAAGTCCCCGTCCTGAAGGGACTCCGGATTGGCAGATGCAATATTCTGGGCTTTTTCGACTTTTTCACCTCGATAGTTCCCTGTGCTCTCTTCTTTGACGCTAACTGTTTTCTCATTTTTATAATTATTAATACTTGTAGAACCGCACGCAGCTACTCCAAAAATCATTACAAGCATTATAATGAAATAACCGTAACTTGGTTTGTACACTTATTCTCCTCATTTCGAATTGTGATTTATCTTTTACCGACGATACTCCACTCATTCGTATCATTTTTTCTGCTATCGTTACCATTTTGGGTAGGTTTAAATTTAAAATTAGGAAGCTTAATACCTTCGGATGCAGCAATTTTCTGAGTTACACTTTTATCAAGACTCAACAGATATTGTTCATAGTTAGAAGCTTCATTCCCACTAAAGGTATTGTATATTTTCCGCACATTCTCACCCCAACGGTTATCGCTAGCGTATATGCCACATTCAACTCGCTTAGATTTCATTCTAAGAATCGGCGTGAACCAATTACAGTATTGAAAAACGTCTCCTTTGCCTGTAATACCACTCAATTTATTGTTTTTTACTACTGCTTGCCTAAATTCCTGACCATAATATATATAGCCCAATATTTTACCAAATATTAAGCTATTGGCTTTCATCAAATCTTTGGCATAATTAGTTTCAGCACCATGCTCACCATCGGCCGCCCTATTTGTACTACTAGTGTTAAAACTGCCAGTTCCTTCCTGAATAATAATTGCTAACAAAAAACGGGGATCAATCTGAATATCATATGTTTCTTGTATCTTCTTTGTAGCTTCCCACAAACCATGCAACTTTTCCTGATTCCATTTCATTTTGGTGAAATTTAATGAGCGCCTTTTGAATGTTTTTTCAGCTTCAGAACTACCGTTATATTGAAACTCAGCAGGTATCCATTTTCCAGCCGGAGTCTTTACGCTCGTTTTTGTAGAATCATCTTTCGATTCGGTGGTAACGGGTACTTCCGGTGATGCTTTAGTACTCGTATCGATCAAACCTAGCTTCTCGCGAATAGCTCGTCCCGCTTTCTCAGCAGCTAACTTTCCCATGATATCTCCACTTGCCTCTGCAGTCATCCAACGAACGGTTTCTTTTTGCATCTGCTCCTGTGCCCACTTGGGTATCGTCGCCATTTCGCGGAGCTTGCTACGAAGTCCTTCTGCCAGCTTTTGCGCTTTATGCATACCAACCTCGTCGCCATTTGCTTGAGCAATATACCAATCTTCTTTGTATTTACGCATCCAGGTTTGGGCCCAGTCGGGGTAATTTAGTTTTTGTTTTTTCTGTTCTGCTGCAAGATCAAATGCCTGTGCTTTCCTGTGTGCATTAGCAGTTGCTAAAGCTTTCAACATAGGGGTCGCACCAAACGTTGGCTCTTTCCATTTCATAGGCTATCTCCCTTTTGTAAGAATGCTAGAAAAGCCGTAAATCAGATATACATGTATCCTGATATTTTGTTCCACGTTCAACCGACAAAATCGTAAGTTTAACAAATGAGGTATGAATAGGCTCTTTAAATTTCTTACGTGTGTTAAAATCATTCATTTCTAGAGAGGAACCAACTGAGAATTCCAGTTTTAGTTTTTGAACTCTGTTATTCTCTCGATAACTTTTCTCAGATTTAGCATATCCGTTAATCAACTCGATCCCCTTTACCTTCTGTAATGACCCCAGATCTAACAGTATAGTTTCTCCTTCCCCGTTGCCCTTCACGCCTTCACACCATGCAGTAGATGTATCTCTATCCAACAGATTTTTGGCATTATAAGTCTGCGTGCCTTTACTTGCTAGACTGGATGAAGCTTTAATTCGATTCACTTTTATTTCACTATCATATTTAGAAAAATCATTAGCAGTATAAAACCACTGCACAGGTGTTGCCATATTCCCATCAACTATAGTGATAGATGCGGCTTTACTTTCTAAACCTGTATTTATATTCAGTTTATAATTAGACGGCGAGTCTAACTTCTCAAACCATAACTCCGACCTATCACGAGACATTAAAGGTCGTCCCATCCCTTTGCCTAAAAGGTGCTCCTCTCCATTATTTAAATTTAACAAGTACGTTTTATTTACAGACATGGAGTCAATAGAATAGATTAATTGATTCTTCTGAGCCCATTGGTTGACTATCGCCATACCAGAATCGATATGGATTTTCTTAAGGATTCTATAATCTGCTACATCAAATACAACAATGTTCTGCTGGCTGTCAGTAAAACAAAACTGGGCACTGTCTGGTGAAAATTGTCCTTGATGAATATCGTCTACATCTATAGAACTTCCATCTAATTGAATAGCTGTTGATTGATTAGTTAACGTGTCATATATATACGCTTTATCTTTATCCTCATATAAATATTTGGTTAAATCAGGCGAAATTACTGGATGGTTGTAAGGCAACTTAAATTCATTTATTTTGTTACCCGAATCTAAATCATAGATCTGTATTAATAGTCTCGCTTCTTCAAATAAATCTAATACGAATGCGATTTGATTCCCATCATCTGTGATTCTCCCTACACTTATATAGGAATCTCGATATTTCTCTTTATCCTCCTTCGACTGTAGGAGACTAATCAGTTTCTCGGCACTTAAGAACCGTTCAACTTTTGCACCTTCCAACTGAACTAAAAATGCTGCTGGATCTTCTTTGCCTTCTTCTATCGTTAAAGCCCATTCTTTCTTTCTATTCTCTTTAGCAAGCTCCGTTTTATCATTTTTATCAGATGATTTCACCACTTCTGAGGCCACATCCACCGTTTTCGAAGAAAAGGCAGTAGGGTCTTTGGCAAAAGCATTACACGCTACTAATACGATTAAAAAAATAATTATTAATATGTTTCTAATAATCTTCACTTTAATCTATCCTTCCGATCAAGAATAGCTAGTCCTTTTATATCATTAGGATCATTTCCCAATGAGTCCTCTATCACACCTACTGAAATAAGAAATCTTACATACTCATCTTTATGGACTGTAATACAACCTGTCGAAGTCGCTCTACCTACAGTATCGTTATTGTTGCCTTTGTGTATATTTATTCCATCTGCAGTACAATCCTTTTTTTGACTTCCCTTGGTAGCAGGAACTATTCCACCATTTCGAATACGCAAAGCAGGATAAGTATGCCGATGTCTTCCCCCTAGAAATTCATAAACTCCATCTTTAACAGTTTTATCCTTGCTCTCGTAATCTGGAAGCGTACTAGCATTTTTACTTGTGTACTTAATCTCGCCGTCTATCACCACAATAGCCATCGCTCCATACCGACCTTCTGGATGATCGAGTTGTTTGTGACTATAAGAGCCATCTCCTTCAAAGAAAAACACAAGGGGTGCCTTACGGTTTGAAGACAGTTTCTTTTGAATGATACTGTTATTGGTGTAATCGTTTATTCTGTACAGAGCTCGAGCCTGATTGCCTTTTATGCCCTTACTACTTATATAGTTTTCGATCTTTTTCACCGCTACCAATCCATCTTTATAATCATCAGGATTTAATGGCTTCGGTTCCTCCTTCGTTGGCTTTTCAGGAGTAGTCAGCGGCTTCTTGCCCGGTTCCGTTTTCGTTGTTGTCGTTGCTGGAACTGTTGGCGTTGCAGCCTTATTAACTTTAGGCCATGGAAGAATGCCATTGGCTACTTGATGCAGGTACACTGCGAGCACATCACGGCCATATCCCTTATTTTCCAGGCCGTATTTTTTCGCAAAATCATGCAGTGCAGCGTTAAGCTCCTTATCCCAATCGCCTGTAGTCGGCAGCTTATACGAGAAGCTATCCGGATATTTCTTGGCAAGCTTGTTCAAATTCTCCCTGGCAAGTTGGCTGTTTACGCCATACTTACTCCGCAAGGCGGCTGCTTCCTTGGCTAGAGCCTTTTGATCGGCTACGGTCAGCTTATGGGCCGCATCTGCGTATTGCCCGGACAGTTCCTCCAGCCGATTCGCATCCAGATAGGATTTGGCTGAATGACCACGAATCAGCTCGTTGATTAGCACGTTGTCACGCAGCTGGTTGGCGAGAAGATGCATCTGCTTTTGCTTGGCCTTGTCATTTGCGCCGTGCGCTTCCCACCATTGGGACGTGTATTCATGCATTTGCGCTCTGGCCCAGGCAGGCATACGATCTATTTCTGCCACCTGCTGACGCAATTGCTTGGCCTTGGCTGCTGCTTCCTTGGCCCCTTTTTTGTCCCCGGCTGCCACGGCCTTGTAGTAGTCCGTTTTATATTGAAGCAGCAAATCCTGCACCCATTGCGGATATCCCTTCCCCTTTAATTCTTGAATCAGGGATTTATAGGCTTTCAAATCTGCATCAGGCACCTGATTTTTCATGAGCTTACTAGCCTTGATATGAAGCGTTCCATCGGTTCGGATATAGCTGGTTTTGCACGTCAAAGATATTTCGCGAGTAGCGGTCATCTGTACCTTTTTGCCATGCAGCACCAAGTCTGTATCGGCGTGAAAGGTAAGATCGTGATGACTATACACGTGAATACCGGAAGCTGGATTCAAGCGTACAAGTATCTTTTCTTTTTGGGTGGAAAGTGCCACTTCTTTGTCGTCGAATCTCGCCACTTTTTGAGTTTTGGTATGAAATAGCTTTCTTGACGGCTTGCTGATTTCATCTCCTTTGTAGTCTCTCTTACGCAGAGATTGAACTACACGAGCTTCCTTTTCTTTGTTAGATGGAAAATACAAATGGACATGATCCCCAAGCTCAGGCATGCAATGCCAACCGATTCCATCCCCGGTGTACATCGTCGGGTAAGAAAACCAGCACCCCTCAACTTTGGGCTGCATAGAATCCACGGACAAGTGAAGTTTAACGGATTCGTTTTCACCATCTAACTCAATGACTTTCCCTTCAATAGAGGTGCCTTTGATTAACGGGTTATGTATAACCTCCCTCGGAATACCTGCTTCCGGAACGAGAATGTAGCCATATGTCATAATGCCTTGCTTCATCTCTGCATGAATCTGATCAATAACCCAATGCTTTCGTCGAAACACGACGACGTCTCCAAGTTCAAAACGCTTCGTATCCTCCACTTCAACATATGTATATTCTGGACTAGACTTTGTTTTTTGGAGGGAAAAGTTAATGCTGTGCAGTTCACCTTTCACCTGTTCTTTTGAGGCACCTAACCATAGTCTCGGGAACACGGACGTAATCTCGGCAATCAGTCCAGTTTGCAGATGAGAGGCCATTCTTTTTAGAAACTCCCAGTCACTCTCCCCATACTGAATAGTAAAGCCATCTAACTTTTTATTGCTGTCCGTCAGTTCAATAAAATCCCCATGTGGATAGGCATCTATGAGTTCGCGGAATAGTTGATAATATGTCAATTTGCCGTTTTGAAACGAACGGTTTTTCCGTTGTTGATCCATCAGATATGTAAAAGAGGCAGCCTCGATGTACATGTGATATACGCCATTTTTGAATGCAATTCTAATATTGGTGACGATTCCTTTAAAAATGCTAACTGTCCCTCTGCCTTCATCCATCTCATATACCTCTAGCACATCCTCATCATGCGCTAAACCGTCATACTTCGCATGATCCTCATCCGGTATGAGAGCAGTAATGTACACCTTGCCGTGCTCATTTATCTTCTGTGTCAATTCAAAATCAAGCAGCCTGATAATTTCATACGGTGCATTTACTTTAATATTTCCATAAGTCAGCACAGTTCCTGCCAGTCCCATCTTACTTCCCCCGGTTGCTTTTCATGTGATGCAAATCCTACAATCTGTTAACTATTCCTGCCCGTCTGTGGTGAACGAGATTTTTCCACACCACATGCATAAGTTCGTGGAGCAGCTCATCAGAGCCGGAGATTGATCTACGTATACATCCTTTTTTCCATTCAACCAAGGCATAGAAACGCTCGGTTTGCAGGGCTGCGGAATGATTTTTCCGGAATTACCTTTGTTAGCAGAAGAAACTGCAGGATTATGCATACTACGACACATTCCGAAAGAAGGGATATGCGTCTGTGGATGAAAATCCTGAATATTCCCCTGCAGTTTATCGCCAATACTAATCCCCCTGTTAGCTGAAACACTAAATCTTCCCGTATGACTTCCATAGCTGCAATGTATCTGTGCCCCATCCACTACATAGCTCTCACTCATTCTTAGACTCTCCTTTGTATAGATGGCCCCTCTGTATCGACCTTTTGTAATTTCAAGCCTGCCAGATTGAACTTCAAAATACATTCAGCCACATCGAGGTCTACAATGATATGATGATCGGCATCCTGAACCCTGAATATTTTATGATTCTCCACTGCATATTCATCTAGAATGATTTTCTTCAGTGTACCGTCCCTATGATATTCACTAAGTGGTGATAAACACATCAGGCTAGGCGGATTTGCCAGCCAATACCTTGTTTGCTGCATTCGCTGCATATCGGCAAAAACAACCAACTTCCAGCTTAATCCGGATTGATATATATCAAAGATTTCCTTTAACTGTTCTGAAATGATGGATATCGGATGCTCTATAAAATCAATATAGTCCGCATCACCCGATACATAAAATTGTAAAATAGATTCTTCATCAGCACATGATGAGCTTTCTGCCCATTCCAATAACTCCCTGCGATTCGTCTCTGCTGGATACATATACTCCGTAATACGATTATCCTGTTGAATCATGTAGTACTCCATAAGCTGTTGAATACACCACCTCACTGATTCCTTTATACTCCCCTATTCTTACTTCCAAATCATTCTCACATTTCAACGCCTTGAATTCAGGTAGTTGTACAGCCTGCTGAATAGCATCTTGAGCTAACTTCAGAATATATTGATGAAATTGATCTCCGGCCTGAAGTACAAATCGCTCAACATCAGGCTGAAAAATCTTATTCATATAGGGTTTTCGAAGCTGATTCAATTCATCCTCCAATTCTCCCAAAAAGCTGAATGCCCAGCCTGCATCATAGGTTCCATAACAAGGTTGAGGATCAAAGAACCAATTTTTATCATAGGCTTCGACGACATAGTTATAGTTGCGATCCATCAGATACGTGCGCCTCATAGAATAAGTAATGTATCCGATCCCTGTCGCGGCCACTTCTGCAGAATTGGCTTGCAGGCAGATTGATTGAAAGGATTGAATAAAAGAAAAGATGAGCTCATCTTTTCTTTGCTCATACAAAGACGCTAGTTGATGTAACTTCTGGTTCAGTACATCTTCCGCATAGGTCTTATGGAAGTGTCCTAGGGCTTCCAGTCTATTCATAATTTCACCTCTGAACCTATTATATAGAATATTTACATGATATTACTGGTCCTATCCTCCTATTTTATTACACAATTTTCATATCATGAGATTACAAACAAATGTATAAAAAACCAAAAAAATCATTGGATAATTTCATAAATGTGTATTCGCATACGCCATACCCTCAAAAAAACCTCCTTACTAGACCTAAGAAATGAAGGTTTGCGCAAGCGAATAGGTAAATCGAAGTAGAAAGCTCGGTTTATAATGAAATAATCATGTATAATTAGCGATACGCTCCAAAAACACATTCAGAGGATCGGGAATCGGATACACAAACTGCTAGAGTTTTGGATAACCACCACTTTGCATCAGGATTGGAGATACATGATTACTTCACCTACAGGTTTTTATAATAGTATTCAAGAGGCTACCGCGCATGTCATTGATGTGCTAAGTGGCATTTTACATGTAAATACCATTTTTATTGCCGCTAATGACGGCATTACGAATGTGATTGTAGATTCATTTAACCGGGAAGAGGTGCTCGTTAAGGAAGGGGATGTGCTCCCTTTTGAGCTTAGCTATTGCAGTCTGGTGTTGGAGCATCCTGCGGATCACCTCACAATTTCAGAAACGACTATTCACCCGCACACATGCGATTTAGACGTGACTAAAACCATTGGAAACCACTCATTTACAGGAATCCCTATTCGCATGAAAAATGGCCAGGCTTATGGAACCATTTGTATCTTGGACGCACCCTCTGTACATTTGACAGAATCAGAACTAAAGGCACTTCAGGCTATGGCCGTATTTCTGGGTTATGTGGTGGAACTGGAGAAAGACAAAATAGATGCTGAAATCTCTTCCCTGAACAAGCTGGATTTGATATCTTCCCTGAGTAATAAAATTCGGTTTTCGCTAACCGAAATATGGGGAGCCACCGATCTCATGCTGACGACAGAGTTAACAGGGGAACAACAGCAATATATGAGCATCATGGAGTCGAGCAGTCGCTCGCTCATGACGTTGTTGAGTAATATTTTGGATTACAGCAATATGGAGTCCAGGCAGATTGATGATATTGAAGATCCATTTGGTCTGAGAACGCTGATGGAAAATGTGTTGAGCCTGTATACAGAAGTAGCCGCGCAGCGGAATCTAGAGTTGAAGCTCGACTGGAATCTCACCAGCTCGCCTATTTTTATCGGGGATGAGGCTAAAATTCGTCGTATGCTGATTAATTTGGTAGATAATGCAGTGAAGTTTACAAGCACAGGAGCTGTCACTTTATCTGCAACCACCCAATCTGTGAACGATGCACCCGAGGTTGAACTGGAATTAAAGGTGAAGGATACTGGAATCGGTATATCTCCAAATAAATTGAAATTGTGGCTTGAACATGACCGTGGTCACTCTCTCTCATATGGCAATCCGGGCTTGGGTTGGCAGATTACCAAACATCTATTAAAACGAATGAAGGGTAAGATGACAGGGAGCAGTGAACCTGGTAGCGGGACGGAGATAACACTCCAGTTCACCCTGAAAATATACCAGGAGTCTGCCTGAAACAGAGATTAATTTGTAATGATATGGCATATCATGAATAGAAGCCCGTGACGCATAACGTCACGGGCTTTATGTTATGAGTACGTATCTCTAGGAAGTATTATCACCCTATGCCACACGTCTGTGCAATGCCAGATTTAGTAACGTTTAGGAGCAGCCAGCTTGGCCAAATCCGCCATATACGTAAAGAAGGCTTCTGGATCTGTATCATATACCAGATTCACAGGACGTCCATCTGCCTGTTCCACCGTTCTCCCCTGACTTGGTCCTTCTGCGATAACGCTGCAATGCACCGTCTTTTTCTTGACAATGTCCGGGCGTCCTACGGATGCAGTGGTCAGTACATCCCACAGGTAGTAGGTTGAGTTCGTTTCGCTATAAACGAGCGGAGGACATCCTGCATAACAATTGCCCAAGAAATCCACGCCTTCATATCGGCGCTCAGCTGCCCAACGATTGCGTACTGCTGGAGTTAATGGCACTTTGCTTGTGCTTTCCAGCGCTACCAGATCAATCGTGATGCCGCTTTGCCACACCCGATATGCCGCTTCCGGGTCCCAGAATACATTCCACTCTGCTGTGCCGTCATGCTCCGGCTCTTCCACATTCCCTTTTTCAAAGGTGCCGCCCATCCATACCAGCTTTTCAATCTTTGCTTCAATATCCGGTGCTTCATCCAGCGCTCGCGCCAGATCGGTTAGCGGTCCAGTGAATAGCAACAGCGTCTTACCTTCAGCTCCGCGTACCTTTTCGATCAGATGCTGATGAGCTGGCAGGGATGAAAGCGGTGCTTCCATACGCCCTGATTCATTCAGTACGGGTAATGCATCCACATAGAAGGAATGTAAACGCCAAGCGGCAGGAAACGGATTTTTACCCCGTGAATTAGACTTTGCGACTTCCACAGGCCCTTTATTTTGTCCAAAACGATCAATAATTTTACGGCTGGCATCCGTCGCAGGCTCCAGATAACCATCTGCTGGAATCACCGATACTCCGGTCAAATGAACCTGCTCCATCTGAAGCAGCATAAAAAGGGATACTAGATCATCCACTCCACCATCATGATTAAAATAAACGTTTGTCTGACTCATCTGTCTCTTCCTTCCTTTATCCCCGTAAAACAGGCTTGTTCTTATCGGCAACCACCCTTCATTATGCCTGATCGATTCACAGGAGTAAATGTGCGATAGTGCGTGGATCAGGGATTTTTTGCTTACTCTATGCTTAAGAAAGGTAGAAATGTGTGTAATAACAGGGTAGAATCATGGGTTCTAATCGGAAGCGTATGAAGGAGAGATGCATATGACAGCCCGAACAATAGAAGAGTTGGAGCAGATTCGTAAAGAGTGTAAATCCATGGTGACGAAAAGGGCTGCGGCTTCAGGTGGAGCGGTATTAGTTCCAGTTCCAGGGGCTGACGTTCTTGCTGATGTTGGCATTTTGATGCAGCTACTGCCAGCCATTAATGGAAAATTCGGATTATCTGAGAAGCAGCTGGAAGGTCTGGACGCAGAAACAAAATCCATGGTGTATGGTTTTATCACTTCGATTGGCAGCAAGCTGATCGGGCGACTCATTACTCGTGAAGCCATCGTACAGATTTTGCAAAAAATGGGCTTTCGCATCGCTACCAAGCAGGTTAGCAAGTTTGTCCCCCTTCTGGGGCAAGGGCTGGCCGCAGCAATTGGATTTACTGCTATGCGAACCATTGGCAACCGGCATGTCGATCAATGTTATGAAGTAGCCAAACGCTTGCTGGAGCAGCGAACTGCCGCAGACATCGCGCGCAACTGGACGGTTCCACAGCAGCCTCTAGAACCTGCGGGAGTTGATCATTTGCCAAACCAAGACCCGGAAGCAGCGATTCCACTACTGCCGGCACCCCCTAAAGATTAAGTTCTTCACATTCGAGTCAACCATCCATTTCACCCGCACGGGATACTGCAGATCAAGACAGCTCCTGTAATCCCGTGCTTTTAGCCTTCTACCTTGGCTCCATAGGAGCGGGCCACCGCTACTGCCTGCTCGATATCCAACTTGGCTCCAGTGATGTCCAGATCTTTAAAATTCACACCATCCATCTTCGCACCGCGCAGGTCTGTTCCTTGAAGATGGGCTTTGTGCAGTCTTACCCGGCTAAGATCCGCTTCCCGTAAATCTGCTTTTTCCAAATTGCATTCGGATAAGTCGGCTTCCTTGAATCGTATTTTTCGCAAATCTTGCTTTCTTAAATCTGCATGACGCAAATTCGTATAAGACCAGTCTCCACCCGTAATGGTGATACCATCCATATTCGCCCCCGCGAAATCTGACCCTACCAGCTTACAGTTATCAAACCGGACTACAAACAGATTTGCGCTGGTGAATAGACAATTGGTAAAAGCGGACTCCTTGTAGTGAGATGCATTCAGAATGGCTCCGGTAAAATCACAGTCCACAAAAGTACAGTCTTCCACAAGGGACTCATTCATCTCCACACCCCGAAAGCGACATCGGGTAAACTCGCAATTTCTCCACTCGCCTTCTCTGGCATCCATTGAGCCAAAATCACGGCCTTCATAGACCTCATCTGTATAAAAGAACATGTTCTCTCTCCTATTCTTTATCCCCTATATTAGGAACTCAGCATTTCGGCAAGGACCGCTCAAAACCGCCTTTCATTTTTCCCAGTAAACCCTTCATCATCTTATGATCCTGCGGCGTAAACTCAGACATACACGACCGAATCAACTTCGTATAATAAGGGACTATCTTACTTAACAGCTCTCGTCCTGCCTCTTTTAATCCGACAGTCACCATTCGCCCGTCACTCTCATGAGCCACACGTTCAATCATACCATCTCGCTCTAATCCGTCGATCAGCCCCGTCATGGTTCCACGCGTCACATCAGCTTTTTCCGCCAACTCTGACGGTGTCATGCGATGCGGCGAGTGGCAATGCAACAGGCTAAGAACGATAATCCGACCCTGAGAAGCCCCCAACTTGGTAAAATCCGTATCCATTTCTCTGAAAATACCGTTAGCCAAGCGTGCAAATGTCACAAAAGTCTCTATATTATCCACTTCGGCATCTTCATGTCCAAAGCTACGCAGCACCCCGCGTATGGAGTCATTATGAAAATTAAAGTTCATAGTCTATCCATTCCTTCCTTAAACCCGCTTGTTCCGTCAAACGGTAGCTTTTCCATTCATCTGGCAGCAAAGAAGCATACGGCTCCTTGGCAAAACGATCATCTACCAGGACCAACAATCCTTCGTCGTGCTCTGTGCGGATAAGCCTGCCACCTGCCTGAAGAACCTTGTTCATCCCTGGATATACATACGCATAGTTGAAACCATTCCGTCCCTGTTCCGAAAAATAATCCCGCAGCACATCCCGCTCTGCTCCAATTTGCGGCAAGCCGACGCCGACGACCACTACCCCATTTAAGCGATCCCCAGGTAAATCGACACCTTCAGCAAACACACCACCCAATACGGCAAAGCCAAGCAAGGTGTGCTCTTGCCCAGGCTGGAAGGCCTCTAGGAATCGATCCCGCTCTGGTTCGGTCATCCCTGGACTTTGTACCAACGTATTTGCGGACACGTCCCGAAGCATGAACTCCTCATATACCTCACGCAGGTATGGATAGGACGGGAAAAATACAAGGATATTTCCTCTCTGCTCCACAACCAATGCAGCCAACATATCCGCAATCGCTCCTTTGGAACGCTCACGATCCCGATAACGGATGGAGAGCGGCAGCAGACGTACATCCCATTGCTCCTGATGGAAGGGGGAAGGAACCTGTAACGTATAATCTTCCTCGTTTGCTCCGAGCATGTCCCGGTAATAAGCAAGCGGTGTCAACGTTGCGGAAAAATAAATGGCTGAGCGGTAGCCCTTAATAGCTTGTCCCAGCAAGTGAGAAGGATCGAGGCAGAACAGCTTGACCCTCACTTCACTGCGCCCTGCTTCCACATAAGTAACGTACCGTTCATCATATAAAGCAGCAATTCGCAGCATATTCTGAGCGGTAAAATACGTATCTAGAAGCAATGCGTATGCCGTACTTTCACTGCTTGCGCGATTTGTACTACTCCCCGTCACCAGTTCACGTTCAGCGGCTTCCACAAAAGGCACCAGCAGCTCCAGCACCTCTTGCGGTGCTGCTGCCTCTACTGCTTTTCCTGTATCTGCATATTGCTTGCGCAGCGTAATCATATGTGCGTTCACTGCACTCGCAGCCGCAGCAATCTCCGGGCTTAGCAACTTAAATTCTCGTTTCAGTTCCAAAAAAGAAGATTTCAAAATTTCCGCCGAAAACATGTCCCGGCCGCGTTCTACCAGATTATGCGCCTCATCCACCAGTACAACACCTTTTCGCTTGTGCTCCTCCAGCAATCTTTTCAAAGAAATCCGTGGATAAAAAACATAATTATAATCACTGATTATACCATCCGAGGCATACGCCACATCCAGCGAAAATTCAAAGGGACATACCTTATGCTTGCGCGCATAATGCTCAATCACCGATCGAGTCATTAACGTCTCATTCGCCAAAATATCGGATACCGCTCCGTTGATCCGGTCGTAATAACCCTCGCACATGCTGCATGATCCAGCATCACAATCATTTTCATCCTTGAAGCAAATTTTATCCTTCGCAGTCAAAGTCACCACATGCATGTGCAGCCCTTGGGCCTGCATTCTGGCGTAAGCTTCTTCGGCTGCTGCCCGAGTGGTGGTACGAGCCGTTACATAATATACTCGTCTAACCTGCCCTTCACCGATAGCCTTGATCGCAGGAAACAAGGTGGATACCGTTTTCCCGATGCCCGTAGGCGCTTTGGCAAACAGGTTAACCCCTTCGGCAATCGTCTTATACACCGAACCCGCGAGAGTTCGCTGACCCGAACGATACGTGTCAAAGGGAAAGTCCAACATAGCAATGCTGGCATCCCGCTTTTCCGCATGTGCTCTCAGCAGGAATGCATACGGTGCATAACCAGCAATCATCTCCTGTGCGAAGGCTTCCAGCTCAGTAAAGGATAATTCTCGTCTGAATCGGCGAATGTCTTCACTGTGTGCCTGTACGTAAGTAAGCTGGACCTGCATGGAATGATGTTGCTCCTCACAAGCAATCATATAGGCATACAGAAATGCTTGTGCCCAGTGTACGGGTTGACCGTCACCCTGAATATCTTCGAGGGGCAAAGAGATGGATTTAATTTCATCAACCGTCCATACGCCATCCAGCTCAATCAGTCCGTCACAACGGCCTTCAATGATAAACAATTCGTCCTTATACGGAATTTCTGTACGTAAATGTACCTCTTTGCGATCATGCTCCTTGTAACCTTTCTGGATAACCTGATGCACGCGAGTTCCTTCGAGCATACTGCTATTCGAGCGAAAGCCGCTATGAATGCTGCCGCTCCGATGCACATATTCCACAAGTGGACGCACCGATATGTGAATTGGTTCCTTCATACGATCACCCGTTCCGGTCATAGTCCTTTCACTGTACCACGTAGATAAACGAAACGTAAGGGACATAAGAATCGTTTGTAGTCGATTGGTATTCACTCATGCCTACTTTTTACCGAAATAGAAACGAGGCCTTTTGCTTTCCCCACGATACTACAACTCTCATTACAGCATAAAGGATAGGGATATGTTAAAAGAATTAATTAACAATTTTGCGTTATTAACGAGCTTCTTATTCTTTGGAAATTTATTTTCCCGGAAATATGAACGTTACCTGGAAAACCATGTATTCATTTATCGGGTAATGAACGGTTTAATGCTGGGTCTGTTTGGCATTTTGTTAATGATGACCGGTTTATGGATCCGTGGGCACTTTGTGGTCGATCTGCGCCACTTGGCGATTATCATATCTGTTTATATGGGAGGATCGGTATCCGGTCTGCTGACCACCTTGATCATAAGCCTGTACCGTATTTACATCACAGGGGGTTGGACAGATGTTTCTCTGATTGCTACTGTCAATTGCTTCATGACACTGGGCATTTCACTTATCTTTATTCGAGAAAAAAGCCTAACGCTCCGCAAGTGGATGTCGGCTGTGCTTGGAGCTGCTGTAGTGTCGCTGTTATCTACTTTCTATGTGGATAATCCTCCTGATAATGAATCTATTATAATGATCACAACCGTTAAGACGCTTGGCGGCTTATTCACTTATTTTATGATGTCCCATATCAAAAAAACAGAACGGGCTGTTCATCTGCTGGAAGAGGCTGCAAACCGGGATCATTTAACCGGACTCTACAGTCCGCGTGCTTACGATGCGCTATTCGAAGAGGTCTTTCATACTTCCAAGACTACAAAACAACCCTTTGGACTCGTGATGCTGGATATTGACCACTTTAAAAATATTAATGATACGTATGGTCATTTGAACGGAGATACCGTCTTAAGCCAATTGGGAATGCTGTTAACCCGGGAATCTACAACGAGGGCGTACCCCTCCCGTAAAGGCGGAGAGGAATTTGCCATTCTGATTGGAAATTGCGATAGTCAGAAAGCAGCAAGCTTTGCCGAAAAGATTCGGGAAGCTGTGGAAAATGAACGTTTTATTTTGAATGACGGAACCTTGATCTCTCTAACCGTATCGCTTGGAGCAGGGAGTTCACCTGTCATTGCATCGAGGCACTTACTAGAAAAGACAGATGAAGCCTTATATGAAGCTAAGCGTTCAGGACGCAATCAGGTGAAACTGGCAAAACCATAGATATTAGTCGCTAAATGTCAGGAAAGCTGGATTATTGTTAATAAAAAGTGGTAAAATGGAAATAACATCGTTATCAAAAAAACTTCTGCCGCTAGTGGAGACATGCCTTACAATCGACATGGGGGGTGGGCTTTGTGAACCTCGAACAATTGGAAAAACTCATGGAAAAAGAACGCCGCGAATTGAATCGCATGGCTGACTTACACGGATTAAAAGATGAACGTGTATTGGACAAATCCTCCAGACTTGACCGTATTATGGACAAGTACCTTCACACCAAGCGTGCAATAAACCAAACACACTCATAGAAGCAAGCTACATCGCTGCCCCTCAGGGCAGCTTTTTTATTCTGCATCGTACTCACCTTCTCGCGGATTGACTACTTTCCGCCATATTCCGTCCGCAACAATTGCTGTGTGAACGAAATCCATTCTCTGGCGGCAAAGGACAGATAACGATCGTTCCGCCAGATCATCCCCAAATGCCAAGGAATGACGGGGTCCACCAATGGAAGAACACGCAAGCGCTCGGTATCCAGATCTCGGCAAATGGCCTCTGGCAACAGCGCTACCCCCAGGTTTGCAGCAACCATTTCGCTAATCAGATCCCATTGTGAGCTTTCGTAGACTACACGCGGCTGAAAGCCGGCACGAACACATTCCGCAATGATACGGTCATGCAGCGTAAAATCCTCACGAAACAGTACAAATGCCTCCTCCGCCAACGCAGATAACGGTACCTCCTTGCACTCTGCCAATACATGCGTAGGATGAACGAGCAAATTCAGCTTTTCCTCTACAAACAGAAATGTCTCAAACATATCTCCAACCGCAGGCAGCACAATCACCCCGATATCCAATGCCCCGGCTTCTACGTCCCGTTCCACTTTCTTCGCCCCGTCCTCAAATAATTGAATGGTCACATCAGGATATGCCTTATGGAATTCTCCAATGACACGCGGAAAAAAGCTCGATCCGACCATAGGGGGCAGGCCAATACGGATATGTCCCTTTTTCAGGTTCATCAAATCACTCAGCTCCGAGGACAGGCTCTGAAAGGACTTTACAATCGCTTGTGCTTGAAGCTCAATTACCTTGCCCGCGTCCGTCAGTTCGATTCTTTTGCCAATTCGGTCGAACAAAGCGACCCCCAGTTCATCTTCCAGACTTTTAATCGTCTTACTGATCGTCGGCTGGGTAATAAACATGCTCTGAGCTGCCTTTGTAAAGCTACGCAACCGCGCGACTTCCAAAAAATATTGTAAATGTCGGATATCCAAAGCTACACCTTCTCCCATAGACAAACGGAATAGATTACATTCTTTATATGCATTTTACTCATGAAAGCTTGTGATGTAAAATTTCATTACAGTTTGAAAATAACCGATCCCAAAGATAGGAGCCATTATATATGAAAAGCTTCATACGCGGTGTCCTCCAGATCGCCGTCCTGATGGCCTTTTCGCTCATCCTGAACGCGGTAGTCTCCTGGCTCCACCTGCCTATACCCGGTAGCATCATTGGTATGCTAATCCTTTTTATTCTACTGCAAACCGGCTTGGTCCGGCTTAGCTGGATTGAAGTTGGCGCAAATTGGTTGCTGGCCGAGCTGCTATTATTCTTTATCCCCTCCGCTGTCGGCGTTATGAATTATTGGCCGATGCTGGAACACGATGGCATGAGTATTATGCTGGTCGTGTTGCTCGGCACCTTTCTGGTGATGGCCTGCACAGGTATGGTCGCCAGTCTGCTTGGTAAACGAAAGGAGCATAAATCATCATGATCGGTCTTCTATGTATCGTATTGACACTTGCTATTTACTGGATGGCCAAACGCATGTACCGCACACTGCCCAAGGTGTATTTGTCTCCATTGCTCATTACACCTGTTGTTATCATTTTGATTTTGACGCTGACGGGTGTAAACTACCGTTCTTATAATTCGGGCGCCCACTTGCTATCCATGCTGCTACAGCCAGCTACGATTGCATTTGCGGTCCCTTTGTACCGATATTTCCCTGTGTTAAAAAAACATGCGACCCAAATTGTGCTTAGCGTGCTGTCTGGGTCCGTTGTAGCCGTGTTGTCCTCCATGGCGCTCGCGAAATGGATGCACTTGAATTCCTCGCTGCTGAGCAGCCTGATTCCTCGCTCCATTACGACACCCATTGCGATGAATGTATCGCAAACGATTGGCGGCAATCCGACGGTCACGGCTGTATTCGTTATTCTGACCGGATTGAGCGGTCTTATTATCGGTCCGATGATTGTAAAACTGTTCCGTATCGAAAATGAAGTCTCACGTGGGGTACTACTCGGTACCGGTGCTCATGGTACTGGTACTTCCAAAGCATTCGAGTTCAGTTCACTGACGGGGACGATATCCAGCATCTCGATGGTGCTCGCCGCTCTCTTTACCTTGGCAGCCGCCCCGTTCCTGTTCCACTTGATGCTGTAAGGTCTTGTCTTCATATTAAACAAAGAACCTCTGTTCCACTAGTCTTAGTAGGAACAGAGGTTCTTTGTTTATTTGAAATTAACGAATTAAAATACCATAAAAAGATACTCAGATGCGTTATAAGGCGTTCAAACACAATCAAGAATACGCCTGCCCTCGCAGCCTCAAATAGCTTTAACGTCGCCGGGTTTCACCTCTACCTCTACAGGCGTTACAGCTTCATACAGATAAGCATCCAGCTCAGTCGTATATTGGCGTTCTTGCGCAGCACTCCAGCCTGCATGTTCGGACATCAATGCGATGGCGGGCTGTTTCCAGCGCTTCACCTCGTCAATCTGGAAGAACAGCGCCCCGGTTCGGCGTATGAAAAAATCAGATGGTGTCACCGTCATTTCCTGTTCCATCGCATACAGGAGCGGGACACGCACTTCCACAGGCAGCGCCGTTTCCTTCTCGCTAGCCTCCTTCATGCTCCGTGCTGCTATCGCAAACAGCCGCTCTGTGTTGGAGCCATAGCGGGTAGCCCATGCTCTAGCCGTTTCCGGCGACAGGCCAAGCGCAACACCTGCTGCGGTTTGCTTACCTACGTACGCGTCCCAGCCCGCCGAGCCGCCTACGCTGCCACCCGAAATCGGGATGTGTCTGGTGCGGCATGCCCGGAAGCTCTGCCCATGCAAGCGCCCCAGCTCCCGCACCGCACGATCCACGACGAGTTCGGACATTTTCCGGTAGCCCGTCAGCTTGCCGCCTGCAATCGTGATCAGACCTGAGCGGGATTCCCAAATTTCGTCCTTGCGTGAAATCTCTGAAGGGCTTTTACCATCTTCATAAATGAGCGGCCGCACCCCCGCCCAGCTGGATTCTACATCCGTAACAGTCAGCTTCACATCCGGGAACATTCCGTTGATCGCTTGAAGCACATACGCCCGATCTTCGGCAGTCATCCGGGGATGCGCCGTATCCCCCTCATATACCGTGTCGGTCGTACCTGCATAGGTTTTCCCATCACGCGGGATGGCAAATACCATGCGTCCATCCGGTGTATCGAAGTACACTGCCTGTTTGAGCGGAAAGCGCTCAGCATCGAACACCAGGTGAATACCTTTCGTCAGGCGAAGCACCTTGCCCTCTTTGGAGCGATCCATTTCCCGCAACGTGTCTACCCATGGTCCGGCTGCATTAATAACCAGCGAAGCTCGAATTTCGTATGGCTTTCCTGTTACCCGGTCCGTTACGTTTGCACCGCTTATTCGTCCTTTGTCATACAGCAGCTTGTCAGCCTTGGCATAGTTCACCGCCAGCGCCCCTCGTGTAACAGCTTCCTTCATGACCTCAATCGTCAGGCGAGCGTCATCTGTGCGGTACTCCACATAGCTGCCGCTTCCCTTCAGTCCATCACGCTTCAGCAAAGGCTCACGCTCCAGCGTAGCCTGGATGTCCAGCATGCGGCGGCGCTCACTACGCTTAACGCCAGCAAGGAAATCATATACCAGCAGCCCGACAGAGGTGGTGAATGCGTTAAACGTGCCGCCCTTATGAAAAGGAAGCAGCATACGCTCCGGTATGGTCACATGTGGGCCATTTTCGAATACGATTGCCCGCTCCTTCCCCACCTCGGCTACCATCTTAACTTCAAACTGCTTCAAATAACGAAGGCCACCATGCACTAGCTTGGTCGAGCGGCTGGACGTACCTGCTGCGAAATCCTGCATCTCCACCAGTGCTGTCTTCAAACCACGATCCGCCGCATCCAGCGCAATACCCGCCCCTGTAATACCGCCGCCAATGATTAAAATATCAAAATGCTCATGTCCCATACGTTCCAAAACAGCGGCTCTCTCCTGTGCAGCAAATCCCTGTTCTCCCATCATTTATCCCTCCAGCTTTGTATATATTCACGATGCAATCTGCCAACCGAATCATCATAAGGTACAAAAAAAGACCACGAACATCGCTGCGGCGGATGCCGAGCGGTTCATGGTCTCTCCAAGTCTCCTGACGAGTATTAACTTATCTTTATCGTAGCACACACAGTACGCTATGAAAAGGGAAATCTGCCTGCTACTTGAACGCCATTGCGGCATGAACTGCCTTTTTCCAGCCACTATAAAGCTCAGTCCGTACGTCCTCACTCATGGACGGAGTAAAGGTATAATCACTCTGAGCATATCCCCGGACTTCATCCAGACTGCTCCAAAACCCAACTGCCAGTCCCGCTAAATACGCCGCACCGAGTGCAGTTGTCTCGTTCACAGCAGGTCGTTCTACAGGCAGATCGAGAATATCGCTCTGGAACTGCATCAGGAACTCGTTCATCACTGCGCCTCCATCTACACGCAATGAACGCACAGGTACACCCGAGTCGCTCGCCATGGCAGTTAGGACATCTTTAGTCTGATAGGCCAGCGATTCCAGTACCGCTCGGATAAAGTGCTCCTTGGTCGTTCCCCGCGTCAAGCCAAATGTCGCGCCGCGCACATCACTGTCCCAATACGGGCTGCCTAGGCCCACAAAGGCCGGGACAAAATATACCCCTTCCGTCGAGGTCACACGCGCCGCATACGCTTCACTATCTTTGGCCTCGCGGAACATGCGCAACCCGTCACGCAGCCACTGAATAGCAGATCCGGCTACAAAAATGCTGCCCTCCAACGCATACTGCACCTGACCGTTCAGTCCCCATGCAATGGTCGTAATCAGTCCATGTTCCGAGTCACAGGGTTCATCTCCGGTATTCATCAGCATAAAGCATCCCGTACCGTATGTATTTTTAATCATGCCTTTGTCAAAGCATCCCTGACCGAACAGAGCTGCTTGCTGATCACCTGCCGCTCCGGCAATAGGGATTTCCTGTCCAAAAAAGTGGTAATCCACCGTATGCGCATATATCTCAGAGGATGATTTCACCTCTGGCAGCATAGACGCAGGAACGCCGAGAATATTCAGCAGCTCCTCATCCCATTTCAGTTCATAAATGTTGTACATGAGTGTGCGGGCCGCATTGGAATAGTCCGTTACATGTGCTTTACCGCCAGACAATCTCCAGATTAGCCATGTATCAATCGTACCAAACAGCAAATCCCCCCGCTCCGCTTGAGCTCGTACCCCTTCGACATTGTCGAGTATCCATTTGACCTTGGTGCCAGAAAAGTAGGGATCAATGAGTAATCCCGTTTTGCTATGAAAAATACGATCAAATCCACGACTTTTCAGTTCCTCGCAGATCCCGGCTGTTTGCCGTGACTGCCATACCAACGCATGATATACAGGCAGACCTGTATGTTTATCCCACACCACTACGGTTTCCCGTTGATTCGTAATACCAATCCCGGCAATTTGGCTGGCTTTCACACCTGATTCCGACAGGCAGGAGGCGATGACGGCCAAAATAGAGCTCCATATTTCATTGGCGTTTTGCTCTACCCACCCCGGCTGGGGAAAATACTGTGGGAACTCCCGTTGTGCCTTGTATACCACCTTTCCCTGCCGATCAAACAAGATGGCCCGCGAACTGGTTGTGCCCTGATCGAGGGCAAGAATGTATTGCTCCATCGTTTCCCAGCCTCCTTGCATATTTATGTACTGTTGCCCACTTGATTCAAATAAAAGCTATTGCTTATAATGCTCGAACAGTTGTTTATTGGAGGTCGTAACTGCTGCAGCTCCCGCGGCCAACGCTGCTTCCACATCCTCTGGGGTGCGAATAAGTCCGCCTGCCAAAATAGGAATGCCCGTGCGTTCGCTGACCTCCTTAATCATCGGTGGAACAACACCGGGCAGCACCTCAATATAATCAGGTCGTGTTTTTTCCACCAGCGCGTAGCTTTTTTCCAGCGCAATCGTATCGAGCAGGAACACCCGCTGTACAGCAAGAATCCCCTTCTTTTTAGCGGTTGCAATCACCCCGGATCGGGTCGAAATAATCCCAAACGGCTTAATTTCCTGACACAAATATTCAGCCGCATACTCGTCATTCTTCAAGCCTTGCACCAGGTCGGCATGCAGAAGCATTTGCTTGTTGCGACTCCTAGCCATCTGATACAGGTTGCGCAGCTGCGCTACATGCGTATCCAGAAAAACTGCATATTCATAAGAACTGTCCAAAATACCCTCCAGCTGCTTCATATGCTTAGCTGCAGGTAGAATGCGTTGCCCCTGAAATGGCATGAATATCCCCCTTAGGCTGAATGTCAGTCAAACTCGTTCAAATTTTATATTATCACTCTGTTCGACGAACGTGAAGCGGTTTCATTGCAGATATGTATAAAGGCTGCCTTCCCTGCAATAGATGTCAGCAGGAAGAAGGCAGCCTAATCGTTCAAAGAACTGGATCAAATCACACGACAGCACCCTTAAAATGCTCTATAGTGTACTAGCCCTCAAACCCTTGGCGCAGCCATGAGGTAGCGAGCGTGATCGCACCGCGCTTGGCCGCGGTTTCCGACAATGGGTTCAGCATCACAAAGTCGTGTATGATGCCTTGAAAGCGTGCAGCGGTCACATCTACCCCCGCTTCACGCAGCTTGTTCGCATAGGCCTCGCCTTCATCCCGCAGCACATCGGCCTCGCCTGTAATGACCAGCGCACGCGGTAGTCCTTTGAGCTGCTCTGTGGTGGCACGTAACGGAGACGCTGTGATCTGCGCTCGTTCGTTGGGATCCGTCGTATATTGATCCCAAAACCATTGCATTCCTTCGCGGCTCAGGAAATATCCTGTGGCGAACTCCTGGTAGGATTCCGTGTCAAAGGAAGCGTCCGTCACCGGATAAAATAACAACTGCTGCCGGATGGAAGGACCACTGCGTTCTTTGGCCAGCAGTGTTACGGCCGCGGTCATATTACCACCGACACTGTCTCCGGCTATCGTCAGCGTATCGGGCTTCAGTCCATGCTCGCGCCCATGTTGTGCCACCCATTGCACGACCGCGTAAATTTCCTCAATCGCCGTCGGATATTTAGCTTCAGGTGACAAGCTGTATTCTGGAAATACAACTGCTGCCTGTGAGCCGACTGCCAATTCACGAATCAGGCGATCATGCGTATGGGCATTACCGAATACCCAGCCTGCTCCGTGAATATATACAATGACCGGGAGATCGCTTGTCACCTGTTGTGGACGAACAATTCTGACCTTCACCTCACCGCCAGGCCCACCTGGAATAGTTAGATCTTCTACATCTGCGGCGGGTTTGTCTGCTGGACCCGATTGAACCCCATTGACCGTTTCACGTCCTTTTTCAGGACCTAAATCATATAGAAACGGAGGCTTGGCATTATCGTCTGCAAATTTCTGTGCTGCGGGTTCAAGGTGTACTTTTTTACTCATATCGGTTCACTCTTCCTTTCTTATCTGTGGTCTACATATATCTAATATGGCTAAGTTTGCTCATTTAGTTCACCTTATATATTTAAACGAGTTCCTCTCTTTCCAATCGGAGGACTTTAGTTTGCCCAACAGAAGAGCTTGACTTTTGTTTTATGTTGTAACTATAATAGTTACATATTAAAGTTCGTAAATGCACTGGGTACACTTACGATCAAACGAATGAATCATCCACATCATATTTATAGGAGGCTATCTATTATGAAAATTGCAGTTATTGGTGCAACCGGTAAAGCAGGAAGTAATATCGTAAAAGAAGCATTAGACAGAGGACATGAAGTAACCGCCATCGTCCGTGACGCGGCTAAAGTAACAGAAAGTCGTGCTACTGTGGTACAAAAAGACGTTTTTGATCTGAAAACAGATAATCTGAAAGATTTTGACGTAGTCGTTAATGCATTTGCCGCTCCACTCGGACAAGAGCATCTGCATGTCGATGCAGGTAACGTACTAATTGAAGCCTTGCGTAATGTATCCGGTACTCGCCTGATTGTCGTAGGTGGTGCAGGCAGCTTGTTCACTGACGAATCCCAAACACTTTTGGTAAAAGATACTCCTGGCTTCCCTGATTTCGTATATCCAACAGCAAATAACCAAGGAAAAAACCTGGAAATTTTGCGTGGTACCAGCGACCTGAACTGGACTTTCATTAGCCCTTCTGCGGAATTTGCTCTGGGTAAACGTACAGGCTCTTACCAAGTGGGAAAAGACACGCTGTTGGTTAATTCCAAAGGTGCAAGCTATGTCAGCTACGAAGATTATGCAGTTGCCGTAGTGGACGAAATCGAAAAACCACAACATCTGAACCAACGTTTCACAGTGGTGTCCGAGTCCTAATTTCTCTATTCTTGCAGCGCTTATAGCATAAAAGAGACCCTCCGCCCATTTTCTCATGCTGCATGGAAAGTCCGCTCTACTCTAAATCGGACTTTCCATGCACGCTATGAGAAACTGAACCCGAAGGGTCTTTTTGTTATGATCTGTTGATGCTCTCGTTACGACTCGTCAATGCTGACCTTCTTTTCTGCATCGTGAGCGGAAGTCCCCCTCTTATCGCTAAAACAGAGCTTGAGAATTGGAGGTGCAGCCAACGTTGTCAAAATGACGGCAATGATCACCGAGGTAAAATATTGCTGTGCCAACAGACCCGACTGTAGACCGGTAGCTGCAATAATAAGTGCGACCTCGCCACGTGATATCATACCGGAGCCAATCGCAAGGGAAGAACGGTTATTGAAGCCCGTCAGCCGCGCGCCGAGGCCTCCTCCCACTAACTTCGTCACCAGTGCAATCAGTGTTAAAACAACAACAAATCCAAGTTGCTGACCCACTCCTTCAAAAGATACATTTAATCCGATGCTGACAAAAAATACAGGAACAAAGATGGAATAAGCGATGGGTTCCACCTTTTCTTCTACAACGTGCTTAAAGCTGGTTTGTGCAATGGCAATCCCAGCAGCAAAAGCCCCGATAATCCCTGCCATTCCCAGCAAATCTGCAAAATAAGCAAACCCAAAGCAAATAATCAACGCAGTCGTGATGACTGCTTCAGTCACCTTGAGTGGAGCAAGTATTTTCATAATCCATGGAACAACGAACCAGCCCCCCAGAATGGCTACGACGAAGAAAACTAGCTTTTTGCCAACAAGAAGTCCCAGCGAAGTCTCTCCACCCATACCAAATATACTCATTACTACCGCTAGCAGCACCACGACAAGCACATCATCCAGCACTGCCGCACCCAAAATAGTCGAGCCCTCTCGGGTATTCAGCTTGTTCATATCCTTGAGCACCTGTACCGTAATGCTTACCGAGGTAGCACTTAGAATAATTCCTAGAAACCAGCCTTCATGCACCGAGAATCCAAAGGCTTCCCCTACACCAAAACCGCAAATTAGCGGTAAAATAATACCTCCAACCGCCACAGCTACCGCAGGCTTCCAGTTACGTCGAAGTTGATCCAGGTCCGTCTCCAGTCCAGCAATGAACATCAGCAGCAGCACGCCGATTTCAGACATATTATGAATCAGCGAATCATTCTGAACCCATCCTAATACAGCTGGGCCCAGGACAATTCCTGCGATCAGCTTTCCCAACACCGCTGGTTGACCAAGTCTGACAGACACATGACCCGCGACTTTTGTGAACAAAAGAATCAGCAGAAGATATAGTATAAATTGCATAGGCTGATAACCTCCTTTTATTTAATCCTTGAACTCATTTGCGCATAACCCACAATATTGAACATCACAGATAATCATAAAGTGCAAAAAAATGTGCAAAATATGTGTCTGACCTTAAACAAACGGCTCGCAAAATAAAAAGGGAAACCCGAAATAAAGCACAGGTTCCCCTAAAAAAGACATAAAGGAGCCTTGGTGACAGGCTCCTCCGGTAATTCATATATTCATTTGATGTTGTCGATCATACTTGCGCAAACAAGCAACTTTATCTTTTAATTATATCTCTTCCGTAAACCCGTGTAAACGTGCTGAATCAATTTTCTGCTTTTTTCACATAGCGGTCGCGGTATTCGTGGTCCAGCATACTCATCAGAATCGAATCATGGTATTCATAATTATAGAATAAAGCATCCCGCTGCACACCTTCGCGCTGAAAGCCTACTTTTTCATAGCAACGAATGGCGCGTTCATTAAAATCAAATACATTCAGCTCAATCCGATGCAGATTACAGATACCGAATCCGTAACCCAGCATGAGCACAAGCGCTTCGGTGCCGTAGCCTTTCCCCTGATTTCCCTGCTCATTGATCGCAATACGGATGTTGGCACTGCGGTTCAGGCTGTCCATATCCTGCAGGGCTATATCCCCAATGACACGATCATCTTCGCGAAGCGCAATCAACAGCAGCAGGCTTGAGGCATCCTGTCCTTTAGCTTCAATATAACGGGCAATTTGATCCTTGGTAAAGCTGCGTTGTGTGCCTGTCAGCCTCCGCACATCCTGATGGAACAATGTATTATAGTATAGCTCGGTGTCCTCCACGTTAACGGGACGCAAGTATACCCGTGATCCTTCAAGTAACCGTGCCACAGGCTCTGAGGCTGAAGTTTGTTGAGTCATCATGATCTCTCCCATGCTAAAAATATAAATGACGAAAATCGAAGTGAATTATTGCGCAAGATCAACTACGCAAGGTCTGCATTTTGCTCCGTAGTCAGGCTAGAATCAGCGAGGGACTCGCGCCAAATCACGGATTGAAGCAGTAGTCCTACCAAACCCAGGATTCCAACAGTCATTCCGATCCAGACAAAAGCCGTGCCCGCCCCTGCTATTCGGATCAATACTCCCCCGGCAAGCGGCGAAACGACCATGATTGCTCCAATCACGGTACTTTGGATACCAAAGACGCGCCCCACCATATCAGCAGGGGTTCTGGCT
Organism: Paenibacillus sp. NMA1017; assembly: GCF_058895805.1. Classification (NCBI taxonomy): domain Bacteria; kingdom Bacillati; phylum Bacillota; class Bacilli; order Caryophanales; family Paenibacillaceae; genus Paenibacillus; species Paenibacillus sp. NMA1017. Next base: position 363,050 of record NZ_JBZXYR010000003.1, on the reverse strand, counting down.
TGTAGTATATAGTTCTGGGTGATAATGTACAGGCCGTTGCCCACGCCCAGCACGGCCCCGATCATAAGCAGTACGGGCAATCCTGTCCCGGGTTGTGCCCAGCCTAAAGCGGCAATAGCTCCGCCAACCAGCACATATCCACCACCGAGCCCCCAGCCTGCGCTTATGCGATTCAGGCGATTAAGCACAAGCATGCATCCAACGGCGCCAGCACCAATGGCTGAAACCAGCCAGCCGAGCAGTGATTCATTACCCGGAGCGAGCACTCGCAGCAATGTAGGGAACTGGTAGTCGATCATGAGAATGGCGATCAAACCGAAAAGACCGAATATGAGCGTATGCAAAAGCATTCGACTGCGCCATAAGAACGCCCAGCCCTCACGCCATTGGTTGAAAAAACGAGATGCGCGGACATGCTCCGCCCGCATTTTGGCTTCATCAGCCTCAGGCGCTGTAAGCGTTGCCGACTTTCCTTGCTGCTCCGCAGCAACAGCTTGTTGGTCTGTACTGACCAGCGCCGGACCGATTCCGCGCAGCGGCCACAGCAGCAGGCCGGAACAGAGGCGCAGCAATGCATTGAGAATAATGCATGCCTGGGGAGACAACACAGTCAAGGTCATAGCGCCCAGTAATGGCCCTGCCACTTTGGAGGCCTGATTGACCAACCCATTCAGCGAGGTCGCCCGAAACAAGTCGTCGCTGGCGACTACCGTGCGGGTCAAGCCTTGCTGTGAAGGCATTTGGAATACACCAGCCGCCGCGCGCAGACCGAGCAAAGGCAGCAGCCACACCGGACCCGGGACGGCGAGAATGGCCAGCGTCAATAAGGCAATAGCTGCATCGCAGACGATCATCAGCCGGGCCTTGTGTACCCGGTCAGCTAACGTGCCAGCGATGGAACCCAGCAGCAGACCCGGTAGCGCCATCACTACCGGAATCAGCGCAATTAGCATAGGGTCGGCTTCCCAGCGGTAAGCAACAAGCACCTGAATGGCGATAGCATCAAACCAATCGCCAAAGGAAGCAGCCGTGTGCGCCGCAAACATCCTCCGAAAACGGCCATTGCGCCAAATACTAGGCGTAGATTGCGGTTCTTTCTTTTCCTTCATTTCTACTCACCCTGCTCTCATTTTCAGCTTCTTTAGCAATAAGAACATTCTAGTGGGTCTACATCAGAGGAAAATCAGACAGCTAAAAACATCAGACGACAGAAAGTGTCTGCTCCAACCAGCGTCTTAGCGCTGGACGATGCAGTGTTAAACCGTTATCCCGGTCAAGCCGATCATATTGAGCTGCATACTTCTCTTCCAGCGCTGGATAGGAACCGCAAAGCTTCAGGAACGAGCGGATTTGGCAGACCGCCTTGATTTTTAGCAATTCCTGTTTAGCCATATCAAGGGTATCCAATCCCTCATCCATGAGCCGCTCGGCGTTATCCACATCTCCGGTACGCAACAGCATAAGTCCGCGCATCATGCGATAACGGCCCAGTTCACGCAAATACGGAGCCTCCGACAGCATGCCTTCCAGACGATCAGACAGTTCCGCAGCCTTTTCCATATGATTGGCAACCAGATGCATATACATCTCCATCAGCGCAACAGGCATCACAAAATTATCGAGATTATCTCGCTCCATGACCATCATGGTCAGTGGCAGACCTTCCTGTGCGCGTTCAGGTTGTCCACTCTCTACATAAGCCTCCAGGATGTTGAGAATACGTAATTCCCGTTCCTGTTCACTGGATAGCAATCCACTGGAAAGCACACGCTCACATAAGACAAGCCCCTCATCCATCACCCCTGCTGAGCACATATATAGCAGCAGCATCCAATACAATCGATCTGCGGAAGCAAAGTCCTCCCGCTCCAAGAACCAAGGCACATCCGCCTGTACAAAACGGGTATACATTTGATAAAAGACAGATAATTCAAAACCCATCTGCTCCTGCTGGGCAGCCAGCGCTACGATAGAATTCCCTTGCCCCAACAGTTGGTATTTCCGGAATAATCCATGTACAGCGTCCTGCACCTCCTGATCGTGCAAGGACGGATGATTCTGTGGCTGCACGTCAGTCAAGGTCAAGCTGTAGCCATACCCTCTAACCGTATGAATACGGAGCACATCCCATGACTTCAGTTTTTTGCGCAATCTGTAGATATGATCATCCACCGTACGCTCCACCGGATACTCCAGCGGCCACACCCGATCCAGCAGTTGTTCCCGGGTGAACACCTGATTCCGGTTATCGTACAGAAAGTGCAACAGCGCAAACTCTTTAGCCAACAACATAACACGACCTGCATTACAGATCACACTGTAACCGTCTGCATCAAATTGCAGTCTGATCATCCACCTCGCCTCCGACATATCGTTTCTTGGCTGCACCCAGCCCTATAAACATAAGCAGAACACTCAGGCACAAGAGCAGTAGCAGCGGAATTGTCCAGCCTTGTGTCGCATCATGCAAATAACCGAACAGCGTCGGTCCTGTCGCTGCCAACAAATACCCAAAGGATTGAGCCATACCTGACAACTCTGCTGCCTGCTGCGGTGTCCGCGTCCGCAAATTAAAAAACATCATCACTAACGGGAAAGCAAAACCACCCGCTATACCGATACAAATGACCCAAATCACACTCCACTGTGTTGCCCCAAGCAGAAATCCACCCAGACCGATAAAATACAGGGCAGCCATAATCAGAACCAATACCCGCTGATCCTTCACCCGTGCCGCCCAAATAGGCACAATAAAAGTAAATGGCATTTGTGAAAACTGCAGCACGGACAGCATCCATCCCGCAGTCTCTGAATCCATCCCCTGTCCGCTCATCATTTCAGGAAACCAGGCGGCAGGAACATAGAACAAGGCAGATTGCAACCCCATAAACAGAGTCACCTTCCAAGCCAAAGACGATTTATACACATTTACAGTTCGGGCAGACACCACCGCTTTATTAGCCGTTTTCCCTGCCTTAAGGAGTTGTGGCACCCAGAGTAAAATCCCTACGACACCTACAATCCCCCATATTCCCAAAGCACCGCGCCATCCCATACCTCCGTTCAGAGCCAGCGGTATACTCAAGCCAGATGCGGTTGCAGCGACCACGTTCATAGATACTGAATATACACCGGTCATCAGTCCGCTGTTGCGAGGAAACTCCTCTTTGATCAAACTGGGCAGCAACACATTACAGACGGCAATAGCCAGTCCCAGCATGGCGGTCCCGACAAATAATGCGGTCACCCCCAGCGTTGAGCGCACCACAATACCTGCGGTCAACAGCAGCAAGGCTGCAAAAATAATAAGAGGCGACCCGAAGCGGCGCGACAGTTTGGCTACAAAAGGCGACAACAGGGCAAAAGCCAGCAACGGCAATGTCGTTAATAGGCCACTCAGTGTATTCGAAATATGCAAAGAATCCTTAATCAAACCGATAAGAGGTCCTACCGAGGTAATCGAGGCGCGCAGATTGGCACCTACAAGAATGATCCCTACGGCAAGCACCCAAGGACCGGCATGCCACAAAGATTTGTATACCAAGGCTCGTTGGTGTTGCTGTGAACTCATCTCTCCATTCTCCAATCCATCTGTGTTATGCTCAAAGGCTCCAACCAAGTGTACGGCTGGAGCCTAGCAATTTTTATCTCATTAAATTATAAAGGCATTCGTGCCATATGCATAGGACGGATCGACACAACGCCCCAAGTCTTCAAGTTCAGCATATAGCTTCATTGAAAAAATAAAAGCTGCCTGAAAGGATAGTTTCCTTTTGAGGCAGCTTTCAGTTCATAAACTTCGATGCGACCAGCGCTGCTTAACGTACCAACCAGCCGCCGTCCACCGCCAAGATATGACCGTTCATATAGTCGGAACCCTGACTGGCGAGGAAAACCACAACTCCCATCAAATCAGACGGATCGCCCCAACGACCCGCAGGAATACGCGATAAGATTTCTTGATTGCGACTTTCATCCGCACGGATTGGAGCCGTGTTTGCCGTAGCAATATAACCCGGCGCAATCGCATTAATCTGAACGTTATGAACCGCCAGCTCGTTCGCAAATGCCTTGGTCAAACCAGCTACCGCATGCTTGCTCGCTGTATACGGTGGAACGAACTTGCCACCCTGAAAAGCAAGCATAGAAGCGACATTGATAATCTTCCCGCTTTTTTGCTCTACCATCACCTTTGCCACTTCCTGGCTCAGGTGATATACGGCATTCAGGTTAATCTCCATGACAGCGTCCCAATCCTCATCTTTATACTCCAGCAGAGGGGCGCGACGAATCGTACCCGCATTGTTTACAAGGATATCAATTTTACCGAATTCATTGACGCATTCTTCTACAATTTTTTTAATGGATTCTTTCTCTGTCAGATCAGCCTGATAAAAGGCAACCTTCACACCCGTTGGCTCCAGCAAACGTCTTGTTTCTTCATATTCATCATTGTTAGCTACAATAAACAGATTTGCACCTGCTTTGGCCAAAGCTACGGAATATCCTTGACCCAAACCAGTGTTGCCTCCTGTTACAATCGCCGTTTTACCTTTTAGACTGAAAAAATCCAGTGAAAAATTGTCCAGACCCATGCCTACGCCTCCATCACAAATTAGTATAAAAACCTATAATTCCCGAAGCCTACAGCGCTGCACGTACTTCCTTATATTTAGCTACATAACGTGCTGCATTTTCTGTGATCAAGTCGTAGCGACCATCCTTGGCCGGAGCCGTCAAATTGCCCCCAATTCCCACGGCCACACATCCGTTACGCAGCCAGGTTTCCATATTGTCCAGATCAACGCCACCAGTTGGCATAATCTGTACATGAGGCATTGGACCTCTGACGGCCTTCACAAAGTCCGCCCCCATCGCACTGCCTGGGAACAACTTCACGACATCGCTACCCAATTTCATGGCTTCCTTGATCTCATTCAGCGTCATACAGCCGGGCATATAAGGAATCGCATACAAATTGCATAGCTTCGCTGTCTCTTCTTCAAAAGAAGGACTCACGACAAACTCTGCTCCGGCTAGAATAGCAATTCTTGCCGTCAGTGACTCCAGTACCGTTCCTGCACCAATCACTGCCCGATCCTTAAATTCGTCTCTCAATCTTCGAATGACCTGATCCGCATCCGGCGTCGTAAACGTAAGCTCAATATTATCCAAGCCGCCTTCAATGCAGGCTTTAGACATTAGATATGCTTCCTCCGCTGTGTTTCCCCGAATGACTGCGACGACACCTACTGAAGTGATATGTTCCAAAACTTTCTTTTTCGTCATGTTCCTGATCCTTTCCACGAATGGGATGACCATGTACCTCAGCCGCTTGCAGGTCTACGCTCCAATACACTGATCGGATTAACGCAACTCGCTCATGGCAACCTGATCCATGTCTTTGTATGTTTTATTTTCACCAGCCATGCCCCAAATGAAGGTATAGCTGCCCGTAGCCGCACCGCAGTGGATAGACCAAGGTGGAGAAATAACGGCTTCATCATTTTTCATCACCAGATGGCGCGTTTCGTTCGGTTCACCCATCAGGTGGAACATTCTCGCGTTCTCATCCAGTTCAAAGTAGAAATATACTTCCATACGACGGTCATGAACATGTGTCGGCATGGAGTTCCACACACTGCCGTTTTCCAACGTCGTCATCCCCATAACCAATTGGCAACTTTGAATGCCTTCATCATGGATAAAGCGACGCAACGTGCGGTTGTTGGCTGATTCCTGCGAACCCAGACTTTCAGAAGGTACATCGGCAAAAGACTGCTTCGTCGTCGGATACGTGGTATGAGCCAAAGCTGAAACGATATAAAATTTCGCAGGCTTTACACTGGAATCGCTTTCAAAGATCAACTCCTTGCCACCTTTACCTACGTAGAGACAGTCTTTTGTGGCCAGCTCGTAAGTTTCACCGTCCACCTTAACGGTACCGCTGCCCCCGACATTAAAAATGCCCAGTTCGCGGCGCTCCAGGAAAGTTTCCGCTTTAATTTGATCGTTACCTTCCAGTGCAACAGATTTATTCACGGGATAAATGCCCCCGATAATGACACGATCTTCATGCGTATAGACCAACTTTACCTCCTCAGGTACAAACAGTTCCTGGATCAGATAGTGCTGACGCAACTCTTCAGTCGTAAAATGCTTGGCATGTTCGGGATGAGTTGAATAACGCATTTCCATAAAAACATTCCTCCTGTTTAGATAAACTTTTTTATCAACGGAATTGTTATAAAAGCGGTTTCTAACTCTACTTCTTAGCTAGAATTGTAATAATTATCTAAGAGGGTGTCAACCCAAAACTTCACTATTCCTAGAAAAACCCTTAATACACACGAAGTTTTACACGCTTTTTACCTTTTGATAAACAAAATCGCATTTTTTTATCTATATTCCCCAAAAAGTTTTTAGCAAATATATCAACTTCATCATTGTGAAAAACCGATTTATGTGATAATTTCAATTTATTCAATTGGTGCATGCGCTTACAGATTGAGTTTACTAAACATAAGGAGGAATTCAAATGACCGCAACATTGGATGCTGTTACCTTCGGAGAACCGATGGCCATGTTTTATGCCAATGAAGCAGGCTCTCTGGATGAGGTGCGTTCATTCACCAAAGCGTTGGCCGGGGCAGAGACAAATGTTTCAGCCGGTTTGGCGCGTTTGGGTCTACGGGCGGGACTCGTGACCAAACTCGGCGAGGATACGTTCGGCAAGTTCATTGCCGATGCACTACGTCAGGAAGGGATCGACACACAGAACGTCATGTTTACCAAAGACCACTCTACCGGAATGCTGATTAAATCCAAAGTTACAAGTGGGGACCCCGAGGTGGAATACTTCCGCAAACATTCTGCCGCTTCCACATTAAGCATCGCTGATTTTAACGAGGCTTACTTTTCCGGAGCTCGCCATCTGCATTTTACAGGTATTTCTGTCGCCCTCTCCCCTGAGTGCCGTGATTTCGCACGACATGCGCGGCAATTTATGAAAAAGGCTGGCAAAACCGTATCCTTTGATCCCAACCTCAGACCCAAATTATGGCCTGACACGCAAACGATGGTGGAGGCGATTAATGAGGCATCTGAGGGGTGCGACTGGCTTCTACCTGGGATTCATGAAGGTAAAATATTGACAGGTTACACCTCACCGGAGGATATCGCTTCCTTCTATCTTGACCGAGGTACCTCGCTGGTCATCATCAAGCTGGGAACCGAAGGCGCATATTACAAATCCGCAGATACTGAGGGATACGTCAAACGCTTCCGCGTAGAGCATGTCGTTGATACCGTCGGTGCGGGTGACGGTTTTGCCGCAGGTGTTATCAGCGCATTGCTGGAAGGCTTGCCCTTGGCAGAAGCGGTTAAACGCGGTAATGCACTTGGTGCGCTGGCTGTCATGTCAGCCGGAGACATGGACGGCTATCCGACGCGAGCCGAACTGGAATCCTTTTTACTCAGCGCCAGCACGAATTAGTCCGGGTTCATTCCCCGCATAACCTTCACCGCTATTAGCGCAAGCTCAACAAGGCCGAAAGAAGTCGGCCTTAACCTTCAATAGCCCGTATTCGCATTTGTGTGACCTGAGCAGCATACGCATACTCAGGTCGTACAAAGGAATACGGGCTATTTTTAATATATGACATGATGCTCGTCTACAGCGTTTTGACGGATTCTCCCCGATTGATATCCGGCACAAATCGGTAAATAATCGGAACCGATTCGCCGCCTTCCTCAATGCTGGACAGCAGCGTCTTTGCCGCTTGCTTCCCCATATCCGCAATCGGTTGTGTAATGGTCGTAATCGGCGGATTGTAAATATGGGCAAACTCCGCATCGTCAATCCCGATAATAGACAACTCTACCGGAATGCGTATACGGCGCGCATTCACATATTTCAGCACCTCTGCTAGCACAATATCATTCCCGGCCAACAGCGCAGTCGGCGGCTCTGGCAGCTGGAACAACTCCTTCAGCGTCTGCTGGATTTCTTCTCTTGGCACACTGCGCATATACTCTTCTCGAAATGGCAAGCCATGCTCCTCCAGCGCCTTTTTGTATCCGCTGAGCCGCTCCACTCGTGGAGTAATCCGATTCAAGCCAAGGGGCAAAGTAATCAGCGCAATTCGCTCATGTTTGTGAGCCACAAGTTCCTGAATCGCCAGCTTAATCGCCATTTCGTTATCCAGCAGCAGGCTGCGCGTATTTACCCCGTCTACCAAACGGTCCAAAAACACTAATGGATACTTTTCACGAATGAGCTGGTTGTAAATATCTGCATGCTTGCCTGTCGGGAAGATGATCAGGCCGTCCACCTGCCGAGCCTTGAGCATCTCAATATACTGGCCCTCCTTGTCCGGATTTTCATCAGCGTTGCAAATGATCACCTGAATGCCAAAACGCTGCAATTCCTCCTCAATCGCACGGATAGACTGGATCGAAAGAGTATAATCAATGTTGGCTACAATGACCCCCACCATAAACGTCCGGTTTTGCTTCAAGCTGCGGGCCAGCCCGTTAGGCTGATAGTTCAGCTCTTGAATAACCTCGGCAATCCGGTCTCTGGTCTGGTCGCTCATATATTTATATCGTTTGTTCAGAAATTGCGAGACAGTGCTTTTAGACACTCCTGCCTTCTGGGCAACATCTTCAATCGTCGGCTTCTTCATCGGTACACTCCTTGTCTTTCATGTACTGCGTTAGTGCAACAAAAGTATATCTTTTTTTTAGTAAATTTACCATACTTCTATTTATGAATGCCATTATGATAAAGTCAAACTTCAAAATTGCCTATCGTGCCGCCATGCAGAAGTATGGTTCACCAGCAGCAAAAAGAGGCAGCTCAAGATGTTCTCTTGAACTGCCTCCCCGTCCACAACTCTATCGAAAAGCTAGGTTCCAGCTGGCCCTAAATACTACTCGGATCAGTGTGCCGGAACGGGCGTTGCAGACTGATCTGGTGTATCGTGCTCGACCAGCGCATGCTTTTCCCATAATCGGCTTTTCCAGCGGGCATACATGATGACAGCACGAGTCCATTCATCAGCAGCAATCGCCAGCCACACACCGGCGAGCCCCATGTCCAGCTTGAACACAAGCAGATAACCAAGCGGCAAGCTCATGCAGACCATGGAGATCAGACCCATAAAGACCGGGAACTTCGCATCTCCAGCAGCACGCAACGAGTTAATAATGACGATATTCGTTGTCCGGCCAGTTTCTAGCAGAATGCTAAGTAAAATGACCTGTGCTCCCAAACGAATAATTTCAGGGTTTTCCGTGAACAAACCAAGCAAGGGAACACGGAAAAAGATGACCACCGCATCAATAATCACGGTCACGAGCAGCGCCCATTTCACACTGGTCAGTACACGTTTATAGGCAGTATCCTTCTGTCTCGCTCCCACGAGCCTTCCTACCACAATAGCTGTACCCATACCGACTGCCATACTGAACAAGTAAATATAGCTTGAAATATTATTCGCATATTGACGTGTCGCCATCGCTTCTGCGCCCAGATAAGTCACGTACAGTGTGAAGATGAGCTGACACGACTGATACATAATGGACTCCAGCGCGGATGGTACACCAATGCGCAATATTTTAGAGATGAACTTTTTGGACAATTGGACGTAATACTTCCACTCGACACGAACCTCAGTGACCCGGTACATCAGCCAGAAGAAGATTAAGAGACAAATAAAGCGGCTACCTACTGTAGAAATAGCAGCACCCTCTACTCCAAGTGCAGGCATTCCCCAATGCCCAAAAATCAAAACATAGTTGCCGACCACGTGGATCACGTTCATAAATACCGATACATACATCGTTTCTTTGGTAAAACCGTGCGTACGAATGGTCGCCGCCAGCGCATTAATCAATGCTTGAAGAAAAATGGCACCCCCGACGATGCTCATATACGACTCCGCGTAAGCCAGAATCTCACCCTGGACATTCAGCCATTGCAACATGTGCGTACCAAATACAAGAAAAATTACGCTAAGTAAAAGACCTACCATCAAATTCAACGTAATGGCCGTACCTGTAACCTGGGCCGCTTCGACTAGTTTCTTAGAACCGATATATTGAGCTACGACGATAGCAGCGCCGTTGCCGATAACCTCCAGTACAAGGATGGCAATTGAAATAATTTGATTGGACGCGCCCACACCCGACACTGCATTATCAGATACAGAACTGATCATGAACGTGTCGACGCTCCCCATTAGCATAAACAGAAACAATTCAAGGAAAATAGGCCATGTTAAACGGAACAAATTCAGTTCCTTAGCTTCGGACAATACCGAACCTTTTTTTAGTGCTCTGGTTGTCATTCATTCACCTTTCTTCATAGATTTATTTAACGATCAAAAGGTATGTTAGCACAGTCATTCTGAAAATACATCCCGTTTACGTAAAATGATTTGCAAAATGCGTAAGAATTCATTTATCACCCTCTTTATAATTGATTATCGAACTTTATTGAAACAGAGTATTGCAAGAATATACCAGGAATCTGGTCTTTTCGACGTAATTATGAGCTAAAGAGTATAATAGAATACGAGCCTGTGAGCATTGCCGCTGACAGGTTGTGCAGATTGTTGTATGCTTCCTAAGCTTAATTTGTGAATTAAAGATGGAATATATAGGACATTCATAGGGTTAAAAGGTAATAAAGGAGGCTTTTACAGATGACTCAATCATTTCAAGCTCTTGTCGTCGATCAGACGCAGGACGGTGAAGTTCAAGCAGAGGTACGTTCTCTGGAAGCTGGCAGTTTACCTGCTGGAGAAGTATTGATTCGTGTCGCTTATTCCAGCATCAATTATAAAGATGGGCTTGCTGCCCGCAAGGACGGCAATATTGTCAAATCCTATCCGTTCGTACCAGGCATAGATTGCTCGGGAACCGTCGTCTCTTCGGAGGACAGCCGCTTTAGCGAAGGACAAGCGGTGCTCGTTACCGGATACGGGCTGGGTGTGTCTCAATTCGGAGGATTCAGCCAATATGCACGCGTGCCTGCGGACTGGGTGGTTCCACTTCCAGACGGACTCACGCCGAGAGAGGCGATGATTTTCGGGACAGCCGGGTTCACCGCAGCCCTGTCGTTATATCGACTGGAACAAAACGGCGTTACACCGGAGCAGGGGAAGGTACTCGTCACCGGAGCGACGGGCGGCGTAGGCGGGGCAGCCATTGCCTTGCTGAACAAGAGGGGCTATCATGTCGTAGCCAGCAGTGGCAAGGCCGATGCGCATGATTACCTCAAAGCGCTCGGAGCAGCCGAGGTTATTTCCCGCGAGGAGGTCTACGACGGTGCGGAGAGCATCCGCCCGCTAAGCAAGCAGCTTTGGCAAGCGGCTGTTGATCCTGTAGGCGGAGAGCCGCTCGCTTCGCTGCTCAGCCAGATTGCCTACAACGGCTCTGTTGCCGTGAGCGGCCTGACGGCAGGCACCAAGCTGCCTACGACAGTGCTGCCGTTTATTTTGCGCGGCGTAAGTCTGCTGGGCATAGACTCCGTCTTCTGCCCATACGACACTCGCGTAGCGCTCTGGAAGCGAATCGGCAGCGAATGGAAGCCGGAACAGCTGGAGCAGCTCGTTGAGCGCGAAGTCGGATTGGCTGACCTGCCAAGCGCGCTCGAAGACATCCTTGCAGCCCGCTCGCAAGGAAGAACGCTTGTACGGCTGGTTGACTAAGCGGAGTAAGTCCGCAAGCTATCCATTGACGTGTTTTTGCGTGAAGAAGTGTCATCCCATAGGGTCTAGCTTAGGAACATGTAAGAAGCCTGTAAATCTGCAGTTTTGAGATTTACAGGCTTCTTTTTTTCGTGTGGTACATTTGAAGAAAAACAAAATATATCGAATCGGACGGTTTACTTTTCGCAACCAAATGAACCTTATGAGGACCTCAGTTGTTATATAGATAAACTGCACAAGAAAGGAGAGCACATCATTGGAGAGCAATCGAGAGTTGTTTGATTTGTATCAACGAGATGTATACCGAACCTGCTACTACATGGTACATAACGCATCGGATGCAGAGGATTTAACGCAGGAAGTGTTTATCACCCTGTTTCGCAGCAATCGTGAACAGATCGAACAACTAAAAGCCTGGATTATGAAAATTACGGTCAATCATTGTCTGAATTACCTTAAACGCCGGAAAAGCCTGCATTTGAAAGTATCGGCTAATCCCTATTTATTTAGCGGGGCGGAAGGTAAGTCTGTAGACAGGCTGGTGGAAGAACGCGAATCAGCAGAGGAATGGGCCGTTTATATGAATCGCCTTCCAGCCAAAATCCGCGCTGTGCTGACACTCCGCTATATGCATGATTTCACACTGGCGGAAATATCAAAACTGTTGGAAATTCTATTGGGAACCGTCAAATCGAGGACTCACAAAGGACTAAAGTTATTGGAGCAAATACTGCGGGATGCAGGGGTACAAATTCCCGAGATGGAAGGAGAGAACTATGAACAACGTAGAAAAGGCATTGAAGCGCAAGTTAAATGATGATTCGGAAATGGCCTATCCTGACTTTGATGAAATGTGGAACCGGATGGAACAGACAGGGCATACTGCCCCTACGCTAACCGACACTTCCGATTCATTCACTCCGCACCGACACAGAAATTGGCGCAAAATAGCTATCGCCGCCTCTCTGAGTGCACTTCTCGTTGCCGTTCCCGTCTATGCCGCCATCCATTATAACTGGGGCGATCTGCTGCACGGAAGAAGCGGCATTCAGACAGCACTAAATCAAGGCCTCGGACAGCAGCTGGAGCAATCCGTAACCAGAGACGGAGTGAAGCTGACGCTGCATACCGCTATTGTCGATGAGAACCGCACTGTGATTCTGTACAGCCTGGAAGTTGGAAAACGAGCAGACAACGAGTTTTGGAATGTCAAAGGCGTATCGCTAAAAAGTGCTGCGGGGGAAAGCAGTGCAGGGGAATACAACTTTCAGCAATGGGACCCGAAAAATCAACGGTACAACGGGTACTTCGAAAGTGACTGGACACCGCAGCAAGAAACAGAAAACGTGCGGCTGACTGTAGATCATATGGAGCTCACCAGCGTTCAGGAACTGGAATTGCCGCTCGATATCACATCGCCTCGGATGCAGACGTTCAAGCTGGATCGTAACGGTTTACAAGATATGAAGGTACAGGTATTTCAACAAGGGAAGGATAAGCTGATGCTGTCCTCGGCAATCACCTTCGATTCGTCGATACCCAAGAGATGGGATAATCCGCAAATCGTTGCTTACAAAGGCGGCGAGCCTGTGATGTCGCGGCCTGGGGGGGCTTTTGGCAAACCCGGAGATAACGGGGAGTATACAGCACAGCAATATTTTTCTAAAGCAGATATACCGGAAGGACAGACTGCTTTCAAACTGCAATATGCGCAAACTGAGAAAAGTATACATGAACCCATAAACTTTGACTTGCAGCTAAGTAAAAAGAAAATGGAGAGCGGGACAATGAAAAGCGTGCTGAATATTCCATTCGAGAACGGCAATCCGAATTTTATGCTGGAACAAATGATTGTCACACCGACACAAATCCGTGTCACGATCAGAAGCGAGAAGAAATTCGCCATGTTACCTTATCAAAAATACTTTCTTTCTGTGAACGGCACATCGTTAGCGGGTAGTCGCTGGTCTTCTTCTGATCAGGAACACGACCTGAATACGATCCGTTTTGAACGACCATCCCATCTTGTGATTACCAAGGACACTCCTATTACTTTTACAGGCAAATACAAGGTTACGACCCATTCGGATGACAAAACGCCACAGCGTTTAACTGATATTTCTGAGCAAAAGCAGACACTAACGACGCAAATCGGTGGCTATCCTGTGAAGTGGACCTACTACAAACAGGGATCAGACTTATTCGTAGAAACCGAAAGCGAGGACGCTCACTTTGGAGGGATTAACCAGACGCATATTGGTCTGGGTAAAGAACGGATCATTGGCAAGCCGATCACAGCCAATTTTGCCGGAGACGGCAATAACAAGGCAGTGGATGTCTACAAGAACTTCAAAGGGAAGGAAGCTTCTATCTATATGTTCTACTATACAACGGACGACCCGGAAGCAGAGACAACCGTATCCTTGCAGCATCTGACAAGCAACAGCGAGGCATCTAAATAGCAATGCTATAAAAAGAGGGTCCTCTATACCTGTGTAAACCGTGGTATAGGGAGCCCCTTTTTATGTTCCTAGCAAGGCACAGTCTGCCTGAAACGATTGACTCCTACCCTACTTCACAGAACCTTGCGTAACGCCATTGATGATCCATTTTTGTGCAATCAGATAGACGATAATCATCGGCAGCAAAGCCATCAGATATGAGGCAAAGGCCAGATTAAAGTCGGTATTGAACTGCCCCTGAAATACATACTGGACGAGCGGTAGCGTATACTGCTCCGCATCGCTAATAATGATGAGCGGCAGCAGGAAGTCGTTATATGTGGACAGACAAGTGAGAATTCCCACCGTAGCACTAATCGGCGCCATCAGCGGGAATATAATGCGCCAAAAAGTCCCCCATGTCGTCGCACCATCTACCGTGGCTGCCTCTTCCAACGCCACCGGAATGGAGCGAATATAACCGACATACACGAAGACATTAAACGCCAAACCATACACCGTATGCAGCATAATGAGACCCAACAGATTAGTCATATGAAGGCCCGAGGCCAGTTTTACAATCGGCAGCATGATGATCGGGAACGGAATAAACATGGCGCTCACAAAGTAAAAATATAATCCCTTAAAAAAGCGTCGCTGCATATTACGGGCAATCGCATAAGCGACCATTGAATTGGTTAGCAAAGTGAGTATGACCGTCGATGTCGTGACCATCACACTGTTCTGAAAAGCGCTGAAGAAATTGGTCATTTCCACTGCACGACTAAAATTCTCCCAATGCAGCTCGGTCGGAAAGGCAAAGGCGGAATGCGCCATCTGCTCGGGATTTTTAAGTGCTATCGTCACCGTCATATAGAGGGGAAACAGAATAAATATTGTCCCCAACGCTACCAGAAGCAGCACAGGCCAGTTGGTACGTCTGCTCGTTTTCATCAGTTATCCATCTCCCTTCTCTGGAGGAATCGCAGCTGTAAGATGGAAATGATCGCGATCACGATAAAGTAAATAACAGAGTTAGCCGACTGATAAGCAAATTCTCCGCCTCTAAAGCCTCCGGTGTATATCAGGTGGGAAATCGACTGGGTGGCCCGACCCGGCCCGCCATTCGTTAAAGCCACGATCTGATCGAACACCATCAGGGAATTTTTCATCGCCAATACCATATTGATCGTAAAAAACGGTGCAATTAACGGAAAAGTAATGCTCCAAAATTCGCGCCATTTACCCGCACCGTCCAGGTTAGACGCCTCATACAGACTTGTCGGAATGGTTTGCAGCCCGGCCAGATAGAGAATCGTATTAAAGGCAATCCCCTGCCATACAGCTACGATGACCACCCCCACCCAAGCCAGTTGTTCGCTGCCCAAAATGTTCGTCGACAATGAGGTAATACCTAAATTTTGCCCCCAAATCGTAAACACGTTCGAGAACAAGTAATTGAATATGTAACCCACGATTAGCACGCTCAAAATATTAGGCAGAAAATAAATACCGCGGAAAAAGTTACGAAACCGTATTTTAGCGTTCAGCCCTAGCGCAATTAGCAAACTAAGGATATTAGTCGCAATGGTAACCACAATCGCAAATTTGAAAGTAAACCAGTAGGCGTTCCCCACATTGTCGTCCTGAAACAAATTAATATAGTTCTTAAACCCGACAAAGTGATACTGATGACCAAAGCCATTCCAGTTCGTAAGCGAATAATAAAATCCCTGCAAGGCAGGCAAGGTCAAAAATACAAAAAACAATAGCACCGCCGGCACCGTCATCCAGTAAAAAGTCGTTAGTCGCTTATTCATGTCTCCTCCTCCTCTCCTATCGGCGGTTAGCTACCTTATTCCACTCACTGTCCAGCTTGGCCAGATAAGCGTCGATGTCTCTGTTTTGCAGGAAGGCCTGCACAATAGAATTCAATTGGACCGCTTTGGGAATATAGTGATCGGCAAAATCAATGACGCGACCCGATTTAAAATACGGCAGCAGCTCCGCCACACTCGGATCATCCTGCGTGACTCCCTTCACCGCCGAAAATAGCGTTTGCTCTGTAATGTATTGCTTGCTATTTTCCGGCTTCAACAAAAAGGCAATGAACTCCTCGGCCTCCTTTTTATGCGGAGTGCTCTCCGATACGGCTAATAGCGTATCTATGCCAGACACCAGTTTGACCGCCTTTTCGTCATTCCCTGTCGGTAATGGGAAAAAACCAAGCTCCACTTTCGGAT
The DNA here is from genome assembly GCF_058895805.1 of Paenibacillus sp. NMA1017. Classification (NCBI taxonomy): domain Bacteria; kingdom Bacillati; phylum Bacillota; class Bacilli; order Caryophanales; family Paenibacillaceae; genus Paenibacillus; species Paenibacillus sp. NMA1017. The sequence continues at coordinate 346,649 of NZ_JBZXYR010000003.1, read as the reverse complement.
TGGCTTTGCGAATTTCAGATATGGCCCACGAGCCCTGAATGTACATCAATCCCTGCCCGTTAGCGAAGGCACGATTACCGTCGGCATAGTTTTTGCCAAAATTATCACCATGTCCGTATTTCAATAGCTCCAGCTGCTTTTCAGCAACCTCGCGATACTTGTCCTGAAAGGTAACCTGATTTTCACGCCGTTGCAGGAAAAAATCAATGCCCACCAGATTCGGGCCCAGCGCATTAAAGGGGAGGTTCGTTTGCCAATCATCTTTATATGTAAAATAGAACGGGATTTTGCCAGCAGCCTTGATCTTTTGCGCCGTTGCAATCAGCTCATCCCACGTTTTGGGCACCCGTAATCCCATTTCCTTGAAAAGCGTTTTGTTATACATCACACCATTCGCATTCGCAGCATAAGGAATTCCATACACGGGATCAACCCCGGTCACATCCTTAAGCATTTTGAGGTAAATCGGGTCAATCGTACGTGGCAATTCTGTATTCGCCAGATCTGTAAAAATACCGCTTTGTGCCAAAATAGAGTAGGTATCGGTGGCCCCAAGCCCTACAATGTCAGGTACATCGTTTTTGACAACCCGGGTCAATAACACGGTCTCTGCCTCTGGCGGGTTGACCTGTGTCACTTCAATACCGGGATGTTCCTGATTGAATTGAGAGATTAGCTTATCGAATGAACCCTTGGCCTCCGGCTTGTTTTGAAAAAACTCAATTTTCACCTTACCCGAAGCATCGCCCTTGTTGCATGCGCTTACAAAAACAGCTAACAAAAGGATCGCCGCCAGTGTAGACAGCTTTTTGCCCCAACTCCACATGCTCATACCTCCTTTTCCCCTATGTCAATCTATGCGGGACTAGACAATTAATACCCGTCCCTTATGGAAAAGAAACGATACAACGCATTTCAGCCATTACAACAATAAAATTGGCTCCGGGACTGAATATTAAAAAAAGATCCAGCTGACCATCAAACGGTCGCTTGGATCTTTCTTTTACTTTTATGATGTTCAGGTTACATAGTCTTATTTCTAAATAATCTTTTTTTGCCACCGTGTAAAACTAATCATGATACTTACCAGAATCAACCCTCCTGCACACATCCAAAAATTAAAGGAACCCTCTACTCTTAAAGCAAGCATTATTTGCTGAAATGGGTCCATTAAAATAATGAGTGGCCTAAACAAGTCGAAGAGAAATACGGATAGGATAAGAATCACTATATAAGCAAATAGCGGCCGTGACATAAATAAACATACAGCGCTACTCAACATGAGCTTTACCAAGCAAACCAGCGTTAATATCAAATAAAATGAAAGTATATAGAGTACGGCGTCTGAGGGGGAAGAGGCAATAGATGAACCATATTTAAAAAAAGTAGAGCTGTGCGGGAAAAACAACCATCCAGCGAAAACACCTATAAGCAAACTTGTCCCCATAAAAATGACCGTTGAGGCTGATAGGGCGAGCAACTTGGCAAGCCAAAACTGAAAACGTCGATACGGTCGTAGCATATATAGCCTATACGCTCCAGAATAGAGATCGCCGCTTAACTGATCCACGTACAGAATGGGCAGGATTGCTGTAATTAGAAATAAAGCAACTTCACTCATCATCAGCCACGGCAGGTTCAGATTATTTACGACCACAGTTCCTTCACCAAAACGTAAGACCTTTGTACCCGTTACTTTATGGCTCCATATAATTGCAACCACGAGGAATATATAGGCTATATATAATAAAAGAGTGGATTTGCGATTCCAAATCCGTTCCATTTCACTTCGCCAGATTGCTAGCATGAGGAAATCCCCCTAATACAGATAATCATCGGTCACAAAACGGCGGTATGCGCCCCAAGTAAAAAAGATAAGATATAGACTAACAACGGTAATAATCGCCCCATTCACAGACGAATTCCCCATTAAGGACCTATCTAATCCTGTATGCTGCATATACGGAACAATCATAAATGCGATCACATTGTGCAGGTATGGGATATGAGAAACAAAAGAGGCCAGTTTTAAATACAATGAATCAAACAACAGAGAGCCCAGATTGTATACCATACAAACACCGATGGCATACGTTACACTCTTGCTGTACATAGCGATAAAACAATAGAAGGAGCTTATTGCTAATAATGAGGCAAGTGCCCAACCATAGTATTCAAGCATCTGCAGTCCTTGAGATCCAGACAGCCCCGCATCACTTATATCATATGACAGAGTCCATACTTCGACGATCACCTGCGAGGATACTGCAAATACAATGAGAAGAAACAAGATAGACACATTCAAAACCAGCAGCTTACTCCAGAAAATCTGACCACGGGTAAATCGGCGCACAAATAACAAACGCAGTTGCCCGCTTCGAAATTCCTCTGTGTATACAGCAGCCGCTAAAGCAGCCACAGCTATATTGCATGCTAAAAACAAATTCTCACGCAGACCAGTAACGACAAAGTTTAAGGATAATACCTCTACAGGAACCTCCCTCGTGCGCAAGAAATATACTCCTGTTGAACTGGCTAGGATCGGCGTACATAACACCATGAGCCAGAACCACTTTCGTCTCCATAATCGCTCGAACTCACTGTATATTAATGATTTCATAGTCCCATCAATCCCATAAAAGCATCCTCTAGCCGTTGACCATCCTCCACGAGTTGATCAGCAGGCCCCTTCCAAACTAGCCTGCCCTCTTTGATAACAATGAGTTCGTCACACATCTGTTGCAGTTCATCCAACAGATGACTGGAGATAAAAAAAGCATAATTCGCTGAATCACGTAGTTGAAGCACAATATCTCTCAGCTCCCGCATTCCCATAGGATCAAGCCCATTGGACGGTTCATCCAGCAATAAAAGCTCTGGAGCACCCAGCATGGACTGCGCAATACCTAACCTTTGCTTCATTCCCAGCGAATAGGTTTTCACCTTGTCATCTCCCCGTGTTTCCAGCCTCACCTTTGTAAGCAAATCTTCAATATGTATCTCCCGATCTGAGGGCGCAATCTCAGAGTGTAACCGTGACAAATTGCGCAAAACCTGTCTGCCTGTCATATAATCAAAAAAGACTGGAGATTCAATAATAGCCCCCACCTTGGACAGCGCCTTTTCCCGATCCGTCTGTACATCATACGAAGCTATCTTTACAGAGCCGCTGGTTGGCTGCATTAATCCGGTCATGATTCGCATCATTGTGGTTTTGCCAGCTCCATTAGGTCCGATGAATCCATATATCTTCCCTTTCTGAAGCTTAAAGGAAACACGGTCTAACAAATGCCTTTTCCCCATTTTTTTCGTTACCTGACTGACCTCCAGTAAGGAGTCCGACATACTATTCCCTCCATCCATAACAAATCACAACATGTTCCAACGCGTGCATTTGATATGTAAGATCATGATGGATAACATAAACTTCTTTTAACAATGACTCATATTATTTGTTCATTTAAAAAGTATCACATATTGCGAAATGCAAACAACTCTCTTTATATGTAAAATATAATAACAATAATACATCAATACCATTTATCTTAATTAATGGTCATTAATTTTCGTGATGATATTTTTGTCTTTACACTGCAAAAAAAGGTAGCCCTTCAGTAAACGTTCTACCTCAGGACTACCCTCTATATAAAATAAACTATTTTCTATCCAGTAACTACTAGCCTGTCACCTACTCCAGCTCAACCCACTCGCCGAGCAACGTGTCCAGCTCGGCTTGCAGTCGCTCACGCGCGTCCCACAGCTCCGCCATATGCATCGTGTCGTCGCTCGCGCCGAGCAGCTCCAGCTCGGCATCCGCTGCCGCCAATTCTGCTTCTTTGGCGGCGATAGCCCGCTCCAACCGCTCGCTGCTGGATGCAGCGGGCGTGCGTGATGGCTTTGCGGCCTTCGCTCCGCGGGCTCCAGACCCGGTAGCGGGCGAGCCCAAGCGGCCTGAGCGTGCACGGCTCACATCAGCTTCCGTAGTCGCTCCCGTCTGCGCAGCCGCCCTCGTGCCATTGCTCGCTACACTGGAATGTGTAGCTGTGCCCGAGCCTGAGCCGCCACCCGAAGGGGCTCTGCTTGCAGATGTCGGGCGCTTCCCGGTATCCCCCTCGCTCTGTAGACGAGCGTTTTCCAGCTCCCGCTTCTTCGCTCGGTAATCATCAAAGCCGCCCAGATAAAAGGTCAGCTTTCCAGCCTCCAGCTCCCACACGCGCCCTGCCAGCTTATTCACAAAGTAGCGGTCATGGGAAATCGTCAGCACCGTTCCCGTGTAGGTGTCCAACGCTTCTTCCAGCGCCTCGCGTGAGTCAATGTCCAGATGGTTCGTCGGCTCATCCAGCACCAACAAATTTGGCTTTTTCATGACCAGCAACGCCAGCCGCAAGCGGGACCATTCGCCACCGGACAGCATGCTCACGGGTTTAAACACATCGGCACCGTAAAATAAATACTTCGCTAGCAACCCACGTGCCTCGCCTTCTTCCACCCCTGCTTCCTCCTTGAAGTAAGCAAGCACAGTCGCCCGGCTACTCCGTTCCGCCTCTTGCTGCGCCAAATATCCGTACTCCACGCGCGCACCCCACTGGACCGTGCCTGCATCCGCGCTTTCCTGACCAAGCAGCAGCTTGAGCAGCGTCGTTTTGCCTGAACCGTTATCACCCAGTAAGGCCACCTTTTCACCGAAATCCAAGCTGCCCGTTGCCCCGTTTAATATCTGACGCTCTCCATAGGCTTTAACGATTTCTTCAAACTGTAGCACCCGGCGACCGGAACGATCCTCCAGTTTTAAGTGAAATTCCGCCCCCTGCGGGTCCAGTATAGGCCGCTTCACCAGTTCCATGCGCTCCAACGCCTTACGAATGGAGGCTGCTTTTTTGAAAAACTTTTCGTTGTCGCCATTGCGCCCCCACTCTTCAAAACGCCGAATGGCCTCTTTCATCTTTTTGATCCGCTTTTGCTGTTCCTTATAATCTTCAAATTGTAGTAGCAATCGTTCTTCCTTTTCCTTAACATAGCCGCTGTAGTTCGTATAATACGTAAACGCCTCACCATCCTCAAGCTCAATCATTTTAACGGCGACCCGATCCAGAAAATAACGATCATGGGACACAACCACACATGCGCCTGTGTAGCCCTGCAAAAATTGCTCCAGCCATTCCAGCCCTTTCAAATCCAGATGGTTGGTCGGCTCATCCAGCAGCAGCAAATCCGGTCGTCCGATGAGCTGTGATGCCAGCGCTATTTTTGTTTTCTCTCCACCCGACAGCGAGCCGAAGCTGCGCGTATACATGCCTTTCGGAATACGCAGACCATCCGCTACCTGGTCAATGTTTGCATCCATTTCATAGCCCCCGTTGCGTTCAAACCGTTCCTGCAAGGCAGCATACGATTGCAGCAGCTTCTCCAGAAGACCCGCATCCGCTGCCACAATCTTATCTGACATTTCCCGTTCCAGTGTGCTCATCTGATTGCGGCAATCCTTCAGCTCACGATAGGCGTAAGCCAGCGTTTCGTACACGGTGAAACTCTCAAACTCCGCCGGAATTTGCGGTAAATAGCCGATTTTCGTATCCTTGGCGATGACGAGCTGCCCTTCATCCGGGCGGGACAAACGTGCGATTAGGCGTAATAGGGTGGTTTTACCGCTTCCGTTGCGGCCGATGAGCCCCACCTTTTCTCCCGTATGGATTTCAAACGATGCACCATCCAAAATCAGATTGGCAGCGTGGTATTTTTTCAATTGTTGAGCGTTTACTATATACATGTTCAGGCTCTCCTTTATTTAGGAAGACCCTTACCCGGGTAACACAAAAAGAGCCGCAGGAGCAACCCCGCGACTCTTCGGAAGATACAGCAATCCGTTCGAGTTAAGGTAGGCGTCTTCTCGCGATGTTTACAACCGTATGATTAAAACTAGACAGACTTCTCCCGTTGTATGGAAAAGCATGAACAATGCCAGCCATAGCAATCGGCAGCTGGCTAATACGGTTGTTCAGCATCTCGTGATTCACCTACCTCACCTCCTTCTTCATAATTGTGTGTAGTATAACATGTTTGCTCGCATTATAAAAGAGCGCCATTGAAAATCTGATCACTCCAGTCCCTTAAAAGCAACATTACTTAAAGTAAAATATATAAAAATAATTATTTTTTTGAAATATATGTCTAATTTACATATGAATTTCATCCTAATTAGTAGGGTAGTTTAGAATTTTCAAACCAATTAGAATAACAATACAACTACCAAAATACTAATATATTTATCAAAATGGAGGATCTTATGGATGAATTAAGATTATTACACAAGTTTATTCAAAGTATACACAGAAATGATAACGCTATCACTGATTTTGAACAGTTACTACCAGCTATTCAAAAGCATAAACTACAACCCTATTTCCGAAGGTCAATAGATAAGGAAATTCCACAGCTCGAAAGTCAGTTACAATCAATAACTGACTACTATAATATATCCATTCAATTCTTAGAAGAACTGCAGAAATATTCGGAACAACCCTTAGTAATTATCAAAGGACTAGCTAATTACCACCTTACAAACGGGAGAATCCTACTAAGGGGTACGTCAGATATAGACTTGTTATCTAGTAATCCACACACACTTAAAGAAGAGTTGCTTTCCCAAGGCTTTCATGAAACGAAGGCCGAGACAGGCCATGAACTTTCCGAATTAAAAAAAGATAATATTTTGATTGATCTGCACAAATTTGTTCCAGTGGTGTCCTATCCCACAGATATTAATGGTATCTCTCCCGATACTATAATGACCACTACAGAAGGTATGTCTTTCAGCGGAGAGATCACATATGATGATCTTGTCCTTAATTCTGTCCAACTTTTTAAGCATGTGCTCATCCCTAATGTAAATATGTCTTTAATTATACTTTGCTCATCTATGTTCAGAGATTATATAACAAGGGTTGATGTCATCCCTCACTTCAAGCTGGTTGACTTGGTTGAAGTATATTTACTTTTACAAGAGCCTACCTTTCACGCAGAAACATTCTTAAGGCTTTCCTCCAAATTCCATGCTTCTCATGCTGTAGAATTTGTGAATACATTACTTCAAAAAGTCTATCAGACAGGAATTCCCGATGTAAATACAACGCTTAAGCATTTCCCACAGATCCTTTTTTGGAATCTTCACAGTTGGGTTATACCTAAGCCAATGTCATCCATTATTTTTGACTCCAAATTTGAAAGCGTTTTAATTAATCTGGGGGCTCAGCCTCTAGTATTGCCAGATAATCGTACACTGTATTTAGATTTTCAAAAAGACATTGAATCCTTAACCCCCGTACATTATCTATCGAAAAATGGTAATTGCGCACCCTCTGTACATGTATCTATTACATGGAATGACAAGATGCATATACGGGCAGAATTACGAGACGTTGAACAAATTCATGACAAAGATATTATAAACTTTAATTTTGGTACTGCTAAAATCACCGTATTAGGCAATATCAAAAATATTGAAAAGTTTGGCGGAACAAGCAAACAAGTTAAATTGAATTATCATACAACAAGTAGAACTCTATCAACTGAGTTCTTCCTCGAACCTGATGAACTAGGGCATTACCTTTTAGGGGATAGTAAACTGGGACTCAATCTATACATTGAAAAGCACGAGCAAGGAAATGAGGTGGACTGTATAATTCCATTGATTGTCATAAAGAAAGAGGTGGGATTTTGAGCCTTTATCTAAAATTTTTTGAATTATCGTTCAGGGAAAAGTATGCTTACAAGTTCAATTTCTTTACATCTATGTTTGCGGGATTCATTATGATTTTTATTCAAATCAGTGTATGGATTGCACTTTTTAAAGATTCCTCTGCGGGATCGGATGCAACACTTGGCCAGATGATTATATACGTGCTAGTTTCATCATTTATTTTTAATATTACGCGTTCAGAAGCCGGAACTAAAATTGGTGAGAAAATTGATAAGGGAACCATTATTACCGACTTTACCAAGCCAATCCACTTCAGAAATTATATGTTTGCGGAAGATGCAGGTAACAACATGTTTCAGGTGCTGTTTATCTTTTTCCCATCGTTCTTGTTCTTTTCTTTTTTTTATAGACTACAGATCAGCATGACTCCCCTTAACTTCATGCTATTTACAGTCAGTCTTGTATTTGCCGTCCTAATTTCGTTTTTCATTAAATTCATCATTGGTCTATTCGCATTTTGGTTAGAAACATCATGGTATTTTCCGTTTATAGTAGGTGCAATTTTTGAACTTTTTTCCGGTTCTACAATTCCTATTTGGTACTATCCTGATTGGTTAGTTCAGGTTTGCAGTTATTTACCGCTACGTTTTATCTTTTTTGAACCTATTTCCATATTTTTAGGAAAACATACTTTGACACAAACCTTACTATTGCTATTAACTCAATTGTTTTGGGTATGTATTCTTTTTTGTATTGAAAGATTTGTATGGAATAAAGTCCAAAAAAGGGTGATCGTACATGGAGGGTAAATCATGCGTTATATTTCCTTGTATTTTGAATTTATTAAAATTCAAATTCTCGGCATTCTCCAGTATAAAAAGGCTTTTACACTTGGACTGATTGCCCAGTTGTCTTCTTATGGAGCAGAGTTTTTTCTTCTCTGGATCATCATTGATAGATTTAATGAGATTAATGGTTGGAGTTCGTATGAAGTTCTGCTGTTATATGCCCTAAATCTATGCTCCTACGCTCTGGCTAGCTTCTTTTTATCGAGTCCAAGTTCCAGACTCTCCGTAATGATCAAAGACGGTACCTTTGATGAAGTACTGACCAAGCCGCTAAACAGTTTTATGTATCTTGTTTGCAGAGAATTTAATTCTGGCTATCTCAGTCATTTGCTGTTATCCATCGCCGCTATGTCCATAGCTCTGCTCAATCTGCATATCTCAATGTCCTTAACTCATATTCTCTTCTTTATTGTTGTTATTCTGAGCGGGGCTTTAATCCAAGGGGCAGCCTTGTTATTAACCGCTATTCCTTCATTTTGGGTGGTCGAAAACAGCAGTTTGAAGGACGTATTATTTTTTCAGGTCAAAAATTTCATTAGATATCCCCTTTCAATTTATCCAACGTTCATTCAAATTTTTCTGACCTTTATTCTTCCGTATGCTTTCATTAATTTTTATCCATCACAGTTTTTTTTAAACAAACATGATTTTTTAATTTTTCATCCCTTATTTCAATTTTTATCACCGGTATTCGGCATCATTCTCTTTGTAATCGCTTATGTTCTCTGGTTAGTAGGAATTAATAACTATAAAAGTACTGGGTCATAGAATGGGGGAGTAGGCATGAAAAACATCATTGAAGTCAATGGTGTTTCTAAAGAATTCAAAGTTTATGAGAGACAGAAAGGGTTTTATAAATCTATACAATCTTTGTTTCAAAATAAATATACAGTTAAAAGAGCTGTGAATGATATCTCTTTTAATATTCAAAAAGGAGAAATCGTAGGATATATCGGGGCCAATGGAGCCGGAAAATCTACAACAATTAAAATGCTGTCAGGTATCCTAGTACCCTCATCCGGCGTGGTGACCGTAGATGGGAGAGTTCCTTATGAAAACCGAAAAGAAAATGCCAAACAAATCGGCGTTGTATTTGGACAAAGATCTCAACTGTACTGGAATCTTCCAATGGAAGAGACATTTGATCTTTATAAAAAAATTTACAGAATTCCTGATCTTGAATTCAAATATAATGTCAACTTTTATATTGAGTTGTTGGAAATGGGGTCTTTCTTACGGTCACCCGTAAGACAGCTTAGTTTAGGACAACGTATGAGAGCTGAGCTTGTAGTAGCTTTGCTACACAATCCGGCCATACTCTATTTGGATGAGCCTACCATTGGCTTGGATGTTGTAGTTAAACAGAAGATAAGAGCCTTTATTAAAGAAATTAATAAAGAAAAACAAATCACAGTCATTTTAACAACACATGACATGGACGATATTGAGCAAATTTGCAACCGAATTATTACTATTCATCATGGTGAAATTGTCTATGACGGCCCTATCAATCATTTTAAAAACCAATATAGCTTAGGACACCAAATTATTGTTGAATTTGCACGAGACGATGTAGTGATAAACGATCCTCGCCTACGTATTCAGGAGAAACATAAAAATAAAATGATTATTGGCTTTAACAAAGATGTCATTAAAGTAGCTGAAGTCCTTCATATCATAGCAGCAAATCACGAGATCATAGATTTGGAACTTAAAGAACCGGCAATTGCGGATGCAGTCGGTTACTTCTATAAATAGGAGGGTTCAATTCATGAATATGATAAATCGAAGTATTCAATTAAGCGGTGGTAATAAGTGCTTTGTCCGATGTCCTGGCTGCTATAATTACTTTAGCAGCACAGATTACGCTACCAATGATCTGTTGAATTTTTTATCTCAATTCAAAGAAGAGACTAATATATCAAAGGTAACCATGGCAGGTGGAGATCCGTTAGCGAGAGAAGATATGCCTTTTATTCTTCGATCATTAAAGAACATGGACTTTCGCATTAATCTGGATACGGTAGGTCTTCCTCTAATTAAAGATGTCATTATTGGGAGAAATACATTGGTTAAAAAAATTTCTGCTGAGGAAATCATTCAAGATATCGAGATCATCGGCATCCCACTTGATGGTTCAACTGACGAAATTATAAGTACTTTTAGGCGGGGCTTGAGAGTAGATGATATCATAGAGATTTTAGAGGTACTCAGTCTCAAGCAAGCAAATATCTGTATCAATACCGTGGTACATAAACAAAACTACAACGACATCATCCACATTTATGATTATTTAAAAAAATTTGATTCCATAAGTAAATGGCAACTGTTTCAATACATGCCTATTGGTCCAGGAGGATTTAAAAACAAACATAAATTTGAGATAGCTGATGATCAGTTCAACAAGCTTAAGAACACAATCGACTCACTTCACAAAGGCCCCCTAAAAATCCAGTTCAAATCCAGGTTAAATAGAAAAAATCAATACTTACTCATTGACGGAAAAGGGGTCATCTGGATTCCAAAACAAAATAGAATTGGTGCATGGTTAAATGATGACGAAAATAATGACAGAATTTTACTCGGCCATATTAGCGAGAAGAATAATGTTAATAACCTCATAAAGTTATTAAGCAATTATGAACTAGTTGAAACAATGCAATAATCTGAATCATATTTCATATCATCTAAACATAGAAAGAAGGGATACTGTATGCGAGGGTTTATTCTTTTGAAACCTGAAGCTGTGCAGAGAAATCTAATTGGGAGAATTCTATGCTACATTGAGGATAAAGGGCTTAAAGTAGTCGCCTTGAAAATCCTGACTGCTACCAGAGACCAAATCGAAAATCTTTATCAAGAGCATATCAATTCACCACATTATCAGACTTTAATTAATTGTTGCTTGGATGGTCCAGTTGTTGCAATTGCAGTAGAGTCACCTTTAGGTATTGATTCTGCAAGTTTACTTAAAGATATACAGGGCAAACCCGATTTGGGTGGGAGCATCCGCTACTACTTCTCTTCCCACCCATCAAGAGGTATCCTCCACTGCTCTTCGTCTGGTGAAGGCATACGCGAATCACTCCTTTTTTTCTCTGAGCCAGAAATAATCAAATACAATAAAGCATTGGATGATTGGCTGATTGCAAGAAAAACTGAGAAATCACATATGTAACCATGTAGACTAAAGGGGGATATTGTGAGTATAAAAATAATCTTTTTGGATGTAGATGGAACTGTCGTAGATAACGAAACAGAAAAAGTGCCTGAGTCCACCATTCGAAGCGTGCACATGCTACAGCAAAAAGGGGTCCATATTGTTCTGGCTACGGGACGATCCTACTTTTTCGCCAAAGCGGTTGGAGATCTATTGGGTGTCCGGAATTTCATTAACTTCAGTGGGGCCTATATCCGGCTAGATACGTTAGAAATTTATAAAGATCCTATTTCCACAATCGACTTCACTAATTTAGTGAAGCTATGTAAAACTAATGAGGATCATTTATCCTGTTTTGGAATTGAGGAGAGTCACTCAAATGAATTGGCTCCAGAAATGGCCCTGCCTATTTTAAAAAATATCGACTGCCAATCCATCCCCGTTATGTTTCCGGAGAAAGAAGTAGAGTATATAGGAATGTGCTTGTTTCTAAACCAAGGCAAAATCCAAGAGTATCAAAACATTTCGGAGCACCTACAGTTCTACCAATGGGGAGCTAATCTTCCCCATGCTTACAACATCGAGAAAAAAGGAAACAGCAAAGCAATCGCTGTCCAAAAAATTTTGGAGCATTACGGAATCACGGCAGAAGAAGCTATGGCATTTGGAGATAGTGGAAACGATGTGGAGATGCTGCAGACGGTTGGTATCGGAATAGCTATGGGGAATGCAACGGAACATTTAAAAGAAATTGCCAACTTCGTAACAAAATCGGTGGAAAATGACGGGATTGAGTATGCTCTTCAGAGGTTTAAGCTATTATAGCAATAGTCTAAGTTTAAAAGTCACCTAATACAGTACAAAAAAGTCGCAGGATTGTCCCTGCGACTTTTTATGCTGTAAGTTTTCCCTCAAATAAGGTAGGTGCTTTCCTGTAGTCCACCTGTATCAAACTATGAAACAGAGCGGTGCCCTCTGACAGCCTGCGATGTCCCGGCTCTGGTAATCGAAAACACGCCGCAAACAAAAGCAACAATCACAAATGCGCCACCCACCCAAGCGTTCGTGGCAACAGATTCACTATTCTCAATCACTACTCCTCCCAAGGCAGAACCGAGAGCGATCCCGACCTGAAGTGCGGAGAAATTAAAGCTTTGCTGAATACTACCCGATTCGGGTGCATTTTCAATAAGATAGCTTTGCATCGGGGGTGACAAGGCCCAACTCAGTATGCCCCAGATGATCAATAGTGGTGCAAATACATAAATCGAGTGGATTGAGAATGGCAGCAAGAACATCACGGCGATAAATACGCCAACGACGATTAGAATACTTTTCGCTGTGCCGAACCGATCTGCCAAAGAGCCGCCAATAAAACCACCGCTCACTGCCGCCAGCCCAAAGACAAAATAGGCCACACTAATCCAAGAGGCGTTTAAGCCCATCATATTTTCTAAAAATGGAGTGAAATACGCATATAACGTGTAATGGCCCGCCAGTGTCAGCGTGGTCACCAGATGAGCACTGATGACTTTAACATTTTTTAAGGATTTCAACTGATCACGCATAGGCACAACATGTTCCGTCGGAATCCGCTCCATAAACAAATTGATAACGATCATAGCAACGACCGTCAACAAGGCAATGATCAGGAAAAGCACCCTCCAGCCAAACGCATTTCCAATCAACACCCCGGCTGGAATACCTAGAACGATGGAGGAGCTAACCCCCATGGAGATGACACCAAGGACACGGGCCTGATAAGCCTTGGACACCACTTTGACTGCAATGGTCAGTGACAATGTCACGATCAGCGACCCGCTTGCAGCGGTAATGATACGGGATACAAACAAGACAGCATAATTCGGACTCCAGAAGGCCAGCAGACTTCCCAGAATAAAGATAAACATCGACCACAGATACAGTCGTTTTCGTTCAATTTTAGCGGTCAACGCTAACAAGGTTGGTCCAGCAATAGCGTACACAAGCGCATAGATCATGATAAGCTGTCCTGCCGTGCTTACGGAGACATTCAAATCCTGTGCAATTTGGGGCAGCACGCCACCGATGATCAGCTCAACCAGCCCCACCGTAAAGGTCGCAATCGTTAAAATAACTACTTTGAAGTTCATTACATTAGCTCCTTTGCTGTCATGTAAATTCCCTCGTATTACGCAAAAAAATCCTGACCACAAGAAATGTACAAGACGTACACTTTTTGTAATCAGGATTTATCGGTTCCTGGTAGAGACCCTCAAACCATATTATTGAGGTTATACAAATGGGGCATTCATTTATTACGCATTCACGAAGGTTATAGCTATTACTATAAAGGAGCCTGTGGCTAAGTTCAACCCCCTACAGCCGCAAAAATTCGCTCATAGCACGATCCGACAGATAAGGTAGGTACTCATGACCGTATTCGTGATACAGGAGTATTTCCTTGTCTGATACGATTTTATTGTACACCGCAAACTGCGTGGAAGGCGGACAGATGATGTCCGACAGCCCTGTCACAAACAACACACGACCACGAATACGATCTGCCAAATGTTGAATATCGATGTAGCCTAATCGGTAAAACAGCTCCTCCTCACGCACATGATTCGGATCAAACCAACGGAAATAATAAACCAGTTCTTCATATGCCGATGTAGTAGCATCCAGCGCCCAAGCTCTTTTATAGTCCGACAGGAACGGATATACCGGGACTGCCACACGGACACGCGGCTCCAATGCAGCGCAGGCAACCGTTAAGGCCCCTCCCTGGGAGCAGCCAAATGCGCCGATCCGTTCAGGGTCGACCTGTTCCATAGACATTAGAATGCGCACCGTCTGCACGGTATCCAAAAATACATTGCGGTAATACAACCGATCCGGGTCCGGGTCGTCAATCCCCCGGATGATGTGGCCGCGAACCGTCGTTCCTTGAACCTGTAAATTGTCCTCAGACAGCCCTCCTTGCCCCCGGCAATCCATGGCCAGCACGGTGAATCCGTGTGCCGCATAGCTTACCTTGTCGAACCAGTCGCCACTGTCGCAGGAATATCCATGAAACATGGCCAATGCTGGCCCTTGTTCTGTAAGGTGCTTGGGACGAGCCAGCTTCCCATGAACCTTTGCTCCGCCCACTCCAGTAAAATATAGATGGTAACACTCCACCATCGGAGAGACAAAATCAGCAGGCTCCAGTGTATAATCAAGCGGCTGGTGCTCCAGCTCCTGTAATGCCCTTTCCCAGTATGCGTCAAAATCCGGCGGCTTCGGGTTACTCCCCATATACGACTGCAATTGCTGTAAAGACATATCCTCAGGCATTCAAGTTCCCTCCTACATCCGGCCCGACTCACGGTCGTCTGCGACCACTTCATCCGTTGCGATGACATACTTCATGATGTCGGACACTGTCGTGTAGGCAATACCTACATACGTATCAGCGGCTCCATAATAAATCGCAATCCGGCCCGTGTCCGCATCATGCAGTGTAGCACACGGAAATACCACATTCGGCACAAACCCCCGCTCTTCATACCATTCCTCTGGGGTCAACACGAAATTGGAGGAACGATATTTAACTTTAGACGGATCATCCAGGTCAAGAACAGCTACGCCCATGCTGTATACCAGCCCATTGCACGTGCCTGTCACCCCGTGATAGAACATCAGCCAGCCCTCGGTCGTCTCAATCGGAGCCGGTCCGCCGCCAATCTTAACCGATTGCCACCAGCCCTGTCCGCCCTTGCTCATGACATGACGGTGCTTGCCCCAATAGACCAAGTCAGGACTTTCACTTAGAAAAATGTCGCCAAACGGTGTATGTCCGCTGTCGCTCGGACGGGATAGCAACATAAAGTTCCCGTTTAGCTTGCGGGGCAACAGCACACCATTACGATTAAACGGCAGGAACGGATTTTCCAATCGTACAAAGCTTTTAAAATCCTTCGTTTGTGCTATCCCCAGCGCTGCGCCGTAAAAATCGGTACACCAGATGATGTAATACGTATCCTCCACTCGGACCAGACGCGGATCATAAGCATAATTAGGCTGGTATTCCGCTCCTTCCTCATCGACCAAGTTTAGACGTTCTGTCTCAATGTCCCAAGCCAACCCGTCGTCACTCCAGCCCAGATGCAAATGCGGACGTCCATTAATCGTTTCAGCCCGGAACACCCCTACAAACCGCCCTTCATACGGAGCTACTGCACTGTTGAAAATACGGGCAATGCCCGGCACAGGATTGCGTCCAATGACTGGGTTTTCAGTATGCCTCCACACCGGAGCCTCGCTGCCTTTCGGCTTATCCTGCCACGGCATTTTCGACAGACTTTCTCCCACAATTCGTACGTTACCTACATCCAAATCCACATTCAATTTATTCATACGTATATTCTCCTCTCACCGAGATACTTGATTTCATCGTTTTTTGATTTCGCCGTTGTTCTATTTCACTGAGCCCTGTGCGAATCCGTTATAGATATATTTTTGTAATGATAAAAACGCAATCAGCGTCGGAATAATGGCAATGATAATGCCCGCGCTAATGACTTCCCATTGTGATCCATATGGCCCTTTAAACTTGAACAGCGCCGTCGATATTACCTGAAGGCTTGTTTTGGGCATATACAGGAACGGGGTGTAAAAGTCGTTGTAAATATTAACGCCCTTGATAATGATCACCGTCACAATGGCAGGCTTCAGCAAGGGCAAGATAATGCGCCAGTAGATCGTCAGATAGGAGGCCCCATCCAGCATGGCCGATTCATCCAGTGCCACCGCGATGGAATCCAAAAATTGCAGGAAAATATACACCGCAATAATATCAGTCCCCAAATACAGTAAAATGGCAGCCCAAGGCGTGTTAAACAGTTCCAACTTGTTAATGATCTGGAATGTCGACACCTGTGTCGTCACCCCCGGAATGAGCGTGGCGAGCAAGAACGCACCCAACATGAGACTTTTGCCCTTAAATTTAAAACGGTTCAAAATATACGCAATCATGGAACCGGTCAACGTGGCCCCGATGATTGAAATCAGCAAAATAAAAGCTGTATTCACAAATCCGGTTAACATATTTCCGTTGATAAAGGCTTTGGTATAGTTAGCCCAATTCAGCCAGTTCACGGGGGGAGTCAGAGGACTGGTTGCCGCATATTCAGCCTTCGTCTTCAAAGATGTAAACAAAATTACAACAATCGGAAGTAGAGCAATGAACGCACCTAGCAGTAGCACGACATACTTGATGCTGCTACCCAGTATTCTTTTCAGCTTATACATGATTAGTCCTCCTCTCCCCGAATTAGCAACCGTTGAAGTAGTGTGACAGCAATCACGATCAGCAGCAGAACGACTGCCATCGCTGAGGCCAAACCGACCTTGCTGTATTTGAATGCCACATCAAGCGTCTGAATGACGAATGTTTCACTGCCGTTGGAGCCACCGGTCATAATATACGGGATGTCGAACGCACTGATCGCCCCGCTAATCGCCAAGATGAGATTCAACTGCAAAATCCGCTTGATACTCGGCAAAATAATAGAGCGGAACTGATGCCAGCGGTTAGCCCCGTCCATATCAGACGCTTCATACAAATCACTGGATATGGAGGAAATCGCACCCAGAAACACAATAAAGTTAAAGCCCATGTATCTCCAGATTGACGTGCCAGCCAGCGAAATATTGATAATCTCCGGATTACCCAGCCACAGCTTGATATACGAACCCAGCCCCACTGCCTGAAGCAGTGTATCAAGGGTACCGTCTGGCTTAAAAAAGAATAGAAAAATAAAACCAATGGCTACCCCGTTCATCAGGGAAGGAAAAAACAAAACACCTTTAAAGAAATTTTTAAACCAGGTTTGAAAGCTGAGAATGGTTGCAAAATAAAGGGCCAGCCCCATCTGTACAAACGTGGCTACAAAGTAATACAGACTGACTTTAAACACCGAGAAATACTCGGGGTCGGTAAAGATTTTGATATAGTTTTCAAAGCCCACATATTCCAGACGCTTACTATAGCCATTCCAGTCCGAAAAGCTGTACTTAAACATATTGATCACCGGCAAGTACGCAAAAGTAATCAGCAATGCTAGCGGAATAAATGAAAAGGCAACAATAATCGCCAATCTTTGTTTGGAGTAGCTGAGATTCGAAAATTTTAACATGCTGCACCTCCTGGCTATCCGTCCATCGACTATTACGTCGATCCTTTCTTTTCGTCAGTTCAGATGGCTATTTTGCTTCCTTTGCAGCCACTTCAGCACGTGCCTTCACCCATGCGTCGTTCAGATCCTTCATAATAGTGTCATAGGATTCCGGGCGGTTACCGACCGCTGCCTCAATAATGCGTTTCTTGAAGTCAGGCTGCCACAAGCCGATTTCTCCCTTTTTGTCGATTTTATCGACAATCCCTTCCTGTCCTTTTGGAGACGGAGTGAGCGTTTCAAAGACAACTCCCTGATCTCCGTACTGCTTCAAAATGTCAGGTAATTTCGCCCCCTGTAGTGGACTAACGCTACCTGCCTGTTCTACCGCATAGTTGGACTTGTCAGTAAACCAGTCCACCCAGGCACGAGCTGCTGCTTTATTTTCACTGTTTACGTTAATACCAAGGTTGTAATCACCTGCCAGCGGAACAAGTACCTTGGAGGCGTTGGTTGGAAAAGGCATAAAGCCGATATCATCCTTGTTGGTAGCAGTACTTTTAATCTGGTCAATCGCCCAAGAGCCAAGCACCATCGTACCGATTTTGCCTTGAGCAAGATCCGCCTTGGAGGTCTCCCAATCCGTAGTCGTTGGATCTTTTTCAATCAGACCATTTTTAGCCGCATCGTACAGGACCTTATACAGCTCGTAGTGAGGCTGACCCTTCGTAAAATTGTCGTCTGTATTCGGCTGTGTGACATTCACATATTCCTTCGTACCCGCCACTGTTGCCAAATCAGCTTCCCACTGGGTTAGTGCCCACCCAGAAGCATAGTTCGTAAACAGAGGAATTGCCTTGGTTTTGTCCTTAATCTGCTGTAACGCTTTCAGGAATTGATCCGTGGTTTTGGGAAGTTGTGTGATTCCCGCGTCCTTGAACACTTTTTTGTTATAAATCACACCGGAGTACGTCATCGCTACCGGAATACCGTAGACGTTGTTGTCCACCATACGCTCCTCAATGCCGGTATACTTGCTTTTCATCTCCGTATAAGTGCCCAGTGGTTCGAAAAATTCGGGTAGTTCCGCAATTGGGATACTGGTAGGAATCAGCAAAACATCTCCATAATCCCTGGTCCCCATCCGAATTTTGATTTGGCTCTCATAATCAGCTAACGCTTGGAAATTAACTTTTACGTTCGGATAAAGCTTGTTGAATTCCTTGGCGTAGTCTTGAAACACGGTATCCACAATATCCGTCCGCTGTGTGATAACCGTAATTTCACCCTCCACACCCTTTGGATCAGAGCTGGCTGCTGGTGTATCCGATGCTTTTGGAGCACAGCCCGCTAACAAACCCGCTACTAATAGCACTGACAACAATGGCACCAAAACTTTAGACAACTTCATAAGACGACCCCTCCTGTTTTTTTGAATAAGGTTATCGTTAAGCTAACAAAAGTTATTTTATTATGATAACGCTTACTATGTCAATTACATTATTTTTTTGTACAGTATAGTAGGCTTTAACCTTGTGGGAAAACACAGTTCAAGAATAGTTGACAGTTTACAAATAGCTAGATATGATAATTCTGTAAAGTTAACGATAACCTAATAATTCATTTTCCGAAGGAGGCTTTGTCTCTTGGAAACACTACTGGACGAAATTAGACAGGAATGGAAGGAACACATACTCCCATTCTGGCTTGGACTGAAGGATGAGACACACGGTGGGTTTTACGGCGAGGTGGATGTGGATCTGCACACTCATAACCAAGCCGACAAAGGCGGGATTGCCACTGCACGACTACTCTGGTCATTCTCGGCGGCTGCCCGTGTAACAGGGGAAGATACCTATGCAGAAGCCGCTCGACATGCATTCACATTTCTGCGAGATCACCTGCTCGATCCATTACATGGAGGAATGTACTGGATGGTGGACTACACCGGGCAACCCGTAGACACGTGCAAACATGTATACGCGCAGGCATTCGCGATCTATGCGTTGGCAGAGTATGCGCGAGCCACGAACGACCCGAATGCATTACCACTAGCTATGAAGCTGTTCCACCTGCTGGAGCAAAAAGGATATGATCCCACCCGGCAGGCATACGGCGAACAATATGACCGCTTGTGGAACACGCAGCCTAATGAGCTACTCAGCGAAAATGGAGTCACCGCGCATATCACTATGAATACGCATATTCATATTTTGGAGGCGTATACCCAATTGCTGCGCGTCTGGCCAAATGAAGAGGTCCGGAATGCACTGACGAACGTATTGGACATTTTATATCATCGTGTTTACGATGCTTCCGCCCGACGATTGGGGGTATTCTTCGATCGTGAATGGCGCTCTCTGCTTGACCTGACCTCATATGGTCACGACATCGAAGCTAGCTGGTTGATTGAGGACGCTATGAATGTGCTGGGTTATTACCCGTCAGAATACGTGGATATGGTGATGGATATTGCCAATGCGGTAGCAGAGCGCGCTGTTCAGCCGGACGGATCGCTCATCAACGAACGGGAGGGAGAGCGGGTAGACACCTCGCGTATCTGGTGGGTACAGGCCGAGGGGATGGTTGGTTTTTACAATGCATTTCAACGTACAAAAGACGAACGATTTTTGCAAATTGTCCGTAATCTGTGGGCCTATACTCGGCAATATATCATAGATCCGCGCCCCGGAGGCGAATGGTTCTGGTCAGTTCAAGCGGATGGTAAGCCTGATGCGAGAGAAATTGCAGGCCCTTGGAAGTGCCCTTATCACAACAGCCGATTTTGCATAGAAATGCTAGAAAGGATGGAAAACCAATGATCCATAACAAATACAATGAGCTGCTATTGCAGCAAGAGGAACTGATTACACGCCCCAATGAGGTTAAAACTACCTTTTATAATGGTATCTACGAACGCTATCTCTATCCAGTGCTCACACGCCATCATGTTCCACTTCACTGGCGGTTTGATCTGGATGCGCAAACTAATCCCTTTTTCATGGAGCGGCTGGGTGTAAATGCGGCATTGAATCCAGGGGCAATCTATCATGAAGGAAAATACATTCTTGTTTCGCGTACCGAGGGACTGGATCGAAAATCATTTTTCGCTTTGGCAGAGAGCGATAACGGCATTGATCAATTTCGATTCATTGACGCCCCCCTCGTATGGGAGGATATCGACCCAGAAGAAACAAATATGTACGATATGCGGCTGGTGAAACATGAGGACGGCTGGATTTACGGTATTTATTGCTCAGAGAAAAAAGACCCTGACGCGCCACCTCACGATACCTCCAGTGCTGTCGCTCAGGCCGGATTGGTCCGTACTCGTGATCTGCGTACATGGACCCGGCTTCCCAACATCACTACCCAGTCCCCACAGCAGCGCAACGTTGTCCTGCACCCTGAATTTGTGGACGGTCAATACGCCTTCTATACTCGTCCTCAGGACGGGTTTATTTCCACCGGCTCGGGCGGTGGCATCGCCTTCGGCCTGTGCAAAGATATTACACAGCCCGTAATTGAACACGAAACCGTCATTGATGAGCGCTGCTATCATACGGTGTGCGAAGCCAAGAACGGGCAGGGGCCTGCCCCGATCAAAACCAGTCGCGGCTGGATTCATATCGCTCACGGGGTACGCAATACGGCCGCTGGGCTGCGGTATGTACTATATACCTTTGCCACCAGTTTGGAAGACCCTACGCGCGTCATTGCCAAGCCCGGCGGGCACTTTCTGGCTCCTTATGATGAGGAACGCGTGGGCGACGTTTCGAATGTTATTTTTTGCAACGGGGCAGTCGTTAACGAACAAGATGAAGTCTTTATTTACTACGCATCCAGTGATACCCGTATCCACGTAGCGACGACCACCATCGCTCGACTGGAGGACTACACCTTCAATACACCATCCGATCCGTTGCGCTCTCTCGGCAGCGCCGCTGTCCGCCGTGAACTGATCCATCACAATGAAGCGCTATTGCAAGCACACTCCCGTCCTTCCCAGCGGACATAAGCCGCAGGCTTTATCCTGCTTGCGGAACCATGTATACTATCCATAGAACAACTGTTACCCGCAGGCTAATAGTTGTTCTATGGGCAGCCATGCTGCCAGTCTTTGTATCTTTACAAGACAACTTTGCTGCTAAGTCTTTGTATCTGTACAGGCGGCTAAGTTAATAATATATTCCCCCAGCATTTTGCATCCATTCTCTGGATTAGGCAAAATGCTTATCTTTTTAAAATTGGAAGGCGGAACAGGAATGAAGAGCAACGTTACGATGCGGGATATTGCAGATAAGCTGGGAGTAAGCAGCGTGACCGTGTCGAAGGCGCTCAATGACAAGGATGGGGTTAGCGAGGAGCTAAAAGAGCGTATTAAGATGCTCGCGGGCGAAATGGGTTATCGTTTCAATACCGTTGCCAAGTCCATGAAGGAGGGCCTCACCTATAACATAGGTGTTGTCATCCCTGAACGTTTTACTGGCCCCGGCCAATCGTTTTATCTGCACATCTACCAGCAAATTTCACGGGCGCTGGAGCCATACGGCTACTATGGCATCCTTCACATCCTTCATCGCGAAGACGAAGAACAGCTTAATCTACCACGTATCTATTACGACCGCAAGGTAGACGGCTTCATTCTTCTGGGCCAAGTGAGCAAGCCATATATCGAGCTGGTACAATCCATGGATCTACCCAAAATGTTTCTCGATTTTTATGATGAGCATGCCGATATCGACTCCGTGGTGACGGATAATTTTTACGGAGCCTATGAGCTGACCAACTATTTGATCGCCCAGGGGCATCGGGATATTGCATATGTGGGCAATCTCTATTCCACCAGTAGTATTCAGGACCGTTTCCTCGGCTACTATAAATCCTTGCTGGAGCACAGACTGCCCCTCCGTAATGAGTGGGTGCTCAGTGACCGGGACGACGAAGGTGCTTTTGTTGAAATGGAGCTTCCTCAGCCGCTACCGACTGCCTTTGTATGTAACTGCGATCAGGTTGCTCACAATCTGGTACACAAGCTCATTGGTCTGGGATACCGTGTGCCTGAGGACTGCTCTGTGGTCGGATTTGACAACGATGTATACGCCACTCTTATTGTTCCGCAACTGACCACAGTCGGAGTAGACATCGAGCAGATGGCACGTACCGCGATTGATTCGATGATGAAAAAAATAAGCCATCCCGGCAGCCGCTTTGGTCGAGTCCTGGTGCAGGGACATATTGTATATCGCGATTCCGTGCAGCCTATCGAGAGACCATGATCAACGCATACCTTACTTGGGGACAGGTCACCCCTATTCTAATGTTCCACAACCAAAAGCCGCTCAGCATGTCGCTGGAGCGGCTTTTGACGTTCATAAATTCTGCAGTGTGATCATCATACTCACTTTCAATTGTGGATTTTGCACAATCCTGGATTAGGAGCGCTGAGCGACAAAGGAATTGCCCGCCCGATTGAGAATCGGCAGCATCCGCATTTCTTGCCCCATCGAGGCTTGGCAAAATGGACAAGCCGGCTCGTTCAAAAAGGTGAAATCCGTTCGCATCCAACCGTTGCAACCCTCGTTTGTACACGACCAAATAGCCGTATTTTCCTCTGGAATGATTTCCGGGGCCTGGCGTCTGTACATCTATATCCCCCCTCGGTTTTTATAGGGTAATATCCCCTGTCGTCTTACTGTTAATTTCCACCTGTGCCATTATTTTTTCAAAATTCGATTTTAGTCGCTCCGAAGTGCAAGATATAGACGAACTAAACCATTTCGATCTATATCTTGTTCAATGGAAGTCGCTTATTGGAATTTTGAAAAATTCACCTGTGCGGGTATTAATATGCTCCAAGCTCCGAAAAATATGCGCATTTACCAAAATGTTTATTTACGGATAGCCTTGGTCCAGAAACCGCCATGAAATTGCTTCGGCTCTACCGTAATGACAAAAGCCTTAGGATCCAGCTCCAGAATGGACTGATACAGCTTATTCTGGTTTTTTCGTTTAGCCAAAATTTCCATCACCAGGCGCTCTCCATCACGTCCACTGCCCAGCCAGGCTGTAACGCCGTATCCTTTGTCCCGCAGCGCATTGGCAATTCCTCCATTGATCTCATTGCTGATCACCTTAACGGTGACATAACCGAGCGCTATTTTTTCCTCAATCCATGCTCCAATAAGAATGCCCAATGCATAGCCAATGGCGTATACTGCAAGACTTGCCACTTGATCCAGGTACTTAAGCACAACATTCAAGCCCAACACATAGACCGTAACTTCCACGGTGCTAATGAGCGCAGCAATGTACTTCTGTCCTTTCAACGTCAGAATCATGCGCAGTGTATACGCCGATACGTAAATAATTTGAATAACGAGAATAAACAATAAAATTTTGAGCATGCGCTCACTCCCCACTTCACGTTCTGATTTAACCCGTATCCCACATTATACCCCCGTCTGTGATATACAGCCTCTGGTTTCGTATTACCCTTGCTCGGGTAATGACTAACTACAGCATGCTAAATGAAAGTTCAATCACATAAGGAGGGCTACAACATGAAGGATAACGGAATTAGCGATAAAATCAAAGGTAATGTGAACAAAGCCAAAGGTGAAATCAAGGACCAAATCGGGAACGCTACCGATAATAAGTCCCTTCAAGCCGAAGGAAAACTGGATAAGGCCAAAGGCCACCTTCAGGAAACAGCAGGCAAGCTGAAAGACGGCAAATAATCCTGAATGGATAACCTCGACGCACTGTTTTACCAACAAGTCTCGCTGTCTTGTGCAGTGGGCTTGTTTTGTGTTGTTCGGATAGTTTTGGAAAAACTTTTGCGCAAACAGGGCAACTTTTATGGTTGCTGTTGCGTCTAACCAATATAAGCACAACCCATAATGACTCTCCAAGCTGTTGGATTTTGTAGGCATTAATGTTACTCTAGTCTATGAACCAGGCTATAATTCTTAAATAAAGGGGTAGACCAACGAATGAAATCACTGAAATCTATCAAAAAACCTGTCATCATCACTGCCGTATCCGCCTTGGCCATATCCGGGGCTCTTTTCAGCCAATCCACATATGCCGCACAAGTGACTAAGCCGATCCAAGCAGTATATAACAATATCAAAATCATCTACAACGGAACCGAGGTTCCTGCTGATGCTAAAACAGAACCATTTCTGCTGGATGGCGTGACGTATATCCCGCTGAAACTGGCAGGTACAGCTTTGGATAAAAAAGTAACATGGGATGGAACAAACAAACGCGTAGTCATTGCCGACAACGGCGTTCCGATTGATCAATCTACAGTTACGGCGCTGAACAACCAGATTACGACGCTGACTCAAGAGCTCAACACAGCGAAAGCAGCAAACACGACGAAAGACGCCACCATTGCTCAATTGCAAAAAGACAACCAGACGCTAAAAGATGACGCAAGCAAAAACAGCTCTAGCCCCATGAAAGATCTCGAGCGTGATTTGAACGATGATCACAGCGATGACTACGATACTAATTCGGATATTGAGCTCAGTGGCAACAAAAACGATATTACGGTGACCATCGAAATGACAAAATCCAGATGGGAAGGCCTATCCAGCAGCAAACAAAGAACCTATCTGGAAGATATCGTTGAAGATATTTTGGAAGAGTACAAGGATGCCGAAATTGAAGGCACAGTGAAGAACTCCAGCAATAACGATAAATTAGCGAGCTTTACAACTAACAGTAGAGGCGATGTCACGATTAAAAAAATTGCTTCATCCTTCGATGCAAACAGTATCCAACGTGATTTATTCAACAGATACAGCAGCTACGCCGGAGTCGGCTTTGATTTCAGCGTAAGAGGCGACAGCAGTAGCGCCAACGTGGATGTGTTTGTGGATCCAGATGATTGGAACAAAATGTCAAATTCGCAAAAAACCAACCTGACAGATGGCATTATTGATTTCCTTAAAGACGAAGAGTCCATTGATAGAGTCAATGGTACTATACGCAACGAGGACAACCGCAACCTAATTACTAACTTCTAAGGCTAAATTAAAAAAAATAAGCGACAAGGGCTTATGGCTCTTGTCGCTTTTTGTTATTGATTTACTTAATCAACCTGCCAACAGAAGTAATATATTTTATATAATCTTTATCCGCATCGATTGTATCGATATTCATTGTATAAACCAAATGACCGTGGTTGGTTATTTTCACTTTGTGAAATGAACCGGATTTAGAATAAGGGTCTACAGTATAGGTCCCTTTGCTATACACAATCATAGGATTAAAATCAATTTGCTTGAAGTCGGGCGATATTCCACTCTTATACGTGGCATGAATATTTAATACATCCTTCTTTTTATCCCAGTCAAAGGAAATAAGATCAAATGTATTCGCGTCAATGACTTGGGCCAAATCTTGTCCCTTAAATTTCAGAAGAACTGGACTTTCCGTAAAGCTGTCATGCCTTAGCTTCAATAAGCCACGTTGGGGATCCCACTCCATCTTCGCATCTGTATCTTTCAACAAAATGGATACCGGTAAAAACATTGTATTACTTAGCATGATAGGGACTGTGTCCATTTTCACAGGCTCACCATTAACCGATATTTCGGTTGATCCGATCGTAGCCGTTACATTACGGCCCAGCAGATCAACAGAAGCGGTTTTGTTCGCTGCATTATAATTTACTTTGCCGCCCAGTATATCCTCAGCCGCTTGCAGCGGTATAAGCAGTCTCCCCTTCTTATCCACAAATGGTGATGCAGGGTAGGTGTATAAAACGTAATGATCATTGACCTTCAGGTGTATGGGAGTGTAGTCTTGAGCCGATGCTAAATTCGAGTATGTAGTAGCAAAACTTAGTACAATCATAAGGCAGATTAATAACCTGATTTTCATTCATAATGCCCTCCTCGTATTGTTCGTTACTAGTGTACTGCCACAGAAATATCACATCAACCATAATTTTCAACATATATCCAAAAACACACATGACATTTTACATATACTGGTTTATAATGAATTAAACTGCAAAACAAAAAGAGAGTACAGAATTGCACTCTCTTTGAATAAAGCATATAAAAGTAAGAAATATTAATAAGCCAATGCAAAAAGTCCTTTGATGTGGGACAAGTAACGGATGTTACTGCCTTCCTTCATCAAAGTGGCTACAGCGCCTTTCAGTTGGGTGCCATTCGCGCCTACAGTACCGATCGCGTCTGTTCTGCCCAAGCTGCCCAGTGTACCGGAGAAGACTGGTGTAAAGCTTTCCATTTTCGCTCCGTTGAAATAAGCGAAGATGTTGTAACCAACTAATTCGCCCATTTGCCAAGCCAACTGTGCCGTTGGAGGGTATGGACGCTCGCCTTCAGCCGGGAACACCACTGCGCTGTCGCCAGCGAGGAAGATGTCTTCGTGAGAAGTCGATTGCAGTGCGCCATTCACAGTTGCGCGACCACGATTTACTTCGATACCAGATGCGCCAACCAGTGCATTACCTTGTACGCCGCCTGTCCAGATCAGTGTGTTCGTTTTGATCGAACGTCCGTCTTTCAAGAGAACTTCGTCAGCTTTCATTTCTGTAATCGGAACACCCGCTACGATTTGAACGCCACGTTTTTCAAGGCTTGTTACGGCACGATCAACCAGTGGTTGAGGGAAGCCTGCCAAAATAGATGGTCCAGCTTCTACACAATACAAGTTGATATCTTCGTAGTTAATACCTTTTTCGCGACAAATTGCAGGCAATTTGTCAGCATATTCGCCCACCAGCTCAACGCCTGTCAGACCGCCACCACCGATAACGATTGTAGCGTCCGCTTGGTTACCGGATTGCTTGTAAGCATCCAGACGAGCTTCCACATGTGCGCGAATGCGATTGGCTTCTGCCACGGATTTCAGCGTGAAGCTATGCTCTTGCAGTCCCGGAATACCGAAGTATGCCGTTTCGCTGCCCAGGGAAATAACGAGAGCGTCATAACTCAACGTAGCACCACTGGCCAGGGTTACTTTTTTATCGTCCGGTTTGATTTCGGAAACCGTATCGACTTTCAGGATAATATCTTTGTTACGCAGCAGTTTTTCTAAAGGAAGCGCAACAGCTTTTTCGGCAATTGTACCTGCCGCCAAACGGTGCAGTTCCGTAATAATTTGGTGCGACGCAAAGCGGTTAACCACTGTAATGGTTGCTTGACTAGCGTCCATATGCTGGCGTGCTGTAAGAGCGGCCAGCAATCCGCCGTATCCGCCGCCCAAGATCAAAATTTGCTTCGACATGTCCATCCTCCGTTCTCGATCAGGTAATTATTTGCTTTCGCGTTGGCGCTCATTCAGAATATCCAGGAAAGCCTGGCTGAAACGCAGCGTTTTTTGTACATTCGGATCTTTAAGCATTTTAAGCAGGCCGAACAGACCTACACTGCCGTCCGTAGTTTGTACGCGGTCATTTGCTTCAATCGCAGCAGAAGCCAATCCTTTAGCCGATTCTGTTACAGGCTTCACAAACTCTCCCATGGAGTTTTTCATATCTCCGATAAAGACAGGGTCAGTTGCCAGACTGCGAGCTACATCATAAGCATCGGTCATCAAAGTAACCATCTCAGTCAACTTTGGCAGATTCTCTACCAGTACGGTCAGCGATTGCTGAACCTCCGGTTTCATCAATTGGTCCAGTACATCCCGAGACTCTTTGGTAGCTTCTTGTGTTACTGCCACCTCTTGTTGGTTTTCAGACATGCGTGAACGTCCTCCTTTACTGTGAAAATAGAAGTCCATCCTCTCTCGTAACCTGTATCCATAAACTCTAGCAATAAAACGTTCATTGAATTCACGCCCTTAAACATGCAAGAAGCACAGCTTAAACCGGCCTATACCCTAAAGGGCAAGACTGATTTATCGCAGATGCCAATTGTATATTGCTCAGACGTTATTCTGTTGTTACTGCTGCGGAATATCCCACGAAGCGTTCCTTCGTGACTACAACAGGCCGAAACGGAACCCTATACCTCTATATTACACTGTTTACAACACAATCGTCGAAGAAATTTTAAATTTGCACAAATTTCTGCAAATTTTTTATTGTTATTTTAGATAAAAATTAGAATAAGCTCGATTTTTGTCCAAGTTTCCCTTGAAAAAGGGTCATTTTAGGCTAGAGGAGGGTAATAGAGAGCGTACGTTTCAGTTCGATAATATGAAAATAACCCAAAATATATTCATACGAAGGCCCGATCATCACCACTTGTGGGGCGGGCAGACAAGCTGCATTGGCAGAATCGCCCTACCTACGTAGGGTGTCTTCAGAAGCATCAGGAATATCAGGTGCTTCGAAATCATCAGGAGACGGCTGCGGCACACCAGACTCAATGAACTCATCTACATCGCGGGCAGCCTTAACTTGATTGCATTCATTGCAAGCACATACACAATTGACGGGCGTCGTGTGACCCCCTTTTGCCCGAGGCAGTAAATGATCAATCGTGTCACCGTAGCCCCCGCAAAAAAAGCAAGTATAGCGGTCACGCTTAAGCACATATTGACGAAATTCCTTGTTGCTATACAGTCTACGCACGGTATATGGATTAACAATCACCGCCATACGCTCTCTGACCAGGGTCATGGCCAGATCAAGCTCAATCTCTTGATGCCAGCGTCTCCCCTGATCGGTTTTACCTCTTAGCCGAATCATGCCATTGCGATTGAGCCGCAACGCCCGAGTATCCGCAGGCTTCAGCCTGCTAAGCAGATGCCGAACCCGTTGCCGATGGCGCTCACGCGCTTTATCCGTGACCGGCTTCCTGCGAGGACGTTGTGCCTCCATAGGTAGTGACGCCTCCAGGCTGTGCGCAGCCGTATTTGCTTCAAGGCTATGCTGCGTCACGGGAGCAGCCGAAGGGTTCGCTTCCTGGCTGGAAGGAGCGGACGTAGCCGCACGTTCTTGCGGGGCCAACCCCCGGCAGGAACGGCAAGGGCCACGCCGGGAATAAGGACCCGCCCGGCGACCCGTTCTGCGCTGAAAGTCCGTTAAAGGTTTTATCTCCTGACAATACGTACATTTTTTTATCAGCGGTTTGCTCGCTTCATCCTTGCTCTGCTGCGGTTCTGTCACGTCCACCCCTCCTTTCCTCTATTGCTCGCGCTCCACGGTTTGCCCAAAACCCGAACTATTGTTAAGTTAGATTCATTTTACCGTTTTCACGTTCCCTTTTCTAGCTATTGAGCCATTATGAACACTCAGGTATAACAAATTTTAATGATTTAGCATACGTTATACAGCGATCCTTGTTCTTCATTCAGCATCATATTGGCCGTCTGACGTTTAGCCCCCCTCACTTGGTGGGTAACTTGTTATATATGAAGGAGGGACGCACATGAAAAGGAACCATACGATGATGCAATTTTTCGAGTGGAATGTCGAAGCTGACGGTTCTCACTGGAAGAAGCTTGCCCGCCTGGCACCGGAACTGAAGGCCAAAGGAATTGACGCGATATGGATTCCACCTGTCACCAAAGGCCAGTCGCCCGAGGATACGGGATACGGCGTCTATGACCTTTACGATCTGGGCGAATTTGACCAAAAAGGCGCGGTGCGCACCAAATACGGAACCAGGGAAGACCTGCTGGAAGCTGTTGCCGCCTGCGTTCGTCACGGTGTGGCCGTCTATGTCGATCTGGTCATGAACCATAAAGCTGGAGCGGATGAAACTGAAGTATTCAAGGTCGTCGAGGTCAACCCAGATAACCGCAATGAGGTCATTTCCGAGCCCTTTGATATCGAAGGCTGGACTAAATTTACATTCCCCGGCCGACAAGGGAAGTATTCCACATTTCAATGGAACTTTGAACATTTTAACGGAACCGATTACGATGCAAGCCAGGACCGGACAGGAATCTATCGTATTTTAGGTAAAAATAAAAGCTGGAGCGAAAATGTAGATGATGAATTCGGCAATTATGATTATTTAATGTTCGCCAATATTGACTATAATCATCAGGATGTGCGCAAAGAGATGATCCGCTGGGGCAAATGGCTGGTAGATACTCTGCAATGCAACGGATTCCGTCTGGATGCGATCAAGCATATTAATCATGAATTTGTACGAGAGTTTGCTACAGAAATGATTAAAAAACGCGGGCAGGATTTTTATATGGTAGGTGAGTTTTGGAAACCGGATCTGGAATCGTGTCAAAAGTTCTTGGATACCATTGATTATAAGATCGACCTGTTTGACGTATCCCTCCACTACAAACTACATAGCGCTTCCTTGGGTGGCAAGGATTTCGATCTAAGCACCATTTTCGAGGATACGCTTGTTCATACCCATCCCCTGAACTCGGTTACTTTTGTCGATAATCATGATTCCCAGCCGCATGAAGCGCTCGAATCCTGGGTCGAGGACTGGTTTAAGCCCAGCGCCTATGCACTTATCTTGCTGCGCAAGGACGGTTATCCCTGCGTGTTCTACGGCGATTACTACGGTATCCAGGGGCAAACGCCTGTCAAAGGCAAGCAGGCTGAGCTAGACCCGCTTCTATATGCCCGGTATCATAAAGCTTATGGTGAGCAAAAAGATTATTTCGATGATCCCCATACGATTGGATGGGTTCGTCAAGGCGTGCCTGAGCTAGAAGGCTCTGGATGTGCTGTGGTGGTCACCAACGCAAATGACGGAGAAAAGCGCATGTTCGTAGGCAAACAACGTGCAGGGGAAGAATGGATAGATTTGACCGGACATCACGATCATACCGTAAAAATTGAGCAGGATGGCTACGGCATATTTCCCGTTCGTGCCGGCAGTGTATCGGTGTGGGCACTTCCCGCAGAGGAAGACAGCCAGGAAACAGAAGAAGAAGCGAACGCTTAATCTTATACCCTACACAAAGAGGACAGGATGCGAGGAAGCGCCCTGTCCTCTTTGTGTATGGAAAATCACTCCGTTACCTTGCTTTGGTTGGCCACAGCCTGCTTCTTAGCCTCTACATGACTCGGATCACCGAGATAAAAACGCCGGATGGGATCTATATGCTCATCCAGCTCGTACACCAGGGGAATGCCTGTCGGAATATTCAAATCCAGCAATGCGGTTTCGTCCAGATTCTCCATATACTTAATTAAGGCCCGCAAAGTGTTACCATGTGCAGAAATGATAACTCGATCCTTTTTGAGAATCAAAGGTACAATCCGCTGCTTCCAAAACTCACCGACCCGGTGCACTGTGTCCTCTAGACTTTCCCCAAGCGGCAACTCTTCTGGATTAATATTGCGATAACGCTCTTCCCAATGCGGACTCCGCTCGTCCTTCTCATCCAGCATGGGGGGCCGCACTGACAGACTACGCCGCCAGATATGAACCTGCTCCTCGCCGTATTGCACGGCGGAATCCAGCTTACTAAGCCCCTGAAGGGCACCGTAATGGCGTTCATTCAGCTTCCATGACTTCTGCACGGGTATCCATAGATGATCCAGCTCATCCAAGATGTGATACAGTGTGCGGATAGATCGTTTTAGCACAGAGGCAAATGCCAAATCAAACGTATATCCAGCCTCCTTGAGAATACGTCCCGCCTCAATGGCCTCATGAGTCCCTTGTTCAGTCAGGTCCACGTCCGTCCAGCCCGTAAACAGGTTTTGTCGGTTATACACGCTTTCTCCATGCCTAACCAGCACCACTTGATACATACACTCACTCCTCTCCTGTCTGTCTTTATGTTTTACCCAACTTCTATGTATTTAACGTAAAATACAATTTTTAAACCGTCTATTTAAAAT
Organism: Paenibacillus sp. NMA1017; assembly: GCF_058895805.1. Lineage (NCBI taxonomy): Bacteria > Bacillati > Bacillota > Bacilli > Caryophanales > Paenibacillaceae > Paenibacillus > Paenibacillus sp. NMA1017. The sequence goes on along the minus strand of NZ_JBZXYR010000003.1, from coordinate 314,038 downwards.
ACAAAAAAGGACGGCAGTCAGCCATCCTTTTCTTCTCACCCTGCACTTAGTCCCTCTTACTGAACTTGGCTAACAGATCCAAAATCCGTACATACAGCCATACCAGAGTCACTAGCAATGCAAAAGCACCATACCATTCCATATATTTGGGTGCGCCTTGATCTGCTTGCTCCTCAATAAAATTAAAATCAACCAGCAGATTCAATGCCGCAATAATCACGATAAATAAACTGATGCCGATGCCCAGCCAACCCGTTTCATGGATATACGGAACATTCATACCGAAGAAATTCAAAATAAAATCAACCAGTGTCACCAGGAAAATCGCCATCGTACACAGGACCACGAATGAGATAAAGCCGCGTGTCACCTTGATGATTCGCTGTGTGTACATAAAGAGCATCAAGAACAAAATACCCACGGTCAGCAAAATGGCATTAGCCACAATTCCCGGGTACTCATACTCCATAAAGGCTGAAACGCCACCCAAAGCAAAACCACTCAGAATCGCATATACAGGAGAGAGTAAAGGAGCTGTTTTGGGAAAAAAGGATATCGCAAGTGCTACACCTGCCATGCCAATAAAGCCTGCCGTCAGCAAGGATAGCACCTCTACGGTTCCTTCATAGGTCATGTACCACGTAATACTGCCAGAGACGATGAGTAGGACCAACAGAAGCAACGTTTTGTTCACCGTTCCTCCGATGGTCATGCGTTGTTCGCTAACTTCTCTTTCATCCTCGCGCAAAAAGATGTCATCACGTAAAACCGGATTGCTAAAGCTCATACAGGGTACTCCTTTTCGATGTTGTTATTTGCTATGCTATATGTATATATCGGCACAATATGAAAAAAGTTTCAGAAAATTTCAAACAAAAAAAGCTCTAACCTTGCCTTTCGGCAAAGCTAGAGTTAGAGAGTCAGGTCGTTACAAGTTAAAAATCAGCTGTAGCAATTTGGATTGTACCTGTTACTGCTCCAACTGGAGTCGCCTGAAGAGCAGCTACCAGCAGCAAAGCAACTTCTAACGTAAGGCTGTTGCCCGCCGGGATAACATAAGTGATCACAGGAGCATTGACACGGGTAACCACAAGATCAACCGGATTGGCACCCGTATTATTCACGGTAATTGTAGCATTATTACCGCCTCTCAGGTTTTCAAAAAAGGACTTACCCACACCAGCAGCAAGATTGTAGAATTGCGAAGGTAAAAGAATCGCCATAGTTTTCACCTCCCTTGCGTTTGATAGTGTATTCTATGCTTCCAATCTATGAACGTAACGTTAAGTGACTCAGTAATAAGACACAATTTAAAAGAATCATAGATTAACGTACCCTATATATGTAAAAAGGAGTTGCCCTCTCAGATCCTTTACAGAATCTGCGGACAACTCCTTTTTTTAAATAATGGAAGGCTCAAACGTTATAAAAGCGGCTAGTAGGATTGTATGTTGCCTTTGCTTCCTTATTGCACGTGAATGCTCAATTCCTGCGGACCGAAACGGGAAGGCGCAGAAACCTTCACACGAATTTGTCCAGCCTCCCCCTTCGACCGAATCCAGAACGCTATGCGTCCACCAATTAGGGATAAGCTTGAAGGACCGATCAATTCACCCACTCCCTCGACCTCCACCGAAACTGGATCTGCATAGAACGGCAAGACGTTGCCGTATTCGTCCAGAGCATCGACTACCAGTCGAGTTACATCCCAATCGCCAGCTTCCAGCACCATATCATCTGCAGCTATCCGTAGCTCTGTAGGCACCGGATTACGTGAATAGTATTTGCGGATCACTTCTTGCCCATCTACGTACCCAATGAATACAGCGTCTTCCCACTTCATGCCCCAGTGGCCTGTCAGCTCGTCGATCACGACAGGGGGATGAGGAAGCGCCGGGTACTTCTCTCGGTTCGGACGATAAACCCCCTTGCGCTCATGACCGTAGATGAACTCCACCTCATCGCAATTGGTGAACACGACCAGCGGCACGATGCCTCCGATATTCCGCTCGCCACGCGACCAGTAAGTGACCGGCTCCATAACGACTTCCTGTTCGACGTTCTTCTGGCTCCGGTACACGCTCGCTGCAAATTTAGGCAGGCGGAACATATCCATGACACCGTGGTAGCAGATTTTATCGCCGGAACCAAAATCAGCATGCGTGTTATAGTCAAAAGCACACCAACCAATCGCTCCAGCAATGCCCTCATCGGCATAGGAAGCATTTTGGACCCGCGTATGGCGCAGCGCATGCTCCATCACCCGTTCCTCCTGGTCAAAGCGCTTGGTCGGGTACATATGCCCGTTATATTCCGTTACCAGATAAGGGACCGGATGATCCAGCTTTGTAACGAGAGACGGCTGCCGCAAGCCTGTCGTTTCGCCATCTACGCCTTCTGTATCGTCATACGTATCAAAATTGCGGATTTCCTTCGCCAAATATTTTTTGTGCCCACCATCATGAACAAAATCATTTATCGTATATACGTCTTCCAGCAGCTCACTGCCTACAATATAACGCACACCACCCGTAGCACGGGTCGGATCTAGCTTTCGTGCCCGCTCATTGGTACGCGTGTACAGATCATGGTCATCCTGCGACTCATTAATTCGTACGCCCCAGATTACAATAGAGGGATGATTACGATCACGGATAATCATGTCCTCTACGTCCCTCACCGCCTGCTCCTTCCACGCTTCACCGCCAATATGCTGCCAACCCGGAATCTCTTCGAAAACGAGCAATCCGATCTCATCACAGCGGTCTAGAAAATGACGGGACTGAGGGTAGTGGGATGTCCGTACCATATTCAGCCCCAGCTCCTCCTTGAGCACATCTGCATCACGACGCTGCGCTCTTTTGGGCATAGCGTAGCCAACGTACGGATAGGACTGGTGACGGTTCAAGCCAAGCAGCTTGATCTTCCGCCCATTCAAGTAAAAACCGTCCGGCTGAAATTCGGCCTCGCGGAAGCCAAAGCGCACGGTCACCTGATCCAACTCTTCTCCGCCTCGTAGCAGCGTCAGCCTCGCTTCATACAGCTTGGGATCATCTATATCCCAAAGCTGCAGGCCGCCCAGCTCTTTCAGCTCCAGCGTTACTTCCGCCGCCGTCACCGCTGTCAGCTTGGTCTCCGCCTTCATGCTCGCTCCGTCCAGCAATTGCAGCGCGACCGTCAAGTCGTCCTGCTGATCGCCGATGCCCTCCAGCTCCACGACCACGCGCATCGCCTTACTTACAGCAAGCGGCTCCGGTGTCTGAATGAATACCGTTCCGAGGTGTACAGGCTCCACTATTCGCAGCTGCACTTCGCGGTAAATACCGCCGTAGGTCAGATAGTCGATGACTGCCCCAAAGGGAGGGATGTCGTCCCGTTCCGTGGAATCGACAATGACTGTGAGCACATTGGAGCCGCCATACTCGGCAAGTTCGGTCAATTCAACGCTGAACGGTGTATATCCACCTTTATGCTCCCCCGCCTTTGCCCCGTTTAGATATACCTGGGCATAGGTCATGACTCCTTCAAAATCAACATACACTCGCTTACCTTTGGCATCTGCCGGAATGTTCAGCTCTCTTTTATACGTAGAAATAAACTGAAATGCCTTGTCGTCAAAATAATTATACGGAAGCTCTACATTGGTGTGCGGCAGCTGAATTGGCTCATACCGACCTGCATCAATGCCTGCGCTTACTTCGCTCTCGACATATTCAGGAAGGTAAAACCATTGGTCATTCAACGACAAAATGGTACGCATGGGCAGTCACCTCAACCTTTTATTTTTCACTCTTATACCATAGTAAAATATTTAAGTAAAAATAACGAGTAAAACTTAGTAAAATAAGTATATGTTCAATGTAAGCATTTACAAGACAATTGTCAATCCATTTTTGTATCTTTTTATAATCAAAAAAACAGCCCCAGAAGGCAGGGCTGTCCAAATCCATAACGTCGATTTTATTTGCTATCGGTATGTATCGGCGCACTGCTGTTGCGAATCATTAGCTCGGTCGGAATGATGACCTTGCGCCCCACCTCATTCGCACCGTTGCGTACCGTATGCAGCAAGAGCTGAACGCCTGTTTCTCCCATCAGTTCGGTATGCGTTTTGACCGTTGACAGAGATGGAGTCAAATATTCCGCTGTCGGAATATCATTGAAGCCAACAATTGAGATCCGTTCCGGCACCGCAAGGTGATGCTGCTCCAGTGCCTTCAATACCCCAATAGCCACCGAATCGCTCGCGACAAAGAAGGCTGTAGGCAGGTTTTCTGGTCCTGCCAAAATAGCCGCTTCCATCGCACGGAAGCCGTCTGCCGCCGTTCCGCCGCACACATGAATATCATCCGACGTGCACAGGCTGTGCTGTTCCTGATACCGCAAAAACGTCTCATAGCGGGCATCTAGATCCGCTCGTTCGGAATCATGGGACTGCTCATCCTTGCCCATACCTACATAACCGATGTGACGATGGCCTTCGCCCATCAAATAATCCAGGGCATCAGCCGCAGCGTGAGCAAGGTCAATGACCACATAGTCTGCCCCTGTACGCTCTACCGGATGATCCAGAAAGACGCAAGGAATGGGTAGTTCCAGCATATATTCTACCTCTTCGCTGCTAAAATGCCCCAGAACGATCAGTCCATGTAGCCCTTCGGATGACGTCTTCAGCGCAGTCAGGTCCTCTCTTCTGAAAATACGCTCCAGCTGCGCCCCGCTTAGGCGGCACTCTTTTTCCACGCCAAACCGAATAGACAGATAATAAGGGTCTTCCAGTTCCTCGTACGCACTAAACCAGTGCACCATGCCCAACCGAATGGGTCCCTCCGTCTTCTTGCGGGACTGACGACCAATACCGCCATTTTTACGTTTAACAGTCGTATATTTCATACGCTCGGCAACCTCAAAAATTTTACGGCGCGTTTCCTCTGATACAGACAGTGTTTCATCATAATTCAGCACTCGGGAGACCGTGGATATCGAAACCTCTGCCTCCTGGGCGATATCTTTTAACGTAGGCATTGCAGACTCCTTTAATGGTTTTACTCTATTTTTACTTTTATTTTACTACTATCTTACTCGTCTCCCCTGTGCAACACAACCCGTCGTTCCTAAAGGTTCAACCATTTTTTTCATATTATAAGCTAATCATGATAAAATACGTACCATAATAGAAATGACGCCAAGGAGGATATCCACATGAAACAGGAACTGATTGACCGCCTGACTACATATGTTCAGGTAGATACCCAATCTGATGAAAGCAGCCACACTTGCCCTACTACACCCGGACAGCTCACATTGGGCAACCTCTTGGTGGGCGAATTGAAAGCCATTGGTATGACAGACGTAACCATTGATGATCATGGTTATGTGATGGCGACCCTTCCTTCCAATACGGATAAAGAGGTTCCCGTCATCGGTTTTCTAGCTCACCTCGATACGGCTACCGAACTGACTGGCGCAGGGGTAAAGCCGCAATTGACGGAAAACTATGATGGGGGCGATATCACGCTGAATGCTTCGCTTGGTGTGGTTCTTTCTCCACGTGAGTTTCCCGAACTGACTCAATATAAAGGCCACACCCTGATCACAACAGATGGTACCACCCTGCTCGGTGCAGACAACAAAGCCGGGATCGCAGAAATCATGACAGCTATCCACTATCTGATTGACCATCCAGAAATTCAACATGGCAAAATTCGCGTTGCTTTTACACCGGACGAAGAGATTGGAAGAGGACCGGAACGCTTTGATGTAGCCGCTTTTGGCGCTGAATACGCCTATACGGTAGACGGCGGACCGCTCGGGGAACTGGAGTATGAGAGTTTTAACGCCGCAGCCGCCCATATTACCATTCACGGTGTGAACGTGCATCCCGGTACGGCTAAAAACAAAATGATCCACGCTGCCAAAATCGCTATGGAGCTGCACAGTCGGTTACCTGCAAACGAAGCCCCGGAATATACAGACGGGTATGATGGCTTCTATCATCTCTTGGAGTCTACAGGCACAGCAGAACAAGCTAAACTGTACTATATTATCCGTGATTTTGACCGCGAAAGCTTTGAAAGCCGGAAGGCTTACTTGACGAATGTAGTCAAAGAGCTGCAGGCCGCATATGGAGAAAACCGTATTGCGCTGGAGCTGAGAGATCAGTACTACAACATGAAAGAGAAAATCGAGCCTGTCAAGCATATCGTCGATGTCGCCTATGAAGCAATGACAAAGCTGAATATCGAACCCATTATTAAGCCGATTCGTGGCGGTACAGACGGTTCACAGCTATCCTATATGGGACTGCCTACACCAAATATTTTTACAGGTGGAGAGAACTACCACGGTAAGTTTGAATATGTGTCGGTGGACAACATGGTACTTGCTACTAAAGTTATTGTGGAAATTGCACAACTGTTCGAGCAACGCGGCAAGTGAACTACCTATACACAGCACTGACACGTTAAGATTAAATAAAAGGCATATCGTTCCGTAATGGAAACGGTATGCCTTTTTTCTGAAGCTTTCATTTCCCTTTAAATTTTCAATATCTTTATAACTTTTATCCGTCTTTAGACCGACAACTATATACGAGACTATAAAAAATATATCTAGTAAAGAAAGGTAGGTTATCTATTTGAATACAATAGATGCATTAATTGCAGCCATTCCCTACATACAACAGATTATGCGTGAGAAAGTGACCCTTGCTCTCTTCGACCGCACTCATGTCCTTATGTATACCCAATCGGAGGGTATGGATCTCGGCTTTGAAACGGGCTCGGAGCTGCTCGAGGACTATAAAGATTTTGCCATGCTTAAAAATGGACGTGAGGCCAGCCTGACCCACATTCCTGCTGAAATTCTAGGGTTTCCTCTTGATATGATCAGTATTCCTGTATTTGACGAGAAAGGTGAAGTCATCGCAGCATTTGCGGCCTCTTATAATTTGACTAACAAAAATCAACTGGATCAAATCGTATCCGAGAACCGCTCCATCACCGAGCAGCTCATTGATATGGTACAGCATGTGGCGGCTCATTCCGAGGAGCTTCAGGCAACCAGTGAACAGATTTTGAAAAACACCCAAATCGCCGTACAAAACTCAGGTAAAATCAATCAGGTAGCTGTGTTCATCAAGGAAATTTCCGATCAAACCAACCTGCTTGGATTGAATGCAGCGATCGAAGCCGCACGTGTCGGAGAAGCAGGAGCAGGCTTTGGCATCGTCGCTCAAGAGGTGCGCAAGCTATCCGTAGAATCCAAAAAGGCAACGGTCGATATTGAAGGAGCCCTTAAGGATGTACAGAACTCCATTCGTCAAATGGAGCAGGAAATTGAGCAAATTGTTTCTTCTTCTCAGGAGCAGGCAACTCTGGTAGGCTCTTTCACTGAAGTGATGGAGCGTATGCAAAAGGCGAGCGAAACGATGCAACATCTGGCCAATGACCTGACTTCCTATGTCGTAAAATAAATCTTGGCATAAAAAAGGGGGCACACTGATCGCAAGATGCGTAAAAGTGTGCTCCCTTTATTTTCAAAAGCCCTATCAGGCTTGAGGGTCTAAATCTGAAACTCAAGCAGTATAAGAAAAAACACCATGATTTGAAGGAATCACGGGGTCTAACCCTCCCAAAATATTTCCCACCGGAAGAGCAATACTAAGAAACGCCAAGACCATAGTTACCGAGATTAATGCCTTTTTCATTATGAAGCCCCCTTAATAAAATGGTTTGGTATTGCTCTTGCTGTGATGGTGTTGCCAAATCTCGATAAGTCTCAAACAGAGCAACCAATGTCCTGAAATCGGCATCCGCTTCTACACTGGCAGAGAATTGCAGAGAATCAAGGACATAATTTAAGGCAACAGTGTATTGCTTCTTCTTGAAATGGTAAATGGCCAATTGGTTGACCAGTTTTAAATAATATACGCGGTTTGCTCTATCTTCATAACCTTCAAATATCTTAATATCATCAGCAAAATCGTTCAACAGGTCGTCTATATTCCAATTATTCAAGTTAGCCGCTTCGGCAATACCAACCAATCCTGGAAGCAGCTCCTCTTCATTGTCGTGAAGAAATTGAACGTACTCAGGCAAAAGTTCCCTTCTCCCCGAAAGTAATTCAATCGTAAATAAATTGGCCTTGGCGAGGAAACGGAATCTCTCTACTTCTTCGTGACCGCTCTGATCCAGCCCCATAAACCAACCCATTTCGCTATACTTCATAATATAGTTTCTGGCTTCCTCATACTTACCCATATTCTGATAGTAAATAGACTTCGCCAGATAACTGTAAGCATAATAAAACACTAGCGGGTGTTTGGTGTCCAATGTCTCATACTTGCCGTCTGCAGCATTTCTCAGTTGGGTGTGATACAGGTTTTCAGCCAACGTATGCAGATAGTCTGCTACTTTGTTCGCTTCATCCCAATCATTATGTGTGTAGCTGATTCTAAACAACTCACAAGCTTTATCGAGTTCGTGGCTGTCCGACAACAAATAAATGGCTTCCCTTTGGTTCAGGACCTCTTCCACTAAACCCGCCTCCCTTGTAAATTGCGATTACCCCTTAGCACAGCGGCTACTCTTCAGGGCAGTTATGCTGCTAGCCTCCACTTTTTTTGCATACCAGTATATTACAAATATAGTCAAAACTTAACTTGAAGTCAATTCAATCATTGCTACATTCATTCTTTTGCAACCTTACATTGCTGTGTATGGTTATGGATTTTGCAAAATTCGATTCCAGTCGCTCCGAAGTGCAAGATATAGACGAACTAAACCATTTCGATCTATATCTTGTTCATTGGAAGTCGCTTATGGGATTTTTACAAAATCCTTGGTTACGAATAGTCGACTCCCCTTATAGAAATAATGCTAAAGAAGACAAAATGCAGGCTCTCTCATGAATGGTTTTTATGATGCTATAGTATCGTGGGGGTAACTACGTTACGAATTAGTGCGTACTTTTCAACCGGATACCGGGGCCTTACAATCAAACCTGTGCATGAAACTAAAGTATAGATTGATACTCAACAGAGTATGTACCTGTTCATCAAAATACAAATTCACTTAAGGAGTGAAGTTAATAACATGGAACTTCAATTGGCTTTAGACTTAGTAGATATCCCGCAGGGTATTGCATTGGTAAAAGAAGTAGAGTCGTATATTGATATCGTAGAAATCGGTACGCCGATTGTCATCAATGAAGGACTTCATGCAGTAAAAGCAATGAAAGAAGCATTCCCGAATCTGAAAGTGCTGGCTGACCTGAAGGTTATGGATGCAGGGGGCTATGAAGTGCTAAAAGCTTCCGAGGCTGGTGCAGATATTGTTACGATTTTGGCTGTAGCTGAAGATGCAACAATCAAAGGCGCAGTAGAAGAAGCGAAAAAACAAGGCGGCAAAAAAATCCTGGTAGACATGATCGGTGTTAAAAACCTGGAGCAACGTGCGAAAGAAATCGACGCTCTTGGCGTTGACTACATCTGTGTGCATACAGGCTACGATCTGCAAGCTGAAGGACAAAGCCCGTTCGAAGCACTGCAAACCGTCAAAAAAGTCGTGAAAAACTCTAAAACTGCCGTGGCTGGCGGCATTAAGCTGAGCACACTGGCTGAGGTGGTGAAGGCTCAACCGGATCTGGTTATCGTCGGCGGTGGTATCACTGGCGAGGACGACAAAAAGGCTGTAGCTTCCCAAATGCAACAGCTCATCAAACAAGGTTAACCCCAATGGAAACCTCTCAATATTTATCTGAGGTACTCAAGGAGCTACAACGGGTTCCACAATTGATCAGTGATACGGAATCGGAACAACTGATCCACTCCATCGCCGCTGCCAATAAGGTATTCGTCGCAGGTGCGGGCCGCTCAGGGTTCATGATTCGCTCGCTGGCGATGCGGCTGATGCACATGGGGGTTCAAGCTTACGTGGTCGGGGAAACCGTAACTCCCAGTTTGGGCGAGGGCGACCTGCTCATTATTGGTTCAGGCTCTGGCGAAACCAAAAGCCTGACCTCGATGGCAGAAAAAGCAAAGAAACTCGGGGCCTCTCTGGCGCTTCTAACCACGTCCCCCGAGTCTACCATCGGCAAACTGGCCAATATCATCGTCAAGCTGCCCGGTGCACCGAAGGACCCTTCCAACAAGGATTACCAGACGATTCAGCCTATGGGCTCATTGTTTGAGCAAACCCTGCTGTTGTACGGTGATGCACTGGTACTCAGAACGATGGAGCTGCGCAAGTTGACCTCCAAATCTATGTTTGGCCAACACGCTAACTTGGAATAAAACTGCAAGTCCTCTACGATAACAAAGCAGGCTGTCCTTTACATGTCACATGTGAAGGACAGCCTGCTTTTATGCTTGTATAAGGCGACGTTCGATACAGCATAGAATAAGACAAAACAAGCCCGGCATGTATTCAAATCAAACCATTTATTCGTTATTCCCTGCTGGCAACGGCGGAACTTTGGACGGATCAGCAAGTGCCCAATAGGCATATTTGGCCTTTAACCGTTCGTCGAATAGTAGCGGCTTATCCAGCCGGGCTATCGGAAACGTGCTGAGCCACGTATTTCCATCATCTGTACCCCAAATCGTCACATTGCTGATATGATCCTGCTGCCTTGAAAACATATCGAACAGCGCCCGATAGCGGTGAGCCTGCCGGATCAGCATAGATTCTGGAATCGTTTCATAGCGATCTGTGTCATTGGAATAAAGACCCATATCCAGCTCGGTAATCTGATTATCCAGACCAAGCGAAGCAAACTTTTCTATAGACTGCTCAATCTCGCTAATAGCGGGAAACTCCAGGCGGATATGCGATTGGTGGCCTACTCCGTCAATCGGTACACCTTTAGCGAGCAGATCACGTACCAAATTGTACAGAAAATCCCGTTTCTTCGGCTCATGTGTGTTGTAATCGTTAATGAATAGTCGTGCGTTCGGGCCCACCGCTTCCCTCGTGACACGGAATGCTTTTTCAATATAATCCGTGCCGGTAATCTGATACCACTTGCTGCGGCGCATGCCATCGGGCTGATCAGGATCAATGACCTCATTCACGACATCCCAATCGGTGATGACATTTTTATACCGGGCTGCAACAGCGCGAATATGCGTCTCCAGCCGATCCAGCAAAAGCTTTTTATTCTCAGCAGTCGGCGTCATCGGCTGTCCATTCTTATCCTTGAACATCCAATCCCCAGTTTGGTTATGCCACACCAAGGTATGGAAGCGAATTTCCAGTCCATGTTGTCTAGCAAACTGCACAATTTGATCTGCTTCCTCCCAATGGAACTGTCCCTCGGACGGTTGTAAGGAGATCGGCTTCATCGCATTCCCTGCAACGACGCTGTTAAAATGCTTCTGTACCAGTTCTCTGTAAGCCCCTTCGGTCTGGAAAGCTTCAATCGCCGTGCCCATGCTGAACTGTCCCCCATATAATCCATGCAAAGAAGGAATGTCCTTTTCAATAGCCAGCGGCGGTACAAGGGACAGCTCGAAATCATCCATATAAAAGGAAGACGTTCCTTCTGCCGTTTCCAAATACATGGAAACGGTGTCTGCATCATGCGCGAGCGTATACGTACCAGACAAATGCATCCATCCCCCTGTCGTAGTAGCCGTGTCGCCTACAACAGTTTCATACGCACTTTGACCCTGGTGATCACGCTGTACGCTGAGCCTCACCTTGGCAGGCTGCTCACCCGGCGCCAGCTTCACCCAGGCACTAACCGTATATCGGCTGCCCTTTTGCATCGTAGCAGTCACATCCAGCTTGGGTCCGGCATATGTCTTTTGTCTGCCTGTTGTCAGCAGACTGTATGAGCCGCTTCGTGCATCGGCATCCGAAACCTGCACGGTCTCGGCTCCCATACGGGACACCCATCCTTGGGCCGTACCATCTTCAAACCCGGATACGATACCATGGGTCGGCTCCGTTGGCGTCTTCGATACCTGTGTTATTTCTACCTCATCCACATAGTAGGCCTGCGCGGGATTCGAGCTCTCCACATACAGCTTCAATGCATCCATCCCCCCGGTAAAAGTATATTTCCCCTGAAGTTTGATCCACGATGTATCCGCCGTCTCCGTCTGCGCTACCGTCTTCCATGTCGTAGTCCCGCCTGTCGGCTGCTGCTCCACTGTAAGTTTAACCATGCTCGGAACCGCAGAATTACCATCTAGCTTCACATAGCCACTAATTTCATACTCCACATCCGGCTGCAACAGCGACTTCACATCCAGCTCCGCCCCGTTCCAAGCCGCTGTGCGAGCGGTTGCCTTCAGACTGTGCGTGCCGCCATATGCTGCTTCCGTGACGGATGCAATTTGGGTATAAGTTCCCCGGGGCTTCCAGCCATCGCTGTTTCCTTGCTCAAATCCATACGTTCCAATGGTCTTATGGACACTACCCGCCGACAGCGCCGTATCCGAACCGGGCGGGGAATGTTCTATAGACGGAGCTGCCTTCGCTACAGACGCTCCCCACCAACCCAAAGGCGATAACAACAGCGCTCCAGCCAGCACCAGATAAAAAGGCTTAACCCAACATGACCGCAAAGCAATCCCTCCCGTACTCCAATTTTTTGTAATTGGTATTTGGCACCATTAGTTTTCATTTACTATCCTTTGACACCGCCCAAGGTCATACCCTTCACAAAGTATTTTTGCAAAAAGGGATAAACTAAAATAATAGGCACTGAAGCGACAATCGTCATCGTGGCCCGAATTGAGGTAGGCGTGACCGACTTCGCTAGATTTTCCGAACCAGCGAATTGGCTCGCATAGTCCTGAGCGTTAACAGACGTATTGGAATTTTGCAGTATTTTCATCAGCTCATATTGAAGAGTGCTCCATTGCTCATATGACGAATTGTACAAAAACACATCGAACCAGGAATTCCATTGCGCAACCGCTGTAAACAGCGACACCGTCGCCAGTACGGGAACACACAGCGGCAAAACGATGCGCATAAAAGTGGCAAACTCCCCAGCCCCGTCAATACGCGCCGACTCCAAAATCCCTTCCGGCAATCCCTCAATAAAGGAGCGAATGACAATCACATTAAACACCCCGATCAATCCCGGCACGACATACACCCAGAAAGTCCCCAGCATCCCAAGCTCACGAATCAGGAGAAAGTTCGGAATTAATCCACCGCTAAAATACATCGTTAAAATAAAAGCAATTGAAACAAATTTGCGCAGCACATATTCCGGCCGGCTGATCGTATACGCCACCATCGCGCAGCAAAATACCGAAGTCACTGTACCCACAACCGTACGTAATACAGAAATCAGCGTAGCATGGAAAATCGTCGCTTCCTTGAACACAAATTCATAATTACTCCACGTGAATTCACGTGGCCACAAATAAATCCCGCCCCGAATCGAATCATTCGCTTCATTTAACGAAACCGCCAACGTATTCAAAAACGGATACAGCGTGAACACCATCAGGCAGAGCATAAACAGAATATTGCACGCATCAAAAATCCGATCCGAGGGCGCCCGAAATCGCCCGTGTACGGCCTTCCCTTTGCCCATAACTTCCTCTCCTTTCTAAAAAAATAGCCTGACCCGCACTTAAATTTGATTAATATTGTTGAAGCTGCTGGTGCTATTAATTGAAACGGTTATATGAGTGACTACAAGGGTGGGAATTCGAGTGAAAATCTAAGTAGCTATTTGTGCAGGCTCTTATTAATTATTAGTGGCAATTAGAAGTTGTAAGGTCAGCGAAGCGGCCTGCTAAAAATCCACTGACTTGCACCTGTAGTATGCATGAGCACGCACCTTCTGTTATCGCCTCGAATAGCACTATCCCAAATTCAATGGCGATAGCGAAGCTGAGCCAGCCATCATTGACGCATTCCCCCTAGGAAGCGCGAGTCATGCGCCTTCCTTAAGCTCTCCTCTGCCACTACCCTCAGTTCTTAAAAAAGTGACTTTACGGCGGGTAGCAGCGGAGCGGGCGGAATTGTTCTGAAGAAGCGGAGCGTTCGCCTTTATCCCCGGATTTTAACCTATAATCTTTATTCCAATAAGAAAATACGGGGATAACAGCGATCGGAAGAACAATCCGCACGCGAAGCGGCCGTCCCCCACCATAACCCACTCCCTTTTCAGAACAATCTCTCCTCCCCTAACCGCTTCGCAATATGATTGGCGGTAAACAGTAAGATGAAGCTGACCACCGTTTTGAACATCCCAGCAGCAATGGAAAGCGAGAAATTACCCATCTGGATACCATATTTCAGCACGAAAATATCCAGATTCTCCGAGTAATCCACGTTCATACCGTTGCCCAGTAAGTATTGCGGCTCAAAGCCGGATTCCAGCAAATTGCCAATGTTCATAATGAGCAGGATGATAAATACAGGCTTCAATCCGGGCAATGTCACATGCCAAATCCGCTGAAAACGCCCTGCTCCATCCATCTCGGCCGCTTCATACTGCGAGGGATCAATCATTGTCATTGCGGCCAAATAAATGATGGTGTTCCAGCCGACATTTTTCCATACCTCCGATGCACCAAGAATGCCCCAAAAATAGCTTCCCTCGCCCAGCCACAGAATAGGCTCCTTAATCAACCCCAGCCACATCAGCACCTCATTGATGATGCCGCCATCTGCAGACAGCGCCGTACTAATGATGCTGGCCGCGACCACCCACGAAATAAAATGCGGCAGATAGCTGATCGTCTGTACCACCCGCTTAAATACGAGCTGGCGAAGCTCATTCAGCAAAATCGCTAATGTTATAGCGGTGACAAAGCCCAGCACCAGATTAATAAAGCTCATCGCCAGCGTATTGCGCATGACCCGGAGAAAGTGTTCATCCTGAAATAGAAAATGGAAATGTTTTAATCCGACCCATTGCTGATCGAGCAACTTGCGGGCAGGCTTAAAATCCTGAAAGGCAATCGTCCAGCCCCAGATGGGCAAATACTTGAAGATGAACAGCCAGATTAAAAAAGGGACGGACATCCATACCAGTGCCCGTTGCTGATTCAGCTTGTGCATAAATCCCCTAAAGCCGGTTCGCCGCGAGGGCGGCAAATGATCCGAGGAGATCGTGACAGCTGGTGGTGACGAGTGGCCCATAGCTGCTTCCTCCTTTATTTTTTACCGGGATTTTCGATTTTTTTGGCAACCTCCTTCGTGATCAGCTCCTCATACGCCTTTACATCCAGCTTGTTGAATTCAGTAGTGTATTCACTCCAAATCGCATCAAACTGCTCCGGTGCAGACAGCACCAAACGCGGGAAATATTTGCGCTGCAGGTCCCCCTTCTTTTGCTGGAAGAGCTGCGCAGTTGAGCCTTGAGCAATCGGGATACTCCAGGCCGGATACCATGGGCGCTCATCAGGTGCGGAAAACATTTGCGAGAAAGACTCTACACCATAGACTTTTAGTAGCTTTTTATCTCCCTCGGTGTAGGACATACGCGCAACCTCTGGCTGCCGTCCGGCACCAACGGAGTTGCCGTCAGGCAGGGTAGAACCGCTACCGTATCGCGGCCAACTGTATTCAAAATATTTGAACCCGAATGATTCGCGGAACGCGTCCTGACCAGTCTGCTTAATTTGCTCCTCAGTCCGGTAAAAGCGCCCTTTTTTATCTACATCATAGGTTTCTCCCTTGATTCCCCAGTTGGATAACACCTGGTTTTCGTCAGTCAGCAGGTTGTCAAAAAATTTGATGATACGTACCGGGTCCTTGGCACTGACCGTAATTCCTATGCCTCGGTTATTAACGAATGACGACGGATCAATGTACTGATCCTTTATATTCTGGTCATATACAACAGGCAGCCCTATATACTCCATATCATCATTGCCCGATTGCTTGGAAGCCTCCTGCAGGTTATTTAGGGCCTGCCCCGCCTGCCAGCGGTAGTCGAAAAAGCCCAGCACCTTACCCGAGGTCAGCTTCGCTAAATATTGATCGTAATTGTCCACAAAGGACGATTTATCAAATAGGCCCTCTACATTGAGCTGATTTAGCTCTTTGAGATACCGCTTTGTGATTTCCATATCTCCATAATCCGTGGCCCGGTGTGTTTTCATATCAATAATCGTGCCGCCATCATTCGGATAGCCTGCCAGATGCATCGGCGCGTTCGTCAGAGCATAAAACCTATCCTGCGTGGTTAACGCCAGGTACCCAGTCAAGCCCTCATCTGCATGCTTTTTCGCATAGTTACGAATCAGGGCTAAATACTCATCAAGTGTTTTGATTTTTGGATATCCCGCTTCTTTTAATACCCTGCGTTGCACCCAAAAGGCTCCTTGCTCTAAGTTAGGCGCAGGTAAATAATCGCCTACCACCGCACTGAGCGGCAGAAAGTAAATATTCCCATCCTCCGCCTTCATCAAGTTGTAGTACGGTCCATATACACGCTTAATATTCGGTCCATATTTGTCGATCAAATCATTCAGGGGAATAAAAGCCCCGGCATCCAGTAGCTTATCGATCGTGCCATCGGGTACTATCACATCCGGGTAATCGTTACTGGCAATAAATGTACCGATCTTCGTATTGGAATCCCCCACCAAATGCTCCAGCTTCCAGTTTACCCCCGTCTGATCCTCCAGGATTTTGCCGATCCGCGTTTCATTGGTATTAATGTCCCTCCCCGCAGTGGCATTAAAATACGTGAATGTGACCTTCTCCTTGCTATCTCCTGACGCCGGCTCCTTGCCCGAGCTCCCTGAGCAAGCAGCAATCATAGACGCCATCATAACCATTACCAGACTGATGATTCCGAACCTTTTGCTTGTCATGCCAGACCCTCCCCTTTCGTCCTCTTTTGTCGATTGTGTGTGAATATCGTGTGCACGTACCTCAAGCACTGAGAATCCCGCACACCCTAAATTGTAAGCACTTTCATTTTATAAAATGCTGTTCATTTCGTTCACCTGTCAATCTAAAGGTGTTACTTAGAAAACTATAGGTAAAGGTCCTTCAAAGCAAAATAGGCACTGCTGTCTACCCTTACTCCCGATCCGCAGGAATCCTAATTCGAATCTCCGTACCCTCGCCGGGTGCACTGCGAATGGCAAGCTCAAAACGGCTCCCATAGTAAAGCTTAAGACGATATATGACATTTTGTAGACCTATACGCTCACCCATTTCTTCCTGCCTGTGCATGTAGCCATATAAGCGTTGTACCTGCTCCGTAGACATGCCAACCCCATCATCCCGAACCGTTAGAATCAGTTGTCCTTCCTCCTGCTCAAAATGGATCTCAATGCGCCCCCCATGCTTTAGTGGCTCA
The DNA here is from genome assembly GCF_058895805.1 of Paenibacillus sp. NMA1017. Lineage (NCBI taxonomy): Bacteria > Bacillati > Bacillota > Bacilli > Caryophanales > Paenibacillaceae > Paenibacillus > Paenibacillus sp. NMA1017. The sequence goes on along the minus strand of NZ_JBZXYR010000003.1, from coordinate 296,743 downwards.
ATGCCGTGGATACTTGCATTTTCAACCAGTGTCAGCGCGACCATTTTGGGAAGCAGATTATCCAAGTCTTCAGAGCGCGCCTGCACTTCGTACTGTATTCGCTCACCAAAGCGATATTGCTGGATTTCCAGAAAACAACGGATCAGCTCCAGCTCCTCCCGCAAAGTAACCCGATCCTTGTTCCACACCAGCGAATTGCGGAAAATCCGTGCCATGTTATGAATAATGCGCGCTGTCTCATCCTCATGCTTCATCAAGCTCCGCATGCGAATTGTCTCCAGCGCATTGAACAGGAAATGTGGGTTGATCTGGCTGTGAAGTGCATTCAACTGGGCATGTCTGCGCTGAATTTCCAGATTTTTTCGCTGAATATCTGCCATATAAACATCGTTAATCAGTCGCTTTATTTTCAGCGTCATCCGGTTAAACTCACCTGTTAATTGCCCGATTTCATCTCGCGACTCTGTGCCGCGAATCAGCTCAAAATGCTGATTTTTCACCTTTTTCATGTGCTTTAAAATACGATGAATTCTCACGTTCAGCGAACGTGTAATCCAGATAATAATTAATGTAGGCAGCAACATATTTACACAGGTTAACAAGAGCACAAAATTGCGGGATTCCTGCATTTCATACAGCATTTCATCTCTGGATACCGCTGCCACAATGCTCCAGTCGTTCAGATTGCTCGTAAGCACATAATCCGTCCTGAACTCCATGGTGTCCTCGGGCAGCTTAAGGGTGTTATAGGCCACACTTTTATGGTTTATATCCACTTTGGGATCCGTTGTATATTCGATTTCCCCCCGTTCGTTCAGCAGAAAGAGACTTCCCTGCAAATTCAGGTTATTGAAAATCTCACGAATGGACGACATTCGCAGTTCTATTTTCAGTATTTTTTCACGACCATTTTCGGAATAAAAATAGTTCATTCGCCGAATCAGGCTGAAAGGGTACTGCTGTTCGCCTGTACTGTCATCGGTACGTACAAATATAGGCTTGGACTGGCGTCCAGGCGGGATTTTGGTATACCAGGGCAAGCTTCTGACCCTCTCATCTATAAAGCTGACTCCCCCGGAATTCAGCAGCGTTGAATTATCGGTGTAGATCGTAATTCCACCTACGGAGTGGTATACAGGGCTATAAGTACTGTTCAAGATACGACGTAAATAAGAGTCATAGGCGGCAATATAGTCAGCGGGGTGGGGATAAGTTTGTTCCAACACCCTATTGAGCTGATGATCGGTATAAAAGTTAGACGAGATTTCCATCGCATCTTCAAATTCACGGTAAAATTCAATTTTAATCTGTTCCAGTGCGCGCGAAATATCCTGGATACGCTGTTCTTTCACATTTTGTGAGGTAACATGGTAAAAAATCAGATTGGTCAGCACTACAGGCGTGAAAACACAGAGAAAATAAAGCAGCAGCATTTTATCCCGCAATCGCACATGATCAAGAGTCGTTCTCAGCCTCTTCATTCGCCGGTCCTCTCCAGGTCGTCGCCAATACTCAGGCTGTTGCGGTATTCACTAGGCGTGGCGTGCGCCATCTTTTCAAACTGGGTAACAAAATAGTCTGAACTGCCGAAGCCCACGCGCTCAGCAATTTCATAAATCCGCAAATCCGTCTGCCGCAACAAGCGTTTCGCCTCCTGAACGCGCAATTTCAGCAGAAATTCGTTAAAGTACACACCATACGTTTTTCTGAACAATTGACCGAGGTATACCGGGTTCATGTAAAAGCGAGCCGCAATACTTTTCAGGCTTATATTCTCGGCAGCATGCTGCTCAATGTAAGCACGGATGTGCTGAATGCCTCCTTGCTGACAATCCTTGCGCAGAACCCCAATATACCTTCCACTTTCCTCTGCAAAAGCTGTAAACAATCGCTGTAGTTCACCCAGAGAAAGGTTCATGTCCTGCCAGTTCATCATCGGTTCTAGTGACTGAAGTGAACGCTCATCTCCCTGCATGTTTTTAATGACCCGAACGATACTAAGTACGCACTGATGCAGGCTCATTTTCATAGCCTCAGGAGCATAACATTCCTCCCGAAAGCTGCTAAATAAATAATCCACGGTCATACGCAGCTCATCCAACCGCAGTTCCTCAACTTGTTCCGTCAAGCGATCCAATACGTCCTGATGGATGGTCTTATAGTGGAGTGGTGGCATTCCCTCCTGTAGATATACAACAATACCGCTATGGTCATGAATGTATTTATGGAGCACCGCTTCCTTCGCACAGGCATAGGACTGCTGGATATCTTGCAACCGATTCACAGGCTTTCCCGCATAAACGAAAACCCGACTTCCCAGCTGATCTTTTAGTGACTTCATCCCCTCTATCTCCTGTTGTAGCGCTTTCATAAAAACTTTGACCTTGTCTTCAAAACACCCCAAAAAGAAGTCCGGTACGATAAGACCAATCCGGTTACGATGCTCATGAACATAGAGAGGGTACTTGCCATCCATTAAACGATGAAGCGCTTGCTCTATAAGCTCCCTGAATTGGAAAAGCGATAGCATGATATTATTGTCACCAGAGCGCCAGGGATGTTGATCATTCAGCTCGACGAGTACATAGTACATAGAAGTGGCTTCCCCAAGCCGTAGCTGCTGCTCCCACCGTGTCACCACTACATCATCCACTGGATTCATCATCACAGTCTCTAACAACCCACCTGTATGATGATTCTGATATCGTTGCGCATTCTGTTGTTCACGATGCAGTCTCTCACTCAGCTTGCGCAGTGTAGCCGAAAAGTCACCCTCATCAATCGGCTTAAGCATAAAATCATGAACCCCATAGCGGATTGCCTGCTGCGCATAAGCGAAATCACTATAGCCGCTTAAGATAATAAACGCGGGATGTCCTGTAGTCTGTTCGAGCACAGACCGAATCAGCTCTAATCCGTCCAGCACAGGCATACGAATATCGGTAATGACCAGGTCCGGGTGAATACGGCTGATTAGCTCCAGCGCATCCTCACCGTTATCAGCTTCTCCCACGATTTCAAAACCACAGGCTTGCCAATCCATGAGTTGAAGCAACCCTTTACGAGTAAAGGTTTCATCATCCACCACAATGGCTCGATGCAGCTTCATAACACGCTTCCTCCTTTTGATGTATGCTGTTTTATTATTTTAGTTAACTATTCCAATGATCTCAGTCACTATGGTAATCTAAAAACATCAGGAATTGGAAATTTTATTTACACTTATTAGACTCCAATCCCCCCTTGAGAAGCACCTATCCCAGACCTCCACAGACGGCAAAGTAGCCCCTAAAGCACCAACCGTTCGTGCCGAGGCTACTGTATTCCTGTGCATAATCCATATCCAAAGCTAAATCCTCAAGAATAAATTTAGTCTGACAAGCAGCAAATATACAAAAAGGAGACGAATCCCTGAATGGGGGTTCGTCTCCTTTATTGCTATTGTGTAAAAACTTTATTATTCTCTTATTCGTGAATTCAGGCTATCGCTCAGCGATGATACTGACCGCTTGCAGATGGTCGGCGTACTTTACAAACTGCTTTCGCATACCCATAACCCTTGTCCGGGCAGCATGGTTACGCATAAGGTTAAAGGCAATTTTTCCAAATCTCAACCAGCCCTCGTCCTGAATGATACGTGGCAGATGCAATAAGTGCATGGGAACCGTATAGATTTTAACGACCTTAAAGCCTTCCTCCTTCAGCAGCTGTTCCCACTCTGACACCGTCAACGGTGTCGCATTAACTCGCATGGCTACAGCCAAATCCTTGTAAATTTGTTTTCTGAGCGCAGGCTCAATATGGTTAGAAGCAAGGCACATCTCATGAATAGCATACTTCCCGCCTACTTTCAAAAGCCGCCTGGCTTCCGAAATAATCTGCGCTTTCTTGGCTCTTGTGTGCATCGTCAGCATGGCTTCCCCATATACCACCGTCGCAGAGGCATCCGGCAACGGAACCTGTTCAGCATCGGCAATAATGACTTCCCGGTTTGCTCCGCTTGCATACGTTTTTACAATAGAAGCCGCCTTCTCATTCTGTTCAATCGCAATATAACGACGGGGATTAAGCCGCAGTGTGATTTGGGCAGTTATACCCAATCCAGGGGCAAATTCAATAACCTCATCCTGCCCGGTTACATCAAGTCCCTCTATCATCCAACGTGTCGTTTTTAACCCTCCGGGCCTAAGCACGCGCTTACCGAGACTTGCTAATATCCAGTGCCCTGGCACCTGTTTGTAATCTACTGTCTGCATTGGCCATTAACACCTCTTTTTAAAATTTGATAATGATATTCATTATCAATATGAGTGTAAAAAAAATAACCATTTTCTTTTTTTTATATGAGCATGTTGCTGCTATGTCCTCTTTTATATGTTCTGCGCATAGCTTTCACTTGGCGTTTGGGTCAACACTACATGCAGACTGGAATTCGCCTCTGCACCGCCACGATAGGAAAAGTGCTCATCGCCCGTAACATGGATGATATCCCCTTGGACAACTTCCGTTGCTTCGCCGTTCACAGTTACAGTGCCGCTGCCTTCAAGAACAAGCAAATATACATTCGCTCCTGGGTGATTATGTGTTGGCAGCTCGGCATTAGGAGTAAAGTTGAGAATAAAAATTACATTGTCGGCTTCCTTATGCACTATTCGTTTTGTAAACGCAGCTTCTTTATATTCCTGAAATTGAATGAGGTTTGATTTTTTCATATTGGTTCACGCTCCTGTTTGGAATTAAATTGCTTAAGATGGATTTATACCTTTATTGTATTGGATTATTTCGCTCGCCTTGTGATTGCAATCACAAAACTAAATTTAAGTGAGGATTTTGCAAAAATCCAATAAGCGACTTTCAATGAACAATATATAGATCGAAATGGTCTAGTTCGTCTATATATTGCACTTTGGAGCGACTGGAATCGAATTTTGCAAAATCCTAAAGTCAAAAATACTTTTGTAATATTTAAAAATTTGATTTCAATCATCTTTTTCATCGACACATCCAACTAGAATCGAATTGTGTTAGACAAACAAAAACAAGCAGGAGGTTGTTCCTATGAAACCAGGATTCCAACTGGCAAAGGATATTTATTGGGTAGGAAAAATTGATAATCGTGAGGTTCCCTTTCATCGTCTTCTACTATCAAAGGGTACAACCTATAATGCATATCTACTGAAAACTGGAAAACCAACCATTGTAGATACTGTAGATATGGCGTTCGGTAGGGAATTTGCCGAAGCTGTAACTGAATTAATCGATCCATTGGATATTCAATATATCATCGTCAATCACACGGAACCAGATCACTCGGGCGGACTGGCGGCACTTGCTTCCAAGGCAACAAACGCTACGATCGTCTGCACTGAGATTGCCGTTCCGGAAATTCAACAAATGTACAAGCTTCAGCATCGCAACTTCCTCGTAATCAAGGATGGGGATCAACTGGACATTGGAGGCAAAACGCTGCTGTTCAAAGAAACACCTTACCTGCATACGGAAGAAACCATGATTACGTATTGCATAGAAGATAAAATCTTGTTCCCTTGCGATATTTTCAGTACACACGTGGCTGTAGAGCATCTATTTGCCGATGAGGCTGGTTTTGATATCACCGAGGACTTTATCGGATACTATCAGGCTATTATTCATCCACATCGCAGATATGTGCGCACATTAATCGAAGCTGTTGCCGATCTGGATATTGAGATGATTGCACCTTCCCACGGCTTCGCGATCCGGCATGATATTGCCAAGTTTATTGATTTGTACGCCTCTATGAGTACCGAAACCAAGGAGGATAAAAAAGTAGCGATTGTCTATGCCACCCTGAAAAATAATACTAAAAAAATGGCAAACATCCTGAAGGACTGCTTTTTGGAGAACCAAATCAAGGTGGAGCTATGGGACGTGGATAAAGCCGATGAAACGGAAATATTGAATAGTATTGCCTCGGCTGATGCTGTTTTCGTCGGTAGCTCTACCAAATATGCTGATATGACAGGCAAATTGGAAGACCTATTGCAACAAATGCAAAAGATGAATCTGGAAGGCAAGTTGGCTGCTGCCTTTGGTTCCTACGGCTGGAGCGGGGAAGCCATTGAAGTTGTACAGGATTACTTGAACGGTACCAATATGAAGGTCCAAAGTACTTCAGAGGTAATCAAATCAACGGGTATGACCCATGTGGAGTTCCCGGTACGTATTCGTTTCTCTCCTACAGAAGTTGAAAAAGTGAAAAAAATTAAAAATGCCGCTGAATTTGTCTCAGATCTACTGCTTAGTGTTATTTAAAACACAGTAGCATATAGCGAATAGGAGAGATACTGAATGGGTAACCAACATTACGTTATTATCGGAGGCAGTGTCGCCGCCGTCAACGCGGCAAAAGCGATTAGAGATCATGATGAGCTGGCCGAAATTTCTATTTACGGAGAGGAAGCATCCTTTCCGTACAACAGAGTCAAACTTTCCAAGGGACTATTCACTGATTTGCACAGTGACAAAATCCTGATCAAAAAGGAAAAATGGTTTGCCAATCAACGAATTCATGTGTATTCCGGCATCAAGATAACCGAGATACATCCTGAGGACTGTACTATCCAAACAATAGATGGACAAACCGTTGCTTATGACAAGTTGCTGCTGTGTACAGGAGCTCACAACCGTAAGCTTGCGCTAGATGGAGCTTCTCTAAGGAACGTTCACAATATCCGTTTTCGACAAGATGCGGATAGCCTTAAAGCGGAATTGCGACAGGGAGACCGGATATGTATCATCGGCGGCGGTATTCAAGGCGTGGAAACCGCCTGGTCCTTCCAGCAAGCAGGGTATTCTGTAACCATACTGGAAGCTGCGCATCGGCTTATGCCCCGCCAGCTAGATGAAAAGGCCTCCACTATTTTGACCGATCGAATGACCGAACGGGGTACTCAGGTATGCCTTGGGCAAGGCGTAAAGCGTATTAAAGGCACAGATCATGTAGAAGGTGTGGAACTACAGGACGGCTCTGTTATCCCCTGCGAGCATGTTGTCTACTCTATCGGAATTGTACCCAATACAGAACTCGCCCGCCCAATCGGCCTTGATATTGGACACGGCATTCTGGTGAATGCACAGATGGAAACCAGCTCCGCCAATATCTATGCGGCAGGTGATGTAGCCGAGTTTCAGAGTAAGGTAGATGGATTATGGGAAAGCGCAATGGAGCAGGGAAAAATAGCAGGTGCTAATATGGCGGGTGCATCCGTCAACTATCAGCGTCCCATCCCTGTAACCCTTTCGAACTGCTACGAATCCCCTCTCTTTTCCATCGGTCTAGTAGATGAACAAGTCTGCGACACCAGCCTGATTACTAAAGATCAAGCTTCTTATACACGTATGTTCATACAAAACGACTCTATCTGCGGCGTGATTGGCTTTGGGGATGCCCTTGCTTCACTACCCTACAAAACAGCTATCATGCAGGGACTCAAACCGGACGCACCAGAGCTTACAAAAATTTTGAATGACAAGGAGAACTAAAGATGAAAAAATATGTATGTCAACCCTGTGGATACATTTATGATCCTGCTATCGGCGACCCCGATGAAGACGTGATGCCCGGTACAGCATTTGAGGATCTCCCGGAGGACTGGGTTTGTCCAGTCTGCGGTGAGGATCAAAGCCATTTTGCCCCAATAGATGATACAGAATAACAAGTATACGCTATACTTTTTAGTTTCCGGTTTATGAATGGAGTGAATGAATGTGAATGAGATGTCCTGCCCCTGCCAGTGCGAAAAGGAGCCCTGTGCCCGCAAAGTGCCTATCTTTTCCTCTTTGTCCTGCGAAGATTTGTGTAAGGTCAGCTCTATGATCCGACACCGGAAATATCAGAAAGGCGAGGCTTTGATTATCGAGGAACAAGCATCCGATACGCTGTACATTATTAAAAGCGGGCATGTCAAGCTGCTGAAGATGACGCCTCAGGGCAAGGAGCAAATTCTGCACATTCTGACAACTGGCGATTTTTTTGGCGAGTTGAACATATTTAACAGCGATGAGCTGAGTAACTTTAGTGCGTATGCCTTAAAAGATACTGATATTTGTATGCTCACCAAGGATGATATGGAGCAGTTGATTCACAACAATCCCGATATCTCTTTGAAGCTGCTCAAAACCATAACCAAACGCTTGGCCCATACCGAAAAGCTGGCTCAAAGCCTGGCTACCAAAGACCCGGAAATCCGTATCGCCTATATGATTCTTGAGCTTGGGCATAAATACGGCAAACCGGACGGCTCTTACATTAAAATAAATCTCCCCCTTTCACGCGAAGAAATGGCTAATTATGTGGGTGTCACACGCGAAACCATCAGCCGTAAATTCGGAAAATTTGAACAGCTGGGGATTATTCATACTAAGGGTACACGAGAGATTACCATCTGCGATGTACAAAAACTGAACGAATATATGGATTGAGGCACATAGATACAATGTTACTCTAACATGAGGACAACAAAAAAAACCGCTTCTTTAACTTATGGATTGCAGTTGATCTATCAACCACTTCCATTTCGTTAACGGGCGGTTTTTACCGTATTTTATACTCCACTAACGATCAATTGTCGTGTTCACACCTTGGGAAGACGCTCCCCATGCAGGCCGCGCTGAAGGAAGTTCTGGCGAAACTCTGTCTGTGGAAGGAACAGTCTCAATCGTGGTCGATTTGGAGCAATCCCACACTACTTTGACCAAATACCCAAACAACAACACATTCAACAATGATGTCACACACAAAATAATACCGTATTGATCCCGAGAATTGGAGCTATAGAAGATATCAAAGGTGTTCAGGAAAATCGTAAGACTGAATCCACCCGCAAGCCACAAAAATCTGCGGTCTCGCAAATATAGGTACGCCAGTACAGCTAACGCCGCCGCAGGGAACAAGTACCGTTCATGCATGCTGGAAGCGAAGGTAAATACACCTGCAATGAGTACCAGTGCAGCTGCTGCTGCAAATTGTGGTTTGCGACTGCGGATATACATCCACCATGTAAATAGAGTCACCAACACAATGCAGATCATACCCCACGTATGGTAACTGAACAGGAACAACGTTGTAGTGTCCTGCGTATAATTGCCACCAATCAGTGCAAAGAAATTATACGCGTTCACCGAAGCATATGGATACTCGCCAACCGTTCCCTTGTATAGATCAAGCAGCCATAACGGCTCTTGTCCCCACGAAAATGGCAATATGACCAGAATGGTTGTCACAACAGCACCGCCAATAGCCATTAGCCAAGGTTGTATTTTGCGTTGTCTCAGCAGCTCGAAAAATAAAACTGGCCCATAAATAATTCCCTGTGGCTTCATTAATACGGCTACCGTAAACAATACGGCGGACCAGCCGACCCGGTTTTCCACAAGCAGCACAATCATGCCCACAATCAGCATAGTAAAGAAAGAATCTACCTGACCCCAGAAGGTCGAATTGATAAATACAGCTGGGTTAAACACGTAGAATATAGCCAATCCAAGACTTATTCCATAGCCGACCCGTTTGCTTGCCAACCGGTACAGCATGTACGCTGTCACGATATCGGCTAATATATTGGGAAGCCGCAGCAGCACGGACATATAGGGACTGAAAGCATCCGTAGAGCCGATTTGACCGATCACATATAAAATATAAATATAGAACGGCGGATAATCACTTGATCCGTTCGTGTAAAAGCCCGATAAGCTATCCGCTGCTGTCGTAGCCCAGTTCCGGAATAGCATTAAATCCATGTGACCCGAAATCCATGGAGCGATCGCCATTCTTAAAAAAAAACCCACCCCCAGCACAGTCCACAGCATGAGTCCTCGATTACGTTCACCGAGCTTCCATTCACGAGCCCGAAAACGGTACGCAATAAACACGAATGCACCGAAGAACAAAGTGGCGAAAATCGCCAGCGGAGTCGCATAAGCAGATGAAGAATTCCCACTTCTTCCACCACCCATACCACCGCCAGGACCGCCCATGCCAGATCCGTTACCAGACATGCCACCGGGGCCTCTATGCTGTCCGTCTCTGGCAACACCACTGCCGCCCGATACAGACGTATCATTCCCGGTCGTTGTACCTTGGTCGCCCGATGTCGATGTCCCCTCAGTGGAGGAGTTGGTAGGTTGCCTCGATCCCCCCATACCTCCACCAGGTCCGCCTCCTCCCCCGAACCCGCCGGATGGGCCCTGCCTAACGGCCGCAGACTGGGACGCGGAGCTACCTGAATAACTCCATAACGAAACGACACTAACGACAGCACACAATATGAGACTAAATAGAAGTATATATTTCAGACCGTTCGCTTTCCAAACGTTCAAATCCGATGCACCTCTCTCTGTTTCTATTTTCCCCATATTGTATCTGCCTTAGCTTAGGACTTTGTGAGTTCTGGCTGAATGTTGGCTGAATACCGAATCATCACACTGAAGATTGTCGCTCCATCTCCATAATCGCTCTTTCCAGCTGAGATTGTGGATGCTTCAGCATGTTGCCGTGACCAACAGCTAATAAAGATGGATCGAAACTCGCCAGCTTTTTGGCGCTTTTCAGTGAAATTTCCTTGTTCCAGGTAGCCAGTGCCGGAAAAGGAAACAGCGGCTTAACCCTTCCCGATACCGCTATACCACCTCGGGTCTGGAAGGCGTCGCCTGCAATCAACGCTCGGGTACGAGTATCCAAAAATGCCATCGAGCCCGGCGTATGTCCCGGTGCGCTGATCGCCAACAGCGAACCCACATGATCCCCGTCCTCCAGCAAAACGTCAGGCTGGGTAAGGATATGCTTCGGCACATCGCCCCGAATTGGAGTATCCGGTTCTCCTGCCTCCAACGATACATCGCCCTGTAGCAGCGGTGCATCCCGTCTTGAAATGAATACTTGCGCGTCAGGATACCTTGTCTTGAGCTTATCCAACGCACCCACATGATCCCCATGGGCATGGGTAAGTACAATTCGAATGATCGGCTGCCCGATCCGCGCCGCAGCCTGCGCTATACCACGGGTACTGTATGGCAATCCGGCATCTACCAAGGTGAGCCCCTCTTTCTCCTCCACCAAATAACAGTTCACCGGGAACAGCCGGGGCATAAACGTCAATTGATACACATGCTGCACCTGAACAATACGCATTTTAGCTCATCTCCTTGTCTTCATTATAAACTAATTATATTAGTATTATAAATAATATAATTAGTTATAAGCAAATATTTTTGCTGCTATTCAGCTGGAGTTGGAACTTGGAACTGCTACGGGGACGATCATACTGAGAAAAACAGCAAAAAAGCATCCTCGGAACTCTGCCTCAGGGGATGCCTCTCAAAACAAGAATTAATCTTTTCCTCCTGTTATTAATAACGAAGCCTTCTTGGCTATTTCCTCTTGATCAAACGGAGTATTTCCAGATGCCCATAAATAACCAGCTTCATGTATAATGTTGGCATAAATAGGTAGGGCACCTTTCAATTGGCACTTTCATACAAGCGGGTACGGCAGGAGATCCAGATATCATTGCAGGAGCTTGGTACAACTTATACGAGAAAAAGCATAGCTTTGAAGAAACCTTCCCAAAAGAATTTGATCCAACCAAGCTGTAAAATATTTAAAACGAGAAGATGACCATTAAATGGCCGTCTTCTCGTTTTTTTGTCATTTATAAGCGTCCTCTGGGCAACAACTTCATCCGTAATTACAGCCGGATTGCCTCAGCAATAGGCGTACTGCCAGACACCAAATTAATTGCACGATGATACGTCTGCTGTTCCTCCAGCGCTGCTACCACCGCTGCCGCCACATCTTCACGGGAAATGGTGTGGCTCGTGAGTTCCTCACCGGTAGCAACTTTGCCGGTGCCCACATCATCCGTCAGGCCACCCGGACGAAGAATCGTGTAGTCCAAGCTGCTCGCTTCCAACAGGCGGTCAGCGTAATGCTTCGCCACATAATACGGTTTAATGGATTCGGGCCACTGCTCCCGATTCTCCGCATGTAGGGCGCTGACCATTACGAAGCGTTGGATACCTGCTTGTTCAGCGGCTTCCATCGCCTTGACCGCTCCATCCAGGTCGATAAGCAGCGTTTTATCCGCTCCTGTTTTTCCGCCGGAGCCTGCTGTGAATACGATAGCATCGCTGCCTTTTATAGCTGCGGCAATTTCACCAACCGTCCCTTCGAGGTCAGCTACCACTGTTTCTGCTCCCAAACGTTCAAGCGCTTCGGCCTGATCTGAATTGCGGATCAACGCCTTTACACGATGCGATTTATTTTGCCCCAGTAGACGAACAAGATGTCTGCCTACTTTTCCATTTGCGCCAATCACCAGTACGTTCACTCATATCCCTCCTGTATTCAGAGTCTCTCATCTACATTATACAGATGTATTTTACCCTTCGGGTCTGCGACGCAATCATGTTAGCTGCATCAGGTTGAAATCAGACTTCTTTGGTCAGCTCGGCATCTCGCTTTTGCTGCACACGCAGACCTGCCAAAAAGGTAGCCATCATCACCTCAATGCTCCGGTCCACCTCCACAGGCAAACCAAACCCACCCTTTTGTTCAAGCGAGGCAAATCCATGAAGCAGACTACGGAATCCCCTCGCTGCATGAATGCAATCTTCTTCCTTGAAGCCGTAACCACTGGACAGGACGGTAATGACCAGCTCGGCCACGCGATCCGCAGCCTGCCTCATTTCGGTATCATTTCGATCAGTTGCATACAGCATCGCTTCATACAAACCCGGTCGCTCCCGAGCATACCGCATATACGCCTTCCCCATAGCGGTCAGCGCATCTTCGCCCGCTCTACCAACCGCTGCGCTCATCAAAGCTTCCTCCAACTGTTCGAGGCTGTGCAATGCCAGTACTTGGCGCAGTCCGTTCAATCCGTTCACGTGGTTATACAAGGACGGAGGGCGAATGTGCAGCTTTTGCGCCAGCGTGGTGAGCGTGACATCCCCCATCCCTTGTTCATTGGCAATGTCCTCAGCAGCCCGCAGGATATCTTGCAGTTTTACTCCGTTTCTAGGCGACATCATCCTGTCTCCTTCCATCGAATTTCTATGTAATCCGGTTCCTTATGCATATACTGAGTCGATCCAGATTCTATTTTAACTAATCCTGTTAGTTTATACAAAGAAAATGCTGTTTACAACAGCCGACCTGCATCGAACCTTTATAGAAGAGCATAGCGGGCATTACTGATATAATAAAAAAATAAGATCATAAACGGAACGGATCTGAGCCCTTTCTCGATCCCTTACAAAGGAGCTAGCTATATCTATGGAACCCAAGCCACTTCCAGCTATTGAATTCAATCACATTATCAAATATTTCACCGGGTCTGGACAGCAACGTGCGGTTCTGAACGGGATTACGGCAAAAGTTTCTTCCGGCAAAATCACCACGTTGGTCGGTCCATCGGGGTCTGGTAAAAGCACGTTGCTTTCACTGTGTAACCTCCTAATGACACCGGATGAAGGGGACATCCGTGTCCTCGGGAAACCTATATTAGAGTGGGAGATTCCTGAACTGAGACGGAAAGTAGCATTGGTTTTTCAGGATGCCCCCATGCTTCAAGGAACTGTCCTGTACAATCTCCAAACCGTAGAACGGCTGCACGGTACGGTACTGGATGATCCGGCCGGGCTGTTGGAACGCGTAGGACTCACCCGCGACCTGTTGGAACAGAAGGCGCAGGAACTGTCCGGCGGACAAAGACAGCGCTTGGCCTTGGCGCGGACGCTCGCGAACCGCCCGGATATTTTACTATTGGATGAGATTACTTCTGCACTGGACCCTGCCTCGGTCAAAGAGGTTGAGGAACTGCTGCTGCAAATGAACAAAGAAGAGGGAACAACGATGATCTGGATTACGCATCATATGGAACAAGCCCGCAGGGTAGCCCACGAAACATGGCTGATGATCGACGGAAGACTGATAGAACAAGCGGATACGGAGACGTTTTTTAATGCTCCGCAGCATAGTGAGACCCGCAAGTTTGTAGCAGGAGAATGGGTATGACGATTGTTGCCTTGATTCTCTCTCTCGGTTTTGTATTTATCGCCATCGTCATGTCCAAATCCTTCAAGCTCGGTCTGGACCGAGACATTATTATCGCTACGATCAGAGCGTCGGTTCAACTGCTGGCGATTGGATATGTATTGCATTTGATTTTTGGGATGCAAAGCTACGGATTTATCGTATTATTCATTCTGCTCATGATTACCGTAGCCTCACAAAATGTTGCGCGCAAAGGACGATTTATCCCCGGTCTCATGTGGAAGTCATTCCTGACGCTGCTGTGTGTGGAAATCGTTACACAGACATTCCTCATTGGCCTGCATATCATTCCTGCGACAGCCCGATATATGATTCCGATTAGCGGCATGATCATTGGCAGTTCCATGATTTTGTCCAGCCTGCTAGTGTCCCGACTCAAGTCGGAAGTCCTGCTGCGCAAGCCTGAAATCATGCTCATTCTGGCGTTAGGCGGCACGCCTAGACAAGCCATCTTCCCTATACTCAAGGATTGCATACGTTCCAGTATGATTCCAACCATTGAAGGGCAAAAAACGTTAGGGCTTGTCCAGCTTCCCGGCATGATGACCGGACAAATCATCGCAGGTGCCAATCCGATTGCCGCCGTGCGTTTGCAATTGCTAATCGTATTTACTACCATGACCTCTGCTATTTTGACCAGCGTGCTGCTCAGCCTGTTCATTTATCCGGCATTGTTTAACCACCAGCAACAACTGCACACAGAAGCATGGGAACGCTGATCGAAACGAATATATCCAGTTAATCATCAGTTCTCAAAATAAAATAGACATGTTTAATTCCTGACACGAAGGTTAATAGATACACGAACACGCTTTACTAAAATTCGATGAGGAGTGATTGAACATGGCTAACAACAACCAAAATGGCAAAATGAGTCGCGAAGAGGCAGGACGTCTGGGTGGAGAAGCTACTGCTAAAAATCACGACAAAGAATTTTATCAGGAGATTGGCGAAAAAGGTGGCGAAGCCACTTCCAAAAGTCATGGCAAGGACTTCTACCAGGAAATCGGTGAAAAAGGCGGCGAAGCCACTTCCAAAAACCATGACAAGGACTTCTATCAGGAAATCGGACGCAAGGGCGGTGAAGCCCGTGGCAATTCAGACCAAAGTGATAGCGACGGGAAAATGAGTAGGGAAGAAGCTGGCCGCAAAGGCGGCGAAGCCCGCGCACGTCAGCGTAGAGATAACTGACAATAGGGAGTATGTGGTCGGTGCAGTTGCGATGTAAAGACACAGACTGCATATAAACACGAAGAAGTATAGTGGACGTTTATGTTATAAAAGCCTATCTGCCGTTATTCCGGCAGATAGGCTTTTTGTGTGAAAGTTACTTTCATCATCCGATCATACACCTTACAATATACATAAACAGGCTAAATAACCAATCATACATATTTTATTACAAATCAAAGAATAGATTATGGGAGGTTGCGCGAATGTTGATTACAAAGAATAAAACGGCTGCAACTATTATATAGAGGAGTGAAATAGAATAAGACAACAAGGACTAATATAGCCCTTGATTAAAGCTTCATGGATACAAAAGAGTGCATGCAACTCAAGTCAAATATTCCTGCATTCCGGCTGTTAAGATGGAGTCGAAAGGAGGGAACGCTCGTGTATAAATGGAACGAAATGGTTCAACTTATGATCGATTGGATTGATAATAATCTTACTTCAGCACCTTCATTGTTGAGAATGTCCAATCAGTTAGGCTACTCCCCTTACTACTGTACAAAGCAGTTTCATTCTCTTACAGGAATGACGTTAAGGGATTATGTGTGGATGCGCCGGATTAGCCGTGCTGCACTGGAACTCCGAGATAGCAATGTCCGTATCCTCGATGTTGCAATAAAGTATGGGTTTTCTTCACAGGAGGCTTTTACACGGGCATTTGTAAAAGCGTTCGAGGTAACTCCGGCTGTATACCAGAAGGAGCCCCGACCTATTCCGTTAGCCATTCGCGTTGAGGTGTTCTCTCCTTATCATTACCATTTGAGGGAGCGGGATAAGATGGTTAAGGATCATTTGCAAGAAGCTGAAGTCAAAATCGAGCATATACCAGCACACAAATTTATTGGAATCTGGGATACATCTTCACGAAACTACGGTGATTTCTGGAGAAACGGTCATAATTGTGATGAAATTTGCGGGACATTGGAAAGCATGTCTCATCTCAAGCTTCCCGAACAATTGGGCCAAACTGCGGGCTGGTTCTATCAAGATGGTCAGAAGGGTTATCTCTATGGAATACCGGTCGCTGCTGACTACGCCGGAGAGATTCCAGCAGGAATGAAGTGCCGGGACATCCCCGAATCAGATTACCTGGTGTTTTTCCACCCATCCTTCAATTATTTAAAAAACAATGGAGACGTTATGAGAATGGTGGAGGAGAAGGCTTGGAACTTTGACCCTAGCAGCTTGGGGTATGAATGGGATGAGGAAACGAAGCAAGATTATCAGCGGCATTTCCCAGAAGGATACGGCTACGCAGTGTTACGTCCAGTGGAAAAAGTGTAGAGAAAAAGAATCCGAAGAAGCCGCTACGATCAGGATGCTGTTCATCGTCTTGCTAAAGTCTGTTGAAAAATAATAACAGTTTATTACTAACGGGTTCCATCTTGAGGTGCAATACACATCGAATTGACATTGTGGACACAATGCGATGCAAATATAGAATAAACCGATCACTGAATCATACAGTTATCGGTTTATTCTTGACCAGCATTTTTATTTTGCAAGTAACTATCAATGATTTTAACCCAATCCGGTAACAACGCCACATGATGTTTTATCGTTTCACTATCTGATTCCAATACAATCACGCTATCTGAGCTGCTGTTGTCAATGACAATTAAATGATCGATAAGTTTAAGATGTAAGAGCAGATTTTCCAGTGAGGTCTGATGCCGTCTTATAATATCAGCGGTATCAATATGGTGACCCCCATTTCGAACTCGTGCTGCAACTCGCTCGATATTAAGACGATAATCACCTAGGCCCACATAAAACATGATAACTTCAAAGCCATTTTCTTTTTCCACTCGCATTTGTCGAATCACATTGCCACCAGCAAGTGTCGTCTCTACAGTAAAATCCCGTTTATTTCTTATACAATCCCGCGCTAGCTTAATCGCTTCCTTCCCTGCCGATACTTTGTGTCGATCAGGGTTTTCACGATCAATCCCTCGTGCTAACGCATCTGGATCGATATTAACACTTACACCAAGTTTATCAACGATTAAATTACGAATTGTACTCTTACCACTTCCGTTGTTTCCTTTCGAATACAAACATAGTAGCAAACGGCTCACTCATGATAAAATATCCTGTTCTTTAATTCGTTCGACTTGACCATTACTGTACTCTTTAACAAATTGACCATCCGGCGTTTTGTAGACGATATATGTGCCATTTGCTTTAGCGTCCAGTTTGGCTCTATCTCCAGTTAGTTTGATTAACTTGCCTAGGTCGTGTGTACGATTCATTCAGCCATCACCATCCCATCCAAATCATTTATCGAGAGTATATCATAAATCTAAGTCTGAAAGAATCCAGCGTCACTCAAATTCACACGAATACCGCACGGCTAAAAATCGCGACAAGTAAATAGGATCGAAATAACGTTCTTTTAAATACATTTTAATAAATAAGTTTGGAATAAATGCTACCTTCAGCTTTTTTTATTCGTCTATAACAACAAATACAATTGCGGAGGTATAGGCAATGAAATCTTTTCGTTTTTGGCTAGTCCTAATCTCATGTCTAGTTATTACTGTAAATATTACGGGGTACGACGACTATAATATACTCTTGGCTATCATTAGCCCGTTGGTTTGGATGTATGAATCATTTCGATTTGTGCGAGAGGCAGACATCCCCATAACTATTGTTTACTTCACTACACTAATTTTCTGGTATCTCATTGGATACGCTTTGGACCATTTGATTAGAAAATCAAAAAATTAAAATCACTTGAAATTACCTTCTAAATTGTCGTCTACTTTGTCAGACTCGTACTCAACCATTCTGTTTTAAAGCGATAATCATCAGACAGTGAAAGCATCTTATCGTAATCGCGACTCATAGAAGCGTTCATATATTCTGAAAATGTCGAGACAGCAGCCTCTTTGGGCTTATCGGGAAGTTTATAAGATTCCTTATCCCCTCCAAAACCCGTAGCAATTACGGTCAAAACCCCCTCTGTTGTAAATTTTACCATCTATTTTCAGCGTATCACAAGAGCGTGTATCTCAACTTAAAAAGATGCTGTAAAACGCAGCATCACTTCCTGTAAAATCCTATTCATTTAAATCCAAGGCCATCCCTTTAATATAATTTTATTTTAACGTAAATACTCACTGAATACCTTTGTTACCTTATGTAATGTCGTCTTCCCATCCTGTAAACTAAGTTCCATCAAGCGATAACCGCTGGATCATAGAGAGGATGAGATATTTATGAGTTTGGATAATAGAGTTTTCGCGATACAAGCTGGTCTGGACGGACGTGTAAATGCAGTTATAGATCAAACCCTTGCCGAAAAGCGTCTGATCGGCGCAGTCGTCATGATATATATGGATGGTTCACCCTTGTATGTCCGAGCGGCGGGGCTGGCTGATCGAGAAGAACAACGTCCTATGCATGAGGAGGCTTTATTTCGGCTTTCTTCTGTATCCAAACCGATTGTATCTACCGCGGCTTTGGTTTTGGCAGCCCAAGGATTGATTAAGCTCGATGAATCTATTGAACGCTGGTTGCCCGAATTTCGCCCCCGATTAATCAGTGGTGAGCAGCCCTCTATTACAGTACGCCAATTGCTGACACATACTGCCGGGTTGACCTATGGGTTTTTAGAGGAAGAAGGCGGCGGTCCCTATCATCGTGCAGGCGTATCAGATGGCATGGATTTTTCAAATCTTACGCTGGAAGAGAACTTGCAACGTTTGGCTTCTGTGCCTCTGTTATATACACCGGGTAAAGCATGGGGATATTCGATTGCTACTGATGTGCTCGGCGCTATCATTAGCCGTGTATGTGGCACAACCCTTGATGCAGCTGTTAAAAAGCTCGTTACCGAACCTCTCGGTATGCACGACACCAGTTTCGCGGTCGCGGATGCCGGACGGCTCGCAGCTCCTTATGTCAACGATATATCAGAACCCCGGCGGATGCGTGAGCTTGAGGTTGCGCAGGTTTTTGAAGGCACCGCAGGACTTCGCTTTCAGCCTGCACGAGCCTTTGATCCCACGGCTTTCCACTCTGGTGGTTCTGGTATGATTGGCAGCGCAAAAGATTTCATGCGGCTGCTGGAAACACTGCGAAACGGCGGCAATCCGTTACTTTCAGAGGAATGGGTCCGCGAAATGGGCACCATCCAGACCGGGAACCTTCCCTTGGCAGGCTGGCCGGGGCGGGGGTTTGGATTAGGATTCACCGTACTCCAAAATCCCGATGAAAGCGAAACAGCAGAATCACCCGGAACGTGGCGTCTCGGAGGAGCTTATGGCCATTCGTGGTTCGTTGATCCCGCACTAAGACTCAGTGTGGTCGCCTTTACCAATACAGCATTTGAAGGGATGTCAGGTCCGTTTACAACCGAGCTTTGCCAAGCCATTTACGGTAGCTCAAATAGGGTCTAATAAAGTAGGGGTTACATGTTTATGGTCTACAGGCGAAGACAGGACAATTAACGTGGTAGAGTGCCCGTGCTTTCCACACTCATCCCCGAACTGCTCCAGCTTGAGCATAGACTCAACCATGACTTTCAGTAAGTAATTTTGCTCGCCGCTGATTCTATGGCACTCAATGACTTCAGGTGCAGATTGGCAAAACTCAACAAATGAATTGCATTGGTTCGTGTGCACGAGCACGTGAGCCATGATCGGTTTTCCAACTTTCTCATGTGAAACTGTGGCACGATACCCGGTGATAATACCTTTATCCTCCATGCGCCGTACTCTTTCCGTTACGGCAGGCTGGGAAAGTCCAACCTCCTTACCCAGCTCGGTCATGGAGATACGCGCCTGGTTTTGTAGACACAACAAAATTTTATGATCCACTTGATCCATCAAATCCACCTCCTTAAGTCCAAGGTAATATTGCATAAATACAATTATTATTATGTATTATTTCGAATATTGCCTTATTATTTTATGATTTAATGAAATATTAGCATGCAATATCAGGGACGTAAAGCAGGAAGAAGTGGAGAAGGAATGAAACTAATGAAATATAGTAAGCCGCTGCTTTTCATTGCGCTTGGCCTATTTGGTGTATACACGATTGAGTTCGGTGTGGTTGGCATTTTGCCGGTCATCATTGAACGTTTTCATATTACGACAGCTCAGGCCGGGTTTCTTGTCAGTTCATTTGCATTGATCATCGCGCTGTTCGGTCCCTTCATGGTGCTATTGATGTCCAGGTTTAACCGCAAGCGAATCATGACAATGTCGTTGTTTGTTTTTGCCGTAACAAGCTTGCTGTCAGCCTATACATCCAACTTTTATCTACTAGTGATTTTACGTATCATTCCGGCTCTGTTTCACCCGGTGTATTTCTCGCTTGCCTTTGTCGCCGCCACTGCGTTGTATCCCCCGGAAAAAGCAACGCAAGCTTCCGCCAAAGCTTTTCTCGGCACGAGCATGGGAATGGTACTCGGTATTCCAATTACGGCCTATATCGCCAATCAATTTTCATACGAGGCTTCCTTCTGGTTTACTGCGGTAGCGAATGGGATTGCAGGGATCGGTATTTTATTTATGCTGCCGGATACACCACAAGCCGAAATGTTCTCCTATCGAAAGCAGCTTGGCATTTTGCGTAAAGTATCGCTGTGGCTCAATATCGGGGCGGCTACTTTTATTTTTGCAGCCATGTTCTCGGTGTATAGCTATTCTGCCGAATATTTGGGGCAAAATACAGGGATGAGCAGCAAGGTTATCAGTTTTCTGCTTATTATTTTCGGCATCGGCGGAATGATCGGCAATCTGTTGGCTGGTAAGCTCATGGGCTTGCATAAGGTACGCACCGCACTTTTTCATCCAGTAGTCTTGGGGGGCACCTATTTGCTGTTGTACGGGATCAGCTCTTCATTCATCCCTACGCTCTTCATCATTATCGTGTGGGGTGCCGTTCATACCAGCGGACTGATTGTCGCCCAGATTTGGGTGATTGATGAGGCCAAAGAAGCTCCTGCGTTTGCCAACAGTCTTTATATCTCGTTTATTAACCTAGGGGTCTCACTGGGCTCGCTGGCAGGGGGCTGGTTTATTGCCAGAGCGGGCATCCATGGGACGCTGTGGAGCGGTTTGCTGTTCGCCATGCTGGCGATGGTATGCATCGGGTCTAAGTTAATTTATCCACGTATTTTACGAAAATATAAAGGGTTAGATGTGCAAAACTAAAAAGTTGCAAGAGGGCCAAGCCTGTTATCATAAAAAAACCGGTTCAACACTTTGTATGGTGTTGAACCGGTTTTTGTTTAAAGATTGATTTCTACCTGTCGGATTGGATCAGAATGAAACATGCACTTCGTTGCGTTTTAGATCAACGTATAACCACCATCCGGGAACAGCACGCTTCCGGTGGTAAACTTGTTCGTCATCAGATACAACACCGTATGTGCGATTTCCTCATTATACCCCACCCCGGTGTAAACAGATGGTCGAATGCTCCGACTTTTTCAAAAAACGCCTAAACCTCTTCCTCTATTTGATTATTAAGCACGTTGATTATGTGAATTCATATTATTTTCAGCTACTTTATAAGTATTATATCATAACTATTTTAAAGTCATACTTACTTTTTATTCGGATGGGCTTTCCTGCACCGTGTTTTTGCGATAGGATGTCGGCGATTGGCCCGACCAGCGCTTGAACTGTCTGCTAAAATGCGCAATATCCCCATAGCCAAGCATATCGGCAATTTGTTGCACCGACCATTGCGGATCAGCTAACAGCAACTTGGCCTCATGCAACACAAGCCCGGATAGATATACACGGGGAGATACGCCGAAAACGCTACGGAATACACGATTACAATGGGACACGCTAATACCCAACTCGGATGAGATCCCCTCGATCCCATCCTGTTTTTCCACCGAGCCAGCCTGTCCATAAGGCTGATTCACTCTGCCCTGAAGACGACTGGCAATCTGATGGGCAAGCTCTGCCTGCACATATCCACGCCCCGGCAGATGAGCGGCTTCACTGGATACGGCCTCCCACAACGTTGCGAATAGTTCAAACACAGCAGATTGAATCCGCATTCGCTTTGCCACCGAATCACTACCTATTCCTATGTCTTCCGGCGTTGAAAGATCGAGCAACTTGCCCAGCGCTGGTCCCATCTGTCCTGCCACTGTGCCTTCGGCTGGAAACAGCACCTGCTCCAGACGACTCAGCAGCGAGAGAAACAGCTTATCATCAATGTCGAAATGCATGCAAAAATACGTAAATCCCTCTCCGTTACTATGGCTGGAGTGGACAATCCCCGGGCGCAGCAGCACCAGATCACCCTGTCGCTGGGTATAGCTGCGACCATCCACAACCATGATCTGTTCTCCCGCAAGCACGATGTTAATTTCATATTGAGGATGCTCGTGTGGCGGATAGCTCCAGTCTCTTCCTACACTTCGTGTATGAATGGCAAACAAATTGACCGTGGTTCGCACATCAGGAAAAAAGAATTCCTCTCCGGCAGCTGTAAGGTCTGAATGATGAGGATGCTTCGGTAAACGTGGTGACGACATGTTTTCCCTCCTGGCTTACCTACATGGATATACTCCAGTATATCGCTTTCAGCGCGATTTGGATAAATAGTTGAGCGATTTGACAATGGTTCCCCGCCACACGACATGCTAGGCTCTAAGTGAAGTTAGTCAAAGCCAAACTTTATTATGAAAGGGGTTTCATTATATGTCGAAAAATATATTTTATAACACACAGCATGCACCTATCGGTTCTTTTTCCAGCTTTACGCTTGGGTTTAAGGGCAATCGCGGCGGACTTGGTTTGGAGCTGGGTAAGCCTGCCGACGAAAATGTATATATCGGGCTGCAATCCAGAGATGGCGGATCATACGAGGCGCTTCCCTTTTTTACATCCACACAGGATGAAAGTGCCCGCTACGACGTGGAGAAAAAGGGTAAACGAACGGAACCGCAGCTTATGGCCTTTGCCGATTCAGACATTACCCGTGAGCTAAAAGCAGGAACGGATACATGGCAGGCTGGAGATTTGACGTTCCGGCTGTACTCTCCTGTTCGCCCGGTACCCGAGCCGGGAGCCGCAGGTATGGATGAATTGCGGGCAGCGTTGGTCCCGGCGGTATTCGCTGAGCTAACCGTCGATAACACGCAGGGAACTGCAGCACGAAAAGCTTTTTTCGGCTATCAGGGCAGTGATCCGTATAGCGGCATACGCATTATAGGAGAAGATCCGCGCAGGGACGCTACGGATTCTACCCCATTGGAGGGAAGACTCACAGGCATCGGCCAAGGACGCAGCACAGCCATTGTGACCAACAGCAGCGAAGCAGTACCTGCCAGCGGATTTGCAATGGAGAAGCTGCTTGGGGAGACCATGGCCGAGAATTTATCCTTTGGCCTGGGCGCGACGGGTGCGCTCCTGATGGACGTTCCCGCAGGTGAGAAGCGTACATATGCCTTCGCCATATGCTTCTATCGCGGCGGCATTGTGACAACAGGCATCGAAGCGTCGTATTACTATACCCAGCTGTTCAAGGATATTGAAGACGTGGGAAGCTATGCTTTGAAGCATTTTACAGATCTGACCGCAGCCTGTGTTCAGGCTAATCGCTGGATGGAGTCGGCCAACCTGAGCCCGGATCAGGAATTCATGCTCGCTCAGGCGATCCACAGCTACTACGGCAGCACCCAACTGCTTAGTCACCAAGCGGACGGAGAACCGATCTGGGTTGTGAACGAAGGCGAGTATCGGATGATGAATACACTCGATTTGACGGCAGATCAGCTCTACTATGAATTGATTTTAAATCCATGGACGGTGCGCAACGAGCTGGAGTGGTTTGTCCAAAGGTACAGCTATCGGGATGAGGTACGCTTTCCTGGAGAGGAACAGACCTATCCCGGTGGTATCACGTTTACGCATGATATGGGCGTGGCAAACGTGTTCTCCCGGCAGGGGTACTCCTGTTATGAGCTAGCAGGGATTGACGACTGCTTCTCTTACATGAGCCACGAGGAACTGGTCAACTGGCTTTGCTGCGCCACGGTATATATCGAGCAGACACAGGATCAGTCATTTACGACACGTATGCTGCCTGTCTTGTGTGACTGCTTCGAAAGCATGCTGCGGCGGGATCACCCCGACCCGGCACAACGAAACGGCTTGATGGGCTTGGACAGCTCTAGAACCCGGGGAGGCGCGGAAATTACGACCTACGACAGTCTGGACGTATCTCTGGGTCAGTCCCGCAACAACATTTATCTGGGCAGCAAATGCTGGGCGGTATATGTTGCTCTGGAAAAGATATTTGCCTCAAAAGGGCTTAACTCCCTTTCACAGGAGGCTGGCTTACAAGCGGATAAATGCGCAGCAGCGATCACAGCACATATGACAGACAAGGGCTATATTCCTGCAGTTATTAAGGAGGGCAATGACTCGCAGATTATTCCTGCCATTGAGGGGCTGATCTTCCCTTACTTCACAGGATGTGAGGCTGCGCTTAAGCCTGATGGACGGTTCGGTGGATATATCCAAGCACTGCGGCGTCATTTGGAAACTGTACTGGTACCGGGAGTTTGTCTGTTTGAAGACGGAGGCTGGAAGCTGTCCTCGACCAGTAACAACTCCTGGCTAAGCAAAATCTATCTGTCACAGTTTATTGCCCGCGAGCTGCTGGAGCTGCCTTGGGAAGAAGCTGGGCAGGCCGCAGACGCTGCCCACGTCTCATGGCTCCTTCACCCTGAAGAATCCTATTGGTGCTGGAGCGATCAGATACTCTCCGGTATTGCTCACGGCAGCAAATACTATCCACGCGGAGTTACCGCTATTTTGTGGCTGTATGAAGGCAACGGCAACCGTCTGACTCTCCCTGAGCATATGAGTCAGGATCAGGAACAGCATGTCTGAGGATCATCTTCACCTGCCCAAAAGGAGGCTCCAATATGAGCAAGCTTATGGATATGCCAAAAGAGAGCGGCTATGCGGCTTGGCTGCATTACCGCCGCAATAGTAAGGTAGAAAAGCTGCCCGCTTGGTGCAGGCTTATCGTCGTCCATGAGACAGATGAAGTGCTTCAATCGGCTGCGAGTGAGCTTCAGCACGGATTGACCTCCATGTTTGGACAGCAGCCGAAGATCAGCGCCGTTCCTGTGAATGAGCCATTCATTGCGCTGGGTACGTTCCCAGCGCATCCTTTGGTCGCAGAACGATTCAGCGCAGAGGAACAGGCTGAAGTGGGTGCAGAAGGCTACCGAATTCGCGGGATAGAGATGCCAGATCCGGCATATTCAGCTTCGCATGGTAACGATGAGTTTAAACGACAATACGTTACAGTCGCAGGGCAGACCTCCAAAGGCGTATTGTACGGAGTCTTTCATCTGCTGCGCTACCTGCAGGGAGGACTAGATGGGAAGTTGAAGCCCACCACCGAATTATTGCACGCCCCCATTCTAGACCAATTATCCAACCCTGCTAATCCCATCCGCATGATTAATCACTGGGATAACATGGATGGTAGTATTGAACGCGGGTATGCGGGTGGGTCCATTTTCTACGACAATAATGCCTTTACTACAAATATGGAGCGCCTGCGAGACTATGCCCGTCTACTCGCTTCTGTAGGCATTCAAGCGCTATCCATTAACAATGTGAATGTCCATCAGGTAGAAACCGCGCTGATTACAGATAAATTCCTACCGGATGTAGCTAAAGTAGCTGCGGTGTTTCGCGCCTATGGCATACAGATCTACTTGAGCATTAACTATGCCGGTCCTATTCAGCTCGGCGGGTTAACTACCGCCGATCCCTTAGAACCAGCTGTAGCTGAATGGTGGCAGACCAAAGCCCAGGAAGTTTACGCCGCCGTTCCTGATCTGGGTGGTTTTGTGGTCAAAGCCGATTCCGAAAATCGGCCTGGACCGTTCAGCTACGGGCGCAATCACGCCGATGGAGCTAATATGCTGGCAGATGCGTTGCAGCCCTATGGCGGACGTGTGATTTGGCGTTGCTTTGTCTACAACTGCAAGCAGGACTGGCGCGATCGCAAGACGGATCGGGCCCGCGCAGCCTTTGACCATTTTAAACCGCTGGATGGGCTGTTTCGGGAAAATGTCATTTTACAGATCAAAAATGGTCCTATGGATTTTCAGGTGCGGGAGCCTGTCTCCCCTCTGTTCGGTGCGCTGGAATCCACTCAGGTACTGCTGGAATTTCAAATTGCGCAAGAGTACACCGGCCAACAGAAGCATCTATGTTACCTTGTTCCCCAATGGAAGGAGATATTGGATTTTGATACCTATGCTCAAGGAAAAGACTCCACCATCAAGCGTATCGTGAGTGGCGCTCTGCGTTCTCCCAAGCATACCAACTATGGAATAGCCGCTGTATCCAATATTGGTGCAGACACCAATTGGACCGGACATTTGCTCGCCCAGTCCAATCTTTATGGCTATGGTCGGTTGGCATGGGACCCGGAGCTGTCCGCAGACGAAATCGCTGATGAGTGGGTTCGGCTGACGTTTGGCAGACAAGGGAATAGCGACGGCGGCACAGATTTAATTTCTACCATTAAGCAGATGCTGCTCGATTCATGGAATATCTACGAATCCTACACTGCCCCTCTCGGGGTCGGATGGATGGTCAGTCCCGATCACCACTATGGGCCGGATGTAGACGGGTACGAATATTCCATGTGGGGCACCTACCATTTTGCTGATTGCCGAGGGATTGGAGTAGATCGCACGACCGCAACCGGAACCGGCTATGCAGGACAATATTTTTCTCCCCCTGCCGATATCTACGAATCCACGGACACCTGCCCGGATGAGCTGCTCTTATTCTTTCACCATGTTCCTTATACACACTTGCTCCAGTCCGGCCAAACCGTCATACAGCACATTTATGATACCCATTTTGAAGGTGCAGAACGTGCAGCCCATCTCCGAGACACATGGGTTAGTCTACGAGGGCAAATGAATGATGCCATGTATGAACAGGTGCTGGAGCGGCTGGAGCATCAGGCAGAGCATGCCAAAGAATGGCGGGATCGGATCAATACGTATTTCTACCGTAAAAGCGGCATTACCGATCAGAAGGATCGCCCTATTTATTAAGCAAGCAACTATTAAGCAAGCTGTCTCGGCAATACTTTCCTATAGGCTGGCACAAAGCTGGCTATACGCCTAGGTCGCTTTCTCCAATGCTAGTCTTGGCTATCCGTACATCATTAAAAGGCATGCGTCTTACTCAGACCTATGCCTTATTTTTTTGTCTGGAAACTTTTACGCACACGGTTGCTTACGCAAAATGTCATATTTCTCCACCTTGAGTGTGCAATAAATTCTTCTTATTGTGCAACCGCTTGCTTTATACTGTTTTTGTAGACGTTTACAAAATGTTGTCGAATTAGACTATGCTTTGGGGAGGATGATCGGTTTGACCTTGTATCGAAGTCTATGGAACAAAGGGTGCCTGATTCTGCTAAGTCTTGTACTATCTCTGACCGCCTTCATTGGCTCACCCTCCAATACGGCGAGCGCCGCGGTTGCTGATGATTTTCAAGCTTCTGTCATGGGACCGTTGGCGAAAATTAATGACTGGGGTGCCTTCAAAAAGCAACTGCAAACGCTGAAAAGTAACGGTGTATATGCCATTACCACCGACGTCTGGTGGGGCTATGTGGAGAGCGCAGGAGATAACCAGTTCGATTGGAGCTACTACAAGACCTATGCAGATGCCGTGAAAGAAGTGGGACTGAAGTGGGTTCCTATTATCTCTACGCATAAGTGTGGGGGAAATGTGGGGGATGATTGCAACATCCCGCTGCCAAGCTGGCTGTCTAGCAAGGGCAGTGCAGATGAAATGCAGTTCAAGGACGAAAGCGGCTATGCCAATAACGAAGCCCTCTCTCCATTATGGAGCGGGACTGGTAAACAATATGACGAGCTGTATGCCTCATTTGCTCAAACCTTTGCTAGCTACAAAAGCATCATTCCCAAAATTTATTTAAGCGGTGGGCCCTCTGGAGAATTGCGATATCCTTCATACTATCCGGCAGCGGGATGGAGTTATCCTGCACGGGGCAAATTCCAAGCCTACACTGAAACAGCCAAAAATGCATTCCGCACAGCTATGAATGACAAGTACGGATCATTGGACAAAATTAATGCAGCCTGGGGGACCAAGCTGAGCAGCCTTAGCCAAATCAATCCACCGACCGACGGGGACGGATTTTACACGAACGGCGGGTATAATTCCACGTATGGGAAGGATTTTCTGTCGTGGTACCAAAGCGTGCTTGAGAAGCATCTGGGCGTCATCGGAGCTGTTGCACACAAAAACTTCGATTCCGTGTTCGGTGTCCGTATCGGAGCCAAGATTTCCGGTCTGCACTGGCAGATGAACAATCCTGCCATGCCTCACAGCACAGAGCAAGCAGGTGGATATTATGATTACAACCGTCTCATCGAGAAGTTCAAGGATGCGGATCTGGATTTGACCTTTACTGCACTGGAGATGAACGACAGTGGCTCAGCACCGAATTATTCCTTGCCGTCCACATTAGTAGATACCGTCTCCTCGATCGCTAATGCCAAGGGCGTTCGCCTGAATGGTGAGAATGCACTCCCGACTGGCGGCAGCGGATTCCAAAAAATCGAAGAAAAAATCACGAAGTTCGGTTATCACGGCTTTACACTTTTACGCCTCAACAATCTCGTCAACAACGACGGCTCACCAACCGGTGAGATGAGCGGATTCAAACAGTATATCGTAAACAAGGCCAAACCCGGCGATAACGGTGGCGGTACAGGCAATAAAGTAACGGTATACTACAAAAAAGGCTTCAACTCACCTTACATTCACTACCGCCCGGCTGGTGGAAACTGGACTGCTGCGCCTGGTGTGAAAATGCAGGATGCCGAAATTAGCGGCTATGCCAAAATTACCGTTGATATCGGGTCTGCCTTCCAATTGGAAGCTGCCTTTAATGACGGCAATAACAGCTGGGACAGCAACAACACCAAAAACTACTCCTTCAGCACGGGCACTTCTACTTACACGCCTGGTAACAGCGGCAATGCGGGAACGATCACATCAGGCGCTCCATCGGGCACGAATCCCGGGGATGGCGGCGGTACAACTAACAAGGTAACGGTATACTACAAAAAAGGCTTTAACTCGCCTTACATTCACTACCGCCCGGCTGGCGGAAACTGGACTGCTGTACCCGGTGTGAAAATGCAGGATGCCGAGATTAGCGGCTATGCCAAAATTACCGTCGATATCGGGTCTGCCTCCCAACTGGAAGCCGCTTTTAATGACGGTAATAACAGCTGGGACAGCAATAACACGAAGAACTACCTTTTCAGCGCGGGAACTTCTACCTACACGCCCGGCTCTAACGGAGCCGCAGGAACTATCCGAACGGGGGCACCTTCCGGGGGCATCCTCAGCGTAGGGACTTCCACCTACACAACCAACCTCAACGAAGTTGCAGGACCTATCCAAACAGTGGAACTTTCGGGTGCATCCTTAAACGTAGGCACTTCTACGTACGTACCCAACTCTAGTGGAGTTGAAGTAGCTATTCAAACGGAGGCGCCTTCGGGCGCCTTCACTCCTATAGATCTGGGTACCGTCTCCAAGCCCACTCCCCTCAACACAGACTGGAGCAAACAGAGCATTTATTTTATCATGACAGACCGATTTAGCAACGGAGATCCGTCCAACGATAATTACGGTGGCTTCAATTCCAACAACAGCGATCAGCGCAAGTGGCATGGTGGCGATTTTCAAGGTATTATCAACCAACTCGACTACATTAAAAATATGGGATTTACCGCCATCTGGATTACTCCGGTAACGATGCAAAAGAGCGAATTCGCTTATCACGGCTATCATACGTATGATTTTTATGCGGTAGACGGGCATCTCGGTACAATGGACAAGTTCAAAGAGCTGGTCGGTAAGGCACACGACAAAAATATCGCTGTGATGCTGGACGTCGTCGTGAATCACACAGGTGATTTCCAACCGGGGAACGGCATCGCCAAGGCTCCTTTTGATAAAACAGATTGGTATCATCACAATGGCGACATCACAGGTGCGGATTACAACTCAAACAATCAGTGGAAGATCGAAAATGGTGACGTTGCCGGATTGGATGACCTGAATCAGGACAACCCAGATACAACGAATGAACTCAAAAACTGGATCAAATGGCTGCTGAACGAGTCTGGCATCGACGGACTACGAGTGGACACCGCCAAGCATGTACCGAAAGGCTTTTTGAAGGATTTCGACCAGGCCGCCAATACCTTCACCCTTGGTGAAATTTACAGTGGCGATCCTGCTTATGTGGGCGATTACACCCGGTATCTCGATGCTGCAATAGATTTTCCGATGTATTATACAATTAAGGACGTGTTCGGACACGATCAATCCATGAGGAAAATCAAGGAACGCTACTCAGATGATCGTCACTATCGCGATGCCCAGACCAACGGTGTATTTATCGACAATCATGATGTAAAACGTTTCCTTAATGATGCCTCTGGCAAGCCGGGTGCTAACTATGACAAATGGCCTCAGCTCAAGGCCGCCTTGGGCTTTACTCTGACGTCACGCGGGATTCCAATCATCTACCAAGGCACTGAGCAAGGCTTTAATGGCGGAGATGATCCCGGCAATCGGGAGAATATGGTTTTCAACTCCAACCATGACCTGTATCAGTACATCGCTAAGCTGAACTATGTGCGCAACAACCACCCTGCTCTGCAAAACGGCAGCCAAAAGGAAAAATGGGTGGACGACTCCTTTTACAGCTTTCAGCGCTCAAAAAATGGCGACGAGGCCATCGTACTTATCAACAACTCCTGGAGCACTCAAACCCGCACGATTGGCAACTTCGATAATCTGTCCAACGGAACCCGCCTGACCAACCAGCTAAGCAACGACTCCGTTCAGGTTAACAACGGTTCAATCACCGTGACTCTTGCTCCAAAGGAAGTTAAAATTTTCACCAAGTAAACAGCGGCATTCAGTTACATTGGTTATTCAGATGTGCTAAAATAAATGATAGAAGGATATACTAAAAAAGAGCAAGGATGCTGGTAACATCCCTACTCTTGGCAACAGCCGCTTTGAAGAGCGGTCGGCTGATAAGGGCTAGCTATTAGAAATAGGCCGTATTCCCCTCACCAGGGCGGTCTATTTCTTTTTGTTTTGGTTCAACGCAATAACAATCGTAACGATTAATCCGATCAACGCTATTAATAGCGTGCCGAACATCATCATTAATGTCAGAGCATCCTTAACCTCCACAGGCATCACCTCCCTTCCGGGAGACTTAGCCGACCGCCCACCTAAGCCATTCTGTTGTTACTGGAATTATAGCACGTAAATCCGTCCTTTAGCGACAACATTTTACAGCTTCATCCATCCAATCTTATGCAAACACTCATCGTCTTTTGCTGATTACACACTCTACTTTGTCTCTATACGGGTATAGCTTCTCAACGCCAAAAAAAGTCCCAGCACAAAAATGAAACATATACTGATGATCCCTCCAGGAACATACGTGAATGTTCTGCCCATCTGTCCATGGGGAGAAAATAATAACGGCACTGTCCATGGATAAAAGGTATTCCCCGGTGTATTAACCAAAACAAAATTTAAACACATAACCGTACACATTCCCATAATGGCGGGTACAAATTTTTTCCAACGAATGGCGAAGAACGTAATGATCGGGATAAGCATTGCATGCATAAGAATCATCTTAGCAAATACCCCAAGCTGATACATAACGATTTCAAAAGTTAGCGGTCTGGTCGTAATAAACGTACCCAAGACTGTAGATAGCACAAATGCCATCAGTAGGCTAACAGCGATGTACATATAAATAACGAGTAGTTTGCTGAAGTAAATACGAGTCCGGCGAATCGGGTTTGTAAACAGTGCAATATGAGTCTTCTCCTGATACTCTCTCGCATAGATATAGCAGGTCAAAATATAGTAGCTCATATACCCGGTCAGAAAATTCATAAGAATAACAACACTCATAAAGTAGTCATTCCAACCATCACGATCTATGGAATACTTGGGACTATCCGCGTAACTATAAAATTCTAAAACAATGGTTAATACTAAAATCATTACACTCAACCAAAGAATTTTAGTTCCTTTCAGCTTCAAGCACTCTGCTTTAAACAGGTCAAGCATAGTAACCCTCCTCTCAAAAACTCTCCATTTAGTCTTTTCTTTGATATGTCCATATGGATAAAAACAATCCAAGAAGAAAGGTCACGGATAAGCTGAACCATGCTATTGAAACATTGGTAGGTATAGTCGCATTTCTTTCATTAGGAGATAAGAGATAGGGCACAATCCAAGGGTACCATTCACTTTTGTATATAAAATTCAAAAATATTGCAGTACAAACTACGAGTACAACCACCATGATGCTCTTCCAGCGTATAGCAAAAAAAGAGGCGATTGGGATCAACATCGCATGCATCACACACATTTTAGCAAACACTTGGATCTGATATACCCAGATAGCCATCGTTAAAGGTCGATCTGTAATGGACATACCTAATAAGGCAGACAAAAACAGAACAAAAAATAAGGATACAATAATAAATCCATAAATAATGATCAATTTACTAAAATAAAATTTAACCCTGGTGACAGGCGTGGTAAACATAAATAGATGCGTGTTTTCCTGATACTCTCTTGCAAAAATATGACCGGTTAATATGTAGTAACTGATAAATCCGGCTGCAACATTGACGAAGAGAACTATGCCCTCGAAGTAGTAGGTCCAACCCCGTTTATCAATTGAATATCTATAAAAAATAGCGCTCGTCGCAAATTCCAACAGCACAACAGCCAGCAATATAATATAGCTCAACAAGAAGGCTTTAGAACCTTTAAGCTTAATGAGCTCTGCTCTAATCACGTCGCCCACCCTCTCCTGAAATGAGAGACAAAAAGTACTCCTCTAGCGTCTGCTTGGAGGTGTGTATCTCATAGACTGGAAAATGATGTTCTATTAACTGTTTATTTAACGTGGCTGTATTTTCAATCGGACTATGAATTCTTAGTTGTTGTGGGGATATCACATTAGATTGAAGCTGCTGTCCCATGTGCTCTTGCAGAAACGTTTGTACTGCTTTTGCATCGTGTACTTTTATGTCTGTGTATTGTTCAAATTCTTCCTCCAACTGACTCAAACGATCTTCTGTTAACAGCTTTCCATTATGTATAATCCCGATGTGTGTAGCTAACTGCTGAATTTCGCTCAAGATATGACTGGAAATAAGAATGGTTTTCCCATTCTCCTCACACAACCGCTTCAATAGCTGACGAATTTCCTTAATTCCAGATGGGTCCAGTCCGTTCGTCGGCTCATCTAATATAAGCAACTCAGGGTCATGAACAAGCGCCCTTGCAATCCCTAATCTTTGCTTCATTCCTAGGGAAAAATCCTTAAACTTTTTTTTACCGGTATGCTCTAATCCTACCGTAGCTAGGGTTCGTTCAATTCTTCCATTGTCCTGTACCCCCATGTACATACAGCAAATTCTTAGATTATCGCGTGCACTCAAATTTTCGTATAAACCAGGCGTTTCGATAATTGTACCTATTTTCGAGAAAATAGAAGGATAGTTTTTCTCCAGCCGCTCGCCAAATAAAAAAACCTCCCCACTTGTAGGCTCAATTAGCCTCATTAGCATGCGGATAGTGGTTGTCTTACCAGCTCCATTTTCACCGAGGAAACCGTAGATACTGCCACGCTCCACATGTAAGGATATGTCGTCTACGGCTACAGCCCCCCCAAACTGTTTGCGGAGCTTATTCGTTTCAATAATATATTCCACTTTCAAACCTCCTAATCACTAAATAATACAAGTATACAAAATATAACCACTACTACGTGTAAGGTTGCTTACACTGTACCATCTGTCCATAAAACAAAACAGGCACCTGACGAAGCATACACTTCGTTGCAGGTGCCTTGTTTATATATAAACAACGTGGGATTACTTAGGCCTCAGTAGCCACGTTGATATTGTTCAGGTATGGAAGGCTTCTCGCCGCGCAGCGTCACTGCTGCATGAATCGCCCAATATGGATCGCGCAGCAATCCGCGTCCCACAGCGACCAGATCGGCATCCTCGTTGCCGATAACAGACTGCGCCAAGGCTGCGTCATCCAACGAGCCGACAGCAATCACCGGGATGTTCAGTGCCTCGCGAATTTGGCGTGCGAACGGCACTTGATAGCCCGGATAGTTGCCTGGTTTTCTGGCACCAGCAGGGCCTTCTCCGCCCGAGCTAACATGGATCACATCTACGCCTGCAGCCTGATATGCACGGCTCAGCTCAATGGCATGATCCACATCGTACCCACCATCTACGTATTCCACCGCGCTGATGCGTAAGATTAACGGCATACCCGCAGGCATTTCCTTGCGTACAGCCTGAATGACTTCAACGCCGAAAAGGGATAGCTCCTGACCATACACGTCGTCTCGCTTGTTCGTAACTGGCGAATGGAATTGGTGAATCAAGTAACCATGTGCCCCGTGAAGCTCAATCGTATCCACGCCCGCTTGAACCACCCGACGGGCAGCGTCTGCGAATTTTTGCACCATGCCACGGACTTCCTCCGTGGTAAGCGCGCGTGGCTGTTTATAATTCGCATCCGGGTATGCAATGGCCGAAGGAGCCACTGGCTCAGCTGCATCCTCAGCTTTACGGCCCGCGTGAGCAATCTGGATGCCTACCTTGGACCCGTGCGCATGAATGCCGTCAACCAGCTTCTTATAAGCTGGGACATGCTCGTCTGACCAAAGACCCAGATCATAATCTGTAATCCGTCCATCCGGTTCCACGTCCGTCATTTCTATAATAATCAGGCCCGTACCTCCAATAGCCCGACTCAGGTAATGAACATGATGCCAATCATTCGGAATCCCGTCCTTGGCTGTCACCGAGTATTGACACATCGGGGGCATCACCACACGATTCTTTAATTCCAACTCTTTCAGTGTATACGGTGTAAACAACGAATTCGTCAAAACGTTCATCTCCTTTTCATCTTCGTCACATAAACGAAAATACGCTCCAAATTACACGGTCTATTAAAAACATAATCGGCATAGTCCAAACGGAATAAAGAGATTCCCTCAAACGGGGGATCTCTCACATTTGCAACTTGCAGTCATTATGTATGTCGTATGGTGTAGATATATTGCACACAACCTATTATCCACAACTCAATAACTTTTTGCAAGTAAATATTTAAATATTATTAAATATTTTTTTGTCCATCCCCTCTCGCCCCTAGCTATAACACAAAAAGACGCCCTTACGGACGCCTCTGCGGAACCTAATTTTATTGTGCTGAACCTAATTGCACCCATGCCTTCTCAATCTCTGCAACCGCCTGATCCTTATTCATGTTACCGCTGATATAAGCCTGCATCAGCTCGCCAAATTTTTGATGGAATGTATCCAAGGAGTAGTTAACAGACAGATCGCCGGACTTCGACGTTTTCAAAATGCTTTCCATTTCCTTAGGCATTTCCAGATCAGGAAGCGGTGCATCCTTAATTGGAGGAATCACCTTCGCTACCTGGGAGAACCAGTTCTTACCGTATTCCGAAGTGTACAGCCAGTTGAAAAATTCAATTGTTTCCTTGGATACTTCGGAATCCTTGTTGATACGCAGCGCCTGATCTGCACCGGTAATGATGACCGATTGATCAGCTTTGTCACTCACCGGATACCCCATAATGCCAATCTTGAGATCAGGATTAATTTTCTTGATTGCTTCCTCATCCCACGCACCTTTACCCGTCATAAATGCAGCTTTTCCGGATGCAAAATCACTTACTTCCGCATTGCTGTCCCGTTCCAGCGGCTTATCTGTGCCATGTTTCACCGTCAAATCAATGAAGCTAAAGAAGTTGTTGTACAGCACTGGGTAGTCCTTGATTTTTGCTTTGCCTGCGATAAAATCACTAACGAGCTGCTTCGGTTCCACGCCTGCATCCTGCGCGGCAGCATCTACATAGTGTTGGAAGATATGTTTCCATACCCACCACTCTTTATATGCGTTGGCAAATGGAGTAATGCCCTTCGCCTCTAGCTTGGTGACCGCATCCTGCATTTCTGCAATCGTCTTCGGCGGGGAGGTTACCCCAGCCTTGGTAAGCAAATCCTTATTGTAAATCAGCGTAAACAGGTTCCCCTTCACCGGTAATCCCAGCACTTTGCCGTCACTGGAACTCATATTCGCTCGAACGGCATCCGTCATGGCTGCTGCCAGCGGCTCATTGGTCAGATCGGCGCTATAATCCGCATACGTGTCGATGTCGCCTCCTGCCGTCGTCTGGAATACATCCGGTGTACTGCCTGAGGCTATTTTCGATTTCAGAATCGTGTTGTAGTCTGCCTGCATGATCTCCAGATTGATCTTCACGTTAGGTTTGACCTTCTTATACTCCTCGATATACGCGTTAAAAGCATCAGTATACTCTGGTGAGGCTGTGAACATATTAATTGTAACCGTTTTCAAATCTTCTTTGCCGCCAGCATTTTCTTTCGATGCATCTGTGCCGCCGCTGCTTCCACATCCGCTCAACAAACCGACCGTCAAAAGCAAACTGCCGGATAACGCCATCATCTTCTTTAACATGGATACTCCCCCATTTGTTTGTGATCAACGTCCATGCGCTCATTCTAAAAAATATACTCCAATTTAAAAAGGCAGATTAGTGAAGCGTTAAGGGTAAAAAAGTGGTTTATTGCAGGCTCACGCGATATTCAGACGGTGACACCTGATAATAATTACGGAAAGCCTTACTGAAATAATTTTTATCTTTGTAGCCGAGCATATCCGAGATTTCCTGAATTTTCAGGCTAGAATCGCCCAGCAGCTCCTTCGCCTTGTCCATTCTAACCTTCTGTACATATTCGTGAATACCGTATCCAAACTGCTGCTTGAAGAGCTTCATCAAGTATTCCCGACTCAAAAAATAGGTTTCGGCAAAAAACGAAATTTTGATATCCTCAAAATAATAACGGTCGATGTGCCTTTTGATGTCCGTTATGTCAAAGGGCTGGTTTCCCGCTTGAGCATGTTGGACCCCAGCAATGTAAAGCTCCAGCATTCGATTCAATCTCCGACCATAGTGGGCAAAACTCGTAAAATCAGCAGACAAGTCGCTTTCCCCCACGTGCTCCGGTTCTTCCAAAGCTTCATCTTGATTCAACGCTGACGTAGACGCACCCAACTCAATCGCAGCTTCTCTCAGTAAAAAATGGAACTCCTTCATCATTCGATCCGCATCCTGCAAACGGAAAATAGGGCCTGATGCCAATTGTTTCAGCAGATCGCCCAGCAGTACCTTTGCCCGGTTCGCCTGACCTGTCTGAGCATCCTTTTGGATCGACAACAGCCGCTCCGTCCATGGTATTTCCTCTGACGTACCTATTTGCCGGGGCACTGTATGAAGAATGGATTTCCCTTCCAGCCTCAACACATCCGTGCTGTGAATGAGCGTCTTGGCATCCATATAAGCAGACGCCAGCTCCAATACATCTGTACAGAGCCTACCCAATCCGGCAGCTACCACTATGCTGAACAGCCCATGCAGGTTCGCCACCGCCTTCTGTGTCACTTGTGCCAATAGTAAGGCCATATGTTCTTCTTGTCCTGAGGCCAGGGTACAGATCGAAACGACCTCACGCTCCCGTCGCGGATGGGAGAAGCTAAAACAACTCAACCGTTCATCTGAGGTCTGAGCTAACACATTGGTTACGGCAAAATCCATCAGATCGGCATCGCCATGGAAACGTGACCTGCGAATTTCATCCCTGTTCAGCAGCCGCAGCACGATCACACCAAAGCGATTCCCCGGCTGATCCGCTCCGATCAATGGGAGCAACGCCGTATCGGCCTGCCTTTTAAAGCTACCGTCCAAAATGGACAAATATAGCTTCTCTTTCAGCTTCGGCAGTGACATATTCAGCGTAATGCTCCGATTTATGAACTCGTCTTTGCTCTGCTTTCGGCTTTCCAGAATGTCCACCGCCTTGCGCAGTGCCTGATTCAGATCCTGGCGGTTGATAGGCTTGAGCAAATAATCTACTACCCGTGATTGAATCGCTTGTCGCGTAAATTCAAAGTCGTTGTAGCCACTAATGACAATGGTCAGCAGATGGGGATATGCCTTTTCGATAACACGAAGAAATTCAATGCCGTTCATCTCCGGCATTTTCATATCCACCATCACCACATCGATATGGTGCTGACCGAGCAGTTCCATCCCCAACCTTCCATTCGTCGCCTCATAAATATGTTCGATGCCCAGACGATCCCAGTCTCCAACAATACGAATGGCTTCTCGTAACGGTTCTTCATCGTCAATAATCAATACGTTATACATGACTACTTCCTCCCCGGGGAATTTGCATTCTCATTTCCGTTCCCGTTTCATCCGTAAGTATGAATAATCCTGCCTGATCTCCATACAAAAGCTTCAACCGTGTGTTGAGATTTTTCAAACCAATATGCTCGCTCTCCCGTTCTTCCCATTTTTCATGGAATGAATCCAGCACCATTTTCAGCTTGTCCTCTGAAATCCCAGGTCCGTTGTCCCTGACTGCAATTGTGGCATTTGTAGAACTCGATTCGGCTGAAATGACGATCAGAATATCGCTTGATACTTTTTCCAACGCATGCTTGATAGCGTTTTCCACCAACGTCTGCACAGATAATCTCGGAATCGGCAGCTCCATCAGCGTTTCTTCCCATACCACTTCGACCCGCAGTCTCGCTCCGAACCTTGCTTTTTGCAGACCTATATACCGTTCAATGTGCTTGAGCTCTTCGCGGGCAACTACGATATCCTTGCCGTTGATGGAATACCGCAACGTTTGGGCCAACGCATCCACCATATCCGCCATGTCGAACATCTCCCGCTTTAATGCCTGTGTGGATATGGCTTGCAGGGCATTGTACAGAAAATGAGGATTAATTTCAGCCTCCAACGCCTTGAGTATGGCGTTCTTTTCGACCAGCTTCATGCGATAGCGCTCATTAATAAGTTCTTCGGTTCTTTGGACCATTTCGTTAAAATGCAGCGACAAATACGCAATCTCGTCATGTCCCTTCACAGGAGCTGTTGCTCCAAAATCCCCGGTGCTAAACCGCTTCATCTGGGTGGACAGCTTATGTAAAGGTCGGGTAATGGCGTTCGAGGTCAGTGTCACTAATATAATAGACACACCTAAAAATAAAGCTCCGATGGCATAGCTCCAATTCCGTGTTGTCGTAGCTGCTTCATAAATCTGGCGGTATGGGATGGGCTTAATGAGCTGCCACCCATCCTTTTCGCCAGTATCATAGACGACCAAATACTCCTGATTGCCACTGCTATCAGACCACGTTACTCGCCCGCTTCCTCCCTTGCCGATCTGTGTCAACACTCCGGAATCACGCATCCGCTCATATAGCGGAAAGCTGTTCACATAAAAGGGGACCCCTTCAGGGCTCATGAGCATCAATTGATCCCCTTTGCCCAGTGGAATGTTCTGCATGATTTCATCCACGGCGCTCGTGTTGTAATAAAAGGACAGCACCGCCTGTGGGTGACGGGATGCAATCGACCTCAGCACTCGATGGTATGCCATAAAGCTGGCTTGTGGCGCCACATACCCCATATCAGAGCGGGACCCTACAAAGGATTGAAATGATTCGTTCGTGGTACTAGCCATCGCCTCTTTATACCAAGGAAGCTTGGGAATATCCGTGTTTATTCCTTTGCGCAC
The DNA here is from genome assembly GCF_058895805.1 of Paenibacillus sp. NMA1017. Classification (NCBI taxonomy): domain Bacteria; kingdom Bacillati; phylum Bacillota; class Bacilli; order Caryophanales; family Paenibacillaceae; genus Paenibacillus; species Paenibacillus sp. NMA1017. The sequence goes on along the minus strand of NZ_JBZXYR010000003.1, from coordinate 256,595 downwards.
TGTAATGTTGTACGTCTCCCTGGTAACCACATAGTATTGATGTCGGTCCGCCACGTACAGATAGATCGCTTCCAGATCATTACGCGAATAAAACATGCTGCGCAAGTAATTCTCAATGACCATTCTCGAAGCATAGTCCCGGTTCTCATTGGCAATGGCGTTCATGATATCGTTATAACGAAGCTGCGGAAGAGCCAACTGCTGCATTCCCTCCAAGTAATCCTCCAAATTCTGATTGACCAGCAGCAGATTATTGGTCGTGCTGGCGATGCTATGGTTAACAGACTCCTTTTCAATCATCTGATAGGAAATAATCGTGAGTGAGCCCACCACCAGAATAATTACCGAGGTAAAAAGAAGAATGAGCTTGTTCACTAATTTTTGCGTGATCCTCCTCCACATGGAGCAAAGAATCGTTCCTACACGCTCTGACATCATGATAACCGCCCCTTTTGAAAGCGTACACATTTTTACCCTCAACTGTTTTCTTAAATCCATTGGTCCGGCCCTAGGGGCTATCCTATACTTTCATTATATCTTAAACAGCTTGGAGCGAAAGACCGGAAAATGCTGAGAAAAAGAGGTGCGTTATGCTGAAAAAAAGGGGAACCTGGGGCGACAAGGGCAGTAAACTGGAATTCGGTTTATTCACACTGCCCGTAATCTTGTGCATTACGATTGCATTTTATATTCCGTTTTTGATGACGATACGCTATTCCCTGACCAAGTGGAACGGCATATCCAAACATCCGAAATTTGTAGGTCTGGATAACTTCAAGCAAATCCTGCTTGGGGACGCCAATTTTGCACATGCAGCCTGGTTTACCGTCAAGTATGCCATTCTGTACATTGTATTGGTGAATGTGCTGGCCATTTTGCTGGCGCTCGTTCTCGACATGAAGCTGAAAAGCTCGGCTTGGCTGCGGGCGGCTTTCTTTATCCCTTATATCCTCAGTCTCGTGATTGTTGGCTTTATATGGAAATTCATCTTCATGCAAGGCTTTGAGTCATTGGGACACAGTACAGGCTGGGGCATCTTCCAGCTCAGTTGGCTGGGTGAGGAAGGGCTCGCGTTTATTTCCATTTTGGCAGTATCCATCTGGCAATCCATTGGCTTTTACATGGTCATTTATATTGCAGGTTTGCAATCTGTGCCAGAGGATCTAAAAGAAGCTGCCATTGTCGATGGCGCGGGGCCGATTCGGAGATTTTTCAGTATTATTCTACCGATGCTCGCACCTTCCATTACGATCTCAGTCTTCATGGCACTGACCAACTCAATCAAAGTGTTTGACGTCATTTTATCTCTGACCGGCGGTGGGCCGGGAGGTACAACATACAGCATTGCGTATGATATCTACCGGGACACGTTCCAGAACAATCTGTATGGCTACGGAACAGCCAAAGCATTGATTTTATTCGTTGCAGTCCTGATCATTACGATTATTCAATTGTCTATTTTCAAACGCAGGGAGGTTGAAGCCTGATGCAACGCAGCCGTACGGGACGTATTTTGCTAGAAGCGGGCATGATTGTATTATCACTGTTATTTTTGTACCCGCTGTTTCTCGCCATTAACAATTCGTTCAAAAGCTTCGCTGAGGTCATGACCGACGTCATTGCACTGCCCAAGCAGCTTTCGCTGGATAACTACGTATATGTATGGAAATTCATTGACTATCCACGCCTATTTCTGAATAACACCATTATTACCGTCGTCGGCCTGGCAGGTATCGTGCTGATATCCTCCATCGCGGCCTACAAGCTGGCAAGAACCAAAAGCAAATGGAGCTCCGTGATTTACATGCTGTGCATTATGCCGATGCTGATCCCATTTCAGTCCATCATGCTCACGGTCTTGCGACTGGCGAAAGACTTAAATCTGGCAGACAGCACTTGGGGACTTGGCTTGCTGTATTGGGGCTTCGGCGCACCACTGGCAGTGTTTATCTATCACGGCTTCGTGAAAGGTATTCCGGCTGAGATCGACGAAAGCGCCAAGATCGATGGGGCCTCGGGCTTCCGGCTTTTCTTTTCCGTAATTTTTCCCTTGCTGAAATCAGTCACCGCCACCATTGTCATTATCGACGTGATGTGGATTTGGAACGATTTTCTGCTTCCGCTTCTCATGGTTAATGGCTCACCCAGCACCAAGACGCTGACGCTGGCCGCCTACACCTTCGTCGGACAGTATACGTCAGACTGGCAATATGCTATGACCGCGATGGTAATGGCTGTGCTGCCTTCGATTATCGTATTTATTTTTCTGCAAAAATACATTGTCAAAGGCGTCGTCGCTGGAGCTGTCAAAGGCTAAGACAAGGATTCGAGGCCAGATGCAAAAAAGAGGACTTGCGTGTTGTTCGCGCAAGTCCTCTTTCTTCGTGATATCCATCATGGGCTTCTGTACAGTATTCATTAAGCCTTAAACTGGCCTAGCGCTTTCTGCATCTGATCCATAGCAAGCTGTAGATCAGCAGAGCAGGTATTCAGACGGTTAATTTCCTCCATCTGGTCGGAAGCTGCCACCGACACTTCCTGTGATCCGACACTCGTCCTGCGGGCGATGACAATAATTTCAGTAGCGGAAGCGGTAACTTCCTGCACACCTGCAGACATTTGTTCTGCAGTCGCTGCCATGCTTTCGATCCGTTCTGCAATATGAGTGCTTCTTTCGACGATATGTTCGAAGCTGTCATGTGTCTCGTTCATCATCCGCAGCCCGCTGTCCACATGCGCTACCACATGTCCAATCGCTTCCGCCGAGCGCTGTACATCTCCATCAATGTTTTGGATGAGCTGCGCCACTTGACGGGAGGCTATTCCCGATTGATCTGCTAGCTTCCGTACCTCGGATGCTACAACTTCGAATCCTCGTCCCTGCTCACCTGCGCGAGCAGCTTCAATAGAAGCATTCAGTGCCAGCAGTCCCGTCTGTTCAGATATTCCCTGAATAACCTGCATGATTCCGGTAATTTCACCCGATTGACGGTGCAGCGCTTGAATCAGAGCATCCGTATGCTGGATGGACGAATGCAGCTCCCCCATCTGTTCCACCGTGAGGCGCGCGGTTTCCGCTCCTGCCTCCGCCTGCTGCTTGGAGTAGATAGCAGCTTCCGCAATCTCAGAGGCATTTTCCGCGACATTCTGGATGCCCTGAGCCATCTCTTCCATCGCCGTCTGATTTTCCAACACGCTTCGGGTCTGCGCTTCGGCTCCATCTGCAACCTGCCGTATGGTGTCTGCAATGCTATTGGCCTGCCTGGTCGATGCTTCAGCAATGACGGCAAGCCGCCCCGTTGAATCGGATACCGCTCCACAAGCATGCATGCCCTCGGAAATCAAAATGCTCAAATTTGCTCGCATTTCATTATAGTGGGTACTCAGCCGTCCGAGCTCATCTTTGCTTCGATCATACAGGACAGAAGTGAAATCCCCCTGACCTGCCTTGGCGAGCGCTTGGCCTACACGGCCCAGCCTGCGGTTTACCCTGCTCATGTACCAGAGAATCACGGTAAGCGATATCGCAATGGCAATGGCGATCACAATCATAAACTGGCGGATAAACCCGCTAATGATCCCGTCAATGATCGATTGCGATGCACCTACATACAGAATGCCAATCACAGCACTGTCCGCACTGCGAATGGGTGTGTACGCAGCTTGATACGTTTTACCAACTACCACCGCTTGACCATAATAGGGCTGACCCTGCTTTAAGACAACGGTAGCCACCTTCTCCGATACTTTCGTGCCTACAGCGCGTTTGCCCTCCAGCATGACATTCGTCGCTACCCGTTGCTCCCCTTGAAAGAAAGTCACCGTATCGCCTGTTGCCCCACCAATTTCATCGACGATTTCCTCATTATTGTTAATCCGTTGGCTCCCCTTATATAATTGCCCGTCCTTGATCTGCCATGCCCCGCTATATTTGTAGTCCAGTAGGCGGGTTGCCATATTCAAGTCATTTTTAGCCTTTTCGGTAGCAAAAGCCTCAACACCCTCCTGCATTCGGCTAGTAACCACATAAGCAATTACGACAGACAACACAACCAAAATGCCGATCACCATACCACTAATTTTAGTGCCTATCCCTATTGTCCGCATGTATTGGATACGTCCTCTCTAATCTGACGCCATGCCGCCACAACTCTATACAATCTAAGCTGAATCTGTTCCATCATGGATACTTATTTTATCGTACAAATTACCTAAAATTTTAATTATTTATCGATTTGAAAATTAATACAGTTCTTATCAGGTGATCTTACCTTCCTTGACAATTCCTCTTAATAATGATTTACTAATTTTACTATTCGTAATTATTACGATTAATAAAAAAAAGAAAGCACCTCTGCTTTCCTATCTCGCATGATAACCACTACAGCACATTCGACATTTCATGATACTTTTGAAGGGAAGAGTGATTACGTTGGCAAACGCTATGGAATTGGAAAAGAAAATACCGGTCACGGTACTAAGCGGGTACCTCGGCTCTGGCAAAACCACCCTGCTGAACCATGTACTGAACAACCGGGAAGGCTTGCGGGTAGCTGTCATTGTCAATGATATGAGTGAAGTAAACATTGATGCTGATCTCGTTCGTGACGGTGGAGGATTATCTCGTGTAGATGAGAAGCTGGTGGAAATGTCCAACGGGTGCATCTGCTGCACCTTGCGGGAAGATTTATTGAAAGAGGTAGAACGACTGGCACTCGACAAAAGGTTTGACTATATTCTGATCGAGTCCACGGGTATAGGTGAGCCTATTCCGGTAGCCCAGACCTTCAGTTATGTAGATGAGGAAAATGGAATTGATTTGACCAAGCTGACCCGACTGGATACTATGGTTACCGTCGTGAATGCACCGGAATTTTGGAAGGACTTCTACTCCAGGGACTCCCTCAAGGATCGCGGACAGGAAGTGGCAGAGGAGGATGCACGCGGCATCGTTGATCTGCTCATAGAGCAGGTGGAATTTTGTGATGTGCTGATCATTAACAAATGCGATCTGGTACCACAAGAGGAACTGGAACGACTGGAAAAAGCGTTACGAGGCATTCAACCAAACGCCAAAATCATCCGTTCCGAGTACGGTAAAGTGGACCCAAAAGAGATTTTGAACACGCATCGCTTCGATTTTGAAACAGCTAGTCAGGCGGCAGGCTGGATACAGGAAATGAACAAAGAAGAGCACGTACCGGAGACAGAAGAATATGGCATTGCTTCGTTTGTGTACAAGCGCAAAATCCCATTTCATCCCGAACGTTTGTTGAAATGGCTGGCTCAATGGCCTGCTGAGGTTGTACGTTCCAAGGGATTGGTGTGGCTCGCCACGCAGAACCGCACTGCTTTTACATTCAGTCAGGCGGGTAGCTCCAAACAATTCGCACGCGCAGGACTGTGGGTATCTGCTTTGACTGAGGAAGAACGCCAATACTATCTCGGTGAAGATTTCGAAAAAACACCTGACTGGGACGAAAAGTATGGTGACCGAGTTACCAAACTCGTATTTATTGGTATCGATATGAACCGGGAAGAAATCGAGCGCACCCTGGATGAGACACTGCTGACCCCTGAAGAAATGGAGCAGGATTGGCGCAAGCTGCCGGACCCGTTTACGAAAAAAATATAATGAGATTATAAACTAAAAAGCGCCTTAAGTGAGGAATCCCCCTCTTCTTAGGCGCTCTTATATTATTTCTGCTTAACCCATTGCGCGCTATCCACCGGCCAAAAAATCACATCCGCACGGCCAACAATATCTTTAATAGAGACAAAGCCAATAGCACGACTATCCCTACTATTATTGCGGTGGTCGCCCATCACAAAAATATAACCCTCAGGTACCTTGGAATCGGTTATGGTCCCATTTGGAAAATCAACATTGTTATATAGTTCTCCCTTGGCGTGCGCATCCTGAATAGCTCCCTGAATGTATGACTCCTCTACTTTCTTACCGTTCACATAAAGATGATCTCCTTGATACTGAATCGTATCTCCAGCCACTCCAATAACACGCTTAATAAAGTCTTTTTGTTCCTTTCTCACATGGAATACAACAACCTCACTCGGCTTGGGATCACGAAAATCGTAAATCACCTTGTTCACGACCACTCGTTCATCTGTCTTGAAATTCGGTTCCATGGACGCTCCCTCAACAATAAATGGCGCAAATAATAGCCAACGTATAATGAACACGAGCACAATGGCTACAATAATGGCCTTAAGCCAATCGATCATCTCATTTTTCACTCGTGGCTGCTTTTCCTGCAATTGTTCGACAGTTGAATCCGTCAAATGATTTCCACTCCCCATGCACTAAATCCACCCTTTCTCACAGTTTTCATTCCTATTATATGTATAATGTTTAAGTATAATCAAATTTTCCCAGTCTGGCAAAATTGCATTTTTAGTTGAAACAAAAGTGTGAACTTTTTTTCACAATATCAAAAAAACAGTAAAAAACTGTTGATGCAAACGTTAACATATATTACACTGTGCATATACTTCTTAGAGCGTTTTGGACTAATGGTAGATCAATCTGTCCCCCCAGGAGGTGTCCTGTTTTTAGTGGAAAGACAGCATGAGTCACTTTTATAGATGCTATCTTCTTTTAAAATATGAGCTCAAATAAGGAGGAAATTACATGTTTAAACGAAATGATCGTCCAAAAACCGGATTTAACGCTCTAAGACTCGGTGTTTCTTTTGTTTTTGCTTCTTCTTGCCTTATTGGAACCGCTTACGCAGATACGTTATCCAACGACATCCCTTCTTCCGCACTCACAGAAGAGGCAGTCAGTACAACCGACGCAACCACTGCCTCCACAACTTTAGCGGCAGGAGATTTGTATGTGGCGCCAAATGGTAACGTGTCCAATCCGGGTACAAAATCCAGTCCTACTACGCTCGAAGCAGCACTTACACAAATTGCTCCTGGTAAAACCATTTACCTGCGCGGTGGTAACTACACTTACTCCTCAACGATTACAATTCAGCGTGAAAATAGCGGCAATAATGGCTCACTCAAAGGGTTGGTCGCTTACGGTAGTGAAAAGCCGGTACTTGATTTCTCTGCTCAAGCCTTTGGTTCAGCCAATCGTGGACTTCAGCTTAACGGAGACTTCTGGCTGGTAAAGGGCCTTGAAGTCAAGGGTGCTGGAGATAATGGTATCTATATCGGCGGCAGCAATAACCGAATCGAAAACGTGGAAACTCACCACAACCGGGATACTGGACTTCAGCTTGGACGTTACTCCCCTAACGCTTCCACTAGTGAGTGGCCTTCGAACAATTTGATTTTGAATTCTTACTCTCACGATAACGCTGATCCCGATAATGGTGAGGATGCCGATGGCTTCGCTGCCAAATTGACTGTGGGACCAGGCAATGTGTTTGATAACTGCTTGGCCGCGTACAACGTAGACGATGGCTGGGATTTGTATAGCAAAACCGAAACGGGTCCCATCGGCGAAGTAACCATTTTGAACAGTGTGGCCCACCACAACGGGCAGACCGCAGATGGAACGTCTACCGCGAACAGCGACGGCAACGGATTTAAGCTGGGTGGAGACAAAATCAAAGTCAACCATATCGTGAAAAACAGTATTGCTTTCCAGAACAAAAAACACGGCTTCACTTACAATAGCAACCCCGGCAGCATTACGTTGACCAATAATACCTCGTGGGACAATGGACAAAGTAATTTTGCCTTTGACAAAGGTGATCACGTGTTCATTAACAATCTTTCCTTTGAGGGAAGCGCTAGTGACAAAACAAGCGGTACAGATCAAGACAACTCTAGCGTTTGGTGGAAAAACAAAAAATCGACGAATGCCAAAGGTCTGGTAGTCAGTGCAGACGACTTTGTTAGTCTCACGCCTTCTATCACTCGAAGTGCAGACGGTTCCATCCAGCTAGGTGACTTTCTTAAGCTGGCCAAAGGAAGCGATCTGATCGGCTCGGGTACTCCGAGCGGAAAAAATATAGGGGCACGTTAAGAGCCCCGCCTAATCAGGACGCCCTGGCCCATCTACCAACTCAGACAATTTTGCATAATATAGCGACCGGTGATTGTCCTCATAACCAGACAAAATATGAGGTGAACAGATCATGGAACGAAGAATCACATTGAAACATACACTCGCCTATGGAAGCGGTAACATGCTGGGAAGTGGCGCACTTGCGATTAGCGGTGCATGGTTAATGTACTTTTATACAACCTTTTGCGGACTGTCTCCCGTTCAGGCCGCGGCCATTTTCTCTGTTGCTAGCATCATAGATGCAGTCAGCAATCCGGTCATGGGCTTTATCAGCGATAACTTTCACCGGACCCGCTTGGGCCGTAAATTCGGCAGACGACGCTTTTTCATCATGATGGGTATCCCGCTGATGCTCGTGTATCCGATGCTTTGGGTAGATGGGTTGGGCTTCTGGTATTACCTGAGTACGTACGTGCTGTTTGAACTGGTATATACCTCTGTCATGGTGCCGTATGAAGCACTAGCGTCAGAGATGACCCGCGACTTCGGCGCACGCTCCAGATTAACTGGATGGAAGGCCATGTTTGGCAAAATTGCCAATTTTGCCGCCGCTTTTATCCCTGGTCGCTTTATTGCTGAGTATGGCAAAGACTCTCCATTGCCTTTCTTTTATACCGGTCTCGTTTTTGCAGCAATTCTGCTGATTGCGATGGCATTCTTGTACAAAAACTCCTGGGAACGTCCAAGTGAGGAACTGCAAAAGGAACTGGAAGGTGAAGCTCCGCTTTCCTTTATCGATTCGATGAAAAAGTTGTTTGTCGATATTTCCTCTACCTTCCGAGTCAAGACGTTCCGACATCATCTCGGGATGTACCTGGGCGGCTTTTCAGCTGAGTGGCTGTTTACTTCTGCTTTTACGTACTTTATTGTCTTCTCCTTGTTTCAAAGCTCGGAGATGGTATCCAATTTGAACAGCTTTAACTCTGTCATTCAATTGATTTCTACCTATTTCTTCATCCAATTCTGTGTGCGAAAAGGGTTTCGTATGCCTTTCATTGCCGCCCTCGTTGTCGTTTGCTTTAGCGTAGCAGGTTATGGCTTGCTCTATATGACGGGAGCCTCTAATACGATGGTATGGCTATATGTCATCACCCTGTTCATGGGGCTTGGTACTGGTGGCGTCTACTACATCCCTTGGAATCAGTATACGTTCCTTGCCGATGTGGATGAAGCGTTGACCGGCCGTCGCCGGGAAGGTATTTATGCAGGTATGATGACTTTTGCTGGAAAAATGGTGCGGGCCGTTGTCGTCTTCATTCTCGGCTGGGTGTTACAGCATTTTGGCTTTGTATCCGGGGCTGATAGTCAGCCAGTCGCTGCTCAGCACGCCATCTTTTATGTACTCGTGGTTGGTACTATCGTTCTCGCGATCATCGGTATGATTGCTTCTGTCGTGATGAAGCTGGATATTGACAGCCACAAGAAGCTAATCGCCGAAATTGACCGCCTCAAAAACGGTGGCTCCATGAAATCAGCCAAACCGGAAGCCCGGAAGGTATTCGAGGAACTGACAGGTTTCCATTACGATCGGTGCTGGGGCAACAATAACGTGGGCTTCAAGAACAAACCCGTTGACCCTAAGACACATACTCCGTCTATGTAACAACAATAACAATTACAGATTAAACATTTACTAAAGAGGTGACTGTATCATGGCAAATCCAACATCACAACCAACCACCAGTCCTACAAAAACAGATTCTTGGGCTGTACGTATGAGCGATTCCGTTCTGCAACGGAGTCCAGAATTTTACGAAAAATGGGAATATGACCATGGCGTCATTTACAGAGGTCTGGAATGGGTTGGCGAACTGACAGGCGACCCCAAGTACATGGAATATATAAAAAAACATATGGACCATTTTGTTGACGAGAATGGCGTAATTCAGCGTTATAAAGTAGATGAGTACAATATTGACCATGTGAATAACGGTAAGCTGCTCTTCTCGCTGTATCGTGCCACAGGAGATGAACGATACAAAAAGGCAGCCTATCAATTACGCAGTCAGTTGGAAAAACACCCGCGCACAAGTGAGGGCGCATTCTGGCATAAACAAATTTATCCATATCAAATTTGGCTCGACGGCTTGTACATGGGTGCCCCGTTTTACGCTGAATTTATCCGCGAATTCGGAGATCCGTCAGAGTTTGACGATGTGACCCTGCAATTCAAGCTCTGCTACGAACATACACGTGATCCTGAAACAGGCCTGCTCTACCATGCTTGGGATGAGAAGGGTGAGCAGCATTGGTGCAACCCGGAAACAGGCTGTTCCAAAAATTTCTGGGGACGCTCGATGGGTTGGTTCGTTATGGCACTCGTTGACGTGTTGGACTATATTCCAGAGGATCATGCAGACCGTCCCGTCCTGATCGATATGCTGACGGAAACACTGGAAGCCCTGCTAAAAGTGCGTGATAAAGAAAGTGGAGTCTTTTATCAGGTGCTCAACCTGGGCCATGTGAAAGGCAACTATCTGGAAGCCTCTGCTTCCTGCATGATTCTCTATGCTATTGCCAAGGGCGTTCGCAAAGGCTATCTGCCGGAGCAATATCGTCAAGAGGCAGAAATCATCCGCAAGGGAATTATCGATGAATTTATCACGATCACTGAAGAAGGACTCGTGAATCTGAACAAAACGGTGCAAGTAAGCGGTTTGGGTGGTAAAGATCGTCGGGACGGTACCTTCGCTTACTATATCAGTGAGCCGATTATAACCAACGATCCCAAAGGTATCGGAGCTTTCATTCAGGCGATGGGTGAAGCAGAGCGCATCTAAAACACGCAAACGATATCCTTAATTACAAAAAGGACGGTGGCCATCAGCCCCGTCCTTTTCCAATATATAAACATATCTTACTTCATAACCTTAAACTCATATCCCTGTTTCTTTAGATATTCTATAATTTGCGGCAATGCTTTGGCTGTTTCTTCTTTACCATAGGTGTCATGCATTAGTATGATAGCTTTTTCTCGACCTTTGGCTGATCTCATAAATTGGTTGATTAGTGCGGGTGCTTTCTTGGATTTTCCCTCTGCATCCTTCGTTAATACATTCCAATCTACCTGATGATAGTCCTTTTGAAGTAAGACTTTATCCAAAGCAGCCATCCCCTGTGGATCTCTGCTATTCCATGTCATGTGGCCCCCCGGAAACCGGATCATTCTTGTGCTGAATTCTGGCCCCAGAATACTTTTTAGCACCTTATTGTTTCTCTCAATATCCTGCATAACATGGTCCGTGCTTACCCGCCTGTTAGGATATAAATACTTATAATTATGAGAGTACGTGTGGTTTCCTATCGCATGACCTTCTTTAACAATTCTTTTGATAATGTTTCTGGTATGTTCATTTTCATCGGCTTCTTTTCCTACGATAAAAAAGGTTGCCTTGACCTTCTGTTTTTTCAGAATGTCTAATATTTTAGGTGTTACCGTCACGGATGGACCATCATCAAAGGATAAGTAGGCCACTTTTTTACCATCGGCTCCATCGGGCATCTGCCCTAGCATTTGCTGTTTTAAATATTTTTCGACAAAGGCACCATCTTCTACTTCGGGGTCGCTTTTTGGAGAGACTGCTTTACCATTTGCCCCCGCATTTACTTTACCTTTGGATGAGTCTTTGGATACGGAATCTGTTTTTTTAGCAAGCTCCTGTGTTGGCGCATGCGATTTGTTATCTGAGACCTTTATTGCAATGAAAGTAATACAGCCTGCCACAAATAATATAATAGCAATCAAAATCAGTCTTTTTCTGTTCCTCTTCAAGCGGTGCTCTCTTGTCCTACTATGTGAATAACCCTTTTCCATGAGCTTATGTACCTCCACACTAAAATAAGAAAAACCACCGGATCAGGGCTGATGTACACACCTTAGAATGGACATTGGAAAAACCCTTAGGTTTAGCCGATGAAAATTTAGGGATGCACTTCAACCAGAGGACAACCTACTCCCGGTGGCTTTCTTGTCTTGCATTTGCATAATTTATGAGTATCATTGCAGTTTATTACGATTGTTTCGTTAGGACCTGAGCCAACAAGGACGCATAAGCTTTAGCACCTTTAGGTTTTAAATGTACTCCGTCATGCTCGAAATATGAATTTTTACCAGAACTGGCTGCATACCAGTCAATCATTGTAATTCGCGGGTCCTGAGACGCTGCTTCGGCAAGATGCTTGTTCACAATGCTCTCCCATGGCCGAGGCACACGGGTATTCACGAGTATAATACGTTTCGTATCCTTCAGACTGGCGAGCAAATTCGCCAACTGATCCTTGGTGAAAGCGCCGTTCGTGCCCAGCTCAATGATAACTGTCTTCCCCAGCTGTCCGTTCTGTCTTAGCTGCTCCAGTACGGCAGGTGCCTCGGCCATCTGACGACCGATCCGCCCATCTACAACAGCTCCCGGGAAGGATTCCTGAATGTACGACTGTACATCCAACATGACAGAGTCTCCGATGGCGGTCACACTCGAACCATCACCTGTCATAGGCGTAGCTTCTTGGGGTTTGTCCGAAGGTTGCGACGGTTTCGGAACATCATCCGTAGTACCAGGCTGGACCGCTGTACTCTTAGGCGTCTGAGCTTGAGACGGGACTGGGGTCTGCGCCTTGCTGCCCTCGGACCCTTGCAGCTTGGTGCCTTGGGTCCCCTTGGAAGCCACGGATACCGTTCCGTGAAGCGGCGGCATCGCCTTTGCCTTTGCGACTGGCTTCTCATCACTTGATGCCGCCTGAATAGTTGCATCAGAAGATGTCACGTACAGGTGGACGGTACCCACGAGAATACCTGCAAAAAGCACAGCCGCTGTAGTTGTAGGCATCCATCTCCACCGCGCCTGTCTACGAACCGCTGAACGAATTTCTGTGATCCAGTGGCGGAATCCTCCATGGCGGATCGGCTCCTCAATATATTTAAACGAGAGAGACGCCAGCAATACGGTAGCTAGCAATTGTAAAATGATGCGCATCACATGCACGCCATCGGTATCTACTTGAGGCGTCGTTAGCGTAATAACCGGAACATGCCACAGATACAGTCCATAGGAACGGGCTCCAATCCAGCGCAGCGGCTTGATTCCAAGGAGACGACCAAGGTGGCTTACCGGATGTGCCAACGCTGCGACCACAATAGCACTGACCAAAGCAATGCCCAGCAGGCCGCCCCGGTATAGAGATGGGTCGTATTCATTCGAGGCCCACGCCCAGTGACAAAGCAACAGCAAGCTTATCGCACCGATGCTATCCAGAAGCATACGCGCTTTAGGAGAGGCTTGCTCTTTCAGCTTGCCGCTTGGCCACACCAAGGCCAGCGCCGCACCAATCAGTAAAGCAAATCCACGCGTATCCGTGCCATAATACACCCGGCTCGGATCGCTTCCCGGTACGTAAATCACAGCCATCAGGAGCGCAGATATTAACGCCAGACAAGTTACCCAGCCTGCGAGCACAATACGCTTGGGCATGTATTTTAGCCCGAGCGCCAGCAGTAAAGGCCACAGAATATAGAACTGCTCCTCCACCGCCAGTGACCACAGATGCCCAAGCGGAGAAGGTGGACCAAAACTTTCAAAATACGAAACCTGATGGAAAATAAACCACCAATTGCTCATATACACCAATGCGGCAGGTACATCTCCGCGCAAGGCCGTGAGCCGTGACGGATCGAAAAGCAACGAGCACAGGACAATGACAGCCACAACCGTCAACATGGCAGGCAGCAACCTTCTGGCACGCCGCAGCCAGAAATCTTTCATTTTAAAACTATGATATGTATCCCACTGACTAACCAAAATATCTGTAATCAGATACCCCGACAAAGTAAAAAACACGCCTACACCCAACAAACCACCCGGCAACCAATCCGGATTCAGATGATACACAATGACTGCGATGACCGCCAGCGCTCTTAAACCATCCAAACCTGGCATATAACGACGTTGTGACGACAACCGATTAGACTTCATTTCAGCCGCCGTCCTTCTTGCAAATTCAAGCTCCCTGTCTGTTTCAATGCTCTTCTGCCCTTTCCCTCTCCTGCACATCGTCTGCGATGCCCTGTAGCCTTTTCATTCATTATATAAAACTTCATAATCGTAATGATTTCAATGAAGTTAAAATTAATGACAATGTTTTTATTATATCATTCCTTTCCACAGTTAGGTAACCACTGATAGATATACAAAAAAAGGCATCTCTTCCCTTAGGAAGAAAATGCCTTTTTATTCGTATTCTATTCTCTTAAAATTTGATGATACCTGAGGTATGAAGGAAGACCAACAACATCAGGATCGGTGCAACATACCGAAGACCGAACAACCACACGTTGAACCAGAAGGGTTTGATGTTCGCATGCTCAGCCGCAGTCTTCCAGTAATAACCTGTGAATATAACAATCAACAAACCGCCTAACGGTAAGAAGATGTTGGATGCGGTAAAGTCTACGAAATCAAAGAATGATTTATCCCCTACTTTTAGTTCAGGCACCAGCCCCATGGACAATGCAGAAGGGACGCCCAGCATCAAGCACAGAACCGATACGACGATAACGGAGCGAACCCGGCTCCAACGCATACGCTCCATGACATAGGCTACTGGAACTTCCAGCAAGGATACCATAGAACCTAACGCAGCAACTGCCAGCAATACGAAGAACAAACCGCCGAAGAATGCACCAAAAGGCATTGCCGAGAAAGCAGCCGGTAAAGCAATGAAAACCAGCGATGGTCCTTGAGCTGGGTTAATTCCGAAGGAGAAGGTTGTAGGGAAAATAATCATACCTGCGATAAACGCATAGATTAAATCTCCGCCACCAACTGCCAGCATGGCTCCACCCAGCGATTGACGGCGATCTACGTACGCACCGTACGTGATCATAATTCCCATCCCCAGTGAAAGTGAGAAGAAGGCATGTCCCAAAGCAACCAATGCAGACTCTATACTTAGCTTAGAGAAGTCGGGATTCAGAAAGAAGGATACGCCCGCACCAGAGCCTGGCAGCATAAGAGCGTTAATCATCAACACGAGCAACAGGATGACCTTGGCAGGAATCAAAATTTTATTGAACTTTTCAATCCCGTTTGATACCCCAAGAGTAACCACGACTGCTGTAAATGCAAAAACAACTAACAGCCAAACCAATGGCGCATACCCGGAGGAAAAAGAAGCGAACTGTCCAGCAAAATCATTATTTGAAAACAGATTTCCGCTGAATGCCTCTACGGCATAATGCAGTGTCCAGCCTCCTACAATGGCATAAAACGATAAGATAACAAACGGCACGATAACAAACATGATGCTCATCTTGCCCCAAATCGGATGACCGCCTACTTTTACCATTGCAGAAGCAGCACTTCCTCGACCTGCACGACCAAGCGCAAGCTCTGCTAAAAGTACAGGCAAACCAACAAGCAACAGGCAGACAATAAACAATAAGAAAAATGCAGCTCCGCCATATTGTCCTGTAATATACGGAAATTTCCAGATGTTGCCTAGTCCTGCCGCACTGCCGATCGCCGCCAATATAAATCCAGCAGACGAGAAGCGTTCATTTTTATCAGACAGGCTATTCTGCCCCTTGCTCAAATTCATTATATCCCCCTCATTCTCTCTACTTACGCATAAACATGAGCATGCGTACATAAATAATTTTTACTCATTATAGCGTAAGTAGGATGTAAGGTCATGCATATTTTTTCACTATTACCGGATTTATTTTCATAATGTTCGGTATCTACACAATACAACAGAAAACTACATATTTTCTTCAACATCCTTCTTTATTATGGTCTCTCCCATGCGATTAGATACTTTTTGATAAATATACGAAATCGCCAACAGTACAACACCAAAAGAGAAGTAGGCTACAATCGTGCTTCCTGTCGTTAACAGGTGCAGATCATACAACAGCAGCTTGCCTGTCGACAGCAAGGTCAAGCCCAATCCAAATCTGCGAATGTAGACCACTCGCTTGAGGAAGCCGTATACAATATACAAAATGGCCAGCAGCAAATACACCAAACTGAACACAAGACCAGCATCCCCCAGGCGGAACTGAACTCCGAGAAAGGCGGTTATGATGCCCAGCAAATATACACCCATAATGACCGGATACAACTCATTACTTCTATAATGTCGGGTCATCAGTGCGTTCAGGAAATCCCTGCTACTAAAGAATACCAGCACATTAAAGGCTGCGAGCACCACCAGCGCCACATAATCAGCAGCCGTATTTAGCGCATAATTTTCATGCAAAGTTGGAATCGCTACGGTGGCCACCAGTGCCAGCGCATAGCCTATGACGTACAACGCCAAGCTGTAGTATTTAATCACCCGATCATACAGCAACCTCACCTTAGGCAGGAAATAAGCCAATACCAGCGATACGCAGGTATACAACAATACTTTGTACAAGGTGTAATGAGCAAACTCGTCGGATACAACGATGTTATACCAATGCCCGGCTTCATACAAAAGGTAGAAATACACGTTCACCAAAGCTACATATTTAAACCCTTGCATGATATGCATTTCGTACAAACGATTGTTTTTGAAAGCATTCGGACGGCTAAATTCAATCGCATAGAAGACGGTAACGATCAACATTCCCAGTGTAATGAGCGTATATTTGAGTCCAAAATAATCCGTCTCAAATCCTGACAACAGGTATATAGGAAAATCGACGAAAAAGAATGCGCCCAGACACAGTAATAAAATGCCCCAGCCAGCTCGTTCCAATTCCTTCAACCGGTAACGGTGCCCATATAATGTAAGAAGAACCGCTTCGATCAACCAGCCCATGGATAACCATCTAACTCCAAACTGGAACGGAATCATAAGGATGGCAAAGGTCAACGAAGTCGCATAAAATAATATTTTGGTTTGTTTTTCCTCTGGAATATATCGCCGGACCCATTGTCCCAGGCCCCCGTACACCACGCAAAAGACGAGAGCCAGCAAACCTTTGTAATCATCCAGGCCTGCATCGCTGAACAGAGAATACAGAACGGAACAGCTCACGACTGTATTCAGAGCCAATAGAGAAAAATCCAGCCATGACAGTTTTGTTTTTAAACGGAACGGCACCCACAGCGTCATCCCGAGGTACATCGCAAATGTAATGACTGCATACAGCATGCTCGCTACGGCGCTTTCCGACAACCACGCCAGCACAATCATCAAGGGCGTATTAAGCAAAAAGCTGATATATTGCACGACGACCCACCGTTTGCGGAAGGATACAAGCAGAATCAGCAGATTTAACAGGAACAAATATCCCATGGCGATATACACGGCGTTCCCTTCCAGCCCGTTCGCTGCCATATAGGAAAACAGCGGGAGATATCCCCCTACTAAACCGAAAGAGCATATTGTTCGAGATTCATACCTTAATGACAGTAGCACAGCGGTCACCGTAACGAATACGGACAAGCCTATGCCTGTATACATTCCTATGATTTCTAACAAAAAGTAGCTGTAAAAAATCGATCCGTACAGTACAGAAATACCACCGCCCAAAATACCGAGCGCAAAGGTCTGCTTCTGCTTGCGATACAGCCATTCGCCGCCGCCCAGCATCAGCGCTCCTAGCAGAAAGAAGGCCACACCCTTCATATTTCCTGTAAACCAGTTCGAGTATGAGTATTTAAAAGCGGCTCCCACACCCAATATAATGAGCAAAATCCCCAGCTTGTTGATCCAGTTCAAGCCTAGTTTCATTTCAAACTGATTTTGTTTCATGCGCTTCTGCATCGTTTCTTCGCTGATCTCTTCTTCTCCGAACTGCTGGAACTCGCTTACCGTCTGATGAAGCAATTTACGCTCGGCCTCCTGAAACCGCCTGCGTTGCTCCATAATTCGGTCTCGAATCTCCTCTGAGAACAGTCGTAATCTGGCGACGATCTCGTCCTGATCTTCTTTAAGCTCATGCGTAGTCTGCTGAATAAGCTGGTCCACCCGGTTTTTAGCCCCATATTCAAAGGATGTCAGCCGATTTTCCCCTTCTGTGGTTCTGGAAGCAAAATAGGTCTCCAGCTTTTCACGCGAAATGCGAATCATATTCGCCTTTTCACTCAGCATTTGCTCCGTCAGCGCAGTGCGCAGCTTTCCATTTTCCTGCTCAATATGTCGTACGCGCTCTTCCAAGTGAATGCAGCGAGCCTGATAATCCTCGAACTTTTTTCGCAGAACCTCATTCTCCAAAATGATATCTGAGGCCTCATAGTCCGCGATTAATGTTTGATACTCCTTGAGCAGCTTGTTCTGTTCTTGGCGGATCGTATGTAAACGATCTTTAAAATCCTCCATGTTCTCCTCCATCGCTGTCCATTTTGGTAATCATTACATTTTACATGAAATTAAAAAGGCATTATAGAGACTATAGCCCATTTTGAACGTGAAATTGAGGCCATTCCTTAAATATTCTTCCAGTTTCATCATCGCAGATGAAGTAGAATGGATATACATATGAAATAAAGCCTATCTCTCCCCTTCGCAAACATGAAACCCGCTTGAATGTGTTGCAGAGTATGCCCTTGATTACCCTGCCGAAAATCCGTATACTAACAAAAAAGCAAACGATAATATGCCTGTGAAGAGCATCCAACTCGGAGGCGTTTACGCCAAGGACCATACGTTAGCGTAGGATATGGCGATATGTAACTAAGTAAACCGGACCCGCCCGTTACAGCGGAGCAAAGTGGATTGGAGAGTCATGACATCTGTCATGCTGTCCGGTCAATTTGGGTGGCACCGCGAGATCAAAGCGCTCCTCGTCCCATGTGGATGAGGGCGCTTTTTGTATTTTTATCCGAAAAGGAGTGCGGTGTCATGTTGGATATCAAATGGATCAGAGAGCATCAAGAACAGGTTCAGACGGCAGCAGACGGCAAAGGAATACAGGTATCCGTCGCGGAGCTGCTGACCCTGGATGATCGGAGAAAACAGCTACTTCAGGAAGTGGAACAGCTTCGGCAGAAGCGTAATCAGTGCAGTCAGGATATTGGTGCGCTAATCCATGCCGGCCAGAGTGAACAGGCAGAAGGGGCAAAGCGGCAGGTCAAAGAAATTAACCGACGGCTAGATCTTCTGGAAGCCCCGCAACAGGAAATAGAGGAGCAGTTTCAACAGCTCTTGCTTCTAATGCCCAATATCGTATCCCCAGATACGCCGCGAGGTCAATCGGATCAAGATAATGTAGAACTGGATCGAGTCGGAACGATACCCGACTTCGGATTTGAACCCAAGGATCATATGGCGCTCGGTGAGCTTCACAAGCTTATCGACGTCCCTCGGGGTGTCAAAACAGCCGGTACCCGTAACTACTATCTGACGGGAGCAGGGGTTGCATTGCATCGGGCTGTGCAGCAGCTTGCTGTTGATCTGCTAAGCGAACGAGGATTTCAGCTGTTAGATGTTCCATTAATGGTACGCTCGGAGGCAATGCGCAGCACTGGCTTTTTCCCGCTCGGGCTGGACCAGACGTACCGCATCACAGGAGAGGATCAGTGGCTTGTAGGCACTTCGGAAGTGCCGCTGGTCTCGTATTACAGCGGTGAGATCGTGGATGTTACCGACCCGATCCGGTTGGCAGCCGTGTCCGTATGCTTCCGCAATGAGGTCGGCTCGGCCGGAAGGGATGTGCACGGATTGTATCGTGTGCACCAGTTTGCCAAGGTCGAGCAGGTCATCATCTGCGAAGCCAGCCTGGACGCTTCAGAGCAGATGTTTCAGGAGATTACGCGCAATGCGGAAGACCTGCTTCAACTGCTGGAGCTGCCCTACCGCAAGATGGCTGTGTGTACAGGCGACATGGCACAAAAAACCTACAAGCAGGTGGACATTGAGACATGGATGCCCAGCCGCCAGGCTTACGGCGAGACACATTCGTCGTCCCAGCTGCTTGATTTCCAGGCGCGCCGTTCCAACATCCGGTACCGGAATGCGGATGGCAAGCTGAAATATTGTTACACGCTCAACAACACAGCGGTCGCTTCGCCCCGGATTCTGATTCCGTTGCTGGAGCATCACCAGCAAGAGGACGGTTCGATCCGTATTCCAGAGGCTTTACGCCCATATATGCCGCAAGGTATGGAATTTTTGCGTACTCCCTTGTTATGAAAACAGGAGCGCACTTTGGAAAGTAGTACCCAATGAGCAGGATTTCCCATTGTAATCATCGCAAAAAAGACGAAGGACATATATCCTTCGTCTTTTTTGATGTCTCATTGTGTCATTGTGCTTCTGCTTCCCATGCGCTGGCAGGGCCAAAGAATTCATAGTGAATATCCGAAGCAGGGATATTCCACTCCTTCAACAGGCCGTATACCGATTGCATGAATCCCTCAGGGCCGCAAAAGTAATATTGTGCGTTACGTTCCGGTATCACGGATTGCAACCAGGCCAGATCCAAGCGGCCTTCCTTGTGAAAAGCCTGTGCCAGCCGATCCTGCTCCGTTGGTCTGCTGTAACACCAACGAACTGCAGCTTGTGCATGTGTGGCGACCAGCTTTTCCACCTCATTACGCAGAGCATGGTTATCTCCGTTGACTGCTGCGTGGACAAAGGTGATAGGCCGATGCGGAGCAGATTTCACCAAGGAAGCCAGCATACTAACCATTGGGGTTAGCCCGACCCCACCGCTGATCAGCACGACAGGTCTGCGATCTGCCCGATCCAGCGTAAAATCACCCGCCGGTGCAGATACTTGAAGCACATCGCCCTCTTGCACCTGCTCATGCAGATACACGGATACTTTACCTGCCGGGCGGGACTCTTCGGCATCCTCGCGCTTTACAGATATCCGGTAGTGAGATTGGCCTGGTGCATCTGAAAGACTGTATTGACGTATGTGGGTATTATGTTCGCCCGGAATTTCCATCTTTAAGCTGATATATTGCCCAGGCTCGAATTCAGGCAGCACCTGCCCATCCTGCGGCACTAAATAAAAGGACGTAATTTGGTTGCTTTCCTTAATCTTTTTCTGTACAACAAAGCTCTTAAAGTCTGACCAGCCTCCCTGCTGCTGTCCAGCCTCCTTGTACATTTCAGCTTCCATGTCTATAAATACGTTAGCGATCACACCGTAGGCTTCGGCCCATGCGGCAATGATCTCGTCTGTAGCTGCATCTCCCAGTACGTCCTTGATCGCAGCGAGCAGATATTTTCCGACGATAGGATAATGCTCAGGCTTAATTCCCAAACTGCGATGCTTATGTGCAATCTGGCGGACCACCGGAAGAATTTCCTCCAGACGATCAATGTGCTGTGCAGCTGCGTATACCGCATTGGCCAGCGCCCCCTGTTGACGTCCTTGCTTCTGATTCGCGTGATTGAATATATTGAGAAGCTCGGGATGGGCCTCAAACATCATCTGGTAAAAACGCTTGGTGATTGTAGTTCCGTGTACCTCCAAAACAGGTACAGTCGATTTGATCGTTGCAATGGTTTGCTCACTTAGCATCTTTGTATCCCTCTTCTCTCCAAAATAAGATAACAAAGGGTATTTCAACATATGTCCCATTTGTTAATCCTCAATTTAAAACCCAGTATACCCACATAAAGTAACCGATTATGTGATTCTAGTCACTTTAAATTTGAAATATTGCATGAACGTGTCAATGACAAAACGCACAATCACAAACATTTTACACTTAACTGACGAGCTTTTCCAAAGTAGGCAAAAAGGGAACGTCTTTCATGCTGAGCCGGCGGACGGTGTCCATATAATTAAACGAACCGCTCCATTCTAAAGACTTCAATTTATTCCACTTGTAAACGCTTCCAATTAGGATAAAATCGAAGATGAGGTGCCGGACAAGCCGTTCCGCCCATCCTATCCGTGTTAAAGGAGGCAGATGATATCGTGAAGTGGATCAACAGTAGCAAATGGTTAGCCGCATGGATTTGTATCCTATTCGCAGTGGCCAGTGCGGGTCTTCAACCCGATGCAGCACACGCCAATACAACAGGCGTTACGCAAGCAACCTACGGGAACGAGGTGAACCAAGCGCTGAATGGTTTGGACGTCGCCCATGCTGAACTATCCCTGAGCGCAACAGCAAGCACGGCCATTACGAACGGAACGGATTGGAAAGATACCGCAGGTAACCCCATTCAAGCGAACAGCGGTAATATCCTAAAAGTAGGTTCCACTTATTATTGGTACGGCGAGCACGCCGAAAATTGGAAATTTGAAAAAGTGAACGTATATACCTCAACCGATTTGAAAAATTGGTCCTTCCGCAGCACTATTCTCACCAAAGATTCCGCCCCTGAGCTGAATTCGAGCAAAATTGAACGTCCCAAAGTCATCTACAACAAAACCACCGGAAAATATGTACTATGGGCGCACTATGAAAATGGCACGGACTACTCACTAGGTCGTGTAGCCGTCGCTACCAGCGATACACCCGACGGAAACTTTGCATACCAAGGCAGCTTCCGCCCGCTGAATTACGAGTCTCGGGATATGACGGTGTTCACGGATACTGACGGTAGCGGCTACCTTATTACAGCCTCCCGTAAAAATGGCGGCGCCAACGATACGATGGCGATCTTCAAGCTGACAGCCGATTATACAGGCGTGCAGTCGTTCGTTGGCTGGATTTTTGAAAATGGCTATCGCGAAGCTCCTGCTGTTGTGAAAAAGAACAATACCTACTATCTGTTCACCTCGCAGGCATCCGGCTGGTATCCGAATCAGGGTGCTTACGCAACCGCCAGTTCCATGACTGGAAGCTGGTCTGCTCTGTCGCCCTTCGGTGATCCGGCGGCTTACGGCTCGCAAATCCATTCCATCGCCACGATTACGGGCAGCGCAGGAACCAGCTACATCTATATGGGCGACCGCTGGAATCCGCTCAATCTGAGCGACCACAAATTCATCTGGTTACCACTAACTCTGAATGACTCCAACAAAACAGCAACCCTGAACTGGTACAGTAGCTGGGATATGGATGCTGCGACAGGCACAGTAATCCTACCGTCCCTTGTGAATCACGCACAGGGCAAAACAGCGACTGCTAGCTCAGCCGCATCCGGTTCTCCAGCTTCACTAGCGAACGACGGCAACGCCCAAACCTCGTGGAAGGCTGCTTCTGCATCCTGGCCCGCTTGGTGGCAGGTCGATTTGGGCAGTACCAAGGCCATCAGCGAAGTGGATATTTCATGGTTTATGTACAAAGGATCTGAAGCGTATTACAAATATAAAATTGAATACAGCACGGATGGAGTTAACTACTCCACGATTGATCGCACAGGTAATACCACGTATGGCTTTACCAGTGACAAAGTCAATTTTCAAGCTCGCTACGTGCGAATCAACCTTGTAAATGCAGTGCTATTCAATAATCCGAACAACTGGTATACCCCGACGGTGCATGAAGTAAGATTGCTTGGCAATTAACTTTCACACTTGGAATATTGCCTTAATCCTAAAAAAATATCGCACAGCTCTTGCGCAATGTTGTACCCATTTGCAGGAGCTGTGCGATTTGTGTTGAACCGCTATGTTCGAGTGCCTCTCTTAGACTCCTGAAGTGTCACAGGCCGGGCAGTGATAGTAAGTCACAGATAATCAGATATCAAGCGCTGCATGATATCCTTGATATATTGCAGTCGTGATCGTAGATGCCTTAACACAATCTCCGATTTGTGCAACATAAGGTGCACAATCAATTAACTCATCTACTACGTTTCTTCTTGGCCGTTGTCCAAGCGCACAAATGACTGAAGTACCTGGAACAAGATGTTCTTCACCTTTTTGATCAGCGCAAACAACACCTTCTTGTGTAACACATAGCCCTTTAAATCCTAAATGAACATGAATGTTATTCTTTTCGATTTCTTTTAACATAATCGGACGATGTCTAATATTAGCATCCGGAGCCAGGTCCGTTCTCATCTCTACCAGATGAACAGTCTTACCTTCCTGGGCAAGGTGAATTGCTGCTTCGCAGCCTGCCAGACCGCCTCCCAATACGACTACGCTATCGCTGACCCTATCCTTCTCCAGATAGTAGTTATTAACAATGACTACGTTATCACCATTCAATCCAGGAATTGGAGGAACAATGGCTGCGGAACCAGCTGCTATAATTAACGCATCAACATTTTCTTTCTCTGCGTACTCTTTAGTAACAGGTGTATTCAAACGAATCTCAACGCCGGCGTCTTTGGCCAGCTTCCTGAGAGTAACACCTAACTCATACATCTCATATTTAAAAGGAATCGCCTGTTCTCCCCTCAAAATACCGCCTACCTCGCCAGACTTCTCACATAAAATAACTTTATGTCCGCGTTTAGCTGCAGTAAGAGCTGCATAAAGTCCGCCTGGGCCTCCACCGGCTACTAAAACCTTGCGTGGATTAGGGGAAGGGTATATTTCTGTTCCATCCATCTCACGACCAATTAATGGGTTAACCGTACAGCGTCTTGTGGATGTTTCTGCACGTTCTGCCATACAGGTGAAGCATCTCAGACATTTAATAATGTCCTCGTCGCGGTTACTCATCACCTTTTTTGGAAGCTCTGGATCAGCCAGCAGTGCGCGAGCCATTTCAACAACATCCGCCTGACCGCTGGCAATGATTTCTTCCATTTGAGCCGGGTCATTTAATCCGCCAACCGTTGCAACTGGAATACCTACATGCTTCTTGATCTCTGCTGCAAGATAAACGTTACTTCCATGAGGCAAGAACATCGAAGGATGTGTGATACCAAAGCCTGTCTGATAAGTTCCAGCAGATACATGGAGCAGATCGACTCTTGATTCGATTAATTTAGCAATTTCTATACCTTCTGTCAGGTCATAGCCGCCTTCAAATAACTCCGAACCACTCATTCTAAACTCGATTGGGAAGCCAGAGCCCACCGCTTTACGAACACTGTCCAGAACCTCCTGTGCAAAACGCACCCTGTTTTCCAAAGATCCGCCATACTTGTCTGTTCTGCGGTTGAAATAAGGAGAAAAAAACTGATTAATCAACCATCCATGTCCGCCATGAACCATAATCATTTCATAACCTGCTCTTTTAGCCAGTCCAGCACATCTACCATAAGCTGCTACGATATCATCAATTAATTCTTGCGTAAGTTCCTTTACTTCTCTGCCGTCTGGACGTACTCCGGGGCTGGGGCCCCACTGAGCAAGTCCTTGTTTCTTATTTTTGTCAGTCAGATAAGTTCCTGCATACTGTCCAGAATGAGACAATTCCACACTGGCAATTGCCCCGTGACGGCGAATAGCGTCTGCAGTATAGGTAAAACTAGCAAGAGAATCTACTGTCCCCAGATCCAGATGGTACATATGGGAAGCTTCTGTCTCGGGATGAACCACGACTTCACTGACCGTAACTGACGCAGCACCGCCTTTTGCTCTTAATTCATAAAAAGCTGTAGATTTGGGTCCAATAGTGCAGTCTGCTGTAATATCCGTGCCTCCCATAGGAGAGCCAAACATTCTATTTCTGAAAGTCACATTTCCAATTGTGATTGGTTTACATAGATTGGGATATTTTCTTTGCATGATCTCATGCTCCTTATCTGTATTTATTGCTATGGGTTAATTGATAGCTTTCTGATTCATATCCACAGCCATCTTCTGATTTTTCCGGGTAGTGAACTTATATACAAATGTTAGAACAAGTCCTGTTATGCCAAGTACGGCCGCAATAACAAAAGCTCTCTGATAGCTACTGTCTGTGCTGTAAACATGACTCATAATGGATGGGCCAAAGTAGCCTGCTGTTGCAAATCCAATAAACATAATTCCATAATTCACACTATTATTTCTCACACCAAACTGATCGGCAGTAAATCCAGGAAATACCCCCATCAGTGCACCAAAGCATAAACCAATAACTGAAATACCAATATAGAATGTCAACACACTACCTTCGCCTGAAAAATAAAGCAATGTGAGTCCTATGACCGAAAAGACAGAAGAAAATGCCAGGGTATTGATTCGACCGATTTTGTCCGAAATATAGCCTGCGACGATTCGTCCGCCCGTGTTAAACAATGCCAATACGGAAACAACTGTCGTAGCGGCTGCCGCAGACATCCCAATCATTTTCTGAGCTATAGGAGAAGCTTGTGATGTACACATGAGTCCGGCAAAAGCACCACACATTAATAACAAGATCATGATATAAAACAGAGGGCTTGAGAGCATGCCTTTCCAGTCTTTGTCGTTCTGAATAGAACGGCCAGCATTTACAGTTTTGGGTGTCCATCCTGCAGGGACAAAATCAGAGGGACATTTCTCAATGAAGAAAGAAGCAGCACATACAATAATAAGAAATGCTATACCGATGATAATGAATGCTGATGTCACACCAGACCTACTGATTAAACTATTGGCAATAGGAGGTATAATAACTGAGCTTATTCCATAAGCAGCCGTTGTTATACCGCCAACTAATCCTCTTTTGTCAGGGAAAAACTTAATAGAGTTGCTAATTGTGCATCCGTAAACCATTCCCGTTCCTAGGCCGAGTACGATACCGTAAGCCAATACCAGGTAACCTACAGATGTTGCAAATCCTGATAAAATCATACCGCCTCCAAACAGCAAGCCCCCTACAAAGATCACTTTCTTGGGCCCGAACCGATCATTAATCCAGCCACCTGAAATCATCGTGATAGGACCTACCGAATTTGTAATCGTAAATGCTATAGCCAAATTCCCCGGTGTTAAACTAAGTCCTGTTACGCTACTCAAATATTCTGCCATTGGGGCAGAAAATACACTCCACGCGTAAATTGATCCAATACACAGATTAATAAAGCAGCTTGCAATCAGAATAATCCATCTCTTTTTTGTAAGTTCCACTAAGATCTTCTTCTCCCTCGTCGTTGTATTGTGAAATCATTCACATATTTCGAATTAATATTAACACGCACTTTCGAATATATCAACAGAAACATGTATGTATTTATATGATTTGTCAAACGTGTTTTCAAATATATGTATCGATCTTATTTTGGACTCGCTAAATATGTTATACTTAACCAATAAACGACGAATATGTATAAGGAAGAGAGCCTTATGAGAACTTTAAAATATGCCATCCTAGGCTTGTTAAATAAAGAACCTATGACTGGTTATGATATCGGTAAAGAATTCAGTAAAGATTTAGGCGAATTTTGGACTGCAAAGCACAGTCAGATCTATCCAGAATTAAAAAAACTGCTTAATGAGGGACTTATCGTCTACGAGATCCAAATTAGCGGAGAAGTTTTGGAAAAAAAATTGTATTCGATTACGGAGAAAGGCAAAGAAGATTTTTTACAATGGTTAAAAAAAGCAGAGCCTATTGAACCCACTCCCAAAGATGTGTTTAGGCTGAGAATGTATTTTTCTAATCATCTGGATATAACAACCCGATTATATTTGTTGGAACATCAGCTGCTTCAACATCAAGATAGGCTGGAACATTTACGCAAAAATAAAGAACGCTATGAAACTATTCCTCCTCTTGATAGTGATAATTTTGGCGATTACCTTGTATTAGATGGTGCTATTTTACGCGAAACTATAACCATACAATGGATAGAAAGTTTTATTGCTTATTGTAAAAAATAGAACGTCTCCTTTTCCCCTAAATGGTTAACCAAAAATAAGCATAAGGATCCGAGATCTGTAGCTCGAATCCTTATGCTTATTCTTTTATTCTTTACTTATCAACGCATCCGATTCACTGTGGTAAACACAAATTTATCGTACCGATGCCGCGAGAACGAGTATTCAAATGGTATACCTGTATCCAGATAACCCACCTGTTCAATTTCCAAGATTGGATCATCCGCTGCACAGTCCAAATGCTCCCGATCCAGTTCTGTTGACTTGGATGCCCGGATGGTACGGTGTGAACCGACAATATTAAGTCCCAGCTCCTCCTTGATATGTTTGTACACCGAGCCGTACAGCACCTCCTCAGTAATACCGCTGATCAGCTTCGTGGGCATGTATGTGCGCTCGATAACGTAGGGCTCACCCTCCACGACACGCAGACGGATCACATGATATACAGGAGAATTGGCATCAATAAATAGATGGGTCGCTACCTCTTCAGATGGAAATTGAACGTCAAAGGCGACAATTTTATTTTTAATTTCTTTCCCGCGCAGTACGTTAGTTAGCCCCAACATTTCATTCACGACGACGTTAACAGGACCATTGTGAACCGATTTGACGATAAAGGTTCCGTGTCCTCTTTTACGATTCAGCAACCCGTCCATCACCAATGTGTCCAATGCCCGCTTAATCGTCATTCGACTGACACCAAATTCTTTTGCCAGTGAGATTTCATCGGGAATCGGATCATCACTGCTATAGGTCTTATTCATAATCCGCTGTTTGACCTCTTGTGCAATCCGCTCGTATTTGTTCATCTGTCTACCACCTGTACTAAAAATTGTTTTATGTCAGCATTTTACCAAAACATCGGTAGCGCTGGTTCTTTTTGTTCTGCAGGCGGGACGTTAAGGTATTACGGTATAAGTAAGTATACCGAACATTATACTTTCTCACCAGCGGCGTACAGCACAGCTCTTTGACGATGATGAAGAAAAAAGGCGGTCCAGAGGACCACCTTAGAATCCGTTATTCTCGATCACCTGTTTGAACCAGTGCCCGCTCTGTTTAACGGATCTCTTGCCACCGTCCTGAAGATTGACAGACACAAAACCATAGCGATTCTTATAAGCATTCGTCCAGGACCAGTTGTCCATAAACGTCCATAAGTGATAACCCTTCACATTGGAGCCTTCTGAGATCGCTCGTTGGACCCATTTGAGATGCTCACGGATAAAATCAATGCGATAGTCATCGCGGATTATGCCCTGTTCATCTCTGAACTTTTCTTCACCTTGAACGCCCATTCCGTTTTCTGAAATAAAGCATTCAATGTTGCCATAATTTTCTCTGACATTGGTCAGAATGTCGTAAATGCCTTTCTCATAAATCTCCCAGCCCCGCATCTCATTCATCTTGCGACCAGGCATGACGTAATAATCGAAGAAACGTTCCGGCACAAAAGGCGCATCCGGGTTCGGCAGACTTTCGCGAGCCTTGACTCTGCGCGGCTGATAATAGTTAATACCCAGCAGGTCCACAGTGCCCTGGCGTATAATCTCCCGATCTCCTTCTTCCGTTAATGGTAAAAATCCTTCTTGGCGTAACAACTCCACGAGCAAAGGATTAAATTCTCCCGTCACAGATGGGTCTAAAAAGGAACGGTTAAAGAACGCGTCGCATATTTCAGCAGCCTGCACGTCTGCCGGATGCTGACTACGCGGATAAGTCGGCGTCAGGTTCAAAATAATTCCGATTTTGCCCTTATAGCCGCCCTCTCTGTAAGCCTTAATGACACTGGCGCTCGATAACAGGGTATGATATCCCACCTGTACGGCTTTACCGAAATCCACTTCATTCGGAAAGTGGAAATCGTATAGATAGCCGCCTTCCACCGGGACAATTGGCTCGTTATGCGTAAACCATTTGGCTACCCGATCCCCGAATAACTCGAAGCAAGTGTTAGCGTAATCCACGTAAGCTTCAACCGTCTCCCGGTTCACCCAGCCTCCATTTTCCTGCAAAGCCATCGGTAAATCAAAATGATACAGATTCACAAACGGCTCAATGCCCGCCTGATGCAACTCTTCAATGACGGCAGTATAGAATTGAACTGCCTGCTGGTTCATTGCACCTTTCCCTGCCGGAAACAGGCGTGACCAGGAAATAGAGAACCGGAAAGAGTTGTGGCCAAGCTCTTTCATGAGTGCAATATCCTCTTTGTAACGGGTATAGAAACGGGACGTATCGGCAGGACCGACCCCGTCATAGAAACGGTTCGGCTCCTGCTCAAACCAATAATCCCAAATGTTCGGTCCTTTGCCGTCTCCCTCCACGGTTCCTTCTGTTTGGGTAGCCGAAGCTGAGGAACCCCACCAGAAGTCGGATGGAAAACGGTATTGAATGGTTTGCTGCTCTATATCTTTCATTTCGGTATGATTCACAGCTCTACTCCTCTCTCTTTTGCAATGAATAAGCTGCTAATCTAGCAGCTTATTCACATTACATTCCAATAGTTTGATCCTTACCTGCAACGGTTGCTTGGCTAAGCTCCTCTTCCTGTTCTTTACGAACATTAACCCGGTCAATAATTTTCAGGAATGGGAACCAGATGATAAAGACGACAGCCATATTAAACAGTTGCAGTACACCACCCATCAGTGAACCTGTACCCATCATTCCGCTAAAGAACAATGGCATCGTCCAAGGAACCTGTATTCCGTTTGGCGGTGGCACAATCCCGGTAGACATGGCAAAGTAAGTAATCAGCGTAACGATCATTGGAGAAATGACCCATGGAACAAAAATAAGCGGATTCATCACGATCGGCAGACCGAATATGACGGGCTCGTTGACATTAAACAGACCCGGTCCAAGGGCCAGCTTACTGACCTGCTTCAATTGCTTGCTCTTCAGGAAGAACAGAATCGAGAGCACCACAGCCAGTGTCATACCTGTACCACCGATACCTACTGTATAAATATCAACAAACTGCTTGGTGATGATATGCGGCAGTTCCGCTCCTTTGGAGTACGCTTCATAGTTTTCAAGTGCCAGCGTATTCCAGATCGGGTCCATAACCGAGTTGATAATAATTTGACCATGCAGCCCAAAGAACCATAAGAGCTGAACAAAGAAAATAGCAATCAATGTAGGGATAATTCCACTGCCCAAATGCACCAGCGGTGCCTGTACAGCATGATAGATCAAATCATGCAGATTATTGTGAAGCGTCAAATTGACTGTGACGTTGATAACCAAAAATACAGCCAGCGTGATACACGCAGGAAGCAAAGCGGCAAACGACTTGGCTACTGCCGGCGGAACACCCGGAGGCATTTTAATGATAAAGTTCCGCTGCGTCACCTTTCGGTATATCTCAGCTGCTATAAAAGCGACGATCATGCCAAGGAACATGCCTTTGGCCCCGATCCGGTCGACCGGAATGACGCCTGCAATTGTAGCACCGCTCTCTTGAGTCAGCACGAAGGGGGTCAGCATCAAGAAGCTGGCCAACGCGATCATCCCGCCAAATATGGGCTCGACCTTATAACTCCGAGATAGATAGTAGCCAATCCCGACGACCACGAATAAGGTCATGATGTTCAGTGTGGCATTAGGGGCAATATTCAGTAAATTTTGAAAACTCGTCAGATTGCCCTCGCCCATCCACCCTTTTAAAAACGGCAGATTGATAATAACGACGATAATGGAGCCAAAAACCGTTAATGGAAATGACAGCATAAATGCATCACGCAGTACAGTTAGATAGCGGTTATTGTTCAGTTTACCGGCAATAGGTATCAGTATCCGGCTTAATTTTTCAAACAAAGCCTATTCCTCCCCGCGAAGTGACTTGCATCAAATAGGTTTGCAAGCTTTTCATGTCCCAAATTCACGAACTTACATGTTCAGTTATAAATTTCTGGATTTAAACAGCTCCAGCAGTTCTAGAACCAGATCCTTCATAGTAACCGTGGACATCAGATGATCCTCGGCATGCATTAGAAGGAGCGAGAACGGAGTTTGTGTCCCTCCCGCTTCCTTCTTAACCATCTGAAAATGGATATCATGCGCAGCACGTAAATCCTGCTTGGCTTGTTTGAGCAGTTCGTCCGCACCTTCTACATTCTCATTCCGATATTCGCTCAGTGCCTGAATTACTTTACTGCGAGCGCTTCCACTATGAAGAATAAGTTGGAAACTAATTTGCTCTTCCGTCAGTTCAGCTATATTGACTTTATCCATTTTTGCGTTCCACCAGTTTCACGGCCTGTTCATAGGCTTTCTTACCGTCAACCATTCCGTAGGCCATCATGTCGATCACTTCTACATGAATACCATATTGAGCTGCTTCCTTTTCCAGTTGTCCTTTCAGAAAGCTCATTTGCGGGCCAATCAATACCGCATCAGCCTTAGCCATGTCTTCTGCCGCCTGATCTTGACCTACTGCCCAAATTTCAGCCTCGTCCCCAATGGACTTAGCATATTCCTGCATCTTAGTAACCAGCAAACTTGTAGACATACCTGAGCTGCAAGCCAGTAAAATTTTCTTCATGATTATTCCTTCCCTTCAAGGTCTTATTGGATGTTAAGTGCTAGAAAACGTTTACAGCGTAATTATAAATCCAGTCTTTTGATTTGTCTATACATTTAATTTATATGTATAGACTTTTTTTAAAATGACACGACTTCTTCACTTTTTTTCTTGAAAATGAACGTGATCCCTTATCCTTAATTTCTCAATAATAGCTGAAAATTAGAAAAATTTAGAATATCAAGAAACATTCCTACATTTTTATCGTCTATATTATGGAAGACCTTACGTATGAGGGGAAGATTTTCCGAAGCCCGAATTTAAAAAATCAACTCACAAAGGAGCTTATGCATGTTAAAAAAGTTAGGATTAGCTGCATTGATTTTGGTTACTGGCATCTCCGTCTTGGGAACAGGTTGGGCCGCATCCAGCACAACAACCATTGAAGTTTCTAAAACTGCTCTGGATTACAACGTTGCTCGCCCGCTGAGCGATGGTGCTTTTCATGATGGCTTATTAGCCGCTGAAACGTCCGCTGGAAACCTCGTGTATTACAATACCAAAGGAGAGAAAGCTTTCTCACTTCCCGCCGAGCTTAAACCCATTGATGATTTTCATGAGCAGCGAGCGGTAGTCAAAAATACAAAAACGAATCTCTACGGATACATTAACACCAAAGGGACACTAGTCATCCCTTGCCAATATACCGAAGCCAATTTCTTTTCCGAAGGGAAAGCCAAGGTCACCATAGCAGACACCAAAGAAAATGCAATTATAGATCGAACGGGAAAAATCCTTTCTCATTTTAAAGAAAATGGGAATTCAGAATATATATTTACGGACGGTCTGGCTCTTGCCTACGCTCCCAACACTGGCAAGATCGGTTTTGTGAATGCCTCTGGTCAACTAGCGATTCCTTATAAATACAAATACAGTCGTGGTTTCTCGGATGGCTTGGCTATTGTTCAGAATAGCAAAGGACTGTACGGGTATATCAATACAGCAGGGAAAGAAGTTATTCCTCCTCAATATAAATCCGGTGGAGACTTCTCGGAAGGATTGGCCCCGGTTCAAAATACCACGGGAAAATGGGGATTCATCAATAAACAGGGAAAAGTCGCGATTCCCTTTAAATTTACGGATGCCCAGAATTTTAGTGAAGGCTTGGCGAGTGTGAAAAATGCAAAAAACGAAGTCGGATTTATTGATAAAAATGGAACGCTGGTCATTAAATATCAACAAAAATATGATGTTACTACTCCGTTCAAAGAAGGCTTTGCTTTAGTCGGTAAACAAACACAATCATCCGTCTCAGACGGCAAATTCGGTTACATCAATCGTCAAGGGCAACTGCTGACTAAACTTGAGTACAGAGCGGAATCCTCCTCCTTCTCTAATGGCTATGCAGTTGCTTTTATCAAGCCAGGCAAAGCGTTTATTGTATCTAAACATTCTGTTTCGAAATAAAAAAACGACCCTGGAGACAGATCGAGTGGATCTGCTTCCGGGGTCATTAAATTTCCAATATATTGAATATAATTAGTCGTGTGTATAGAATTTCACTCCAGGCAAATCTGCTGCCACCCACGAGTAATTAATGGTATTACTGTTGTAATTTTTGGTCCCCGCCTGAGCAACCTGTACCTCTTTCAAAATCGTAATCGATGAACCCTTCGGTCTGACAACGACTACATGACCATGCCCATCCTCTTTTTTGATCCCGATCGTAGGATACCCGAGATTGGCTCTTTTTTGAGCATCCTGAAAGGTTACAGAGTACCAGCCCGGCGCTTTTTTATTCAGTAAAGCATCAGCCATTTGATTGGCTAAGCCACTCGGTAGGTCAGCCGACATCGCAGCCATCACATCCTGTGCAAAAATATTACACTTTGTTCCACCTACTGGTGAATACTTTTTGTTCGTTTCTACCTTAAAACCGTCAATTACAGATGCGTAAGTGCTTGCACTTCTAGCCATTGAAATTCCCCCTGAATATAAGTTGTAGAGGAAATGACGGAGTCGCTTGAACATCTGAATGGCTCCACATTCAATTGATGTTGGCCTCAATTCCCTCTCAACTATTAGGGTGATTTCCAGCTTACTTTAACAACGTAATACCCAAAGAAATATTCAAAATTCACAAAAAAGTAATTAGTAGAAAAGTATATATAATACATCCATAAGATGGTATAATATCTCCCAGAATGGATTTATATTTTAGCATCGGATTGTCCCAATAAATATCCTTATAGATCGCTATCTAACGGAATACATAAAATGTTACGTTAAAGGGGTTGTTACACTTGGAACCTACAACCACGATACGCGCAGAACTGGAAAACTTCATGAAACAGAATGAGTTAAACATTACTCAATTCGGTCTGGTGGCAGGTATAAACCCGGGTACAGTAAGCGGGATCGTCACAGGCAACCGTACACTTTCCGTTCAACAATTAGATCGTATTACAGCCACGTTGGGTCACCCCAAAGGACATTTTTACAAGAATTATATTGAGGAATTTTTGAGTGCAACAACCCCTAACATACGTAGAGTCAGGCCCCTCTTCTATCATTGTGCAGAATTGAACATGTTGGACTGCATTGAGCAGGTCGTTAACCTGCTCATGGAAAAGCTGGCATACGCCGATGCTTTGTTTACCATAGCTGAGGACTTTTTCCAACAAGGAAAGTTTGCAGCGTCCATCATTCTTTATGAGAGCGTAGCCGTTGGTGAGAAAAAGCAGCACTCTGAGCGACTAGCCCTTTGTCAGTACCGCATTTTTATGGCAAAGCAAGGGGACGATCAGGAAATAAATTATCAAGCTGCGATTCAATTTGAAGATTACGTTGAGCGCCTTGATGATGCCGACCAGCTCGACGCATTAAAAGATTTAGCCAATACATACCTTTCGTCGCGGCGCTGGGGCAAGTTGGATAAATGGACATATCAATTGGAATACAAAGCTAAAATTCAGTATCATTTAGCCTACCATCAAGAGGGAAAGAAAAAGAGAAGTCCAAAGAAAACAAGCAGACCGCTATTTTACTACATTGCCTATTCAAGCTTGCTTCATGCGTGCGTTTGTGAGGAAAAAGGTGACTATGAGCAAGCCCTACAATATACTTACGCTTACGCAGATTTAAGTTGGGTAAAGGAGAACGATAAAGAAGCTCAACATTGGAAACAATTGTTTAGAAAGTGGGCTCAAGCAAACATTTACACAAATAAGCTATTATCCGGGGATGCAACTGTAATTCCTGATTACCTAGAACTCAGCCAGTCAAACAAGGATGAACTACCCATCACTTTGTGCAACATTGTTGAAGCCGCCAACCGATATTATTTTAAAGTGGACGATATACTTCTACGTTTCGAATTGGAAATCACTGAATTCCTGCAACAGCGACCTGATACCATATATATATCACAAAAAAATTCTGATCTTCTTGTTTTATTTTTGCATGAGCTGTCAAAGTATTATTTAGTGAATAGTAATTTCACAAATGGTTTCCATTACTTAATCATAACTTTAGAAAAATCGGCTACATTTAATAATAAGACATTTATTATTAAATGCGTAGGTTTATTTGAGAGTTTCAAAAAACATGCAACGGTTGGCACAGAAACAGCATACCAAAACATTATTAGAGGGGTGTGTGAAAGAAATTGATCAAAAAATTAGCTATATTATTAATCGCAACTAGCTTTTTGTTCTTTGGGATCATTCCATTTCAGGCTCCTCTTCATGAGAGTGTTTACAAACCAAACACTCAACATGGGGGTGGGACATAGCATTATACATTTTGAAGTTATACTCCTTTTAACAACTAGTCTTCTGCTAGTGACAACAGCAATCATCCCTTTTAGCATCCATAAATAGAAACTCATTACAAGTTATCTAAACACACGGTAGAGTTTCAGATATTTATTAAAGCAATTTATACCTTGTTGCCAGCTCTCCAAGCTGGTTTTTCCTTTTAATGACTACAAAGCAAAAAATAATACAAATCATCATTACTGTTCTTCGAACACCTTCAAGCAATAATAAAACGCCTTCTACAGGAAGGCGCCCTAATGTTTCAGTTTAGATTTTAAACTTAAGCTCATCTTTTGTTTTTATCGTTCTACTTACAACTAATACATATTATAGAGGATCTTTTATGGTAACAAATGAAATGCTTCGAGAAACTGAGCTGTCCTTATCGATCCTTGCGCGTTTCCTATCGGGAATATCTATAGAAGCTTGTTCGGCATCCATACTAATCGTTTGATTAATGCCTTCTTACCTTCCTTAATCGCAGAATCTGAATGATTCAAAGCTTTAGCCCTCTAGTTTTCCTGCGGAATTTGTCTTCGCTATTAATTTAAAACCTCAAATGTTTAAACCAGAAATATTGTCTAATATATCGTTTCTACCCTATCTAATTCAGTGACATGTTGAAGAACTTTACTTTGATTAGAACTCTTTTTTCAAAACAACCATATTACTTTTATATAATTGAATATCCATAGCTTTACTAATACACCAAGTGGAATGATAAAAGAATTCTACTTCACTTCAGGATAGATATCCATTTCTACAGACTCAGCATTCAACTCATAAGTATCCTTACTTTTGCGGAACACAATAATAGCCTTCTATGACTTCATATTGTATTGGACTTCAGCACCGAGAAGTTCAGACACAGTTTGAGATTGATTACGTCAATATAAATAATGGGCCACACAAATTGTGCAGCCCTTCCAACCTTAACTATGTCATAAGAACCTAGTTATTCGAAGTCACAGGATAGGAGAGTTCTTTTGTCACTCGTGGCCGATAAATATACGAGCCTTTGTATATATCAGAGGTTGCTTCTATCTTCCCTCCTGTAAAAAATGTTCTCGATCCTGCGCTTGCGGATAAAGTAGGTGCGGTTACATACCATTGATTTTCCACTGGATCAGATGTCCAGCTGACAGTGTCATTAGACAACGATAATGACGGTGGGTAGGAAATCTCAACACTGGCTCCATTAAAAGTATAGCTATAGGACATTATCGTTTTATCAGCATTACCCGACCCAGTGTAGTAAGACTGTAGCGTACCACGATTTATCACCATTTGGTTTTGGGTAGCTGGGTAGAGATAAGCATCTTCATTATATCCACTAACGCTCCAGTCAAGTCTCCCTTTATCATCAGTATCTGAACGATTGGCACTCCATGCATATTTAAAGCCTTGTGGTTGTATATCTCTGTTAGGACTAACTAAATTGTCTGCATATGCTGCTATTTCTGCCTTCTGCTTCACTTCTGTAGGAATTGTATAGATAAGATTTCCATTTCCATCTTTCCAAGTTACAAGATCAAACTTTTCACCATTTAGTTCATATTGTTGACTGCTCAATTGTTTCAAACCATCATTTACTCCAACAGAATCTGCATAACTCGAGCTTGGAACCAGGGAAGCGGCTAGGAAAGTTGCGCTACTTAAAACGACAAATAAAAATTTTTTCACAAGATACATCTCCTCTAAATAAATTTATATCAATTTTTAATTGATACCAGACTTTCATTTAGAACTTGTTTTAAATGACTCTTCAACTCTAGTTCTCTAGGTATTTTAAGTTTTAAACTTTTGAGTACATTTATTGCTATAAAGGTAGATAAAGAATCTTCTCCCTGATTACCAAACATAGGGAAACTTCCATTTTGAAGTTGTGTTCTTTTCATGTAGTCTTGCAGTGCTCTCTTATCTATTTTGAAAATTTTAGTTCCAAAGTGTTGCTCTAAATTTAGAGCAGTATCATATTTCTCGATGGAATTCTCCATAGTGCTATATTTATATTTCAATTTATCTAACATATTATTATAGACATTCGCTTCTACAGGATGTTTTCCGGTTTTTTTATAATAGTAATCGTCTATTTGTTTTAAAGACGCAGTATAACCTCCAAAACTTAGAAAGTCTTCATTAGAGCCAGCATTACTCAATGTTAGAGATATTTCTTGTATCCATTGTCCTAAACGTTCAAAGTCGGGATTAATATCGTAATAACTACAAATATCAATAACCATTTTTGTAGAAGACAGATAATTGAGCTTATTGTTTACTCTCTCCCCTGAATAAGAAGGAAAATAACCATCAGGACTTTGGAGATTTAAAATGTAATCAGAAATAGAATTGATATCTTCAGGTTTAATATTTACCTGCTTATTCATTTCTGAAAGTAACCATAGGTTATATAAAGAATTTTGCCCTGATAAGTACGCCTTAACATCAAGTTGTTTTATTTTGCTCGAAAGTTCAGAAAAATTATAGGTTTCTCCCAATAAATCCAACGTCTTTATGGAATAGTGAATATCATATATCAACAAATCACTTATAGTATTTGAAGTTGTATTCTGTGCAATTGTGGGCAGATTAACTTCTTTACTTTTAAAATCCTGGCTTACAGATACAGTTGCAAACGTAAAAACAAGTACCAGCAAAAGTATAATTGTCATTCTTTTATTTAAGAATTTCAATACGACACCCTCACTTAGTTATTTTTTATAAATCACTTTACCTTGACCATCTCGAATATCTACTTCAGTTGGTTTAAAACGTGTATCAGAACTATCACTTATGAAGATATATACTGTTTCTTTAACATCCATTTTTTTTGTCTGTGTACGCTGATTTGGAAAGGTAATAGATATAGTTTTGCCATACATAAGAATTTTCTCACTGTTAATAAAAAGCGCCAAATACGGAGAGCCTCTTTTGCGTCCAATGGTTTGCACTACCTGCTTTTTATCTTCCTGAATCTCTAATTCTCTTACAAATTCCTCTTGTCCATTTACTATAGTTAACATTCCGACTCCGATACGCTTATGATCTTTGTAAGCTATTAGAGAAAATGGCTTGTCTACATTATTTACTATTTTGTAGTTTAGTAACTCAAACTCTTCTTTGCCTGAAACTTTTTTAATTGTATCCTCATTAATGGCGGTGTATTTATCTCTTGTGAAGTAATTTGAAACTACAACAATGAGAACTATACTGATTAGAATAAAAATAATTTTCCATTTGCCTTTATGCATTTTTGCCTCCCTAATATCTAAATTCGAAGTGCAAGATGTAGATTTCTATTTATGTAATCTATCAACTTATTTATCCATATTATAGTGAAAAAAATCCGTATTGTCATTAACTAGAAGACTATACATATACCAATATAAACCAAATAAAATCCCATATTTCTAATACATTATCATTTGTGATACCCATTCACTTACCTTGCTTTACGCTTGAAATGGTAGGAATCTTATAATGTTTGAATCTGTACAGATTCCAAGTTTCAAAACAGTATTAATTTCTTTAGAAATATTCACAAAAAAACTTTATGAGAGCATAATTCCTTTTTACATTGACTTTATCAATCAAATAATCAGAGTTAGACGAGCCGTTTTTTTGTTTTCTAGAAAAGATATTCCTCATGTACTTTCACTTTTCCCATAAATACACATGGCATCCTAAAATAAGTATAACCTAAGGAGGGATGTATGATGGGAAGTGAAGAAACTTTGCAACAACGATTGGAGAAGAATCGACAGCGGCTCTATGATTTGCAAGCGAAATATGGACTAGAGCATATCTATGTACTCCGTCAATCTATGGTCTTGGACGAACTGATTAATCAATATAATCAGATATACTATGCAAAATTAAAAAAGCCGATTGCTTGAAGGCAATCGACCGGGCGAGAAACTTGTGGTGGGTCACTCGCCCTTTTATTGTAACATACATGCTAAATAATCCGATTGCCATCTTTATCATTTATTTTTGAGTTCATTCATACAGCAAATACAGATCCAAGCATTCTTAAAGTATGTAAGGTCCTGAAGTTCGCCACATAAAGTGCAGACTTCCCCCGTGCATTGTCGCATGATCAAACCACTCTCCGTCATCCAAAATTCCATGGCTGTATGCTTGCCAATCCCAAGACGCTTCCTTATATCTACGGGGATGACAATCCGACCTAGGCTATCTAAGTCCCTGACCAATCCTACTCGATCCAAAAGAAAACCTCCTTATTTCAAAAATATCAGTAGTTCAAAAATAGGCATAAATGCTTTGAATAAGGAATTATTTATCAACACATGGCGTGAACTGGAAAAAGATCTGCGTTCGACATGGAGAAAATAAAACGCCTTGCCAGGAAAGAAGTTCCCCAGCAAAGCGCATTCGTTACTCGAATCTGATCTCACTCGGTTGTTGATCATTTTCTAAATTGATTGTGGCTTTCTTCTTATGGATTTCAAAAATATTCAGCGTCTTACTGACAGCAGATAGAATTTCATCATCCCCCGGAACGGAGCCTTACTAAAAATTGTTCCTTACCTCATCTATCGAATACTTCTTCGTCAATCATCACTTAACTGAAGGCTTTCTTCACTGATTACGGTTGGAACGATAAGCTCGGGAGTAGTCGTAGTCTTAGCTTGTGTTAAATAGTCTGCTGCCCCCACCATCAGAGCGATGCCGATAAATAGCACGACCCAATTACGATTCTTTTTCATCATCTGTACCTCTCATTCTTCACTGCGCCCGTTCAACCACTTGAACCAATGGAGCAAATGACTGAATCGGTATTCATGCTGTGAAGCATACGTCCATACTTCCGGCTCTTCACCGGGCTCCTTCCAGACGAGCATGGAAAAGTGACCCTCTTCCTCGCTCGCAACCGACAACAGCGAAAGACGATCGTCCCCGAATCGGTATGGAGCCGATTCCACCCAGTAATTCCGCATATCGCTGATCCAGCTGCGGAACTGCTCTGTACCTGCGATCCGCAGCACTTCATCTGGCAGGAGCAGATGCTCGTCGATGTCCTTCCAATCCCCCGCATATCGGTACCGCGCTGCCAGCATTGGACTGAGTGGTCGGATTTTGCCGGGAGCCAACGTAGGCATATAGGCGACGGGAACGACCGGACCGATACTCTGGATAGCATAAGACCGAGCTTCCTCCTCACTCATTCCGTAGGACATAGCCTCCGCGAGGAAATGGTTTCGCCTTACACCAAACTGATGCTGATACTGTGACATCTCATCCTGTAGCTCCAATACCATACCCTCTAATGCATCTGTTCCGATCATTCCCAAACACCTCTCATTCCAAAATATAGTCGTGCAATTCCCGTTGCGCTCGGTACTTTGCCCAATTGAATTCAGGCCAAGCCGATTCTTCTCTCGTCATGCTCGTCAAACGGGCTTGTAAAAACTCATCCAGCACTCCATGTTCCTTACGACTAAAATCAATCAGCAGCGGAATCGCATCTGCCGATAGCTCACTCAAATATTCCTTATCTATCACCGATGTCGTGCGATACCGTTCGAGATTATTTTCAGCAATTCGTATATCAATGCCCACATAGTTCACGACGACATAGGCGACCAGAGCGAGTACAATGTAATATTTCGCCAACGGCAGTTGGCGGAAATGAATGCGCACTGCTGCAATAAGCAGTAACAAGCCCAGAAAAATCATAAACGCGTGTACCAAATAGCGGGTGTACGTATAGCCGTATGCTTCTTCGTACATAACCAGCCGGGTATATCCCGAGTACAGCATCACACCCGAACAACTCACGAGTATGTACAGCAGGCCGCTGTTCATTTTTTGTACTATTCCTGAGCCAAATTCAGTCCACTTCAATACACTGATCATCAGCACAAAGTTGATACCTGTTACCATAACCAACTCCCCGAATCCTCTTCTCGCATATTCGGCATAAGAGGTTCCTTCAGGCAGAGCACCTTCCCATGCACCAAACAGATATCCGAACTGCAACACAACGAACACAACATACACCAGATTCATGACAATCAGCACCGTAGCGGTAATTACAGGATCAAACTTGATCGCAACCGGCTCGTGGTAAGGCACCGTTGGTCGGTCAATCATCACTGAAGAGTGACCATCATACTCGGTGGTTTGGCCATTCGTGCGCTCATCTAACCCGTGCCATGATTGGGTCTCTCTCTGCGTATTACGCGGAGCAGGCTGTACAAATCCCCACAAATAACAGAAGAAACAGAAGGTGAAAAAGCAGGTCCAGATCAGCCGCAGCATGCCATTCCCAAAGGACAGCGTTCCGATCCATTCGGGTACTCCAGCTAACAACTTTTCGAACATCCCATCCGCCGAAGCCAGCAAAGATATGATAATGAACAGTAGCGGCAAGGCAATAAGCAAACCGATTATCACTTTGCCCAATACACGCTTACGCTCATCCTTCACATTCCGAAGGGCTACTGTCTTGACCATCCGAAACGGGGTCACGATATGACGAAAGTTTTGATAAAGCCAATGGCTTAACGCCTGCCCAATAATACCGGGTTCTGACCAGCCATGCCTTTTCTCCCCGAACAGCAGCACCATATGTACGCTAATCAGAGCAGCTATCGCCAGCGCATTTAACACATATAGGATCGGATTATTGAACAGCGCGTATGTCAATGCCAGCATGAAAATGATCACAAACAGCAAACGCCCTATCCATGATTTGAGCTGGAAACGATCTCGATTAAAGGCATACATATAGGCGTAAAACCCAATAACAAAAATTGGCACAGACACGCCCAGCCCATGTCCGTAAAACAGATATTGATGAACCAGCGCCAACACAATTGCGCCAGCAAAGGCGGACAGAAACGACGTTTTCGGCAAAGACGTTCCATTCATCTTGTCATGCATGGTAAATACCTCCACAAATATGCTTTATAACCCTTATTGTAGATGATAAAATAAGAATATAAAGAGAAATTAATTCAAACAAAATTTCCTATTTTATAAAAGCGGCTATGCTTTTAATCAAATATAGGGGAAACGGAGCAACCTTGAATGAAACTCCATGCCCAATTTTTGCGTCTTCACTCACACGCAGCTGACGACAAGGACGAAAACCATACTATAGAGACGACACTGGATGAGCTGGCGGCTATTTTTGACTGTACTCACCGCAACGCCTTGATGATCATTCAGAAAATGGAACAGCATGACTGGATACAATGGACTCCCCGCCGAGGCAGAGGTCGCCGCTCCAGTCTGCGCTTCCTCATTCAGCCGGAAGACATTGCCGTGCAATCCATGATGCAAGCCATAGACCGCCATGATATCAAACGCGCGCTGGATGAAATCCGAGTTCATTCACGCTCCTCCACCATGCAGGAGCATTTGCAAGGCTGGTTGTTGAATTATTTTGGGCATCACGCAGAGGTGCGCAGCGATCAGCAGCAGATCGACACGCTGCGTCTGCCTATTCGCCAGCAGCTCTATACGCTGGACCCGTTGTACTTGAACTGGCTCGCCGAGTCCTTCGTATCCAGCCACGTCTTTGATGGCCTGGCCCGCCGGGCGAACGAAAGCGGCGAGATTTTGCCGGGATTGGCGCACGCTTGGGAGGTGGACACCACTCGTACACAGTGGACCTTTTTCCTGCGTAAAGAAGTGCTGTTTCATAACGGAAAAATACTCACCGCTGAAGACGTCGTCTATACCTTTGAGCGACTGAGTCGGGCCCCGGGAAGAAGACTTTACCATTTTATCGTCCGGCAAATTCAGCACGTCCAGGCATTAAGTCCGACGATGGTACGCTTCGTACTAAAGGAGCCGAACGAGCTATTTTTATCCTTCCTGTGTACCAGCCGGGCTGCGATTGTGCCGCGTGAGCTTAATCAGGTGGGTGAAGCTGCCTTTGGCATCCGCCCTGTCGGTACAGGGGCATTCAAAGTCACGGAAATGAACGAAAGCCTGTGCACACTGGAGGCTTTCGCACCTTATTTTCAAGGTCGGGCTCATCTGGACCGAGTGGAAATTGTCCAACTCCCGTGGGCGACTAAGCTGGACTCGTCGGATACAGAAGACACCGCTTCTTCCTTTCACATTATCCATAATCCCGTATCCGCAGGGGATACGGATACCGCATGGAGCCAGATTCACTCGGCGGCTTCGGTACGCAAATTTATCACATGTAATACACACAAGGATGGACCGCTGCGCGATCCAGAAATACGTGCCCGCATTGTAGCATGTCTGGATCATCGCTCCCTTCCTCCAGCAGTGGATTCATCTAATGATTCGTATGAACCACTGGCGGCACTGCAAATTGCTACCATTCCCGAGTATAAAGCGGACGCAGACCGGGTTGCGGCTCAGCTCGAATCCTGCGGATATACTTGTAACATCGTGGCCGCATCTATGAATGAATTCAAAAGCTCATCTATCCGTATGGAGTCAGACTTAATCATCTTTTCTCTGTTTCGTGACCGTGATGAGCAATTACGCCTGTTTGACTTGTATCTCA
Source organism: Paenibacillus sp. NMA1017 (assembly GCF_058895805.1). Taxonomy (NCBI): domain Bacteria; kingdom Bacillati; phylum Bacillota; class Bacilli; order Caryophanales; family Paenibacillaceae; genus Paenibacillus; species Paenibacillus sp. NMA1017. Next base: position 212,099 of record NZ_JBZXYR010000003.1, on the reverse strand, counting down.
ATGTTTCCGGGCATGTGGAGCCTCATAGCCGTGTGGATATCGAAAGACTGCTGCGTGAAATTGCACGGGAGGCCGATCATACTGTTAGGGCGCAGCAGTTTGAACATATCGAAACTCGACTCATGGATGAACACCAGCTGCATATTTTATATGAAAAGCCCGTTCAGACGGCCTATCTCCCTTCTGTGCGCGGCGTATCTTTTAACAGTCAGGGCTGGGTGGATCTGCGTCATGTCTGGTTTCCACCTGCTGTACCTCCATCATCCAAGCCTTGAGCCAAGCGGTCCATTCAAGCGCATCGCATGACCAAAAAAAGGTATCCTCTTTTCACAAGAGGATACCTTTTGGGTTACGACAATCCAGACCTTTTCAGGTAGATGGTTCAAGGGATGAAAAAGCCCATCCCCCCAACCCATGACTGTGGACGTCGCTAGGATCTTCCCTAGGGGGGGGAACGGGTGAAAAATTCAATAGGACAAAAACATTAAATGCGAGCAGAGAAAAAACGATCTTTTTTATCATGGATGTACTCTACCTCTCCAAGTAAGTTTTTATATTCCTCTTTGTCCTCAGAAGTGGCAGTATGCCGAAACTTTTCAAATAATCCTACACATTTGATTGTGACAGGATTACCATTCAGCACGACGGAATAGGAAAGGCTCTCGAGCAGGAATTTCATACCTTTGGAATAACGATGTTTGTTGAGATCATAACAAGCCATCTCTGCCAAAAATCGTGCATAGAGATCTGCTGACATTTGCTCCGTATAGGTCCCTACCTTGACATGCTGATCTGCAAATGCCTCAATTTGTTTTTCAAAGCGCTGCAGTACATGATCTACATTAAAATCATAACGGTTGGCCGCTACCATAATTTTATGCAGCCCCACCAGAATTTCACCTTCGTTTTTTTCCAAATAATCTACATACTGTGGAATCACATCCAGGCTGCCGGACATCAATTGATATAAATACCCGTTGGCCTCAGCCCAGTTGCTACAAAGGGCCTTCAAACGCTGAGCTTCTTCCGTATCCTCTTGCACCCAGCTCAAATCAGAGTATAGGGATACAAATTCCAGCGCCTTCTGATAATCCCCGCGCTCATCCCACACCCCGGCGCGCAGCACGTAAGAGTATACAATATACATAAACAAAGGACCCTTAGGTTCCTTGCCACGCTCCGATCTTCTGGTATTTCCGTATTTTTGCTCGTATTGTACCTTGGCTTTTTGAGCCATTTTTTCAGCAAACCATTCTACTTTATCCCAACGCCGCAAGGAGGCATAGGTATTAGCCAAGTCTCTTAAGGCATCCAGTTGGTCTGCTTCACCCAGTCGGTCCACAAAGCTTTCGAAATGTGTGGCTGCCCATAAATTTTCGTCCTGGTCATCACCAACGGTAATCGTAAATAAACGGTATTGGCAGAGCGCCAGACGCTCCGAATGTTGGTACTTCTCACTTTCCGAAACATTTTTATAAATAATTGCCGCAGCCTCAAACTTACCTTCGCTGAATAATTCTTCTGCTGTCTCAAACAATGCTGGGGCGTATATGAGATAGTCCATCATAAACTCCACGACTTGCTTAATACAATCCAGTTTGTTCAGTTCTGCACAGCGATGCAAAAAGGGACGAACCCGTCGCCAATTCGGTGCCGTATTCCGTATAAATTCATCAATGTATAACTCATAGAGGCTCCCTTCTTCAAGCCCCATGCCTGCACCAATCCGATCCAACAGCAGCATCGCAATCGGACGATTACCGTTAATAATGGCACTGATCGTTCCTGCATTAATACCTGTGTTCTCCCCAAACTTGCTAATCGTAATTCCTTCTCGTCTGATGTACTGCTCCAGCTCTGCGCGAATTGTGGTTGTTTCCTTCAAATCAGGCACCCCCAGGGATTACTTGCATGATTACAATACATAAAAAGAAAATTCCCGTGAATATTCCCTTAATTATACAAAAGAAAGCCCACTTAGCCAACCGCTCAAGTAAATTTATATCAAAAAATTCAATAATTCTCCGAATTGCCGTATACTACGGGGAGGTGAGCCGAACAGCTACACCCAATCGGTACACAGGAAAGGATACGACAAATGGACAACACCCCTACCACAGAACAAGAAATTGCACAATGGATGGTCGCGCAGATCCGTGAAGTGGGCACCCTGAAACAAGAAGATGCAATTGCATATGTACGCTCTGAATATGGAGAGCAGTATGTGTTTATAAGCGAGCATGGTCATGTATCTCTGGAAAAAGAAATCAAAAAAGCATTCCGCAAGCTTCATGGTGGCCGAATCGCCTGGGATCGTGACGGATTTCTCTGGGCCTGGACTTAACAAGCAAAAGCATCTGCCCTAGGCAGGTGTTTTTTTAATGATTTATCCATATATCCTCTGGAGTCGGTTAATTTCTTCCTTCACAAACTGTCGGAGTGTTGCAGGCTCCACAACTTCAACCCTGCCTATCCAATCCATAGCATCGCGACAGGCCGCTTCATAACTATACATGTTGACCGTTAAATTGAAATGAGTGCCTTCCTGTACAGACTGGATGATTTCCATTCTTTTCGCTATAATTCCCGCTTGCTTCTTATTCGTTCTGATCAAAACGGGATAGTATTCTTTCTCTGTACAAAGCTGCTTAAACGCGGTTTCTTGCCTCATCCAATGATGTTCCAGCGAAAAATCCACCGGAACCTCAAAGACTTCCGCAGACGGCTGAACCTCCATGATTCGCTCACATTTAAAGGTCCGAATCTCCTGCCCAACTTCACAGAAGGCAATGAGATACCAATCTCCTTTTTTCACCACAAGTCCGTAGGGATGCACATGACGGAAAGAACAGGTTCCATCCGCTTTCTGATATTGAATGGTTATTTTGTGGGACCCCCACACCGCAGCTCTCACAGCCTCAAGACAAGGAATGGCTATACGTTCCGTCCACCACGGCGTATCATCAAAATAAAACCGCGCTTTGGCTTTCTTAATATCGGACTGATACGGGTCTGGCATCGTCTGTTCCAGTTTGAGCAGAGCATTCTTTAACTTCAAACCCGATTCTGTGGGCCCGCCTGTATAAATGCCCATCCCTGTTAAATACAACTGAATGACATCCCCGCCATTCAACTGTTTCAGGTTCGCCGTATAACCCTCCATTAAATAAATTCCGCCCTTCGGGCCGGATGCGGTAACAATCGGAACACCGGCTTCAGCCAGGAGGTCGATATCCCTGTAAATGGAGCGTACAGAGGTTTCCAGTGCCAACGCCAATTCCTTGGCCTTCATTCTCCCTCTAGATTCGATACATAATAAAATCGCGATTAAACGATGCAGTCTCACAATCATACCTCCACAATAGATGGTTAACCCGAATTGAAAAGATGATGCAAAGATTGTTGACACCCTGTTGGCAGTAATAGGTGTGTATCATAGAAGTAAAGGGGTGTAATGGATGATGAATATTGGAATATTGGGGACGGGATTCGGCGCGTATCATGCCTCACTGTTAAACAACCATCCCAAGGTAAACAAAATCATGGTATTTGGAAGGAACGAAGCCAAGCTGCAAAAGCTGAAAGAGGAGCTAAACGTAGAAGTCACACAAAATATAGAGGATATTCTGCTGGACCCAGACGTGGATATCGTCGATCTATGCCTGCCCTCCCACCTGCATAGGTCATATGCTGTGGATGCGCTGAAGCACGGTAAGCATGTATTTTGTGAAACACCCGTTTGCTTTGATCTCGAAGACGCTCTTCTTATGCAACAGGCTGAGAAGCAATATGACAAAAAGATTCTAGTCAACCAGTTCATTAAGTTTGATCCTGCCTATACCTATCTGTATGAGGCATACCACCAACAGAAGTACGGGAAGCTCATTTCCTTATCCTTGAAAAGAGAAACGCCTCCTCTGTGGGGGGATCTTGGACTAAGCTCCATCCCTACTCAGTTCATGATTCATGAACTGGATTTATTGACCTGGCTATTAGGCCCCTGTGACCCATGTACAGTCTGGGGTACAGAGGTGACCCATCCTGAACAAGCACAGGTTCGGGCCTACTTTCAGCATCGGGATACATTCACAGAAGTCATCGCCTCATCCCACATGCCTGGAAGCTATCCATTCACAGTGGCCTATGAAGCTTATTTTGAAAAGGCCAAGCTGGTATTCCATGAAAGCGACGAAAACGATCTTATACCTACCGCATTATATGAGTATACCGCATCAGGACAGCAAAAAATCAACCTCGAATCTGCCAATCCATACGAAAAAAGTTTGGATCATGCACTTGAATGCTTTGGCGGACATTCGGAAAGCCTGATTCCACTGGAATCGGCTGTACAAGCGCTGAAAGTGGCTATTGAGATTAAAAGCAGACTGGGGCAAGTCCAGCGTTAACCCCGTATTTTTTCTTATGCCTGTTCTTATCTACGGAAATCTGCTTCCTAAAAGGAAGCTGTATCCGCAGGCAGGGAAACTTCGTCCGCGTAGTTCGTTGCCATAATCTTGGCTACCCCTGCCGGATCGGTCGTCTGCCCCAACGCCCACATCATTTTCGTCACCAGCGCTTCCGTTGTCATGTCATACCCCGGAATAACACCCTTCTCCAGTACCTTTTGCCCCACCTCGTAAATCGTCAAATCCCCGCCCTCATAAGGACATTGAGTAGTCACGACAATACTCATACCGTCCTTCATCAATTCCTCGATTTTGCTGATCAGGCTTCTTTCTTTAAACGGGACGCCGCCCATACCAAAGCCCTCAATGACGATACCTTTATAGCCCAAGCCCTGAATGGCATCGAAAATCGCCGGATTCGTACCCGGAATCAGCCTGAGCAGAAATACCTCCGAAGCATACCCGTCGTTGTATGGGTGACGAACGCTACCGCGATTCGCAAATACGCCCTCCGTATAGACCACCTTACCGTCCTCCACGAGGCCGATGTACGGATAGTTAATACTCTCAAAAGCGTTATAACTGCGCGTTCTGATCTTCGAACTGCGGCTACCGTTGATAATTTTGCCGTTAAACACGACAAAAACCCCGGCCACCTCGCCACATGCGGTCAGGAATGAGTCGATTACATTTTTTTTGGAATCGCTGTGCTCCGCCAAAATAGAAACCTGCGAACCTGTCACGACGACGGGTTTGTCTACAGTTCCCAACATGAAGCTCAAGGCTGAAGCCGTATAAGCCATTGTATCCGTGCCGTGTGCAATGACAATACCGTCGTATTGATCGAGCGAACGATGTACCATCCGGGCAATAGAAGCCCAATCCTCTGGTTGAGTATTTGTGCTATCAATGCTCATCAGATTATGGGCATCAATCTCGCAAATCTCCTTCAACTCCGGTATTTCCGCCAAAATATTTTCAGCCGATTGGGTCGGTGTCAGGCCGTTTTCCTGATAGGAGGAAGAAATGGTCCCTCCGGTATTAATGAACAAAACCTTTTTCATATGCCAATGTTCCTTCCCGATTACAACTTCACTTTATTGTTCTTAGAATTTATCATGAATAAGGGTGATTAGCTACTTTGCAATGGAAAAGAATTTGGGATATGAGGGGTCAAAAAAGCACGACAAACAAGCGCGGGCTTTCCTTCCTCCTGCGACTTGTCTAACGTGCTTTTTACTATAGGTGCAATAAGTCTACAGCGCTGCACAACCTATAACCCATCCCACGTACTTCTTATGGGGATACAGGCTGCTCTTGTGGCGCTCTCTGTACCAACGCTTTGCCCAGAAACTGCCGTGTCCGTTCTTCCTTCGGATTGGTGAAAAACTGCTCCACAAGTCCCTGCTCCACGATCACGCCATGCTCCATCAGCACAACCCGGTCCGCTACATCTCTGGCAAAACCAAGCTCATGCGTGACAATAATCATCGTATTGCCTTCACTCGCCACCTTTTGAATGACGGACAGCACTTCATCCACCAGTTCAGGGTCAAGTGAGGATGTCGGTTCATCGAACAACAACACCTGCGGATTCAGTGCCAAAGCACGGGCAATCGCAACTCGCTGCTGCTGTCCACCCGAAAGCTGGGCAGGATAATAGGTCATACGATCCTTTAACCCGACCTTTTCCAGAATGCCTTCACTGATCTCCCTCGCCTGCTTACGATCCAGCTTTTTCACACTGGTCAAACCAATCATCACATTGTGGAGTGCATTCAAATTTTTAAACAACTGATATTGCTGAAATACCATTGCCGTTGCCATCCGTAGTCCGAGAATGTCCTTTTTTCCCGCCTTGGCGGCATCAACCTTTACGCCGTCAATTTCAATAACACCACTGGTCGGCTGTTCCAAAAAATTAATACTGCGCAGCAGCGTGGACTTCCCCGATCCGCTTGGGCCCAAAATCACCACGACTTCTCCCTTGCCTACCGTCAGATCTATGCCCTTCAACACGTGATGCTGTCCAAAATGCTTATGAATTTGATGAAGTTGAATCATACCCTTACTCACTTCTTTCGTAAATTCGAATACGCTTCTCCAGCACGACAAGCCCGCGCTCAATAATAATACACACCAACCAGTAAATCAGAGACACCGCAACATATACCTCAAAAAAAGCCAGCGCCCGCGCGCCCATAATTTTTGCCTGTCCCATCATATCGACGACACCAATCATAAAAATAAAAGACGTATCCTTTACTGTACTGATCAGCGTGTTTCCCAAATTGGGCAAAGCCACCGTCAACGCCTGCGGCAATACAATTTTGAGCATAATTTGTGTTTGGCTCATGCCGATGGAATTAGCAGCCTCAAATTGTCCCCGATCGACCGAATGAATCGCCGCCCGAAATGTCTCCGACAAATATCCCCCGAGGTTCAATGAAAATGAGAGCAATGCGAACAGCTCGGGCGGAATGACATAGACATTGAATTGCTGTAAGAATCCATATTCGCTCTGGAAATAATACAAAAACTTGGGTATTCCGTAATATACGAGAAACAGCTGCACAATGAGCGGTGTTCCCCGAATGTACGAGACATACAACGTAGACAATGGTGCCAAGACAGGCACCTTGTATATCCGGATTAAGGCCGTAGCTAACCCGATGATCCCGCCCAGCAGCATGGACACAAACGCAATCCATAAGGTCACGGGGAGATACTCGACGATCTGGGGAAGGCTTTTCAGCATATAATCAAGATCAAACAGCTTTTCCATAGGAACCCCACTTTACCCTTTACATTGTTATTACTGAGGAATAAATTCCCCGCCTGTCCACTGTTCAGACAATTTTTTCAGTGTTCCGTCCGCTTTCAGCTCTTTAATAATCGGGTCGATTTTAGCTTTCAGCTCTTCGCCCTGCTTATCCTTTTTGAACACCAGGTTAATGTTATCGCTTTGCACCGGCTCGCCCACAGCTTCCACCTGCAAGCCTTCCTTCTTGATCGTTGCCGCCGCCATAACCGGATCATTCACATAAGCGTCCACTCGGCCATTTTGCACGTCTTGAAGGTTATCGGACGAAGTACCTGTATCATTGTATTTCAAAATAATTTTATTCCCGTTCTCCGCATTATACTGTTCCAGCAACTGTGTGTAGGAGTCGCCTACCGAGGCTGCTACCTTCTTGCCTTCCAAATCCTTGAGGGAATGAATATCCGTTCTACCCTTTTTCACAATAATAACCGACTGAGCCGAGAAATAGGACTCATCCGAGAACAAATACTTTTTCTCACGGTCAGGATTTTTGGCAACTTCATCTGCGATCATCTGAACTTTATTTGAATCCAGTGCAAGGAATATCGCATCCCAGCCCGAAGGTACAAATTCAATCTTATAGCCGTCCAGCTTCTTGTCGATCTCCTTGACTACTTCCACATCGTATCCGGTCAGCTCGTTTTTATCATTCGTAAAAGCAAACGGCGGGTAGTCATTTTGTGTGCCGACATAGATGACCTTATCCCCCGATGCCGCATCCTTCGAGGAACATCCACTCAAGGCACCCGTTAATAACACAAGAGATAGGCCAATCGCTGCTACCAAAGCAGATTTCTTCATATATGACATCCCCTTTTTAATATCCAAGTAATTTACTATGATTTTTTATTATAACGGGTTATTCAAATAATACAACAAGTAAATTTCATTTCAATTATTTATCTGAGGATTTTGCAAAAATCCCATAAGCGACTTTCAATGAACAAGATATATGTTGCACAAAAAAAGGACCCTTGCGGGTCCACTGTTATCCATGAAGCGAAAAACGCTCTGCTGGATGTTCCGGCAAAATGGACGAGATCAGCCGTCGTACAGCCGGATGAGCAGATTCAAAAATCTGATCCTTCTCATCACAGCGCTCGATCAATCTCCCCTGCTCCATCACAGCAAGGCCATCGCAGACGGCGTATGCCGCCCGAATATCATGCGTAATGAACAGATATGACAATCCAAAAGAAGATTTCAGTTCTCCCAACAGGGATAAAATGTGCATCTGGTGAACCATATCCAGGCTGCTGACGGACTCATCCAGCACGATCAGCTTTGGTTTGAGCGCAATCGCCCGTGCAATGTTGATCCGCTGCAATTGTCCGCCGCTGAATTGATGCGGATATTTAATCCGATCCTCCGGCTTGAGGCCAACCCGTTCCAGCAGACTTTCGACCGTTCTTTTTTGTTCCTGTACCGATAACCGTTCGTAATTGTCCAAAGGCTCCCCAATAATCTGCCCGGCGGTCATTCGGGGGTTTACAGCAGAGTAGCAGTCCTGAAATACGACCTGCATATCCCGTCGCAGTCCCCTGCGGACCTGGGGGCTCGCATTATAAATGTCTTGTCCCTGGAACAGCACCTGACCCTCCTGCGGCTTCTCCAGCCCCAGTATAACCTTGCCCAGCGTGCTTTTACCGGCTCCACTGGTTCCAAGTAAGCCCAGGCAAAACCCACTCTCTATATTAAGCGAAACGTTAGCCAACACAGGGGGGCGTGGTTCAGAGCGACCCAGCCATTTGCGCCTTCCATAGCTATGAGTTACTTTCTTCACTTGTAGCATACGCATTCGCTCCCCTTTTGAAAGTGTAACTATCGAACAGGCGACTAACCACCTACCTGATTCATGCTCCGAATGGACAACTTGGGCCTGACATGCAGCAGCATTTTCGTATATTCATCCTGCGGGTGATCGAACAACTGATGGACCTCAGCCTGCTCAACAATACGACCCTGCTGCATGACAGCCACTTCATCCGCCAATTGGGAAATGACGCCCAGATCATGCGAGATCAGCAAAATGGACGTATTGTATTCCGTACGTAAGCGATCCAGCTCTCTTAGCACCTGTAGCTGATTAACGACATCAAGCGCCGTCGTTGGTTCATCCGCAATAACCACTGCTGGCCGCAGACACATGGAAATGGCGATCATGACCCGTTGCAGCATCCCGCCGCTCAACTGAAACGAATAACGCTTCATCAGCTTGGCTGGATCGGGCAAATTCATATTTTCCAGAGCCGTTATGGCAAGCTCATGGGCCTGTCGTTTGGTTAATCCGGTGTGCGTGCGGACCGTTTCCATAAACTGAGCTCCGATCGTATACACTGGCGTAAAGGCACTCATCGGATTTTGCATAATAAACGCGATTTCCTTGCCCCGAATACGGCGCATCTCCTCGGCCGCCATTCCGTTCAGCTCACGCCCGTTTAGACGGATACTTCCTTCTATATCCATCGTCTGGCGATCCAGCAATTGGAGCAACGCTTTACAAGTCACGGTTTTGCCGCTTCCACTCTCGCCGACAAGACCCAGAACTTGTCCCCTTCTCAGCTCAAAATGAGTTGGCTCCAGCAGAGACACCGTCCCTGCATCGGTTCTGAGCTTCACCTGTAAGCCGCTGACCTCCAGAACATTCGATTTCGCCCTGTCGTCCATCGTTGTAACACACTCCTGTTTTACTGACGTTTGGCAATTCCGTATCGGTCGGACAGCGCCTCCCCCAATATATTGAAGGTCATCACCACCACCAGAATCATGACCCCCGGATAGATCATTAATTCCGGATGACTGCGGATGTATCCCGTTCCCTCATGAATCATCGCTCCCCATTCGGGGGTCGGCGGCTGAATGCCTAGACCAAGGAATGACAACGCGGAAATATCCATGATCGCCCAGCCCATTTCCAGCGTACCAATGACCACAATCGGCCGCAGCACGTTCGGAATAATATGCCGCCGGATAATGGCCCCTGAGGAGGACCCGCTAATCCTTGCGGCAGCTATAAAATTTCGTTCTTTCAGACTGACGACCATATTACGGCACATTCTGGCATAATACACCCACTGCACCATCATCAAGGCAAGCAGCACCTGCATGAGGCCCGGTCCAAAAATACCGACAATGCCCAGCACAAGCACCAAATTCGGAAACGCCATAATACCTTCACAGAACCGCATCAGCACACTATCGACCCAGCCGCCCACATAACCCGCAAGCGACCCGACCACAACGCCGATGCTAAGCGAGGACAGGAAAATTAATGTTGCAAAGCCTAGCGAAATCCGCGCTCCATACAGCAGCCTGGATAAATTGCACCGACCCAAATGATCGGTTCCCAGCCAGTATTCTTTGGAAGGTCCCTCCAGCTTGTGCAGTAAATTGACTTTAACCGGATCATGGGGAGCCAGCCAAGGAGCTAGCGCCATAATGATAAAAAGAGCAGCCAGTACGACAGAGCAGACCACGATTACCTTTTGACCTTTGAACATTGTACGCAACCTTATCATCACTGCTCTGCTCGTCCCTTCGATGAAATTCGGGGGTCCATATACAAATGCACCAGATCAACGAGCAAATTGCATACGATGAACAGGCATGCCGCCAAAAACACATAGCATTGTATGACGGGAATATCCCGGTTAAAAATCGCCTCCACAAAATAACGGCCAAACCCGGGCCATGAAAACACCTGCTCCACAATAATCGTTCCGGTCAGAAGCTTGCCCAGATTCATACCCATACTTGTAATCAGTGGAGCAATGGCAATTTTCAGTACATGCTTGAGCATGATCACCCGCTCACGGATTCCTCTAGTTCTGGCATACTGAACATACGTTTCCTGAAGCTGCTCCAACACACTGGAACGCAGCAGGCGCGTATATAAAGCAATCAGAACCAGCGACAGGGTCAACGTGGGCAGCACCAGATGCTGCCACGTTCCTCGCCCCTCTACAGGGAGCCAATCCAATCGGACAGAGAAAAAGAAGATTAACAAATATCCCAGCCAGAACTGGGGAATAGACGCCCCAAAATATGAAATCCCTCGACTAAGCATGTCGATCCAGCCATTTTTACGCATCGCCGCCAGCACGCCCAGCGGAATACTCACCACAATAGATAGCACCATACTGCTCACAGCCAATTCAAAAGTGGCGGGCAGCCGAACCTTGACCTCATCCCACACCGGCTTGTTGGTCAGATACGAAGTACCAAAGTCCAATTGACTGATTCTTTGTAGTGTATGCATATACTGCGTCAGCAAAGGCTGATCCAGCCCGAACTCATGTCTTTTCTGCTCCAGAATCTCTGGAGTAGGAAAAATATGAGCAGCCGTCAAATAGGCCTCGGCCGGATCAACTGGTGAAATATGAATCAGTGCAAAGGTAACGAGGGTGGCAAAGAGAACAATAGGAATGACCGCTACCATTCGCTTCCCGATATAGCTGATCATGAGTTGTCCTCCTATCCTGTAAACGAACGTTACCTATCGGCTTCAGCTACTTTCCGATTTCAATTCCCTCGAACGGATTTTCATCCCGATTAGCGGGAAATACAAAGTTTGTAATCTTTTTCTGGTACACTGCCGTTTTCTTAATATACGAAATAGGCACAATGGCAGATTGCTCCTGAAGCGTCTTCAGAATCGAAGCATACAGCTCTTGACGCTTGGTTTCATCTGTCGATGAAAGTGCTTCGTGTACCTGCTGATCCAGTTCCTTCTTCATTGGGATAGCGCTCAGCACCTCTGAAACCCCGAAGGTCTTCTTAGCAATGACATTAATAAAGGAATGCGGATCATAAGGCGCACCGTAGTTATACCAGAAGTACAGATCAAACTGGTTGGATCTAAGGCGCTTAACTTGAACCGTCAGCTCCAGTCCGGTCAGGTTTACTTTGACACCCAGTTCTCCCCATTCGGCCTGAATGGTTTCAGCCATCGCCTTTTGGATCGGATCAGTCTTATCAAAAATAAGCTCAAAATCCAGCTGTTGTCCGTCTTTCTCCCGTACTGTACCGCCTGCGGGCAGCTTCCAGCCAGCCTCATCCAGCAACGCTTTGGATTTTTCCACATCATAGCCAACAGGCTGTAAGTCTACATTCGTATACGGATAGTTTTTGGATAAAACCGTATCCGCTTTTTCCTCCAGCCCTGAAGTCACACCTTCCACCATTGCCTGCTTGTTAAAGCCGTGCTGGAGGGCCAGACGCACCCGAAGGTCTGCCAGCTTGGGATTGGACGAGTTGAGCAACAGACTTCTTGTACCGACAGGCTCGGACAGCGTGGTAACATACTGATTCGTGTCGCGAAGCTGTTTGAAAGCATCCAGACTAATGACACCCTCTCCATAAATCAGATCCAAGTCGCCTTTTTCAAAGGCCATTACACGGGTTTCGCCATCGGGAATAATTTTTACCGTAATTTTATCCACCTTTGGTTCAGTGCCCCAATAATTCGGATTACGCTTAAAGGTTGCATACTCATCTTGCTTGTATTCATCCAGCATCCAAGGTCCTGTACCTACAGGTTTCTTGATTCCTTTGGACGTATCTCCATCATCCGGGAACCCGGCTTCACCCAGAAAACGGAACGGACGAACGACAGACAAATCCTGAAACACTGGGTAGTATGGCTCTTTGAGCGTCATTCGGAAGGTGCTGTCATCTACAGCTTCAGTTTTGTCGAGAACGCCTACTATACCAAGCCAGCTGTGCGTTTTCTCATTTTTCATAATAGCGTCAAAGTTCTTTTTGACAATGGCCGCATTAAATAGCGTTCCATCCGAAAATTTCACACCTTTGCGCAGCTTAAACGTATATATTTTTCCGTCCTTGGAAATAGTCCAGGATTCAGCCAAAGCAGGCTCCAGCTTGCCTCCTTGCTTGTAGCTGACTAACGGCTCATAAACCATGGATTGTGCAAAAAGTTGGGAAGGATTGTATACATGAGGATTCATCGTGCCAATGTCACGCGGCCACGATAGCGTGATCGACTTTTCATTGGCAGCTCCGTCAGTAGAGGTGGAAGCAGGTGTGTTCTCCTGCTTTGCGCAGCCCAAAACAACGGATAATAAGAGGAGCGCCACCAACATAAGGGTGGCAGTCTTGCGGTGTCGAACGGACATCAATGTATTTCCCCTTTTCTATATATGTGATAATGATTATCATAATCATATTTAGAATAGGTATCACGTTCTATTTTGTCAACACTATTCGACAAGCAACCCTCTTATTTCTTTTAAATTTGTTAAGTTTATGGCTTAATTCGCCAACGTTTGAAACAGAGTACGCGTGTACTCATGCTGTAACAAGTCTTCATCCCATTCCTTAAATATTTCCACGATCTCCCCCTGAACCATGACGGCAACGCGGTCACAAAACTGACGAGTAGATTGGAGATCGTGAGTGATGAATAGGTAGGACAACTGACGTTCCTGCTGCATTCTCTTAAGCATGCCCAGCACGGAAAACTGCGTTGTCGTATCCAGATTGGCGATCGATTCATCGAACAAAATAATATCCGGCTCCACTGCCAACGCTCTGGCAATACATACCCGCTGCTTTTGCCCGCCACTCAGCTGCGCTGGGTATTTTTCCAGACATTCCGTGTCCAGCCCCACCGATTCCAGTAAAGACTGGCAAATATCCAGTGCTTGCGCTTTTCGTCCAGGAAAATAATTGTGGATTGGCTCCTCCAAAATATCTCGTATGGTCATGCGAGGATGGAGCGAGGAAGACGAATCCTGTGCAACCAGTTGGATTCGTTTGTACAGATGGATATCCTTCATCCTTCCGGTGTGAATGGGCTGATGATCCAGCCAAATCTCCCCCGAGGTCAACGACTCCAGCCCTAGAATACATTGTGCCAGCGTGCTTTTGCCACTTCCACTTTCTCCAACCAGTCCGAGACATTCGCCCTGTCGTAGCTCCAGATTCACCTTCTTCACGGCCTGTTCGCTATCTTGCGTGCTGAACCAACCTTTTCTCCGTTTGCGGACAGGGTATGCTTTGGTCACATTCTTCAATTCCAGCATCACTGGTGCATCCTTCCTCCCGGGCTCATCTCCAACACTCGATCTGCTATACGGCTCATACCCTGGCGATCATGTGAAATCAACAATATGGTGAGATCAAAGTCTTCTCTCAACTGTTGCAGCAATGCCAAAACCTTGTCGCGGTTGATCACATCCAACGCCGTAGTAGGCTCGTCGGCAATAAAAAGGCTCGGACCGGAGCTTAACATTGCAGCCAGCAGCACCCTTTGACACATGCCTCCGCTTAGTTCAAAAGGATATGACGACAAAATATGCTCAGGATCTGCAAACCCAACCTTGCGGAGCAGAGAACGCAAATAGGCCTCCCGCACTGGATTAGCGCCTCCTCTGACTATCTCCGTGGCACGGCTCAGCATCTGCCGCATCCGTGGCAGCACGCCCAGCGGGTGGACTTGCTGCGGTGCAGTGTGGGATGCGACAGCATCAGCGTGCTCCGGCTCCATTTGGTCGTGCGGCATCCGACGCCGCCCGTGCAGTCTAAGCGTGTCCATCAGCTGGGCGCGGACCGTCCGGATCGGATTCAACCCGCTCAGCGATTGTTGAATGAGCAGGGCAATATCCTCTCGGCGCAGCCTTTGCCAGCGCCGTTCCTGGAACGGGAGAATGTCTTCCCCGTTATAGTAGATATGCCCTTGCGTAACACTAATACCTGGCTCCAGCATGCCTGCGATTGCGTGTGCGGTCAGGCTCTTGCCGCATCCGCTTGGTCCGGTCAGGGCCACAATCTCCCCTGAATATATGGAAAAGCTCACATCACGCAGCAGCGGTTTGCTTCCGCTTTCGCTTACTCCTACGCCTGTGCGGCAGATTTCCAAATGTTCCACGTGTAACAACGGTTTTCGCCCTGACACTTGTTCTATCGTATCCTTGCACCCAAGGGCTGTTTGATCCTCCACTATTTGGCCGCCCCCTTTTCCGAAAAACGGTCGCCCAAAAGCTGGCAGGCAAGTACGAATAGCATAATCGCCAAACCCGGGTAGATCATGACATGCGGTGCCACCTGAAAATACGAGGTTGCATCATGCAGCATCACGCCCCACTCTGGCTTGGGCGGCTGTACACCCAGTCCAAGAAAGGACAGCCCAGCGATCATCAGCACCACGCGTCCGATATCCCATACCGCATAAACCAACAACTGCGGCAACGCTTGTGGCAATACGTAACGGCTCAGTATACGTACGTGTGAATTGCCGGATAAACGGGCATACCGAACGTAGTCCTCCTGACAAGCTTTTTGAACCAGACTACGGATATACCGGACATAGCCCGCCCACCGTACCGCAATAATCGCCAGGGTCATGTTAACAAAACCCGGGCCCAAAATGCCCACAATCGCCACCGTTAAAATAATATCAGGAAAAGCCAGTACGCCGTCGATTCCCCGCATGATCACCTGATCTACACGTCCGCGCACATAACCAATGAGCAACCCTATAGGCAGACTGAAGCACAGCGTAGCTACAGTAATCGCACATGCGATTAGCACGCTCGTCCGAATTCCGTAAATTAGCCGTGACAGCACATCCCGGCCCAGATGATCCGTACCGAAAGGATATTTCCGACTGGGTGGTGCCAGACGGTTCAAAAGATCCACTTGAAGAGGATCATGAGGAGCGACCCATGGAGCCAATAACCCAAGCAGTACGATCAGGCCAAACAGTACGCCTCCTGCCAGCAGGCTCCCTTGAAAGGAAAGCCGTATCTTTTTCATTTTCAGCTTCCCCCTTAACGCAAACGCAGCCTCGGGTCTATCGCCGTCTGGACCACATCCACCAAACACTGAACTCCTACAATTAAAAATACGGCGAAAATAACATACCCCTGAATCACCGGATAATCTCGCTGTGTAATCGCATCTATAAAATACTTGCCCAACCCCGGCCATGAAAAAATGGTCTCTACGATGACATTACCTGCCAGCATAAATGATAGATTGGTACCTAGCAGTGTAATCATAGGCAGAACCGCATGCTTAAATATCTCAAAAAACAGGATATGCATACGGGAAAAGCCTCGAGCCTTCGCTGCTTTCACAAAATTCCGGTCGCCCAGCTCCAGCATTTGAGCGCGCAGTACACGGGCTTGCACAGCTCCCAAACCTGCGCCAAGAGTCAGCGCTGGGAGCACTAGATGTGTCCAGTCCTCCCTTCCCATGGATGGGAGCCAGCCCAAGCGAACGGAGAATAGATAGATTAACAGAAAGCCAAGCCAAAATGAGGGGATCGACGATCCCAGCAGGGCGAACAGCCTGCCCAGACGATCCAGTGGACCGCTAACTTTTAGCGAGGCAGCCAGCCCCATCCCCAGCGTGATCACCGTCATGACAGCAAAGCCCGCAGCAGCTAGCTCCACAGTAGCAGGCAGTCTGTTCCACAGTTCGGCTAGCACCGACTCCTTGGATACATACGAGGTGCCCCAATGCCCCGTGAACACATCACGCAGCCAGTTCACATATTGAATATGAAGCGGCTCGTTTAAGCCCAGTTCCTGCCGTAGCGTCGTCAACGCCTCCTCAGAGGCAGGGACATTATGCGCGGTGAGCAAAATGGTAGCAGGGTCACCAGGAGCGAGCCGCATCAGTACAAAAGTCAGCGTGGATACAACAAATACAATGATGAGCAGCTGCGCCACACGTTCCAGTATAAAACGAATCATAGGATACGCCGCTCGTTATTCCGCAATATCGGATTGCGCCGTAATGTAATAATACTCAATCGGATGCGGTGTAAAACCCTCCACCCCTTTTTTCACGCCAAACACATTGTCAGGATGCACAATGAACGACTGTGGCAAATCCGTATTGATGATATCCAGCGCTTGTAGTGTCACGGCATTACGCTGCGCTGTATCCTTCGCCAACTTCAAGCTGTTCAGAATACTCTCCAGCGGTTTGGAACTATAACGGCTTACATTGGCTTCACTTTTCGAAGAATAAAACATGTCCATAAAATACTGCGGCTCTCCTGTATGAGCAGTAAGCATACTGTACATAGCAAAATCCCAATCGTTTTTGGTCAACGCCTCGTCGATATTTTCCACCTTGCGAATTTTGACCTGGATTCCCTCTTTCAGCAATTGGCTTTGGATGACCTCAGCCATAACGGAGAGCTCCGGACGCTGAGGGAAAGTCAGCAGCGTAACCTCAAACGGCTTGCCTTGCTTAGTCCATGTCCCTTGGGCGTCCTTCTGCCAGCCATCCTTCGTTAACAACTGCTCCGCCGTTCCGTCCAGCGCTTTACGCTCAACTTTACCGAAGGGAAGAATGCTCGGGAACGGACTGCTTGCTTCCGTACCAAAGCCCCTCATGACGGCGCTCACAATCGATGTGCGTGGAATCAGGCTGTCCACCACCTTACGGTTCGCCGCATCCTTGAATACTGGCGATTCCATATTGTACACGATCATATGAGTGCGCAAGGACGGAGCCGACAGTACTTGTAGCTTGTCGTTCTTTTTCAGTACCTCTGCGTTATCAACCGGAATATCTGTCGCTACGTCCACCTCGCCGGATTGCAGCGCCATCAGGCGCGAATTCCCATCCGTAATGAACTTCATCGTCGCTTCAGCCAGTCGTGCCTTCTCGCCCCAGTATCCGTCATAACGCTCTACGACCAACGATTGGTCCTTGTTGAATGCTTTAATTTTAAAAGCGCCTGTCATCGCTGGGTAACTCTGCTCATCTTTCATCGATGCCACATCCAGTACAATCGTAGATGGATCAGCTAGATTGGACACCAACGCCGCATTCGGCTGGTTTGTCGTGATCTTCAAGGCCAGCGGGCCGCTTACATCAATGGACTTCACATTCAGTAAATCCTTCGCCAGATGGCTTTTCTCGATAGAGCGTAGCAAAGACGCTTTTACACTTGCTGCATCCATACTCTTTCCATCATGAAAAGTGACTTTATCCTGCAAGCTGAACGTCCAAACTGTAGGACTATCCTGCTTCCACTCCTTTGCCAGCCAAGCCACAGGCTCCAGCTTTTCATTCAAACGTACCAGTGTCTCACCTGCACCGGAACGCATCACATCCCAGCTATTATCTCCGTGCGGGTCAACGCCTGACGGTTTCCACGTATACGCCATTACCAGCTTTTTATCTGTCGCTGTTTGTTGTGCTGACGCGTTCTCACCCTTGTCGGAGCTATCCGACGTCTTATTGCTGGCACATCCCGAAAGAGCCATAACTGCCAGCAACAGCATCACCCCTGCACATACGAACCATGAACGCCTACTACGATTACTTATCATTTCATGAGTCCCCCTCTATCTTGTAAAAACATATAAACCTAACGCAAAACGCCAAAAAAAGCATTCCAGACCACATGATCAGCAGTCAGAAATGCTTTCATTATAAAATGTCAAAACTCACCTCAAAGCCAACTCTAATAATATAGAAAGGATCAGATCGGTTTCAGACATTCCGTATGCAGCACGCCTAACCACCTCCCCAGCATCCCGTGGGTCTGACAGTGATGTCAAAACAGGCAGGTCTCCTGACTCCAGGCGATCTTTCAGGCCTTCCCGGTTCTTCACAGTTCCAGTGGCTGTTCTGAAAGCTCCAGCAGTATTCTGCTGATGCCTGTATACAGTGGCGGGCCCGTGTCGGAATCTACCGAACTTCCCTTTTAAGTGAACACGCTCAACAACCATCTACAGGGTCTCAACAAAACCCCGTACATAGAGTCATCCGGCTCACACCTGTTTTCTTCCTTTATTTCTTATCATTAGGATTTACGATTATCTTATTTTGTTGTCACAAGCTTGTCAATAAATGCTGCACAATATTTTAAATTTGAACGATACGGCGAGAAATAAAGGTGATGGCTATTCATTGCGTGCACGAAATGACGGGCATTCCGTCTCCCTCATGATGTCCGAAAACTGTACCAGACTACTTAATGAATCTAAAAGAGAAGCATAAACGAAGATTTAGCAGCGAGATTGCAGATCAATTTGTACAAGCTATTAAAAAAGATACATTATTCCAAAGGTCTGAAAAAGCAGTTGGTTATTCCTTCTCCAAAAAATTGAGGAAGAAAAAAATTTGAAAAGCGACAAAACCAAAGAGTTGATCGGCAAATTAGTGAGCAAACCTTGTGGAATTTCTATTATAAGGGTAACAGCATTGGGAGCAGCTACCAAACAAAAGAAATATATTGTTGATTCTTCTCAGACAGCCTTTGAGACAAATTTAACTATTAGAGAATTTACCCGTAAAACATTCCTTAGTGATTTAGAGAATGAGTTTGAAAAGCTCCCGGTGATTAACCGGGGGCTTAATTTGTTAACTGACCATTTCCTTTACAAGCCATGTCAGCGTGCCGTTTAGGTGCCTAGAAGTCAAGTCATTTTTTAGCTAGTAAGTGAGTGAAGCGAGGGATCTTGCAGGTTGTTCACAGCGTCGTACTGTAAACCAGGACGAAGCGACGGCTTGCTTTTACGCTCGAAAAGTTGCGGAGCTAAAGAGTTTTGTACGAACAACCAAACGGGGAGGCACTTGCTATTGAATCGTCAGTTAATAAAAGGACGGTTGCGATCAATACGGCTCTCTTCTATCTTATTTTAAATTTTATCCATTAAAGAAAATTATTTACAAACATAAAATTTACAGGTAATATTTATTTATTCCTTCTTATGGATAAAAAAACAATTGTATACACGACTCCAGAGAGGAGACTTAATAGAAATGAGGTTGATAATGTTCTGAAAATAAAAGTAGATGCGGACACTGTGTAAAGTTGCAATGAGCCGTTAAGCGAAGAAGTTGTCGTCGTTGGTCCTTGAATAAAGGAATAATATATTCCTACCAAAAAACCGTAAGACAAATACTTAAACAGATTTTTTTCAAATTTACTCATTTCTTAGCCCCCAATAATATTTTTCGAAGAGGAGAATTTTAATACTATGAAACCATTCAAAGTCATGACTAAAACAGCAATGATTGCAGCATTGACAGCAATATTATTACCATATGGAGCCATTGCTTCTGCAAATGATGCGCCGAATCCATTGTCATCGACGATACAATCAGAAACCGGAAAATGGGAACCGACAGATGAAATAAAGGCCAAGGAAGGACAAGTCTACAAATATATCGATCCTAGTAGTGTTAACGATGATGTTTATTACTATTATGTCAATTACGACAATTTAAATCAAGAAAAAGGTAATAATGATAGAATTAGTACCCAATCCATTGGGGTGACTCCTATTGTTAAAACCCATGAAAATCTAGGTTATTGGGTTGATACAAACAATGCAATTCGTGTAAGTACATATACTGGGCCTGCTGCTGCAAAAATTACAGTGAAAACTAATATTAAAGTGAAAGCGGAAGGAGCAATAACAGGTGGTGTTAAAGCTATAGAAGGCACATTGGGTTTTGGTATAGAAGCTGATATTGGCCTAGATGATGAATATTCAATCAATGTTCCTAAAGGAGAAAGATGGGTCATTAGTGCTTTTCCACGATATGAAAAACATAGATTAGGAATGTATTGGCCAGCTCCATTCATAGGTGATCCTTTCATAGGTTATGTGAGAGTAGACAAACCTGTGGGAATTGCTTTCAGAGTAGAAAAGCACTAATCATATCAAATAAATTGAAATAAAAAGAGAGGCCGTTGCAACCAACACGGCTTCTTTTTATAGCGGAAAGTAGCGGGACTCTCGCGAGTCTACTCAGTTACTTTGGACTGGAGCTGTGGCGTCCGAACGATCTATTGCGTTCAAAGGACTTTATATCATACCTAGACAGGGTTACACGAAAGAATGTCAAATAGAGCGGGCAAGTAAAAGAATGATGAAACAGGATTGTAATTCGTCGTGACGGACAATTAAATACTTGGTACTACGGGCTTTTTATTGACAAGCACGGAGGGTGATGAAATTAACAAGACAGCGAAATTTGAGGATTGGAAGACCAGACATATGCACTCACAAAACTCTGGGTTTTGGAATTTAATTTTGTATGGAATCTTACTGTATCAGCATAGGGAGGCATTCACTTTATCTATCTGCTAACGCATACGGTTCGAATAATCTTCCGTGATTTTTGCTAGGATAAAAAACCAACACGTTTCCAAAGAATATTTTCTATCGTCCACGACTTTCACGTCCGATAATCATAATTCTGGCCCCCTGCTTTAGCTTGTCCAAATCCAGGAAATAGAGCAGCCTCCTTGTTGACGATCCGCGACTGTTGCACACCTGCTTACGCTGGCTGCGAACCAATGTAAGCAGCTTCGTTAGGTTATAGCTGTCCAACTCCAAACTCCATCAATTCGGGTGTGCTGCGCCTTGCTCCGGCCAGCCTGACGCCTGCCGTAATAGATACCAGTTTGCACAGCCTATCTTCTCTGCTCATCTTCCCTGGATAACTCCATGCCAAAAAGCCGGAAAAGAGGCATACGCCCTCTTTCCGGCTATCTTTATTTATACCTAATGATCAAACCTTCTGTGGAACCTCCTGAACCGTCACGCTTTTGGCCGATTCCCCTTGTTTTCTTGTCAAAACGATGTTCAAGACAATCGCTGTAATCGAGCCCGAAACGATACCATTCTGCAACAGCATTTTGGCAAAGCTCGGCAGCTGGTCGAACATTTGTGGCAGAACGGCAGAGCC
The DNA here is from genome assembly GCF_058895805.1 of Paenibacillus sp. NMA1017. Classification (NCBI taxonomy): domain Bacteria; kingdom Bacillati; phylum Bacillota; class Bacilli; order Caryophanales; family Paenibacillaceae; genus Paenibacillus; species Paenibacillus sp. NMA1017. The sequence goes on along the minus strand of NZ_JBZXYR010000003.1, from coordinate 190,178 downwards.
TAGGCCCACGGCAATACTGCATGCTGCGATCAGCAAATTGCTTTCCTTCCGTAGATCCACTTCTGACAAAATAGACATGCCTGATGCAGCAACCGAGCCGAACATGACGATCATCGCCCCGCCCAGCACAGCGTTAGGAATCACTGTCGTTAAGGCAGCCAGCTTAGGCAGCAAACCGAGAACAACCATGATACCGCCCGCAGCAAAAATAACGTTCCGCGATTTGACGCGTGTGAGTGAGATCAGACCCACATTTTGCGAGAAAGCTGTATAAGGAAACGCATTAAAAATACCCCCAAGCATAATCGCAAGTCCTTCGGAACGCAGGCCATTGACGATCTGCTTCTGCTCCACCTTCTGATCAATTGCCTTGCCTACTGCCAGATAAACGCCCGTAGACTCGACCATGCTGACAATATTGACAATAATCATCGTACATACCGCCATAATGCTAAACTCTGGCTTACCAAAATAAAATGGCTGTGCAACACTCACCCATGAGGCCTCCGCCACAGGAGCAAAATGTACCATTCCCATCGCATAAGCGACTACCGTGCCCGCGAACAGACCGATGAGCACGGAAATCGAGCGCATAAAGCCCTTTGCTAACCGATTCACAAGCAAAATAACCAGCAAAGTAACTAACGCCAACAGCAAATTGCGTGGCTGTCCAAAGTCCGAACTGCCCTGGCCCCCTGCTACATTGTTCATCGCCACCGGAATAAGAGATAGGCCGATAATCGTAACGACCGAACCCGTAACGACCGTCGGGAAAAAGCGTAGCAGCTTACCATACAACGGTGCTGCTAACACCACGAATATACCGGACAAAATAATAGCACCATACGCTGTCGCTAAATTTGAGGTCGAAGCAATCGCGATGATAGGCCCTACTGCCGTAAACGTGCAGCCTAAAATGACAGGCAGTCGACTACCGAAAAAGCGTGTGCCCATAATCTGTAATAACGTAGCAATCCCGCAAGTGAACAGATCGGCAGCCACCAAATAAGCCATCTGGGCTGGGGTCAGGTGCAATGCTCCCCCTACAATTAGAGGTACAGCAATGGCTCCAGCGTACATCGCCATGACATGCTGGAAGCCCAGCGCGAATAACTTTTGTTTACTTAACATCCCACATTCTCCTTAACGGGAGGAATTACCGCGCCAGCTTCCTCTATAAAATGAACCTCGCCTGGTGCCATGGAAGCGATACGCGCAAGAGAGCGCACAGCAATGCCTCTTTGCTCCAACAATCCACGGCCTTCCTGGAAGCTCTTCTCAATCACACAGCCAACCCCGGCCAGCTCCGCACCTGCTTCCTTCACGATATCCGTAAGTCCGACCAAGGCTGCGCCAGTAGCCAGAAAATCATCTACAATCAGCACATGGTCGCTGGCATCGAGATATTTTTGAGAAATACTCACCTGATAGGTTTCCTGCCGAGTGAATGAATGAACCTCTGCGAAGTATACCTGCTCATTCTGCGTGATTGCCTTCTTTTTCTTCGCATAAATGAACGGGACCCCCAAGGCAATGGCTGTTGCCATAGCAAATTGGATACCACTAGCTTCAATGGTAAGCACCTTGGTGATCGGGGCACTGCCGAAAAGGCGTGCGAATTCCTTGCCAATCTCCAATGCTAATGCTGTATCTACCTGATGATTCAAAAATGAATCTACCTTTAATACAGTATCAGACAAAATCTGTCCCTCTTGACGAATACGTTCCTCCAAAACTCTCATTATGCGAGTATCGCTCCTTCTGTACTTTAAAATGTATAAAAACTGCCAAAACCAAAAAAGGACAGGCTCCCTTGAGTTGTTTCTCAAGTGAAGCCTGTCCTTGGGGTTGTAATCCCTGACGGATTGGCGCACAAATAAATGCCCGCATTCATCCGAAGCCGATGCGCTATCACTCATAGTCGGACGATTACAGTGGTCATCCGGTAGAAACTTTTGGGCCATATCCCCAATATTATACGAGTCATATGAAATTGATATCTTGTATACTACACCCTCTGGCGGGCGGTTTCAAGACTATTTTTCATACAGACAGCGGCATTTGGAGAACCTTCCACAATTGGAATATCGTAAAATCACATCGACCTTTGTTCAAAGTATATATATGAGGATTTTGCAAAAACATTGATTATAGAAAACAGATGTTAAAAAATAAAAATACATACAAAACAACATTTAATTTTAGTTATAATTTTAAAAACAAAAATAAACCCACAAATTTTACTTCCGTTTATGTTGACTACAAAGAAAAACAGAAGTAGTATGGAGTTAGTTAAGAAAACAAAAGGCAGACTTCCAGGCTGCCAGTATTTTATCCATGCAAGGAGATTGGATATGAATAATTATCTTGCTGTTGATATTGGAGCTTCAAGCGGAAGGCTCGTAAGTGCAACTCTGCAAGGTAACCAGCTACACTTGCAAGAGCTCCACCGTTTCAACAACTCCTTTACCGAAAAAGACGGACACGATTACTGGAATATCGACGAACTATTGAATGAGATTATTCAGGGCTTGCAAAAAGCTAAACAAAATGGGATTCATTCCTGTACGCTCGGCATTGATACATGGGCTGTAGATTACGTACTGCTTGATCAGAAAGGTAACCGTATTCATGAGGTATACGCTTACCGGGATGCACGTACCCTCCATGCACCCGACAGGCTGCACCAGCTCATCAGTCGAGAGACTGTGTATGAGAAAACAGGCATTCAGGAATTAAACTTTAATACCCTGTATCAACTGTTCGTCCATGATCGGGAACAACTTGCCCAGGCGGATAAAATATTGATGGTCCCTGATTATCTGTACTATCGCCTGACAGGCATCATGATCAATGAAATGACGAATGCGTCCACGATGCAGCTTCTCAACGTGAACACCCGAGAGTTTGATGAAGACCTGCTGTCCCTGCTCCAACTGCGACGCAATCAGTTTTCAGAGCTTGCCGAGCCTGGACGGGTTCTGGGTTCTCTTTTGCCAGAGCTTGTTCAAAAATACGATCTTCCGGACTGTCAAATCATTCTTGCGCCTACTCACGATACTGCATCGGCTGTTGCAGGTGTTCCGTCACAGCGGGAAGAATCTTGGGCTTATATTAGCAGCGGAACGTGGTCACTACTGGGAATGGAACGATCCGAAGCCTTGAATACCAAGGCAGCCATGCAGGCGAACTACACGAATGAGTGGGGCGCTTACGGTACGTACCGTTTTCTGAAAAACATTATGGGATTGTGGATGATTCAGGAGGTTAGGAGAGAGGGCGGTTCCGCATATAGCTTTGCTGAATTGGCCGAACTGGCTTCAGCAGAGACACCATTTGACAGTCTCGTCCTCTGTAACCAGTCGTCCTTCTTAAACCCGGATAGTATGACCCTTGAAATCCAGCGATTCTGCGAAGAAACGGGCCAGCCCATCCCCAGAACGCCGGGTTCACTCGCCCGCTGTATTTTCGACAGTCTGGCCTTAAGCTACCGCGATGCCTTACACGAACTGCAACGTTTAACAGACGAAACGATTACCAGATTGCACATTGTCGGCGGAGGCGCTAACAACGAATTACTATGTCAGCTAACAGCCGACCTCTTGGGGATTGAGGTTCAGGCAGGTCCTTCCGAATCTACAGCCATCGGCAATATTGTCGTGCAATTAATCAGCTCTGGTGCTCTTGAGGATCTCAAAGCTGCTGGCCGAACCATTGCCCGCTCCTTTCCGACTCGGCTATATGAGCCGCAAGCGTTGAAAGGCATGCAAGAACTTCTGGATCGTTGGGAGCGCCTCAAAATACAAGCAACAACCTCTATTCAGATATCTCAATAAAGGAGCAAAGCCATGAACGAAGCTATTGAAGCCAGTTATAACGAAGCGAAAAAGCTGTATGCCCGCCACGGTATTCAAGTGGACGACATTTTACGGAAGCTTTCACAAATCAAAATATCACTGCACTGCTGGCAGGGAGATGATGTTCAGGGATTTCTGTTCAAAGACAAACAGCTTAGCGGGGGGATTGCCGTAACGGGCAGCTACCCGGGCAGAGCAGGCACACCGCATGAGCTGCGTCAGGATTTAGAAAAAGCCTTATCACTCATTCCGGGTAAACATAAGGTCAATCTGCACGCAATCTATGCGGACACCACAGAACAAGTGGATTTGGATCAACTGGAGCCACGTCATTTTCAGAACTGGGTAGACTGGGCCAAACAGCAAGGGCTCGGGCTTGATTTTAATCCAACTCTGTTCTCCCATCCCAAAGCGGAAGACGGCTTCACACTGAGTCACAAGGATACGGAAATCCGCGATTTCTGGATCACACACTGCAAAAAATCACGCAGGATTGCAGAGCATTTTGGCAAAGAACTCGGTCAGCCCTGTGTCACAAACCACTGGATGCCGGATGGCTATAAAGATACTCCAGTTGATCGGTTGGCTCCAAGAGAACGTCTGCGTGATGCGCTGGACGAAATTTTCAGCGAGGAAATCAGCGAGGAATACAACATCGATGCGGTTGAAAGCAAGCTGTTCGGCATTGGCTCGGAAAGCTATGTCGTAGGCTCACATGAATTCTATATGGGTTACGCCCTGACACGCGGTAAATCTATCTGTCTCGACGCTGGTCACTTCCATCCAACCGAAGTCATTTCGAACAAACTGTCCTCTGTGCTGATGTTCACCGATCAATTATTGCTCCATGTCAGCAGACCGGTTCGCTGGGACAGTGATCATGTCGTGACGATGGACGACGAATTGCTGGACATCGCCCGTGAGCTGGTTCGCGGCGATTTGCTTTCCCGAACCCATATCGGTCTTGATTTCTTCGATGGAAGTATCAACCATGTGGCAGCATGGGTCATCGGAACACGCAACACGATCAAAGCGCTGCTTCGCGCTATGCTCGAACCAATTGAAGCATTAAAGCAGGCGGAAGAGGAACGGGACTTCACCACTCGTCTTGCTCTAGTCGAAGAGTTCAAATCGTATCCGTTTGGTGCCATATGGGATTACTATTGCGCTCAAAACGGCGTTCCTGTTCGTGAGGAATGGCTGGCCGAAGTAAAAAACTATGAACAACATGTACTGTTGAAACGGTAACTACTGCACTGATCATGCTTATATTCATATCATACAAAGGGAGAGATTATCCATGACTACTGTGCTGGAGAATCAAAAAGAACGCAAATCGGGACTGGATATCCCATTTGTTCGCGAGATGGCGGAAATTACACAAAACATGTGGAAATTCGGCTGGGATGAACGCAATGGAGGTAATGTAAGCTATATTCTGGATGAAGCTGAGGTTGCAAAATATATAGATATTCATCAGGTCATTCGGACGATTAAACCGGCTTTCCCGGTGAATGAACTGGCTGGTAAATATTTTATCGTCACCGGGTCAGGAAAATATTTCAAAAATGTAATTGCAGATCCAGAAGCTAATTTAGGGGTCCTTCGTGTCTCCCAGGATGGCGAGCAGTTGGAAGTCTTGTGGGGCCTCAAGCATGACGCGGTACCTACCAGTGAGTTGCCTTCTCATTTTATGAGCCACATTGAGCGCTTGAAGATCGACCCTAACCATCGTGTTGTGATTCATAATCATGCCACCCATGTTATTGCCATGACCTTCATTCATAGTCTAGACGAAAACCAATTCACCAAAACACTGTGGGAAATGTGTACCGAATGTATTGTCGTCTTTCCAGACGGTATCGGTGTAATCCCTTGGATGGTACCAGGTTCCAGCGAAATCGGCCGCGAAACAGCTAAAAAAATGAAGGATCATCACGCTGTGTTATGGCCTCATCATGGCATTTTCGGAACGGGCAGCTCCATTGATGAAGCGTTTGGCCTCATTGAGACCATTGAAAAAGCGGCGCAAATTTACATGCTCATTGCTCACCATGATGTTCAGCAACGGATTACAGATCAGGAATTGGCCGAGCTGGCCAAAGCCTTCAACGTTACTCCAAAAGAAGGAATCCTGAACGTATAAATGTAGGCTAACCTCCATCTCGTAATACAGAACTTAAAAGGCTCCATGGCTCGTCTCAAACTGACCATGGAGCCTTTGGCATACCTAGTTTTAATTATATAACCCTTAATTCCAATGAATTAACTTGTAATTATGCTTTCCTTTATATACAATAAAATCAAAATTCCCTTATCTCCACCAAAGGAGAGGTGACAAGTTATGAAAAGAGTAAAAAATGAAGATCACTTCGACATCGTGGAAGACCATTATTTCACTGCTACCGAACTGGAAAAATCCAGCGCCATTTGGCCAGTCAGACTGGGTATGGATATTTCGAAAACAAGCTGCCATGTCGGTCCCAAGGCTGTTCCTTATTTTTATTTAATTTTTGTACTTGAAGGTCAGGCTGAGTTTATTTATAAACAACAGAAGTACCGTGTCCAAAAGTCTGATTTATTCTGTTTTTTTCCGCATGTTGCCCATGAATATTACACCGATCACGAGCACCCGTTGCAAAAGGTATGGATTGCCTTTGAGGGACCCAAATCCCTCGCCCTACTGGAGCGGATCGGAATTAATCCCTCTACGCCATTTATGGCTAACGCAGTGAGCGAGGAAATCCTCGAACTTATCTCCAACCTGTTTTCAATCGTACACGACAACAACAGACAGGGCAGCGATCTGGCCCGCTTGATTACACTGCACCAGATCTTCGAGGAGTTGTCCCGCAACACATCTGACGTACTGCGCAACTTTGTATGCTCTGATTATTGGCTCCAGCAGGGGAAAGATTACATTGAAATGCATTATTGTGACCGTGTTACGATCGAGCAAATTGCCGAGCATGTAGGTGTGGACCGTGCGCATTTTTCACGTAAGTTCCATTCCACCTTCCTCATCTCTCCCGCCAAGTATTTGCAAAACCTCAAGATTAACGAAGCCAAAAGATTACTCGAGCAGACGACTTACAATTTGTCGATCATAGCCCAGTCCATCGGCTATACCGATATGTCCACCTTTTCCAAGGCATTTAAGAAAACAGCAGGCATTCCACCGCGTGAGTATCGCTTCCGACATCAGTCCCGGCAAGAGATTCGTACCGTCAACGCTTAGTTGGAATCCAGTAACGTTAAAGATAGCCGCCATATACGGTGGCTATCTTTTTTTATGACCTGATCCTAATTTGTACTTGGTTCTGAGCCCTTTCAACGCTATAATAGGCATCAAACCAACAGGAAAGGTACGTGAAATCCATGCTGCGATTCAATGCGATACGTACGGGCTATCTGCTGGGCATCTCACTGATACTGGCCGCAATTATTTATTTTTTCGCCTCCAATTGGGGCGGACTGGATCGGACATTCAAGATTGTACTTGCTGCTGCGCTTATTGTTCTGTTCTATGGCTTGTCTTTTGTATTTGCACGGATACGTGCTGTTCCTGGCCAACAAGCTTTTCTATCTAATATGTTTTTGGTGGCTGGCTGTATAGCCTTTGGCGTTTCCGTGGCATTGCTCGGCCAAATTTATAATTCCCATGCGGACAGCTACGGATTGTTTTTCATTTGGTCGGTGCCGGCTCTGCTACTTAGCTGGATCACTCGCTACAATCCCTTTTATATGCTGTCTTATGTATTGATTCAACTTGGTTTGTGGCTTTATTTTTACCCTACGATGCAAAGTGTGCCTTATAGCGAACTCCGATCATTGTCCATTGCCGGAGTGTTCGCACTGGTCAATCTGGTGTTGTTTCTATTGACGTTCCTTCATCGTATACGCTCTGCTCCACTACAATATATGAGCTTTACTGTTTTTCATATAGCCATGTTAGCGATGACCAACTCTTTTGCATTTGATGGGTATGGGCTGGTCATGAATATACCGCATATCGCTGTGATTGCTTTAGGATTTTATATATTTATCAAGGTGCGGCTGAATAAAACGCTACTGACCTTGAATGCATTGGCGCTCTCAGCGTTTGCTGTCTTTAAATTTATAGAACTGGCGGAGGCGTACTCCTCATCTCTGTTTTTTGTTTTTGGTTTGATTTTTGTGGCGCTGCTGCTGACGGGTAACGTATGGTTTTTCCGTTATTTGAATCGTTTGGGGAAAACACCGCCGGAAGCAGGGACAACAGACATCAGTACATCAAAGACTGAGACGACTGTTCCCGAGGAACATGGCAGTGAATGGATCAGCAAAACTGTATCCCGTGTAATCAAAGTGGTTGGAGTGCTGATCGGAAGTATATCTCTCATCGGATTGATTATGATTAGCACGAATGTAAACCACACCGAATATGTACTGTTGGTTGTGTCGTTGCTGCTTATGATTTTGATGATTGTCATACCGGAATCCAAGCTGGATTCGGTAATACGTTATACACTGCTGACCATCAGCTATATTACAGGCTTGGCAGCCATTCTATGGTCAGATCAGTCGCTGCTTTCGGTATTATTTCTGATCGTTTCCATCGCTGGATGGTTTCGCTCCAAGGGGAAAAGGCAGTTGTTTTTTGCCTACACCTTTGTAAACCTGAATCTGGCGACCATTTTATTTCAGCAGTATCAGGAGTGGGATGGTTGGAACTGGACCTATAAGTTCATCATCTTCTCTCTTTTCATCGTCAATGCTGTGTTATATGGGGTAAGTTACTTTATATTGAAGACGGAGTTAAAAGAACATCTGCGGAATAGCTCATTATTTTTCAGCTTGCTGTTCCTGTTTTGGGCGACGTTTTTCGAGGATGTCGTTCCACACTCTTATATGTTCATTAACATTTTTTATTTTGTTATCGTTACCGGGATGGTCTTTGCCTTTGCCCGTGTGAAACAAAAATCGGAGGCCATCATGAGCGTTGTCTTCTGGTTTATTTTTATCGGCTTCAAATATTATGATTTATTGTGGACGCTACTGTATAAATCTTTTACGCTGGCGCTACTGGGGATCATTGCACTCGGCTTGACTTGGTGGGCGGATCGGCGAATGGCCCATAGCGGCAAAGCAGCATTCGATGCCGACCACCGCAGCTTTAGCTTTATGCGCTTAAGCCCGTTACTCATTGCCATTGTCATCGTGCTACAGCTGGGAATCATCGGCTATCAGACGGCGAGAAGTGAAACCTTGCTCGCCACAGGTGCTTCCATTAAGCTCAAACTGGCGCCTATAGACCCGCGCTCCCTGCTGCAAGGCGATTATGTGGCGCTGAATTACGACATATCTACCCCGCCTTCCAAGAACCCCCTTCAGGAGGAGGAATGGAGCCGAGGCAAGGTCAAAGTCGTTCTCACACCAGATAGCCAAGGAGTATACGTCGCAGATCGCCTATATCAAGATGGTGAAAAACTTGCCAGTCATGAGGTCATTCTAAATGGACAATGGTATGGTTCTCGTATTCAGTACGGTATTGAGAATTATTTCATCCCTGAGGGAACCGGACGTACTGTAGAACAGAACGCACATTTTGCCCATATTCGGGTGAGCCGCAATGGGGACGCACTGCTGGAACGTTTGGCAGAAAGCTGACCAGATCGGCGCAGGGAGTCAACGAGGCAGAGTCCAAAAGATTTATCATTACAACAAGCAGGCTGAACCAAGCTGCTCCATTACTGGAGCACAACTTGGTTCAGCCTGCTTGTCTTTTTCGGGCCATCCAGTTGCCTCTTATAGATAATCTTTATCCCTACGCTACGCTTGTCCCCGTTTATACATCTCTCGTCCATGATGCGATTTCCTCAATATCCTGCGGCTGAGTCCGGCAACAACCGCCAATCAGACGAGCTCCCGCTTCATACCATTGGCGGGCACTTTGTCCGAACGTCTCTGTACAAGTGCTGCCGTGCCATGTCTTGGTGACTGGGTCATATTCCTCCCCCAGATTGGGATATACCACCACAGGCTTATCCGTGTGACTGCGGATTTCGTGAATAAGCGATGGAACGAATTTCGGCAAAGTGCAATTGATCCCTACAGCGGCCACTTGCTCATGCCCATTCAGCCACTCAGCACATGCAGCGGCAGACTCACCATTGCTGATATGCTGTCCATCCTTTGCGCTAAAGCTGATCCAGGCATACGTGCCGGGGAATTCCTTCAGCAATCGGGCGATGGCCTTGGCTTCAACCAGACAAGGTATCGTTTCACATGCTAAAATATCTGCACCCGCCTCAATCAGGGCTTTCATACGCGGCCTGTGAAACTCCACAAGCTGTTCCTCGCTCAGCTTGTAATCGCCGCGATACTCTGATCCATCTGCCAAAAACGCCCCGTAAGGGCCAACGGAGGCCGCGACTAGCGGCTTGGGACGATGTCGCTGACTTGCAGTAGCCGTCACGTCAGCCCAAAACTCATCTCGTGCCTGCACAGCAATCCGCACCGATGATTGAATCAGCTCCAGCGCCTCATTTTCGCTTAGCCCTCGTTTAACATAGCCTTCAACGGTAGCCTGATAGCTCGCAGTAATCGCACAGTCTGCCCCAGCCTCAAAATAATCTCTATGTACACGCTTGATCGACTCCGGGTGCTCATGGAGGATTTTAGCTGACCATAAGCTATCGTTCAGATCATGTCCATGACGCTCCAGCTCGGTCGCCATTGCGCCGTCCAGCACGATCAGCTGAAATTCGTCCAGTATATGTTGTATCGGATTCATGTGGCCCCTCCTGCTCGTCTTTTCTATTTAACCCACTAATCAAGTGGGTTTTAATGATTTACATTATAGCACGAATGTTGATGGGCACTCACAAAGCCAAGAAATAATCATTCCGTGAAGACGTCCCCTCTCGTATCATTTACCATCTGATGTAACGTATAAATTTTTTAAATTAGTTTCATAAGTTAAATTAATTAGATATTGTTCTTTTTTTCACAAAGTCATTTTACTATAAAAGTGCAAACCAACACTTTGGCCAAAAGATCAGGGAATTGCATCGTCACATTCTGCATCGTCATTTATGTGAAAAAAGGTACAAGAGAGGGTTTTATCTATGTCTTTACTAGAAATGATTACAGCGACCTTAACAGATAACAAAATTCTCAGTTCTATCGCTTCCACCGTTTTTATTATCCTTCTTGGTTTCTTTTGCCGCAAGAAGGGGATTTTTAACGCAGCAGTAGGAAAGATGTTATCGAAGGTTGTTCTAACCGTGGCTCTACCAGCGCTAGCCTTTAATTCTTTCATGCAGGATATCAATCCTACAATGTTAAAACAAGGAATGAATGTTTTAATATGGGGAGTTCTAATTTATATTATTCTCATCTTTATATCTAAACCGTTCTTCCTGAGCTACAACAAGGATAAACAGGATGTTTTGCGGGTGTTAACCATTTTCGGTTCTACTACTTTCTTCGGAATTCCAATTGTCGGAGCCATTTACGGCCCTACCGGAGTGATGTACAGTTCCATTTTTAACATAGGGTACCGCATTTTCTTATACTCCTATGGCTATATCAAAATGAGCGGCTTGAAAATGGAGCTTAAAAATCTCAAAACCATGTTTATGAATCCAATCGTTATCGCCACGTTTCTAGGCTTGTTTGTTTGGTTGTTTCAAGGTTATTTGCCGCAGATGAGTGTAGCTACAGAGGATGGGGCCATTCAGCAGTTCGCCTTTCTAAGAATTGATCAAACCGCTGTCTGGCTGTTCAAGCCCATGACCTACCTTGCTGGACTAGCTTCTCCATTAGCCTGGTTATCGATTGGCTCGACATTGGGGGAGATCAGCTTCAAGTCGGCAGCTACGGATAAGACCTCTTGGTATTACAGCATCGTTAAGGTTTGGCTTGTACCTATTGTTAACATCGTCTTGCTGGCTTTGTTGACTGTATCTCATATTCTGTCAGTCGATTCAGTCGCTTTAGCTACTATTGTCATCATGATGGCTACTCCTACAGCTACCGTAGCCGCAGCCTATGCCATCAGTTTTGATAAGGAAGCCATATTAACTTCCAATGCATCGCTTCTATCTACTATCACTTCTGTCGTCATGATTCCAGTGTGGATCATTACGCTCAATGTCATTGATAAAATTGGAATTTTCTAAATCAGGGGGAAAACAACATGTTAAAAATCATTTGCTATGGTGTCCGTTCTTATGAGAAACCCTATTTCCAGGATCTCAATAAATATAACTTCCAACTAACGCTGGTAGAAGAGTTGTTAACCACCAGCAATGCAGAATTGGCGCAGCATCACGATGCCGTTTTGCTAAGAGGAAACTGTGCTGCCAATCGGGAAAATATCACAAAATTCAATGAATACGGCATTCGATATGTCTTCACCAGAACAGTCGGAATCAACCACATTGATTTGGATGCCTGCAGCGAATTCGGAATGAAAGTAGCACGCGTGCCATCCTACTCTCCGAATGCCATCGCCGAGCTCTCCCTAACCTTAGCAATGATGCTGTTCCGACACACCGCTTATATGACTACCAAAAGCTCGTTCAAAAATTTTATTGTGGATGAGCATACATTCAGCAAAGAGATCCATAACTGTAAAGTTGGGATTATCGGGGTTGGTCGCATTGGTCTGACGGAGGCCAAATTGTTTAAAGGATTGGGAGCCTCTGTTATTGGTTATGATGTGTACCAATCAGACGCGGCCAAGGAAGTCATTCCATTCACAACCTTGGATGAATTACTAGCAGAGAGTGATGTCGTTAGTGTGCACGTTCCTTATCTGCCGGGACAGAACGACAAAATGATTAACGCCAGCTTTTTAGCAAAAATGAAAAAGAGATCTATTCTTATCAATACCTCACGTGGAGAATTACAAGATAACCAAGCCATTTTGGACTCTTTGCTCAGTAACCATCTGGAAGGCTTCGCTACGGATGTCTTCCCTAAAGAAGATGAATTATTCTTCAGAGCATTTGAACCATGGCAAATGCTCCCGGACCCAACAATCCAGAAGCTTGTGGAGCTGTATCCAAGAGTTTTGGTAACGCCTCATGCTGGTTCGAATACCGTTACAGCGTTATCCAACATGATTGAAACCAGCTACGACAACTTCCATGATATCGTTACAACTCATTCTTCGGATAACCTGGTCCCACTTCCTATCCTCTCTATGAAATAATTAGGAAGCTCGGTACTCTTGTTGAACAAAAAAAGGAACCGCTATTTCCAGATTACAATGGAAATGGCGGTTCTTTTATATCAGGATTCAATTGATAGAGCATTAGCGGCCTGCCAACCTTGTGGTATTCTATCGATTCAACGAGAAAGCCATCGTCCACCAGGAACTGAATATATTTTTTTACCGTGATACGGGACAAGTTCACTTCTCTGGCTAACGTTTCAACCGAGAAGGGTCCGTCCAGCTCTTGAATACTCTTCAGTATTGTGGTCATGGTCAGTTTGGACAAATTTTTAGACAGGTTTTTCGATAGATTATGCGGTGGGTGTTCAACAGGTTTTTTCTTTTCCACACCCACATGCTCTTCTTTATTAAAATAATGGTCAATAACAGCTTGATTAATTCCGTTCCCTTCCTCCATCACCGTGGCCAGACGCTGGATTTTCTCAACAGCCAGTCTAAAGCGTTCGAATGTGAAGGGCTTAATTAAATAGTCTGCAACACCATAAAAAACAGCTTCCTTCACCGTCTGAATATCTTTTGCAGCCGTAATTAAAATAACTGAAGCATGATACTGATGCTCCTGCATATGTGATAATAAAGTTAATCCGCTTTTTCCAGGTAAATAAACGTCCAGTAATACTAGATCCGGTGCCCATTTTTGAAGGCAGTCCTGTGCTTTCTTGACGGTATCTGCCTTACATACGACGTCCAAATTGTCCATGCGCTCGATAAACTGTTGATTGAGCTCAGCAACCATCGGATCATCCTCAACAATTAGAACCTTCATTCATTTGTCACCTCCAATGTACAGGGCAACTCTACATATATACTTGTTCCCAGACCCGGTTGGCTATCAAGCTCAATGATTCCTTGATGATTTTCCACCATGGTTTTAACCAGATTCAAGCCGTAGCCTCTGTCTTCTCCTTTGGTTGAAAAGCCATGCTCGAATATTCTTTTTTGCATCTCAAAATCAATCCCCAACCCATTATCTTTCACTTTTAAAATGAATACATTTCCCTCACACTCATAGTTCAATTTCAGTTCAATTTTGCCAGGTTCTTTTTTTTGTAAGATGGAGTCTATGGCGTTGTCAAAAAAATTACCCAGGATGTGTATGACATCATGAACAATATCCTGCATCTCCACATTAGAGACATTCGAGCTTTCTGCAAGAAGAACTGAAATATTCTGTTCGCGTGCTTCGTTGATTTTACCCATAATAAAACCTGCTAATGCCGGAACTTTAATTCTCTCAGTCAGAAAGCCTACCTCATCTTGATACCGGTGATTTAACTGCTGAATATATTGACTGACCTCCGCATATTTCCTCATTTCAATCAGCCCGGATATTACGTGCATTTTGTTCATAAATTCATGGGTCTGTCCGCGAAGGGAGTTAATATAATATTTTGTACCACTTAACTGGTTGCTAAGATGAATCATCTCGGATTGGTCGCGCAGCGTTGCAACTGCCCCAAAAAACTCATTTTCAATATATATAGGGGTTACTGTAGCAATGACCTCTATACCATTCACATAAAATGAGCGATCCTTGATTTTCTTTTTATCATCAAACACTCTCTTGAAGAGCACGTTATAAAAGTTGGTATCTAGCTGCTCGCCAATCGGAGCTTTCATCTCTTGGTTTGCCAGTTGATACTTGGCCTGAGCTTCTTTGTTCATGAGCATAATTTTCTTGTCAGCCGAAATGGCTATAATTCCTTCAGCGACCTCATTTTCAATAATTTCTTTTTCGCGCAATCGTGTTGCTATCTCTTGCGGCTCAAGCCCAAATAAAATCGTTTTAATTTTCTGAGCCAGAATGATCGCGCCTAGAACTCCACTAAAGAGCCCCAGCATCAGCCCCCCAAAAATGGTATACTGCGCCTGCATCAAATCATGATTTAGGGTTCTCATGGTCAGCCCTACACATACAATGCCAATGACCTCATGCTGTTGATTAAATATCGGCGTAAAATATCGGTAACCTTTGCCCAAAATACCTATATTCTCAGAAAAATGTCCCTGACCGGATAGCGCTCTTCTGGCATCATTCAAATCCGAGAACGGTTTGCCGACCATCGTTGCATTCGGATGAGATAGCCGAATTAAATCGTGGTTCAGAATGACAACAAAATCCACATTAACATTATGCATGACTCCAATTGAGTAGTCTTGGATCTGCTTCACAGGAACTCCCTGCTCGACATTACGAATAACATCGTTGTCACTGGCAACCATCTTGGCAACACCCGAAAGTTTTTCCTTCGTATTATCAAAATGCTTGTTAATCACGAAATTACGAATGAGAAGCAAGGATATAATTAAGGAGATAATGATAACTAAAACAACCAAAATAATAATCATGAATTGTAGCGAAACTTTGAATTGTCGTCTCGGTTTCGACTTACTTTTTGACCGCAACCCCATCACCTAGCTTTTTTGTTAAGCTCTCCATTAGGAAGAAGAGCCTATCTCTAACCCTATATTCCCTTGATATTCGACATCGTTTGACAATTTCCTTTTTATTTTGCAAGCCATTCATCGGCTGTAATATCAAATTTCGTTCATCTTGAACAAGTGCGATATTACTCCTAGTTGAAGCTTGGCTATTTCAGTAAAATAAATAAAACCGACTTGTCTTTAAAAGACAAGCCGGCTTTATATCAGGATTTTGCAAAATCCTCATATGAATTAGTGTATGCAAACTGGTTCCAAATTCACAAAATTCCCCGTATCTCATCCAATGACTGCACCTTTTCCCGCTGCATCCATTGTTCAAGGCCATGTACCAGCTCGGCCCCTGCATGTAAATGGACAAAATTGTACGTTCCCACCTGAATTGCAGCGGCCCCTGCCATGGTGAATTCAATAATATCCTCCACAGAGCTTATGCCGCCCATCCCGATCACCGGAATCGACACCGCCTGTGCCACCTGATGAACCATGCGCAAAGCAATCGGTTTAATGGCCGGACCGGAAAGACCCGCATACGTGTTGGCGAAGACACTGCGACGCCGGCGTATATCTATTTTCATTGCAGAAAATGTATTGATCAGCGAAACTCCGTCTGCGCCTTCTTCCTCGCACATAACCGCCATCTGCGTGATGTTCTCTGCGTTTGGAGACAGTTTGACGACTAACGGAATCGCCGTCACATTGCGCACCTGACGCACAACCTCCCGCGCTACCTCCGTCTGGATACCAAATTGCATTCCACCCTGCTTCACATTTGGACATGAAATGTTCAATTCCAGCATATCAACGCCTCTGCGGTTCATCGTGCGTCGTTTTTGCGCGTTTTCCGTAATCATCGTTACGGCCTGAACATATTCCTCCAGATTGGAACCGCCTACGTTGGCAATAACAGCCGTGTTCCATTGAGTCATATCATCCAGCTCATCCTTCAAAAAGGCGGCAACACCCGGATTCTCCAGCCCCACACTATTGAGCATGCCGGATGCTGTCTCATGTATTCGTGATCCTGTATTCCCAGCCTTCGGATGAAGGGTCAGTCCCTTGCCGACGATACCGCCCAATAATTCAGGAGAATAAAATTCCGCATACTCACGTCCGAATCCAAACGTACCGGAAGCCATGATGATCGGGTTCTTGAACGGTACACCCGCAATATTACACGCCATGGAGATCATCGAACTCCACCTCCTCCACCGGGAATACTGGCCCTTCTTTACATACCCTCCGATTGCCTCCACGGGTACGCATCGTACAGCCCAAACATGCGCCAATACCACAGGCCATGTGTCTTTCAGTTGAAATATATAAACGGGACGACGTATCCACCGTTTTCATGGCAAGTGCTTGCAACATGGGAGTTGGCCCGCAGGAGAACATATTCGCATAGAGCGTTGGATCGACCTGTTCGACGATGCTTCCCCCTACCTTGACCTGCACAGATGCCGCCACAGCTTCGAACGCTTCAACCCCGAAGGCTTGCTGTGCAAACCCCAAATAAACGTGCGCATGCGGGTAATACTTTGCAGCCAACAGCAACGGAGCTGTGCCCATGCCACCGCCGATTAAAGCCAAACTACCCTCTACCTGCGGAAAACCGTTTCCGAAAGGTCCTTCTAACTGAATTTCCTGACCAGGCTGTAATTGGGAAAACAAATTTGTCCCCTCTCCAACAACCCGATACAAAAAGGAAATACTCTCTTCCCCGATATCATAAATGCTGATGGGTCTGGGCAACAGTGGGTAACCTGTCCCGCTGCGCAACATGTAAAACTGCCCTATGTCCCCTTTAAACTTTCCCTCTATTTTCATCACATAGATGCCCGGAACGAGCGCCACATTCGAAATTACGTTAGCCATATAACCCCTCCACTAACCACTCACTATAACGTAAAAACAGCAACTATTACGTGACTATTTTCACATTTACGGGCAACGTTTCGCCCTGCGGCTCGTGATATAAAAAAGCGTACTCCTGTTAGAGAGTACGCTTGTGTATTTAACTAATGGCTTCGCGCTCCGCATTGCGGCTACCCTTGGCATCCTTGCGGATTTGCTTGCTACGTAGCTGTCCGCAGGCTGCGTCAATATCGACTCCATGCTCCAGCCGAACACTACAGCTAATGCCTTGTTTTTTCAGAACATCATAGAAGCCAGTAATCGACTCCGACTCACTCCGCTGGTATTGGCTATGCTCATCCACTGGATTGTACGGAATGAGGTTGACATTGGCCAGATTACGACGATGGCCCACCAGATCAGCCAGTTCGAGCGCGTGCTCCTTACCATCATTAACATCCTTCAGCAAGATGTACTCCAGCGTAATCCGACGATTTGTTTTGTCCAAATAATAATCAATCGCCTGCATGAGTTTCTCAATCGGAATCGCCCGGTTGATCTTCATAATGCGAGTACGAATCTCATTATTCGGGGCGTGGAGGGAGATCGCCAGATTGACATGCAGGTCCGAATCTGCAAATTCAATGATTTTATCAGCCAATCCACTTGTGGAAACGGTAATATGCCGCGGCCCAATCGCTAGCCCTTTGTGGTCCTTAATGACCCGAATGAAATCGGACAGGTTCACGAAGTTATCAAACGGTTCGCCAATTCCCATCACAACAACATGACTGACCTGGTCGCCCGGGCGTTCCTGATCCAGATACAGCTGGACCTTCATAATTTGTCCTACGATTTCACCACTGGAAAGGTCACGGCTCTTCTTCAACAGCCCACTTGCACAGAAGCTACATCCAATGTTGCAGCCCACCTGCGTCGTCACACATACAGATAGCCCAAACTTGTGCCGCATCAGTACCGTCTCTATCAAATTACCATCCTGCAAGCGGAACAAGAACTTGACCGTCCCGTCTGCTGACTGTTGCTTCACGTGTTCTTCAAGTGTTTCAATGGAAAAGTGCTCTGCCAACAGGCGAGTACAATCCTCATGAACCTCTGCCATCGCTGCAAAATCAGTAACCCGCTTCCGGTACAATGCGTCCCATACCTGCAATGCCCGGGATTTCTTATGTCCATGCTCGATGAGCCATGCTGTCAATTGATCTAGCGTTAATCCATAAATGGATTCTTTTTTCATGTTCGATCCTCTTTTCAAAACATTCAAATTCGTCTTCCTCTATATAAAACTAAGCACGTACCATTCGTCTCAACCATCATTGCATCATAGCATGTTTAAGCAATCTGCGCTATTTAAACGCCTCTTTCATTGTCCCAAATTTTAATTATGAACACAAGGGGGCAGGCACATTGTTTTTCCTGTTCAATAAGAGCACGCAAAGACAGGATTACAGATACTCCTAATGATATGATTACAACTAAGGAAGGTGATGCGGTTGGAATGGTTGCTTCGGATCAAGAACGCACTGGATCTGATGGAAGAGAGAATGCAGCAGCCCCTCGATATCGATGAAATTGCAAAGGCAGCCTATTCGTCTCCTTTCCACTTTCAGCGTATGTTTCATATGCTAACCGGCGTCACGGTAGCAGAATATGTGCGCAAACGTCGATTGACCTTGGCTGCTCAGGAATTGAGTCTTTCTTCCGCCAAGGTGCTGGATGTAGCGTTCAAATACGGATATGATTCCCCCGAATCTTTTTCTAAAGCGTTCCGCAAGGTACACGGCATTTCTCCCTCTGAGGCCAGAAGCCCTGGGGTGAACCTGAAAGCCTTTCCACGCATCACCTTCCATCTATCGTTGAAGGGAGATCAGGAAATGGATTACAAAATTGTAGAGAAAGCGGCCTTTACGGTCATTGGCAAGTCCATTCAAGTTACCACTAAGAACGGTGATAATCTTCGAGAAATCCCAAAATTCTGGAACGAACTGAATGCGGATGGTACATCGGATCAGATTCATACCTTGGGAACAGGCGACGATATACTCGGTATTTGTTTGGATTTCAAGCATGGGGAAGAGAAATTCACGTACCTGATTGCCGCAGAAGGCAGCGAGGACGTAGCCGCTTCCAACGGATTAGAAGCCAGAACCATTCCAGCTGCAACGTGGGCTGTGTTTACATCTATCGGCCCTATGCCTCATTCGATCCAAAAGGTATGGCAAAGAATTTTTCAGGAATGGTTCCCGGCCAGCAATTATGAGCATTCAGGCGGCCCGGAACTGGAAGTGTATACGATGGGAGATTCACATGCCGAAGACTATCGAAGTGAAGTTTGGATTCCGATTAAGAAAAAGTAAACAAACGAACCGGCTGCTAAGGGCAGTCGGTTTTCTGCTTGACATCGCACCTTCATTGTAACTATTATTGTTATAACCGTATTAGTTATAATAATATTATAAGGTATTATACAACTCAATTGGAGGATGAAATTATGAACATTACAGATCATTTTATTCCTGTATTTGCTAGAAATATGGAGTCGGCTGTAGCCCACTACGAAAAAATAACAGGCAAGCCGTCGGACAGACAATGGGCTATCCCCGAAGCCGAGCTACAATTAGCCACGGTCTACCCCTATGTCATCGTTTCAGGAACGGAGCAAGCCCTAGAGCTTGCCAAAAATCTGCGTTCTGTCGTGTATGTGGACTCCATGACAGAGCTTAAAGCCATCCTGGCCGCAGAAAACGTCTCAATAGTAAGGGACCAGCACGGTCCTGTGGGGCCGAGTATTTTTGTAGAGCACCCGGACGGCACTTTTATTGAATATGTTGAACCACGCCGCCAATAACCACACTATAAAACAATATAAAATAACAGATCAGCCTGAATTCGGCTCTTGATGAGAATCGAATTCAGGCTGAAAAATGACGTATATCAGGGCGTCTTCTGCTCATTAGCTGCCCTCTTTTTGCTGAAGTCTGGCAACAATCTGTCCTAACGTAACGGAAGCAAGCCTTCCCTCCAGCGCCAGCTGTGCCTGCACCATCTCAGGATGCAATACCTCTTCTATATGCTTCCCTACCGAGCATTCGGGGTCGGGATCTTTATGAAACCTGAACAGGTCGCCATGGTCTGTCGATTCAACGGCTTTATAAATGTCCAGAAGTGTGATTTGCGCTGGCTCTTTTAATAGAGAAGCCCCACCGACACCTGCTTTGACTTGAATAAATCCGTTCTTTTTTAATTGAGCAATGATTTTGCGTATGATAACAGGATTACTGTTGACGCTTTTGGCAATGTAATCGCCTGTACATAACGATGGACGTAAAGCAATCATGGACAGGGTATGCACCGCTATTGAGAATCTGCTGCTAATTTGTTTCATGGAATCACCCTCTTTGTTGTAATCAGTATAGTTCCAACGAAACGGGGGCGTCAATGCTTCACGTTAGCTTGCAATCCCATCCATCTGCTTGAACCTCCCCTTTTTCTGTAAAGAAACGTAATGCCCGCTGATTGCCGGGACTTGATCCAGGACTACGAGCTATATATCTGCCTGCTTCTCAAAAGGATTAAAATCAAACTATGTAGTTTGTCAGCAGCCGGGCCGGGATTTTTATAAAAACTAAAACGCACTTATCCTTACAGCTTGTTAAAACAGAACCAGCCTCACACTTTATTTCTTTATTTTCGTGTTCGACTGGTTTTTAATTTTGGGGTTGCGACGCGCTTGAACCGCTTTATACTAATGCCTTTTAATCAGACGTTTGTTTCTCAAAATGTTGCGAATCATCTTGTGATTGGGGAGCTGCCTGAACAACATATGTCCGGGATGCGGATTGGCCTCGATAATCCAAATTTGACCGCTCTTCTCAATAGCAAGATCGATGCCCAGCTCGCGAACCGGATGATTTTTATCTATCGTGTCGGCAATAATTCTAGAAAGCTCGGTGATCTGGTCCAGAATCTCTTTCATTTTTGTTCTGTCATTTTTAAAGACCCTTAAAAGTACTTTGGACAACGGCGCCGCATGTCCTCCCTTCCGATAGTTGGTAACGACTTTTCGAGGTGCAGCGACACGGCCGGTTATTCCTGAAATGACCCATTCCGATTCCGGCTTCTGCATATACACTCTGGCATCAAAAATCGAACCTTTGTACTTGGCTAGCTTAAGTCCCTGCTGTACCAAATAACGACGATGAGGTCTCCGATAGGTTCTAACTGCTCTTCTTACGGCGTGGGATCTAACGATTCTTCGACTGGAGCCACAACGAACCTCATATTTCCTCCCCAGCTTTTTCGCACGTATGATGCCAGTCCCTCCACTCCCATAATTAGGCTTGATGAAGACTGTGCGATAGGTATCCAGCATCCGTAAAGTCCTTGCATTACTAATCCAGCGGGTTTCGGGCAGGTGAGAACGTAAAATGGGATGTTGTTGCATTTCCTTGTATTGAATCATCTTTCCAATGGGCACGAATATCCCTCGATTCTGTTGGGTTTTTGCACACACTACATGAATATGCATCTATATTCTATCTTGGTAACGGCGAATGCCACAGTTTGCTATGAAGAGGCAAATCTCCTACTTTCTCTAGGTGGAGTCTTCTTTGGTTTCAAGAGAGAGATGGACAATGTGTCTTTACATAACGGGATTATTGTAAATACCTATAAAGTTGATTCCAATAATATATTAGACCAATAACAATTCTGGATATATGATGTATTAAAAAATACCGTGAGGAGGAACGTTAACATGTCTATTTATGATTTTCAAGCAACCTCAATTAACGGGGAACCGATTGAACTCTCAGACTATAGAGGTAAGATTCTCCTTATTGTAAACACAGCCAGCAAGTGTAGCTTCTCCAGTCAATTCACTGATCTGCAAAAGCTCTACGAAAAACGGAGGGAACAAGGTTTTGAAATCCTTGCGTTTCCTTGTAACCAATTCAATGAAAAAGAGCCGGGTAGCCATTCGGAGGTTCAAGGATTCTGTCAAATTAACCATGGAGTAACCTTCCCGCTATTTGAAAAGACGGATGTCAGAGGCTCATCTCCTCATCCTTTATTTCAATATCTGACCCAACAGGCACCGTTTCAAGGCTTCGATATCCAGACCAAAGACGGTCAATGGATGGAGGATTTCCTGCGGGATAAGTATCCAGAAATATACGCTGGCGACGGTATCAAGTGGAACTTTTCAAAATTCTTGGTCGATCGCGATGGCCATGTAAAAGGAAGGTTTGAAGTAACAACCGAGCCCTGTGCCATTGATCCTGTCATCGAATCGCTATTGTAATTTTCCGTTCACTTCTTTGGATTCTTTAAAAAAAGAGTATCAAATGACAAAAATGAATATTTGTCATTTGATACTCTTTGTGTTATCCTGACTTCAAGGAGGTGACTCACACGGCACTTGACCGTGTCCCTATGGAAAAATCCTCAGATGTGCTAACCAAGGAACAGATTCTCATCGCTACAGAAGACACACTTAGACGTTTTGGTGTAGCCAAAACCTCCGTGACCGATGTTGCCAAAGTATTGGGAGTAAGTCATGGCACCATTTACCGACACTTTAAAAGTAAAGCCGAGCTTCTTGAAGGCGTAACCGAAAAATGGCTGAATGAAAAGATTATTAGCCCGTTAACGGAGGTCTGTCAGAATTCATCTATATTGGGAACCCCACATTTAAGACGATATATACAGACCTTGGTCGAACTTAAGCAGTATTATGCCCGCGACGACGAGGAAATGTTTGAGATGTATACGAGGGTCACCGAGCAAGCCGCTGACTTAATCGACCAGCATATCGCCCACATTGTGGATCAGCTCGCTGACATCATTGCACGCGGGGGTATCACATCGGATCAGCCAGCCCAACTGGCGCGTACCCTTTTCTATGCCACAGCCCGTTTTCATCATCCTGCTCATGCTTACGAATGGAAGAGTCCTGTGATTAATCAGGAGTTTTCGGATGTATGGATGCTTTTAGAAAAAGGAATCACTTAAAATAGATATGGAAAGAAGGACAAAACACATATGAAGCATTTGGACGGAAAAACAGCAATTATCACCGGTTCCTCTAGAGGGATTGGACGTGCCATTGCCGAGCAACTGGCTGATCTGGGCGCTAATGTAGTCATCAATTATGCCAGCAGTCCGGACAAAGCCCAAGAAGTCGTGGAGAGCATTGTTCAAAAAGGCGGCAAAGCCATAGCGCTTCACGCTGATCTGAGCAAAATGGGTGACATTGAAGCATTATTTACAAATACGATTGCTGAATTCGGTAAAGTGGATATTCTGGTTAACAACGCTGGGCTGATGATCACCCAACCTCTGGCTGAGGTAACCGAAGCTGATTTTGACAAACAATTCACACTGAATGTAAAGGGCACCTTCTTTGCCTGTCAGCTAGCCATGAAATATATGGAGAACTTCGGAAGAATCGTGAACCTGTCCACATCCGTGATCGGACAAATGTTCCCGGCCTATAGCGTATACGCAGGTACCAAGGGTGCAGTGGAGCAATTTACCCGTCAGCTAGCCAAGGAGTTCGGAAGCAAGCAAATTACGATCAACGCCGTGGCTCCCGGTCCTGTGAACACCGAGCTTTTCCAAGCAGGAAAAACCGAGCAGCAAATCGAAGGCATGAAAAAAATGAATGCTATGGGTCGACTCGGGGAACCGGAAGATATCGCAGATGTGATTGAATTCCTGGTCAGCGCCAAATCACAGTGGGTTACCGGGCAGACGATCCGCGTCAATGGCGGGTTCATCTAAAAAGCTGGAATACATGGAATGGAGGTTATTACGTTCATGATGTTACACAAAGGCGAGACCTTATTTCGACAAGGAGAATCCGGCCCTTTATATCACCTAAAGAGCGGCTTGTTAAAAATTGTCCGAGTCCATGAAGACGGCTCGCAAATTTTAGTTAATGTGATTGTGCCCGATGAAATCATCCCGCACCACTCCCTGATCAGCCCCAATCCTTATTATGGTACAGCAATAGCGCTGGTCACCTCTGAGGTTGAGGTTCTATCACAAAAAGAGTGGTATCAGGCGCTGGAGCAAGATCCGACTCAATGTCGGGCTATCGCTTTACAGCTACAGGATAAGTTGCGCATGATGCAGCAACGAATTGACCAGCTCACCGAGGTGTCACCTGCCGAGAAGCTTCGGAAGCTCCAACGCTGGTTCCACTCCTACATCGCACCCGCCACGTTAACGGACGTGCTGACGCAGGAGGAAATCGGCCAGTTTATTGGGCTGCGTCGGGAGACGATTAATCGGCTATTGCGTGCTTCAAGCGCTCCTTCTGCAAAAGATGATGACGATAATGCATCTCGATGAGCGAAAACCACTCTCCAGCATTCAACGCGCCGAATCTGGGATGAGAGACGGTAGACGGCCCTGTTGATTTCCCAACGATCGGCTCAATCTCTCTCATTTTACGGATCACAACATTTAAACCCTCCACAATTTCTTCTTTGCTCGTCGGTTGTGGGGGAGTATACTGCGGAGATGGTGGCACTTGGATACGTATGGGCGGAAACCCTCCTAGATTAAAAACGGCCGTACCCGCCTCTGTTTTAACTCCTGTCTCCCCATTAGGCTGTAGACAAACATCAATGTTCTTCAGATGCATATACAGAGCAGAGTTCACCAAATGAAGATACATTTGTCCAAGCGACCATTGGTCCTCCTGTGGTGTGTACTGCAATTGCTCCAAGCTAAAGCTGTCCAATTCAAGAAGATAGTGTTGTGCCGTTTCTTCAAAACGCTGCAATATTTCGGTTGTATTCATATATTAGTAACTGCCCCCTCTATTAAAGTAGCTTTACTATACAAAAATGCTACTGACAGCATTATGTCAGTAGCGTTTCAACATTTTTTCCACTTCCGCACGTATCCGCTCCCGGAGCGACTCAGGCTCCAGCACAACCATATCCGCGCCCCATCCAAGTATCCATTGCAGTAATTCCTCCGGCTGTCTGACGCGGAAGAGTACATGCAATCCATCTGCACGCTCCTCTATAGCCTCCATATAAAAGTTGTTCGCTTCCTTCACCTTATCTGCGATATCGGAACGTGCTAGTATGCGAACAGTTACATGGCGGTCATCGGTTTGCTTGTAATCCTGCAAATGAAAATCGACAGGCAACTGAAACCTGTCCTCCAGCACGATAAGCTCGTCCATACGTGACAGACGGAAATGGCGGAGCTGCTGCCGCAATTCACATTGCCCGATTAACACCCACGAACCACGAAGCAATACCAGACCATAGGGAGCAACCACACGCACACTTTGACGATTCCCGTCAGCCTCTGGCATTCTTTTGGAGTAACCAAACTGTACCATTCGTTTTTCCAATACAGCAAGACGCAGCGTTTCCAAGTAGGTTTTCTCTCTATGGTTTGCCCCTTCACCCACAGCGAGCAATCTCATGGTCGTACGCACCCGGGAAACTTCCCTGCGGACGCTCTCCGGTAAAATAGCTTCAATCTTCCTGCGGGAGGTTTGCGCCTTGATACCATAGTCTGTATCAAATTTTTGTTCGATAAAATCCGTCCCGATTAGCAACGCCACAGCCTCTTCTGCGGTAAAGCTCACTGGGGGCAGGAAATACCCCTCCATCAAGGAATATCCAATGCCCGGTGCTCCTACAATCGGTACGCCCGATTCGCTTAGAGCCTGAATATCCCGATAGATGGTTCTCACACTCGTTTCGAATATAGCTGCCAAATCCTCGGCTCGTAAAATATCCTTACGCTGCAACTCTAGCAAGATCGCTAGCAAACGATCTGTTTTGTTCATACCACGGCCCCTCTCTGGAAAGATCTAAAATGCAGAAATACAAAAAGGCAATAAGGGCAGTACAGTAACTGCGACTTATTGCTCTTTTTTCATATGGAAGTTACTCCATTACTTAAAAAATACTTTTTCAACGTTATATTTAGCCTTTTGTGTATTGATGATGTAGGTTTCATAGATTTCTCGCTCTACCGCATCTTCCACAATACAAACCTCGATAATCGCTACTTCATTACGCTTGTCCTTGATCGGCGATACGGTGTCTTCAAAATGCTTTTTGATTCTTGGTCTTAACTTTCTCGCTTTACCGACAAACAGCAATTCTTCCTGTGCGTTGTAGAACATAAAGACGCCAGCCTTATCTCTAGGGATCAGGTGAAAGTCGGTAAATCCATAAATATGGCTGAGCTCAGGGTTAACCTGTTTGGTAATCGTGATATCCGGAGTTGGAATTGTTATATTAATCACTATGTCACTTCCTCATTCTATATAGGTGTAAATATTATCACAAATCCCGCGGTAACACCATTTAATAAATCCTTGCCCCATCCCCTAAACAAAGATACTCGAGGATTGAAATAAAACCCATTCCAACCCAAAACAAGACGGTAGAAATTTTATGAATTACCTACTATGCGATTACGTCGGTTTCCGTTACAATATGTCAGTGTGATTCTGGCATCGGCAGATTGACGCGTACTTGAACATTTATTGGAGGCTTCTATTTTTTCATGCAAAACGAATCTCATTCTAACGTAAAAATCATAACGGCCGATCCGAGTGCGATCGGTCTGTTTGGCTTGGCTATCGTAACGCTTGTGGCTTCATCCCAAAAGCTTGGTCTCACTGAAGGGCTAAGCTTCATCATCCCTTGGGCTATTTTTCTCGGTGCCTTTGCACAGCTGTTTGCCTCCATTCAGGATGCCAAACATAACAACACCTTTGGCATGACGGCATTTGGTGCTTACGCCTTCTTCTGGTTGGCCGTAGCCAGTAGCTGGATGATTAAAATGGGCGTATTCGGCTCAGAGCTGGCGTCTGCTGTGGATGGTAAACAGCTAGGCTTCGCCTTTGCTGGCTATCTTATCTTTACGCTCTTCATGACCATTGGAGCGATGGAGACGCATAAGGTCTTATTCTTTATTTTTGTGTTGATTGATTTTCTGTTCCTCGGTCTTAGCTTCGATGCATTCGGCGTTGCACCAGAGATATTCCATACCATCGCCGCTTATGCTGAAATGGGCATTGGTCTACTCTCGCTGTATGGTACAGGAGCTGCCGTTCTAAATGCTCATTTTGGCCGTACATTCCTGCCCGTCGGACGTCCTTTCGGTATTTTCAAACCACGTCCTTAGCTGCATATTTAAACCTAACAAAGCCTCCTTTCGCGCCGATCCGCGTTAAGGACGGCTTTGTTTCTTTTCCATCACTCCCTCCTGTATCAAAAAAATACTAAAGAGAGTCGTTTAGTGAATATAAAACCCCACAATGATAACAATATACATAAATTGTAATCAAAGGGGTTTTTGTAAAAATGACACAAAACAAATCTCGTATCACATTTCCGCAATTTCCCGAATCGTATTGGTTAGCTTCCACTGACATCCCTAACTTCCCCAAACTTAGTGAGGATATTCAGGTGGATGTTGCCATTGTAGGTGCGGGGATTACCGGTATTACCACTGCTTATTTACTTTCTAAAAAAGGATTAAACGTCGCCGTCGTCGACGCAGGGCGGATACTTCATGGGACAACCGGTCATACTACCGCCAAAATTACCGCACAGCATGATTTGATCTATAGCGAGTTTATCTCACATTTTGGCAAGGAAAAAACCCGACTCTATTACGAAGCCAACCACAACGCTCTTCAATTTATCAAACAAACGGTAGAAGAGTTTAATATCGATTGTCAATTTACAGAAGAAGATGCCTACGTTTATACATGTGCAGATACGTATATGCAAAAAATTGCCGACGAATATAAAGCTTACGAGGAACTTGGCATCCCGGGAAGTTATGTCAAACAAACGCCTCTGCCGTTTTCAACTAAAGCAGCTATTAAGATGAAAAACCAGGCCCAGTTTAATCCTGTACCTTTCTTAAGATATCTGGCAAACCAAGTCATTCGTCAGGGCGGGAAAATTTATGAGCAAACCACCGTTGTAGATGTGGAAAAAGGAAACCCTGCCATCATTACAACAAGCGACGGAAAGAAAATTACCTGCAACCATGTCGTATCCTCCTCGCATTTTCCATTCAATGATCCCAACGGTCTTTATTTTGCGCGATTGCATGCCGAGCGGTCTTATGTACTCGCGGTCAAAACCGATAAAATCTATCCAGGTGGTATGTATCTAAGTGCAGAAACCCCAAAACGTTCACTTCGCTCCGTAATGGTCAACGGAGAACCGATGGTTATCGTCGGTGGGGAAGGCCACAAAACGGGACAAGGAATCTGTACTTTCCAGTACTATGAAGCTTTACAAAAGTTCGCGGAGCAAACATTTGGATTAAAGGAAATCGTTTATCGCTGGTCGGCCCAAGACTTGTATACGCTAGACAAGCTCCCTTATATTGGGCAGGAGCTATCCAACACCTCTAACATCCTCGTTGCTACGGGTTATAGAAAATGGGGGATGACCACAAGTGTAGCGGCGGCTTTATTAAATACAAATCTGATTACCAGAGAGGAAAGCCCCTATCAGGATCTTTTCTCCCCATCAAGATTTCATATGGACCCCGACATCAAAACATTTGTGACTCAAAATGCAAATGTGGCTAAACATTTAATTGCTGGGAAGTTGGACATCAGCTACAAAAAAGCAGAAGAACTGGAACACGACGAAGGGGCGGTCATCCGGGTAAACGGCAAAAGAGCGGGCGCATACCGAGACCCACAAGGAGCATTGCACCTAGTTGACACAACATGCACCCATATGGGTTGCGAAGTCGAGTGGAATGAGGCAGAAAGAACATGGGATTGCCCTTGTCATGGCTCTCGCTTTTCATATCAAGGTGAAGTCATTGAAGGACCGGCCAAAAAATCGCTTGGCAAGGTAGAAGCCGAATAGCACCATCCTTTCGGAATAAACCTAGTTAGGCTGGATAACATACCTTTGAGAAGCATAAAAGAAAGGTGATCCGATGATAAACCAACAGTCTACATTAGCGGCGCATGAGTCCTTAGAAATCCACGAAGCGCTTAATTTTAAAACGTTATGCTTAGCCAAGTCCAAATTAATGCAAGGCTTGGTATTCGATCAAGAGCTAAAGGATTTAATGGAAAAAGATGTTCAGCAATCTATACAAGCTATTGCCGATTTGCAAGCAATCTATGCCAGGGCACCGTTTCAGGCACCTGTACCAGAATTCCGTCCCACACCAATATTAAATTGAGGTGAATGATGTGACATTAGATCAGACCCGGTCCGCTAAAATGGATTATGTGGATCCAAAAAACTCATTAAACATGCCAGAAATGGCAGACACGACCTTAGCGATGGATTTTCTGATTCGCGTCAAGGAAGGAGTTCGAAATACAGCCGTAGCCTTGACGGAAACCGTCTCTCCAGATGCCAGAACTCTGTTGCGCAATCAACTGCATCAAGGCATCGCTCTTCATCAGGAAATTACTGATCTTATGGTACGAAAAAAGTGGTTTCATCCTTATGATCTGCAAAAGCAGTACCCATTGGATCAGCTATCAGCCAACAAGACGGTGGACATCAGCAAAATGAAACTGTTCCCAGATGATACCACCCGCAAGGGTATGTTTGATCGCACGCCGGACGAACATATGGGAGGAAACCAGGCATGAAAGCAGTGACCTACCAAGGTATCAAAAACGTTGTGGTTAAAGAGGTTCCGGACCCAAGTATTCAAAAAGCCGACGATGCGATTGTCAGACTGACGACAACCGCTATTTGTGGTTCAGATCTACATCTCATTCACGGATTGATTCCGAATCTACAGGAAGATTATGTAATAGGGCATGAGCCGATGGGGGTTGTAGAGGAAGTCGGCAGCGGCGTAACCAACTTGAAAAAGGGAGACCGCGTGATCATTCCATTCAACATAGCGTGCGGTGAATGCTTTTACTGTAAAAACCAATTGGAAAGTCAATGTGACCATTCTAATGAGCATGGAGAAATGGGCGGTTTTTTCGGCTATTCAGGAACAACTGGTGGATATCCGGGTGGACAAGCTGAATATTTACGTGTGCCTTTTGCCAACTTCACTCACTTCAAAATTCCGGAGAGTTGTGAACATCCTGACGAAAAGCTCTGCTTGATCTCTGATGCCATGACCACTGCGTTCTGGAGCGTCGATAATGCCGGGGTAACGGACGGGGATACTGTCATTGTTATTGGCTGTGGGCCGGTAGGTCTGTTAGCGCAGAAGTTCGCCTGGTTCAAAGGGGCAAAACGAGTCATTGCGGCAGACTATCTGGATTATCGTCTGCAACATGCGAAGCGTACAAATCATGTGGAAATTGTTAATGTGGAATCGCAAGAAAACGTCGGCAACTACCTCAAAGAGATAACCAAAGGAGGCGCAGACGTAGTTATTGACTGCTCCGGCATGAGCGGTAAAATGTCTCCGCTGGAATCTCTCGCTTCCGGTCTCAAGCTTCACGGCGGAGCTTTAGGAGGACTGGTCATAGCTACACAAGCTGTGCGCAAAGGTGGGACCATTCAAGTTACCGGAGTCTACGGCGGTCGATATAACGGTTTTCCTATGGGAGACATTTTTCAGCGAAATGTTAATTTACGTACGGGACAGGCTCCCGTTATTCACTATATGCCTTATATGTATGAGCTGATTGATACAGGTAAAGTCGACCCCGGAGACGTTGTCACACACGTCATTCCGTTAAGCGACGCCAAGCACGGATATGAAATTTTTGATACCAGACAGGATAATTGCATCAAAGTTGTACTTAAACCTTAACTATATATTGGAGCATTGGAGGTAAACGTCATATGGTGTATGGCCTGCACGAAACCCTTGAAGTCCATGAATTGTCAGCGTTCAAAACAGTGTGTCTTACCAAGTCTAAAACCATGCAAGCATTAATCTCTGATCCGACCCTCAAAGCTATATTACAGCAGGATGTTGACTTATCGACCCGCCAATTACAAGAACTCGGTACCCTCTTAGATCAAGCCATTTCACAGGAGGTTAAGCCATGAATAAACTATTAGAGTATTTGACCGGACTCAATACCTTAACGGACCAAGTCATTGCAGCCGATTTTCTGAACACCGCCAAAAGCGGAGTGAGAAATTATGCTATGGCTGTAACGGAAGCGGGAACTCCAGAAATTAAGGCTATTCTTACGAAGCAACTGGATGAGGCTATTGATACGCATGAGCAGATTTCAACATACATGATCGAACGTGGCTGGTATCACCCTTGGAACGTAAAAGAGCAACTTTCGATGGATCTACAAAATATCAATACTGCATTGCAGGCCCCCGTTTTATAAAGATAGGATGCTCACTTCGGTCGTACATTCCTGCCCGTAGGACGTCCCTTGGGAATTTTAAAAACACACCTTAGCAGTATATGTAAACCCACAAAGCCGCCTTTCACTTCGATACGCGTTAAGGGCGGCTTTTGGGATTAACATGTTATCTTCATTATTCGGCTTGCCAATTCGGCATCCGTTCTGCAGGATAACGAAGGCCTGCTGCCATCCCCTTTGGAATGATTGCGTTAATAGCTTCCATTTCCTGTGCGGATAAAACAACATCAACTGCCCCTGCATTTTCCTCTAAATACGTAACCCGCTTCGTTCCTGGAATCGGTACAATTCCCTCTTGCGCAAGTAGCCATGCCAACGCCAGTTGAGAAGGTTTGACCCCTTTTTGGGCGGCAAGGTCCTTAACATGCTGCACGAGATCCAGATTTTTCTGGAAATTCTCAGGTTGAAAACGTGGCACAGAGCGACGGAAATCATCTTCTGCAAAATCATCAAACTTCTGAATTTGCCCGCTCAAAAAGCCGCGTCCAAGTGGACTGTAGGCCACAAATTCGATGCCCAGTTCCTTACATGTTGGTATAACTTCATCTTCCGCTTCCCGGCTCCATAAGGAGTATTCCGTTTGCAGCGCTGTAATCGGATGTACCTTGTGAGCGCGTCGAATGAGTGCAGGAGAAGCTTCGGACAGCCCCAAATAGCGGACTTTTCCCGCCTGAACCAAATCGCTCATCGCGCCCACCGTTTCCTCGATAGGTACATTCGGATCGACACGGTGCTGATAGTACAAATCAATCACATCTACACCCAGTCTTTGCAGGCTGCGGTCGCATGCTTCTTTTACATATTCAGGACGGCCGCTGACACCCAGGAATCCCCCATCCTCTCCGCGCATAATGGAAAATTTAGTAGCCAATACAACTTCGTCGCGGTGGATCCGCAAAACTTGGCTAATCAGTTTTTCATTTTTCCCCACACCGTAGACATCGGCCGTATCCCAGAAGTTGATCCCTAGCTCCAGCGCACGATGAAGCGTTTTGATCGACTCCTGATCATTCAACTCACCGTAATATTCGGACATACCCATGCAGCCTAGACCCAGTGCAGATACTTGAAGATCGCTGTTACCCAGTTGTTTCTTTTTCATCTCCATCACTCCTCAATTGTCAGAATAGTCATCGTATTTCCTAATCACCACGTTACATCCAGTATGTTACTACTTAAAGTTAACTTGAAGTCAAGTATTGTCTCGTACGCAGTATTTCATTTTTTTTAATAAAATTTGATGATTAGGTTGTAAGTGACGGCGGCAAATTGCCTATATATATGAGAAACGAATTATCGCGCGAGATTCCGTTTCAAAATAATCCAATTGGAGGTTTAACATGCCAGCAAACTACTCTTACACCAAAACGTCCGATGGTTTCCATGTAATCATCACCCCGGCTTCGAATATTCAAAATAAAAATATTAGGAGCCGGATCACACAGCAAACTGATTACGGAATTAATGGAGGCTTCTTTAATCCCATCAGTACAACCAAGGCGCCGACCGAATGTTTGTCTATCGCGGTCACACCCAATAATACCCATGATACGAAGGCGAATGCCAAAGGAAACAGCCGTGGTACGGCATTTATCTACACAGATAGCAACAAAACAAAAATAGGGATTGCCCGTGCTTCAAGCGTAACGGATCTCAAAAAACAAATGGGGACTTCAGTTGCGTATAAGTCTATTATTAGCGGCGGTAGCTTGTCGCTGAAGAAAGAGGAAGAAGCATGGCTTAAGGATTTAAAAGATATTGAAAAATTTGATTTGAACGGAACGTTGCGATACACCGATTCCACCGGGCGAACTGGCCTGGGCTTCAAGGTCGTAAATAATGTTTGGCAGGTCTACCTGGTTGTTCATGAAAATGCGACACTGAAACAACTTCGCAATTATTTTATCAAACAGGATTGCTTTGAAGCCATTCTTCTTGATGGTGGAGGCTCGTCCGGTATTCAAGTTAAAAACTCAGCAGGCACTATGGTTAAGTATGAGCAAACACGTTATATCTACAACATGGTAAAGCTCATTAATATCACCTAAGCCCTATGATATAACGTGCTTGTATAGGAGTAAGGAGGCCTTATCGGCCTCCTCTACAAATCATCCAGCACAACGATTTCCAATGCCAGGAAAACAGGTGTTACAGGGTACACATAAGAAACCTCAATGGGTTGCCCCACCTGTAATTCTGCTGGATTGATTAATTGCCTCCGTTGACCATCCATCTGCTTATAAATATGTGTATCTGGAACAGATATATAGACCGCTTGGATAGGTTTTTCCGTTGGATCATCACTTTGGGGTAGTTCTTTAGCAAATTGAACAGGCTGTTCAAATCGGATCAAATAGCTCATGGTAGGGGCTGCTAAGGGTTGTTCTACTTCTTTTTCAATACTTTCAATACTTTCGATCTTGGCACGCCCTGTATATACCGTTGTGCTTTCCAGATGATCCAAGTCAAAAATAGATCGAACCACAGCCCCATTAGATTTGTTAACCAGGGTAGTCGATTCTGTTGCAGAACATGCTGGCAATAAAGCTGCCGCAAGCAAGACAAGAACAAGGGCAGAAGCTTTATTTTTCATAAGTGATCCTCCCTAATCTGGTTTAAAGAGTACGTTCATTATTAAGACGCGGACAGGAACAATTTGGTTGCTTTAATCTGTATTTATCCATTACATTCTGAAAGGTGTGCAATTATATGTTAAAAAAACTCGGTTTAGCAGTTCTCGCTGCATCAACACTTCTAGTAGGAAGCTCTATTACGGCAAGCGCTGATTCTACTGTAAATTACGATCATTTGCTTTCGGCAGGGACCACTAACGCTTATCTGGCTATGGAGGATGGGTCTTCATTTTATTCAACGGGTAGTAACAGTTTTGGCAGACTCGGCGTGGGCACTGGCGGAGGGAATAATAAAATAAGTCCGGTGCAGGCCCATGTATCTGATATCGCTATGATTGATGCCGGTGCTCAGCATTCGACCTTGCTCAAAAAAGACGGAACCATCTGGTCTTGGGGCTTTGCAGGTCACGGGGAGCTAGGGACAGGAAAGGTAAGGGATTCTGCAAAGGAGCCTGTTATAAACAAGTATATTAATGACGTGAAGGAAGTGAGGGCAGGTGGTCAATTTACTCTTGCGCTCAAAAATGACGGTACCGTGTGGGCCTACGGGGAAAATAACTTTGGCCAACTCGGCAATGGCACCAAAGGAGCTTCTGCCTCTTCCGTTAAGCCTGTGCAGGTACAGGGTTTGGAGGATATTGTAGCCATTGACGCTGGGGATAGCTTCGGTGCAGCCTTAGACAAAGATAATCAGCTATGGGTATGGGGACGTGGTTATGACGGCGCACTGGGGCAGGATGACAAAGAAAACCAGCTTACCCCTGTTCAATATCGAATTGATGATATCAAAACTTTTACTGCCGGAGCTGACCGCATTTATGTACTAACGAACAGCGGAGAAGTATATGCTTCCGGGAGTAACACTTCTGGAAAGCTTGGGGATGGAACCTCTACTTTTAGAAGATCACCCGTATTGATCAATGTTTCCAATGTAAGTAGACTGAAAGCAGGCAAAACTCAAACTTTTGCACTTAAAAATGATGGAACTCTTTGGGGCTGGGGAACCAATAATGAGGGACAGGTAGGTGACGGGACCGATGTATTTTCTGTTAAAGTCCCATCCCAAGTTGTAGATGACACAAACACGCCACTAACCGATGTAGTAGCATTCAGTGCAGCAGGAACCCACTCCCATGCTTTGACAGCCGATGGGACGGTTTGGTCCTGGGGATATAACAAAAACGGCGAACTGGGAATCGGTAGCACCAAGGAACAATATGCTGCCACGAAAACGAATTTCCCAAATCCTTTTTCGGAATAACCAATATTCTTATCCTTAATAAATTGTTTAAGGAATACGCTTAGCCCTCCGTTTTTTCCAACCCCAAAAAAGCAATAAGGGCAGTCCAATCAACTGCCCTCATCGCTTTTTATTTTCATTTAGAGCTGCTTTATTACAAATAAAACTATGATTATGTATGAACAGAAGCGCTTCAGTAGCTTCTGGACGGTAGGGAAATTCATTTACAAAGCTAAGGCTTCTTCCGTAATCTTTTTGATATCAATGGATGAAGGCGTTTCTTCCTTAACCATATCTGGCAAAATATTTTCCAAAAAATAATCGACGCAGTGTAATTGAATATTCTTGATTTTCACAAGTGCATTACGATACATGACTATAAATTCCTTTTCCGTATTTCCCCGCTGAAGTTCAGCAAATGCTTCGTATACCTGATCCATTTTGTCCGCAACTTCGAGGATTAACCCTTCTACAGAGTCATCTTTGCCTTCTCTTAACTGTTTGCGAAAAATAGCTTTAAAATCCTCGGGAATATTCTCTTCAATAAAATACTCAATCATACCTTCTTCGACCTGCTGGATTAATAATCGTAGTTCCTTAGAGGAATGCTTAACTGGCGTTTTGATGTCTCCAATAAAAATCTCCCCGTAATCGTGACTGCTCGTAATCTCGTATAGCTTTTTCCAGTCAATACGGACACCATTCCTCTCTTCAATATCAGCCAGCGTTTTAGCGTATTGTACGACTTTCCAAGAATGTGCCGATACGCTATGTTCCTCGAATTTAAACTTACCCGGACAACGGATGATTCTTTCCAGCTCATTTAGCGACCGAAAATACGTGTGAATCCCCATCATTGCATCCATCCTTTAATATATATATGAGATAGTCAATCTAAACCCCACTATAAACCTCAACTATTAACAGCAGATTATCGCAATATCAAGTGGAATTCACACATGTAGCACATACACAATTTTTGCTATACACTTTATAAAAGAGGAACTTACAAAATCCTAAAAAAAATATAAAGTGGTGAATTCGTTGTTCAAAATCTTATTAATTGAAGATGATGAAACTTTGTTCCATGAAATGAAGGATCGGTTAACTCAATGGAACTATGATGTGTATGGCATCCAGGACTTTAATAAAGTCATTCAGGAATTTACAACGATAAAGCCTGATCTGGTCGTGATAGATATTCAATTGCCGAAATTTGATGGGTTTCATTGGTGTCGAATGATTCGATCCCACTCTAACGTCCCCATCCTCTTCTTATCTTCACGGGATCATCCTACGGATATAGTGATGTCGATGCAGCTTGGAGCGGATGATTTTATCCAAAAACCGTTTCATTTTGATGTACTCATTGCCAAATTACAGGCGACACTCCGCCGCGTATATAATTACAATACAGAACCTGTCTCCCTGAAAACATGGTGTGGCGCAACGGTCGATTATGAAAAAAACGTAGTAGCCAATGAGACTGGCTCCATCGAATTAACCAAGAACGAGATTTTTATTTTGAAGCTGCTGATCGAACAAAAAAATAAAATTGTTGCACGTGAGGAATTAATTAAAAGCCTTTGGGATGATGAACGTTTTGTCAGCGACAATACCCTGACCGTCAACTTGAACCGCCTGCGAAAAAAATTGGACGAGCTGGATTTGGGCCGTTTTATTGAAACGAAAGTGGGGCAAGGCTACATGGCTATAGAAGAGGCACCTGCCTATGATTAAAAAATACCTTATAGAGAGGCGGAGCTGGATTCTACTGTTTGTGTGTCAGCAATTCCTGATCCTGTTCATTGCTTATGTGGATGCAGCGATTCCGTTAATACCGATCCTTTATATCATCTTCTTATCTATGATGATTTTCTTAGTCTTTTTAATCATTCGCTATCCCAAGGAAACCAAATTCTATACCACACTAGAAGAATGGGAGAGCCCTCTTGAACTAACAGGTATAGGCGAACCGGAGAGTCCGTTTGAGCAAATCATCGAACAAAAAATCACGGACCAGACCGAACGGTTACAACAGATCATCTCGCAAAGTCAATTGACACTTGAACATGAAAAAGATGAACTATTATCCTGGATTCATGAGGTAAAAACACCTTTGACCACCATGCATTTGATGATTGAGCGGTTGGACGACAAGTCCCTAAAAGCTCAGTTAACCTATGAATGGCTACGAATTCACTTACTCCTGGATCAGCAGCTGCATCAGAGACGCATATCTTTTATTGAAAATGATCTGTATGTCGAGCAAGTGGATTTAAAATCTCTAGTTTTTAAAGAGATCAAAGCATTACAGTCATGGTGCATCCAAAAAGGGATCGGTTTTGACATCCAATTGGAGCACATGGAAGTGCTGAGTGATGCGAAATGGCTGGCTTTTATCATCAGACAGCTCTTAACCAATGCCATCAAATATAGCGATGCCAGTGATATTATCATTCACAGCTATGAACAAAGGGATCGAATACAGCTTGAGGTCCAAGACTTTGGACGCGGTATTGATCCGAAGGATATACCCCGTATTTTCGAGAAAGGTTTTACATCCACAACCCAACACTCTGATCATACTTCAACGGGCATGGGGTTATATTTAACGAAAAAGGCAGCACAGTCCTTGCTCATACATATAGATGTGCACTCCAAACCGAACGTGGGTACAACCTTCACTTTAATTTTTCCCAAGCGAAATGATTTCGTGAGCATGGTGAGCATGTGACAGAGATGTCACATGCTTTTATGTATTGTTCGCCCAATCAAAGGAAAAGCATCGGCTCTATTTTTATAATAAGGCTACAAGAACAATAAGGAGTGCATCGAAGTGAATATTTTAGAAGCCCATAAAATCCATAAAAGCTACGGTAATAAGTTAAATATGCAGGAGGTTTTGCAGGGAATTGATATCCTTATTGAAGAAGGGGAATTTGTCAGTATTATGGGAGCCTCCGGTTCAGGTAAAACCACACTGCTGAATGTTCTTTCCTCCATTGATAAGGTGAGCCAAGGCTCCATTAAAATCAATGATATCGAAATGACGAAAATGAAAGAAAAGCAACTGGCTGAATTTCGCAAAAAGCATTTAGGCTTTATTTTTCAAGAGTATAATCTGCTGGATACGCTAACCGTGAAGGAGAACATCCTCTTACCTTTATCCATCACTAAAACGCCTAAAAAAGAAGCCAATCGAAGATTTCAGGAAGTGGCTACAGAACTGGGGATTTATGAGCTCAAGGACAAATACCCCAATGAAATCTCGGGTGGACAGAAGCAGCGTACCTCTGCGGCTAGAGCGTTTATTCATGAACCCAGTATTATTTTTGCCGATGAACCTACGGGTGCGCTGGATTCCAAGTCGGCCTCCGATTTATTAAACAAGCTGGGTCAGCTGAACCAAAAACGCAAGGCGACCATTATTATGGTCACGCATGATCCTGTCGCTGCCAGCCATTGCAGTCGGGTCATTTTTATTAAGGATGGGCAAATGTATACGCAGCTTCATAAAGGCGAGCAGGAAAGGCAAAGCTTCTTCCAGGATATCATGAAAACCCAAGGGGTCTTAGGCGGGGTCCAATATGAACATTAATCTGCTCATTCTAAAGAATTTGAAAAAAAACCTGAAAAATTATTACCTTTATGTTTTTGCTCTCATTTTCAGTGTTGCACTCTATTTCGCTTTTGTCACATTACAATACGATCCCTCCATGGACGAAGTGAAGGGTTCTGTTAAAGGTGCAGCTTCCATACGGGCAGCATCCGTTTTACTGGTCGCTATTGTCTGTATCTTCCTTTTGTATGCTAATAATATTTTTATAAAAAGACGCAGCAAAGAAATTGGCCTATTTCAATTGATCGGAATGACTAAAAACAAAATTTTTCGTATCCTAAGTGCTGAAAACTTAATTCTATACTTCAGTTCACTATTCATTGGAATTGGGGTTGGATTTTCCTTTTCCAAATTAGTGATCATGATTTTATTTAAGACGACGGGCGTCGAAGCCATTGCTACTCTATACTTCTCTAACCAAGCACTGACTCAAACACTCATCGTTTTTGGTATCATCTATCTGTTGATCATGCTCATGAATTATTCGTTTATCAAAAGACAGAGTATTTTGTCTTTGTTCAGAGTAAACTCAACCACCGAAGGGAAAATCAAGAAAATAACGATCTATGAAATGATCATCGGGATCATTGGCATCTCTCTCATCGCTTTAGGTTACTATGTTTCCTCCAAATTATTTGGTGGAGATTTTACATCCATGAATGAATTGTTTATGGCTATGGTGTTTATTTTGGGCACTGTCATCATCGGAACACTACTCTTTTATAAAGGATCTATCCGCTTTATTTCCAATATCATCAGAAAAAGTAAAGGCGGCTATTTGAACATTAATGAGGTGCTATCTCTTTCATCCATTATGTTCCGCATGAAATCCAATGCTTTGTTGTTGACCATTATTACAACAGTATCGGCACTTGCCATCGGTTTACTATCCTTAAGCTATATCGCCTATTATTCTGCCGATCAAGCAGCTGAGGACAATGTACCTTCCCATTTTGCCATGACGAATGTACCGGATGCTGAGAAATTCAAAGCGTTACTTCATGAGCATGATATAAAGTATCGTGAAAAGAAAATTGAAGTGATTCAAGTCAGTGTGAAGACAGCGCAAATTATGGAGACTCCTATGGAACAATTAAATGACGGTACAGATTCCATGACACTGCCGGTCGTAAGCGACCAATCTGTGGAGGATACGGATGTATCTCCAGGCCAAACGGTTTTAACGGGCTATAATGATATGTTACAGAAATTCATGTCCTTGAAAAACTCAGGTCCATTGGATTTACAGGGAAATAAAGAAATCATCCACCAACAGTATTTGGGGCTAAAAAAGGATTATGTGATTCCCTACTATTTTACAGCCGGCGGACTACCCACGGCCATTGTAGACGAAACCATATTTGAGCGGTTAAAGAAAGATGTAAATCCTGAGATTCAAAAGAAATCAACCTTGTATATTGGAATTGATATGATAAATGCAGAACAGATTGAAGAAGCAAATCACCTCTTTGCAGCTGCAAGTTTTAATGATCAACAAACATCACGCCTTGAAATGAGCAGCAATCAGAAGCGGAACATGGGAGTGATCATGTTTGTAGTTGGCTTTTTAGGACTCACCTTTCTCATTACATCAGGCTGTATCCTTTACTTTAAGCAAATGGATGAGAGCGAAGATGAAAAAGCCAATTATACGGTGTTAAGAAAGTTAGGGTTCACTCAAAGCGACTTGCTTCGAGGCATTAAAATAAAACAGATCTTTAACTTCGGCATTCCGTTAGTGATTGGCCTATCACACAGCTATTTCGCCGTCCAATCCGGCTGGTTCTTGTTTGGAACCGAAATTTGGATGCCTATGATCATCGTTATGGTGCTGTACACCGCCTTATATTCCATTTTCGGGGTACTATCCATCCTGTATTATAAAAAGGTCATTAAATCAGCATTGTAATCGGCAAAAAGCAAAAAATCCCCAGGCGAAAGCGCTGGGGATTTTCCAAATATTTGAGTGTTTTTGTTCCTGCGTGTACAATAAAATAACTATCATCGTAACCCCAAAGGGGGAGAGTTTATTTTATTATTACTCACCAATGGCATCGGCATTATAGCGAATATTATACTCGGTTCCTTTATAGGCGTGGCTATTTTTATGGGAATCGTTTTTTTCCTGATTGGCTTGCCTGAGTTTAAAAAAACGCCGAAACTTACGAAGAAGGCTAAAAAAGATATCGCCTATATTATGTCAACTCTATTAACTCTTGTTGTATTCATGGTTATCGTTTTCTGTAATATCCGTGCCTCAGGTGATTTGATGCTAGCAGGTCCGCTAACACCGCAAATGAAGTTTCACTGGGGACAAAAGGTGTTGATGCTAGGGTTACTGGAGGGCTTATGGGCTGTCATCACCCTAAAATGGCTGTTACCCATCTTTTTTGATCCGCTGGATCTCAGTAAGAAGCAAATCCTTGTTTTAGTGAGCGGGATTGTATTTAGTGTGGGTTCAGGCATTTATGCCATACTTGAAGCTAGTTAATGGTTCCCCTCTGCAGAGGCTCGTGTGAATGCTTAACGCAAAGGTTCAAAACCCTGTGCTTGCTTGAGAATCCGCTCAATTTCCGCGCATGTCTCCTGTTGCAGCGTCACTTCGACTGCTTTTACATTTTCCTCAACTTGTGCCGGTTTAGTAGCCCCAATGAGTGCAGCGCTGATATCCGGTTCTCTCAGAATCCAAGCAAGCGCGAGCTGTGACAGGGTGACACCCAAATCCTTCGCCAGCTTATCCAGCTCCTGGACACAGTTTAAAACGGTATCGTTCATATAACTGCTGATAACATTATTGACCGAGGCATCAGCTCCGCGGCTGCCCGCCGGTAAAGGTTGTCCAGGTTTGTATTTACCCGTGAGGATGCCTTGGGCCAGAGGCGAAAATATAATTTGGCCAATACCTACCTGCCCGGATACGGGAAGTACCTCATGTTCGATATAACGTTCGAACATATTATAAATCGGCTGATTGGCAATCAGCGGGCGCAGGTTTAGCCTTTTTCCAATGCCATAGGCATCCGTGAGCTGGGCAGCACTCCATTCACTGACCGCAGCGTACAGAATCTTACCCTGAGCCTGAAGGTCATCAAGCGCTCGCAGCGTCTCTTCCAAAGGAGTATCCGAATCATAACGATGACAGAAGTACATATCGATATAATCTGTGCCCAGACGCTTCAGACTCGCTTCACATTGCTCCATAATGTGCTTGCGTGACAGTCCCCTGTCATTGGGACCGGAATCCATAGGGAAGTAAACCTTGGTAGATAATACGTAGCTCTCTCTTCGATAAGACTTCAAGGCAGCTCCCATAGCCTTTTCGCCTTCTCCCCGGTTATACGCGTTCGCGGTATCAAAGAAATTAATCCCGAGTTCAAAGGCTTTGGCAATACAGGTATGAGCTGCTTCCTGTTCGGCAGCTGTACCGTACGTTAACCAGCTCCCCAGACCGATTTCACTAATTTTAAGACCACTGTTGCCTACATTTCTATATTTCATATCTACCCTTCTTTCATAAGAAGATCATATTTTTATATTTTAACATGTAAACCCTTTCATTAAAACAAATGAGGATTTTGCAAAATCCTGAAATAATAAAGGACTTATGGAGTTACATGAAGGATATCTACCACCCTGACTGTTAGGGTGGTAGATGCTTATAGACTCACAATTTCAAATCATATCTACTTGCTTCCTACAGGAAAAAGCGCATCATATGCAGGACAAGGCAGTTTGTCGAGAAACTCCTGAAGCTGCTTCGGTTTATTTTTGTAAATATCCTTTAAGGATGTTCCGTTATAAATATTGCCGATGACCACAGGATGGCATAGCTCACAGATCAGGATGTCCCCGTTCCCGTGAAGATGGAGCTGTTTTTTACCATCAACACAATTGGAAAAATACACACCCGGCTGCTCCTGGAAGCCCAGCGCTTCTGCAAAACGATCCATGCAGGTAAAATACAATACAGTATCATCTTTTTTATGTGCAATCAGGTCATGAACGGAACGGACGAGCGCTTCCTTGGTGGAAATAGCGTTCCAGTTGGTATGATCCATCACAATGCTGTTTTGGATTTCATGGATGCGCACACCGAGATCATATACCATTTCGCTAATAGCTGGCATGTTGTTTTGTGTCTCCGCAAACAGCAACGTCTCCAGCACCGTTTCCAGCTTGGCCTCGGTACATAACCGGATATTTTGAACGATTTTCTCATACATGCGAGGATGAACATGATAATAGGCTGCATATTTATCGGCATCCGTGAAGTTGAAAGAGATATGAATGTTGGAAAGACCTGCATCACGCAGTTTCTCAATTCGTTCAGGGCTGAGCAAGCTGGCATTGGTGTTGAGCTGGGTAGCGATGCCCTTGCTTGAACAATGAGCGACAATGTCCAGACAATCCTCATACTTCAGGGTCACTTCTCCCC
The DNA here is from genome assembly GCF_058895805.1 of Paenibacillus sp. NMA1017. Taxonomy (NCBI): domain Bacteria; kingdom Bacillati; phylum Bacillota; class Bacilli; order Caryophanales; family Paenibacillaceae; genus Paenibacillus; species Paenibacillus sp. NMA1017. The sequence goes on along the minus strand of NZ_JBZXYR010000003.1, from coordinate 146,501 downwards.
CGGACAGTCGCACACGTTTTAATGTTGGAATGTCATCAATAATATCAATGACCTCTTTGCTGCTAATGCATTGCCCATCGTTCCGCTGATATGCGCAGCAGTAATCACACTTGAAGTTGCAATTAGAGGTGACCCCGACTTCCAGTCCCTCCAGCTCGTAGATGCCCGGCTTTTCCAGTTCAAGTGCTTTATATTTGTTCTCTATACTCACTTTCTCATGATCCTCCCGATCTCAGGCTTGTCTTGAATCCCCTTGAGATTATACAGAATAGGAGCGGTTGTAGATATGACATTGGTAACGGTGGGTTGACAAATACCGCCGAACTTAGTAAATTCATATTAGTTAAGTCCTTAACTATATTATGGTGGTGATCGTTTGAAAGACCTACAGGATTACGTACTTGATTTGCCGCTGCATTCTCTGGTTTTCTTTTCACTGGTGGAAACGACAGCCGGATTAGTGGATGTCTCAGAAAAATACTGGCATTCGAAGGGAACCAATGGAGCCAGAATTCGAATTCTGGTTGAAATCATGAAGGAAGGAGGTACAATTCTTCCATCTGTGCTCGCCCAAAGGATCGGCGTCACCAAATCCAATATTAGCCTGTTGCTCAGCCCGCTCGAAAACGAAGGATTCATTCGCCGGGAAGGCCATCCCATAGACGGCAGAAAATCGGTAATTTCTATCACAAGCGAAGGGCAAAGCCTTCTGCTACGTAATTTACCCGAAAACCGGCAGAGGATTGCAGAAAAAATGCAGGTGTTGAATGATCAGGAATTGAAGCAGCTCTTTTCCCTGCTCAACAAATTGAAGAGGACGTAGTACAGCTTTTTACTCAATTGGTTAAGCCCTTAACTAAAATTCCATTTGTATAAAAAGGATGATATTCCATGTCAATTGTTATTACTGGAGCCAATGGTCAATTGGGGAGCTTAATCATACAACAGCTCCTTCTAAAAGTCTCACCTCATGAAATTACCGCTTGTGTTCGCCACCTTGAAACCGGAAAACACTATGAGGCACAGGGAATTACAGTGCGATTGGGTGACTACGATCACCCCGATTCACTTGAGCAAGCATTCGCGGGTGCTTCCCAACTGTTGTTGATTTCAAGTTCACATCCCGACGATACAACTCGTATTCGACAACATACCCATATTATAGAAGCAGCTAAAAAATGTAAAGTGGAACACATTTTATACACCAGCTTTGCCTTTTCTGAAGCCGGCTCTATCCCTCTCTCCAATCTACATTTGGCTACAGAACATGCTATTCGTACCACTGAAATTCCTTACACTTTTCTAAGGAATGCATTATATACCGATTTTGTCAAAACTCTCGACCTGAACGCCGCCATAGCGAAGGGCGCACTCGATATTTACCCTGGGGAGTGGAAATTTAACACCGTTACGCGGTGGGATCTTGCCAGAGGGATCGCAGCAGTGCTATCCGGTCCAGACCGCCATAAGAACAAGAAATATGAATTTGTCTCCTCCAGTCCCTGGACCTTTTCAGATTTGACAGCAGCTTTGACCGAGCTCACTGGTAGATCCGTCTCCCTCCGTCATAATCCCCAAATCAAAAATTGGATATTTGGGTTGTTGGGCAAAATAGATACGCGCTCTACGTCAGATGAATTGGAACAGTTGATCGGTGGTCCGCTCACTTCACTAAAAGAAAGCATCCGGCCCTTTATCTCCAAGTGAAAGTAACGCTAAAAACTTTTCTTGCCAACAACCCTCTCCATAATTGTGATCAATATGTGAACCGGACATAGTTCTCATTCCCAAATCCATACTGAATATATCTGTTGGTAATGGAGGCGGGAATTGTGGATAAAAGGATGAATCTGCTTATGTTCAGCGGCGACTATGATAAGGCAATGGCTGGACTGATCTTGGCGAATACAGCTCGGGAGCTGGATGTGGATGTGACGATGTTTTTTGCGTTCTGGGGATTATCACTGGTTCGTGATCCCGAGAAGATGACGCTTGAGGATAAGACGATTTACGAGAAACTCATGGACTTGATGACGCCCAAAGGGCCTGAATCCTTACCACTATCCAAAATGAATTTTAGCGGCCTTGGCAAGCTGATGCTGACGGAAATGATCGAAGATAACGAAGCACCGAAGCTCATTCATTTCCTGAAAGGAGCGCGGAAGAAAAATGTAAAATTTTATGCCTGTAAGCTATCGGTCGATATTATGGGTTTTAAACCGGAAGAATTCATCCCTGAACTGGAAATTATCGAGGCCAAAACGTATCTAAAAGATGCGCTCGAATCCGATATGCAGTTGTTTATATAGGATAGACTTGCGCCTTATCCGGCTGTTGGATGAGGCTTTTATTGTGACTAAATGATGACACTCGCCTATTTCTTTTAACCCATTCGGACCTACCAACGTACCCTAAGAAGACAGAACGACTTGGGAGGCGCCGTATGCTCATGGCTCGAATTGGAAGCAGTAATTGTAGGTATCAGCCTTCTAACGAGGCTTATTTCCAAAGGTACCGCGAAAGTACAATCGGTTATCACCAGACCTTTGAATCTCCATATGGGCAAAAAAAGCTGATTTATGCGGATTGGGCAGCCAGTGGCCGTCTGTATGGACCCATCGAGTCGAAAATAGCAAAAGAATTAGGCCCTTTTGTGGCGAATACGCATACGGAGTCTAATTTGACAGGAACTCTGATGACCCAAGCCTATGAAGAAGCGAAACAAATCATTAAGAGCCACGTTCATGCCAATGAACATGATATCATCCTGTTCGCCGGGTCAGGTATGACAGGTGCAGTGAATAAGCTTCAGAGACTGTTAGGATTGAAAATACATGAAAAATTAAAGCCCCTCTACCCCATCGCCGAAAAAGAACGTCCCGTTATTTTCGTTACACATATGGAGCATCATTCCAATCATATTTCCTGGGCAGAAACCATTGGAGACGTTGTATGTCTTCCTCCAGGTCCCGGCGGGATTGTCGATCCAACTCATCTCGAACGACTGCTGCTTCAATTCCGGCATCGCCCTATCAAAATCGGCGCCTTTACCGCCTGCTCCAATGTTACAGGGTTCGAAGTGCCTATTTACCAGCTATCTCGCAAAATGCACGAACATGGCGGCGTTTGTTTCGTTGATTTTTCGGCAAGCGCACCTTATGTCGAGATCAACATGCACCCCACAGATCCTCTTGAGAAACTGGACGGGATTGTATTTTCACCCCACAAATTTCTTGGGGGGCCCGGCACAAGCGGCGTTTTAATTATGGATTCGAGGCTGTGCCTCAATTGTGCTCCCGATCAACCCGGAGGGGGCACAGTTAGCTGGACCAATCCTTGGGGTGGATACGAGTATAAAGATAATACTGAAGCCCGCGAGGATGGAGGGACGCCTGCCTTTCTACAGGCCGTTCGAACGGCGCTCTGCATTCGGCTGAAAGAACAAATGGGACAGAAGCGCCTGTTGGAGCGCAAAAAGGAACTGACATCATTATTACTAAAGAGCTTGAGTACCATACCAGGGCTACACATTTTAGGAGGAAGCAGCCAAGAAAGAATGGGAATCGTTTCTTTCGTTGTCGGGCATATTCACTATAACCTGATCGTAAAACTATTGAATGATCGGTTTGGTATTCAGGTCCGGGGCGGCTGCTCTTGTGCAGGCCCCTACGGACATTATTTGCTGGGCATCGACCAGCAAATATCTAAACAAATGACAGACCTGATCCATGCGGGAGACTTATCTCGAAAACCGGGCTGGGTGCGTCTGTCGCTCCATCCCATGATGACGAATCAGGAAGTCTCCTATATCGTCTCTTCCATACGGGCAATCGTGGAAAACATCATGACCTGGCAAAAAGATTATATCTATCAACCAGATACGAATGAATGGAGATCTATAAATGAACATAACAAAATAGACATCAGCAAATGGTTCAATTTTAGCGATTAAGAGACTCCTGTCCGTTCCCTTCCTTCAAAACTCTCATAGAATATTCTGTAGGATTAATATATGAGGAAAGAAGTGACGACAATGGGTCTCAATTTTCGCAACAGAACCAACGCAGCTATCTTTGTAGTCTTTGCCTACCCGGACTTCAGCTGTAGTCCTGTTAACTACTCTAAAACAGGCTGGTACCGCGTTAACCCCGGACAGACTGTTCAGTTGTGGAGCGGCTACGCAGGAGGGAATACATTCTTTTATTACGCCGAAGATGATTTTGGACGCGAATGGAGGGGGACATACTTCACTCAAGTTCCTGAGAATGCCTTCAATTGGTGCTGGGATACAGGCTGTACCACTTGTAGAAGCGTGGGACTGCGGAGAATTACAGTTAGCCCGTTCGTCTTCGACTACACCATCAACTTTGTAACGAGCAGCAGCCAAAGAAAACCTGCATCATCCACACTCCGCATGACATTGCCTTCCAAGGCAATCCAAGAGAAACCTATCCTGCGCAGAGTCCCTGCTAAACCTAAGAGACTAAAACAGGGTAAAACCCTGTTGCAAAAACGCATCGCTCATAAAAAACGGACAAAATAAAAATGATTGGTCTGCTCACATCTAGATTTTTTTAGAGTTAAGAAAGGAGCGACCTCATCCCCCTGGTCTGCCCCTTTCTCCTTTGTCTATTGAGATCAATCCACTTATTTACTCTCGGATTCCCACTTGGATATCTCTTCACGAACCCGTGGTGCTACTTCTGTTCCCAATAGCTCAATAGCTCTCATGACATCGTCATGCGGCATCGTACCGACGGGCACGTGTAACAGAAAACGTGTAATGCCTACCTGTTTACGGAGATGAATGATTTTCTTGGCAACTGTGTCGGAATCACCTACATACAACGCTCCTTCAAAGCTGCGTGCAGCATCGAAGCTGGAGCGAGTGTAAGGGCCCCAACCGCGTTCACGCCCAAGCACATTCATGCTCTGCTGAGTGGAAGGGAAGAACTTATCCGCTGCCAGCTCAGTCGTCTCTGCGATAAAACCATGTGAGTGTGATGCAACCGGAAGCAGCGATGCGTCATGCCCTGCATGCTTAGCCGCTTTTTTATACAACTCCACCAATGGGGCAAACTGTACGGGGCTGCCTCCAATAATCGCCAGAACCAACGGTAATCCCAGCAAGCCCGCACGAACTACAGATTCTTGATTGCCCCCACTCCCAATCCATACGGGCAACGGATTTTGAACTGGACGCGGATACACGCCCAAATTGTGAATCGCGGGCCGATGTCCGCCCTTCCAGGTGACCTTCTCGGATTCTCTGATTTTCAATAACAACTCCAACTTTTCATCGAATAACTCATCGTAGTTATCCAAATCATACCCAAATAACGGGAACGATTCGATAAAAGAACCCCGGCCTGCCATAATCTCAGCTCGTCCATTCGAAATGCCGTCCAGTGTAGCAAAATCCTGAAACACACGTACGGGATCATCCGATGAAAGTACCGTAACTGCACTGGTTAACCGAATTCGTTGGGTCTGTGCTGCTGCTGCAGCAAGGATAACAGCAGGTGCAGATGCCGCATAATCTTTACGATGATGCTCCCCGACGCCGTACACATCCAGCCCTACCTGATCTGCAAGCACAATCTCCTCGACAACTTCACGTATTCGTTGTGCGTGACTGATAACCTCACCCGTTTGGGGATCCGGCGTTGTTTCTACAAACGTGCTTATACCTATCTCCACTTGTTCTACCCCCTATTTTCATGCCTCGTTCTCATACGACTACTTTCGAAGCAATCATTTTAAAAACCGATATCTTTATATTGAACCTTTTTCGCATCTTTTTCAAGCTCTCCTTTTCGGAATCTGAAAACCAGCTAAGGGAAGTGTCAAGATTCGCCGCAGGAAAAGAAGTCTCTTTGTCGAATATTTTATGGAATAAGGAAGATTCCCATCCCCACAACATGAATACAACAAGGAGGCACATACGTTTATGGCTTTTGTCATTAATAATTTAAAGGATAACAGCAATGTTGCCATCACTGACCAATTAGGTGGATTTACAGTACTAGAATACATAACAGATTTGAGTTGCACCTCGGTTGCGGCTGCGCAAGACAATTACTATATGAGTAAAAGTAACATGCGCCGCAAGCAGCTCATGATCGAAATCAACAATAGCGAAATTATGATGAAGGCGGGAGCCATGCAATATACTGTGGGTAGCATGGAAATGACTACCGGTGTAAAAGGCGTTGGTGGCTTAATGCGAAACTTTGTGTCCGGTGCTGTGACAGGGACAGGTGCCATTAAACCGCACTATAAAGGCACGGGTACCATTATGCTGGAGCCTACCTACCAATATATTTGGCTTATTGATGTCGACAATGATGATATTGCTATCGAAGATGGCTTGTTTTTGGCTTGTGACACGACGCTAGACATATCCGTCGTTGCACGTAGTAATCTCTCCTCTGCCGCACTGGGTGGAGAAGGGTTATTTAATTTAAGCGCGCGCGGAAAAGGAGTTCTGGCACTTCAAGCGCCAATCCCTTCCGAGGAAGCGGTCGTTATAGAATTGCAAAACGATGTGCTGAAGGTGGATGGTAACTTTGCCCTCATGTGGTCCAATACCTTACAGTTCACCGTCGAAAAATCCGGGAAAACCAAGATGGGCTCAGCTGCTTCCGGCGAAGGGCTGGTAAATGTGTACAGGGGAACAGGAACCGTATGGTTAGCACCATTATAAACATAAAAAAGGAGAAGCCCTCGGCTTCTCCTTTCTTACATTTTAATTCTTTTTTACAAACTCCGATTTTAGCTTCATTGCTCCAAAACCATCAATTTTGCAGTCAATATCGTGATCGCCATCCACCAGACGGATGTTTTTTACTTTGGTGCCGATTTTTAAGACGGATGAGCTTCCCTTCACTTTAAGGTCTTTAATGACAGTTACAGAGTCACCATCCTGCAGGATGTTACCATTCGCATCTTTGACGATCTTTACGTCTTCACTACTTACCACTTCTGACTCGGTAGACCACTCATGAGCGCATTCCGGGCAAATGAAAAGACTGCGATCCTCATAAGTGTACTCTGAATTACATTCAGGACAATTTGGCAAATTAGACATGGTATTATGTACTCCATTCATTTTCAAATTCTACTGCTATGCTAAGCTTCCTTGATAGACCAAACCTGCTCCAAGTCTCCTTTGGAGTTCTCTACAAGTATATTGGATAAACAGTCACGATTCCACTCATGGATGAAATTAATCTCAGTATTGTACTGATACGTAAGCGCCCTGCCTCTGAAAATGCCCGGAGGTGAACATGTAACTAAAACGGATGCTGACCTCTCTAGGCAGCATCCGTTTTAGTCATAAGCAGCAGCATATGTTGAAATTGTACTCTACGGTACGTTTATTATGCTTGGGTTTGCTTGATCAGTTCACTAATTCCTTGGCTAAGCGGCGTAAGGGGGCGTTTCAACAGCTTCTCAAAATCGTTGCTTACGACATCCAAGGCTCCTTCACGAATCGCTTGTTGAATACCGACCACAATAGGGATTGCACCTTCCGGGACTCCCGCTCCGAGCATAACCTCTGCATACGTAGCATCATCCACCTGCTGTACAGGAACATCTTTGCCCAGAACCTCAGCCAGTATCGCAGCAAACTCCTCTTGGGTAATCGGTTTACCCGAGAGCTCGTATGTTGTATTCTCATGCCCTTCACCAGACAAAACAGCTGCAGCCGCTTGCGCATAATCTGCACGGGTAGCCCAACCTACTTTACCGGACCCTGCCGAGGTTAGCCAAGGAGCCCCCGCGAGTACGGATTGGATCGTGCCTGCCTCATTCTCCAAATACCAATTATTACGCAAGAAGGAGTAAGGAATACCTGACTCGCGAATGAACTCCTCCGTGATGCGATGTACGGGCGCAAGGAATAGAGTGCTGTCAGCGGCATTGGCAGCGCTAGTATAAGCGATGAAGCCTACCCCAGCACGCACAGCAGCATCAACTGCCGCTTTATGCTGACGGATTCTAGTATCATTATCCCCGTCTGCGGATATAATCAGTAGTCGATCTACTCCAGCAAACGCTTGATCCAGCGTTTCCGGTTTATCAAAATCACCATGACGAACGTCAACGCCACGAGACCGTAAGTTCTCTGCTTTTTCTGGATTTCTTACGCTAACAATAAGATCATTTGCGGAGACAGATGTAAGCAACGTATCTACCACGATGGAACCCAGTTGCCCCGTTGCTCCTGTTAATGCGATTTTCATATGAAATCCTCCAATCAGATTTTATTTACTTTTATATAGTAACTAAAAATATAACGCATGTCTAATCTAGAGTCTAAAGGTCTGCTTTGCGGGTAAGAGTTGGTAACCCAAACTTTCTCCAGAGAAAGGAACATATATATGAAGAAAGCTATGATCATTGTAAATCCCTCTTCCGGCAAAGCGGAATCCCTCCAACATGTCAGAAGCGTAGAAGAAATTCTACGTGACCAAGGGTACGTTGTTACGGTTAAAGAGACAGCAAAGAAACTGGACGCCACTCGTTTTTGCGTCAATGCGTGTGAGGAAGCTTGTAACCTAGTCGTTTCCATCGGTGGGGATGGCACACTTCACGAAACAATCAACGGTTTCATGGATCAAGACCACCGTCCAAGACTGGGCGTCATCCCCCTTGGGACAGTCAATGATTTTGCCCGTGCCTTGCAAATTCCGCTAAGTCCCGAGCTGGCGATCCGTACACTGACTTCTGCCCGCGTGAAAAACGTAGATATGGGCCTCTTAAACGGCCGAATGTTTGCCAATGTTGTTGCCACAGGTTCGCTTGCTGAATCGCTATCAGCTGTATCGTCAGACGATAAATCCATGTTTGGCACATTTGCCTACTTCAAAGAAGGCATGAAAGAGCTTATCAGCCATCCAGCCCCCCCACTTATCGTCCGCTATGATGACAAGACCTGGGAAGGAAAGTGCCCACTCTTTTTGGCTACGTTAACCAATTCAGTTGGCGGATTCGAGAAACTGGCACCCGATGCGACTGTTGACGATGGTCTGCTTCACTGCTTTATTTTTAAAAACCTCAATATATTGAACACCGTGACGGCCAGCATATCCTTATTTTTAGGCAATCTGAAGGATCATAGTGATATCGTTTACTTTACTGCAAAGCATGTAAGTGTCAGCTCCGCAGAACCGGTCAGTACGAATGTAGATGGTGAGGAGGGGCCGTCTTTGCCTATCGAGCTTGGTATTTTACCGCGTCATATCGAGGTAATTGTGCCGGAAGAGGTCTAAGTCATGCGGTCCTAGTCCTCAAGCTTGAGGATCATACTCGCTCAATTTCCCCTCGTAGATCAAATGGAACCGATTACTTTGACGAAAATCGTCTGGCGTAACAAGAGCTGGCAGCTTGTTCCATATTTTTATGCCGGATCGCTGTAAAATTTCCGCGACGAATTGCGAACAAAAATAAGAATTGCTGAACTCGACTGGTTCTTTGAGTGCAATACCAATCAAACCCAGTAAGTTATACATATATTTTTGACGACTTCGGATAAATACATGTAAAACTCGCTTCATTTTTTCAACTTCACGGTCGGTTACTTGAAGCTCGTAGATAACACATGTTGTATTCGGAAATCTGCTGTATGTACCTGTCTTAATATCCTCTTTCACGAAACCACCATCCAGAGGGTTATTAGGAGTCTTTCTGCCGAAGCTGTATAACTCTGAAAGTTCCCGGTTGAAGGAAATGGAGGCGTGATTGTATGGCGCTCTCGTATAGCTTTTAATGACTCTCGTAAGAAACGTTCCCGTATTCGTAAGCAAGATAAAGACGGATTGATCTGCTACCATTTACGAAATTTCCCCTTATCAAGTTTGAATTATTCCTTCATAATAACATAGGAACCCTAATGGAACCCTATTTCGCGATAAGTTGGTGAGTGGTAATGGACAGTTCGCTATTAACGTTAATCCTTATTTTTACAGCCCTATTGGTCATCCATCTGATTTACATAGTAGTAGTCAAAACACAGCCAGACAAAGACTATGCAGCTATTGGGCTTCGCATCAAGACATGGTGGGGTATGTTCTTTATCTTTTGCTTGGCAACTCTTTTCAATCCGATCGTTTCACTGCTTTCCCTGATGGCACTCACCTTTTTTGCACTAAAAGAATACTTTTCCATGATTAGATCCAGAAAAGCTGATCGCAGATTGTTTCTATGGGCGTACGTGGCGATTCCCGTACAATTTTATTGGATTTATATCGGGTGGTACGGAATGTTTATTGTCTTTATCCCTATCTATGTATTCTTGCTGCTACCGCTCCCACGATTGATCAACAAAGGAACGGTTGGTTTTCTGCGCAGTGTCAGCTCGACCCAATGGGGACTTATGCTGATGGTTTTCGGGTTGAGTCACCTGGCCTATTTTCAGTTTGCTACGCCGCAATACGGAGCGAAACTTGTGCTTTTTTTAGTAGTACTAACGCAGCTCAATGATGTCGTACACTATCTGGCATCACTCTATTTCGGTAAGCGGAAAATCGTTCCGACATCCAATCCCAATATAACTTGGGAAGGCTTTGCATTCGCTTTTCCCGTAACTATAGCGGCTTCCTATCTCATCTATCCTTACCTGACGCCGTTTGACCTGAAATTTGGAATTATTTTCGGCATGCTGATCAGCTTGAGCGGTTTCTTCGGCAGCTTAACGGTTTCCGTGCTGAAGCGAGATTTATTAATCGGCGATGATGATAAGTTCGATGCTTTGAAAAAAAGCTATTTAAACCGGGTGGATAGCTTGACCTACACTTCGCCCGTATTTTTCCATGTGATTCGTTATTTTTTTGACTTTATGTAGCGACAGAGGCTCCCAGCTGAAACTTCGGGAGCCTCTTTTTTTTGATTTAAGTTCTTATCGGATTTAAATTAATGCACCTGATCCAGCAATTGATATGCTTCTTCCTTCGTAGTAACTGCCAGAAGCGCCTCTCTGAAATGATCGTCCATCAGCTTACGCGATAACATTTGCAGCACTTTTAGATGCGCATTTTCCTTGCTGTTGCGCGGTACGGCAATCATAAAGATCATTTTTGCTTCACTTCCGTCTGCACTATTCCAATCAACACCGCCCTGCTTGATGCCGAAGACCACGCTTGGCTTCAGGACAGCTTCCGATTTGCCATGAGGAATGGCAATATTCATTCCAATGCCTGTGGAGCCTTCTTCCTCCCTGGCTAATATCGCCTGTTTGAAATCACGGGCAGAGCTTACGGCTCCATTTTTCTCAAGTGCTCCGATCATTTCATCAACCACAGCATCTCGTGTCGTTCCTTCCAGATCCAAATTAATCAGATCCATCGTTACAATATCCGTCAGTTTCTCAATGTGAATGGCTTGCGAAGACACGGCTGGCCCGTTATGTGTGACAGTTGTTGAAGCAGATGACTCCGCAGCGGCCGTTGTAGTAATCGCAGATTGTCCAGCTCCTGCGGTAGAATATCCAGGCATCGCTTCCCCAGCAACATCCGAAGTTACAGTTGCTGCAATATCTTTTTTCAGCAAGCTCACCAGGACAACCGATACGGTTACGCCGACAATAACGGCGATGAAGAACATAAGCACATGGTCCACTGCACCAAGTACAGCTACAATCGGTCCACCGTGAGCTACCTTATCACCTACATTTCCCAACATGGCGATGACAGAGCCGACCATGGACCCTACCATGATACTGGGAATAACACGTAGTGGATCTTGCGCCGCGAATGGAATCGCACCTTCGGTAATACCGAACAACCCCATCGTGAATGTTGCCTTCCCAGCCTCGCGTTCTTCGGGTGCAAATTTACGTTTGTTGATCATCGCTGCAAGTCCCATCCCAATTGGCGGGATACAAATCGCAACGGCGATTGGCCCCATAATTTCATAATTCCCTTCGCCGATCATGGCCGAACCGAATAAGAATGCGACTTTGTTCACAGGGCCGCCCATATCAAAAGAGATCATCGCACCTAGAATCAATGCCAGTAGAATTGAACTTGTACCTTGCATACCTGCAAGCCAACCCGTTAAAGCTTCAAACAATTGTGCGACTGGAGCACCAATCACAAAGACAAAGATTAATCCAACAATTAAAGATGCCAATACAGGGATAATAATAATAGGCATGATCGGCTGTAATGCTCGGCCAACTTTAATTTTCCGAACCCCAAGTGCAACATAACCCGCCAGGAAACCAGCGATAATCCCGCCGATAAATCCAGCCCCCGCCTCACTTCCGTAAAAGCTGCCGTTTGCAGCAATGAATCCGCCAATCATACCCGGTGCAAGCCCCGGTCTATCCGCAATACTCATCGCGATAAATCCGGCGAGGATCGGTATCATAAAGGTAAACGAAGCTGAGCCGATATCCTGAACCGTCTTCCAGAATGAACCGTCCGGTATAACCAAACCGCCTGGTGTCTTCTCACCGCCAATCGTCAACGCAATGGCAATAAGCAATCCTCCAATGACGATGAAGGGTACCATATAGGATACACCGTTCATCAAGTGGCGGTAGATGGGATTTTGTTTCGGCTTGTTCTCCTGTGAGCTACTTTCAGCAGAACGCGACTCTGCCTGGTACACAGGCACATTCCCCTTCATCACCCGCTGGATCAATTCTTCCGGACGGCGAATCCCATCCTGTACGCCAACGACCAGCAGTTTTTTGCCGACGAAGCGGTCTTTAACTACCGTTTTATCCGCTGCAATAATAATGCCATCTGCCTCACGGATCTCCTGCTCGGTCAGTTGATTTTCGACTCCAATGGAGCCTTGTGTCTCAACCTTCATCTCAATGCCCAGCTTTGCTGCTGCCTTTTGCAGATTCTCAGCTGCCATATACGTATGTGCAATTCCGTTAGGACATGAGGTAATCGCCAATATCTTCATAGTCATTCCCCTTCTCTCTAGTGTTTCCGCTTACATTAATAGTATAAACGCCTATCTTGCTGTTATCGGACGAACTTTTTACCGGAACTTTCGGAAAAACGGAATTATACCGACAAAAAACAGGACTTATCTATAAGTCCTGCTCCAGAGCACAGCTTTTGATTTTAGTTTATCCCTTCATTCTCCCTAATAATCTCATCGCATCAGTCTCCTTAGATAAGGCATGAACCAAAGCAGGCTGTTCACTGATCAGGGACAATTCCTTGAATAACTGGCGCATCTCTTCCCGCCCATCCTGTCTAACCGCAAGCAAGAACACAAGCTCTACTTTCTCGGTCCCCCAGGTAAGCGGCTGCTTCAAGGTAGCGATTACAATAGAGGACTGCCTTATCCATTCAGAACCGCCATGCGGGATGGCTATGCCTCCCCCAATCGTCGTAGCCGACATTTTTTCTCGCGCCAGTACGCTGTCCACATAACCAGGCTCCACATATCCTTTGTCCTCCAGTATTTGCGCCAGCTTGGAGATCAGTTGTTCAGGATGCTGCACTTCCTGCTGGGGAAAGACCAAAAAAGGTGTTGTATATTTAAAAAATACCGATTCTTCTGCTGCCCTATGTTCCGGCTCATCCAGTCGTCGGATCACTTGCTCCAGTCGACGTTCGTCCTTGGCATCCAGCAAGGGAGAGACGAGAATGTGCGGAATGTTCATCTCTGGTAGATCTACAGTGGTAATGACGAGATCCACCTCCTGGGCTGCCAGATAGTCCTGGACTTCTGCTTTGGAAAGGGTTGTCTCCACATGTACAGCCGGAAATTTACGTTCCACCTTGGTGCGCAGTAGTTGGGACATACCAATGCCCATGTGACACACGATGATGGCTCTCTGGGGATGACTCTCTTTCTGGTGCAATCGCTCCACAGAAGCCTGAAAATGCAGCGTTAAATACGCCGCTTCCTCCTCGGGGAAAGATAGCCGGATCCATTTCCCCACCTCTTCCAGTGTAATAATAACCCGGTCGAACATGTAGGGGTACATCTTCTTGATCTCGGCCAGCATAGGATTGGACACGGTCAACCCATATTGAAGACGGTTCAGGGTCGTATATAAATGGACATTCAACCCTTTCAGCAACATCTTGTCCTTGGAAAAGGCAATCATATTCAGCTCGGACATCCGCCGGACTAACTGCTCAATCAACTCAGGCAAAAGCGGGTGGCTATCTGCCAGCTCACCTTGTTTTCCTGTTCTTCCCTCCTGCTGGAAACGGAACTTCCCGCTAAGCAGGTGCAGAGTTAAATACGCCGTCTCTTCCTTGGAAAAAGGCACAGCAAACAACTTTTGCAACTGCTGCAAAAAAGACGTAGCCCATGTAAATTCGCGTCTCTCCTGCAAAAAGGCAATGTCCTGCTTGGAGAGCGAAATGGGTTGTCCCATCTTGGTTCGTTTGACCATTAAGAGGATATGCAGCATTAGAGCTTCGAAAGCCTCGTCAGTAAAGCTGAGCTCATGGCGTTTTTGAAATGCTTTTAATTCATGATTTATGGTTGTAATCTCGTGCGATTCAAACTGTTTGCGCATCATCTGTCCTGTTAACTCAGGACTGTCAATCAGCTGGTTCATCCGCGCCAAAGCGATTCGCTTATTTTTCTCAGAGCCTTGAATAGTCAAGCCTACGCGCTGCTTGGTAATCAAGGCTAGATCAAAGCTGTGCAGCCAGCCATCGATCTTCTCCATATCTCTACGGATCACTGTCTTGTTCACATAATACTGTGAAGCTAGATCCTGGATGGTCACAGGCTTGGCATTCATCAAGAGCCGATAGGCGAGATGCAGCACCCTTTCCTCATCCGACTCATGTTGGGCTGTACTCTCGTCCGCATACAGTCGATGGAACAATTCATTCTGATCCGCTTTACCCATCTCCAGATAAATGCCGCGTCCCGGCCTTCTCACCAGATTGGCATCAGAATGATTGACGATATAATCTTCAATTACTTTCAGATCGTTGCGGATCGTCTTTTCAGAGCAGTCGGTCAGATCCGCCAGATCCTGCGCTAACCACAACCGGTCCGGTTCAGTTAATAACATGCGTAAAATTTCCATTTGCCTTTTATTCATTCCATTCTCCCATCTTCCAAAATAAAGAATGTTCAGGGCATTTCGAGCTATATTTTTGCTGGTTTTGTGTTGACTTTAAGTATACTCCAAGTAGTACATTTAAAGCATGGTGGCCGCCAAATTCAAGAATAATGAAAAGAGGAATCGCTCATGACCATTGGGAAAACAGTTCTTGTTACTGGGGCCAACAAAGGCATCGGGTATGAAACAGCCAGACAATTGGGGGGTATGGGTCTTACAATCCTGATTGGCTCACGGAATGAGCAGAGCGGCCGGGAAGCGGTGGCTAAGTTGGCTAATGAGGGAGTAGAAGCCCGATTGATTTTGTTAGACGTGACGAATCAAAGTACGATTGATTCCGCCGTCCAACAGATCAAACAAGAATTCGGTTCCCTTGATGTACTCATCAACAATGCCGGTATATCTTTGGGAGGAGCCACTCCTCCCAGTCAGTTCTCTTTAGACGATTTAAGAGAAACGTATGAAACAAACTTTTTCGGTTTGGTCGCGATAACGCAAGCCATGCTGCCTTTATTGCAAGAATCTCCATGCGGTAGAATCGTTAACTTGTCGAGTGGCCTTGGTTCGTTAACCTATAATAGCGATCCTGAGC
Source organism: Paenibacillus sp. NMA1017 (assembly GCF_058895805.1). NCBI lineage: Bacteria > Bacillati > Bacillota > Bacilli > Caryophanales > Paenibacillaceae > Paenibacillus > Paenibacillus sp. NMA1017. The sequence goes on along the minus strand of NZ_JBZXYR010000003.1, from coordinate 130,842 downwards.
ACGAGCATGCCCAATTTAATTTGCTTGCCTACAATAGCAGCAAAGCAGCGGTTAATATGTTCACCGTCACCCTTGCCAAGGAACTTAAAGACTCACCTCTCAAAGTTAATTCGGCTGATCCTGGCTTTACCGCCACTGACTTAAATGGCTTTACAGGACCGGGTTCGGTACAACAAGCTGCTGCTGTCGTTGTTCGTTTAGCCACTTTAAATAATGACGGGCCGTCAGGAGGGTTTTTCGACTCGAATGGAGAAGTTCCTTGGTAATCGTTACAATTAAGGAGTGGGATACTTTGCAGGAAATTCCGGAGACCATAACCTCTATTAGTCAAGCTGCAGAGCTAACAGGTTTAACAGAGGATACCATACGCTATTATGAGCGAATTGGCTTGCTGCCTTATGCAGAACGAAAGGCTAACGGACACAGGTTCTACAGTAGAGATCAGATTCTGGGGATTATCTTTTTAACCCGATTAAAAGCCACTGGAATGACTATAGAGGAAATGAAGCATTATCGAGGACTTTCGATGCAAGGCAACAGCACCATTCCGATCAGACACTCCTTACTTGAAAAACATAATCAGAAGATTCAACAAGAAATTTCCAAACTTATAGAAACTCAAAAAATTATTGAATATAAGCTCAATCATTATCGTGACCTCTCTACCAATCCTGATCTTAGCGACACGAATTGCAACCCTACAACACCCAGCACCAATCCCCTTTTTTAAGGGGTTTTTTTATTTTCAGCGGGAGATTGATGGAGCTCCCTTAATTCCCTATAATCCAAATATAGTATGAATTTCTAGGGGGAATAACGGTGATCACCTATGTGAGATGCAATGACGTCAGCATGGAGCACATTTTTCAAGCGTTTTCGCTCGGGTTCTCAGACTATTCCATTCGCTTGACCATGGAACAGGGCGATTTTGCAGCACGTTTTTTCGGTCCAGAGGGTAATTCACGAAACCACTCTTTCCTTGCCATGGATGAAGATCAGCCAATCGGCTTAATTCTCGGCGGTATTCGGCAGTTTGACGGGTACAAGACCATGCGTTGCGGCACGCTATGCATCGCTCCGGCTTACCGCGGTCAGGGGATTAGCAACAAGTTGCTGGAATTACATAAACAAACAGCCATCTCCGCGGGTTGCCAGCAGCTATGGCTCGAAGTCATTACGGATAATCATCGGGCTGTCCAGTTCTATAAAAATCACGGCTATGAGGTACGCTATACGCTAAAATACTACAACGGTACTGTCCCATCGGTCTCTCCCGCTCCCTCATCATCGTACATAGTTAAAGAGCTTATGTTTGACGATGTCGCAGATTTTCGTAAAACCCTCACCGACTGTCACATCCATTGGCAAAGTGACACACCTTATTACGCTAACAGCACACAGGAAGTCTTTCTCGGCATCTACGCAGTGAACCAAACCAGACTTGGCATGATTGCTATGAGTGCTCAAGGTAAAATCGGCTTTCTTTGGATCGATCCTAAGCATCGCAACCAAGGCCTAGGACGCGCCCTCCTTCATAGAGCAGCAGAGATCCAAAAGATTGAGAAGGTCTACATCTGTCTGTCCGACAATGACTCTCTTGAAGGCTTTATCCAAAAAATAGGTCTCTCGAAAGACCCTATTGAGCAATATGAAATGTGTCTGCCGCTGAAGGTCGATCATGTTGTACAATGATCAACCTTCTCCCTATCCATGCTCCCCCGCTTGATTCACCTACATCTATCATTTCTGAGAACGATTGATATACTCTGATTTGACCAATGCGCACATATAAAGATCATCATATTTCCCTAACGTAAATTCATATTGGGAGAGGAGCCCTTCTTGCCGAAAGCCTGCTTTTTCAAGCAACCGCAAGGATTGTGCATTCTCTGGCTCTACAAGCGCCTGAATGCGATTCAATGAGAGGGTATTAAACCCATAGTCGATTACAGCTGCAAGTGCCTCCGACATTAACCCTTGGCCCCAATAGGCTCTGGACAATTCATAGCCCATTTCTGCCCGATGATGACGTTGGTCCCAGTTATGAAATCCGCAAGAACCGATGATTTTACCTCCATTCGTTTGAAGAGCCCAGCGAATTCCCTGATCTGTCTCAAAAATCTGATCATACCAACTGATCTCATCCAGTGCCTCCTGTTCAGACTCAAACGGGCTCAGTCCATAAAACTTCATAACCTGCTCATCTGAAAAGTATTCCAACATGTCCTTGCTGTCCGTTGCTACCATTTTTCGTAATACAAGACGTTCGGTCGTTATAACCGGAAACTCACCTTTCACATTCTTATCTCTTGCCGCCTTGTTCACTTTTGCCAGCTTTTCTTGCATACCTATGCCTCCTGAATCTATCATTACTTTCTTCTTCCAATTATAGAGTAAATGAGAGGAAGGGATATTTATAATAATTTCTTTGTTTATAGAATGTTTTCCTAAACATGGATTATAAAATGACCGTTAATATAAGGAGTGTGTTTTTAATTATTAAGAAGAGGTGTATTTTTTGGACGAACAGCATGTATCACACAATCCGCAGGAAACTTCAAGACAGATGTACATTCGGCATGGTCAAAATTATGGGGTAGATCCAAACAGGATGGCGGCGTTATCAAAAACATACGGGATTTCTACTCTGTTTAGACGGTGGGGAGCAACGGTTTTTGATTGCATATTTTTTTTAATCGGGTATATTTGTTTTTTTATTTCTGTCATTCAAATAACGGACAGATGGTTTTTACCTTTAGCAATTGCATCCCGTTGTATTCTGCTTATTGCTTTCTTCAGCTATTATTTGCTTTTGGAAGGTTACACAGGCTATACGCTGGGTAAGTTCGTTTTTCGTATTAAGGTAGTTAACGGGGAAGGAAAGCCTCCTGGTTTTCTTAAATCACTCATTCGTACGCTGCTCAGGCTAATCGACACCAATCCATTGCTAATGGGTGGGATACCTGCTGGTATCAGCGTGTTAGTAACTGCATCAAGACAACGAATTGGTGACTTAGCCGCAGGTACATATGTTGTAAAGGTTCGGGATTTAGAGCCAATTAGCAAAAAGACAATGAAACGTTCGCTCTTTATATTTTTTACCGCCATGGTGATCTTGGGAGCCTCGTTTGTAAATGCTATTTTTATACTGGCAAACAGTTATGTGCCTCCTGAAGCTCCAGTGAGCAAGAAAGAGCAGAGCTATGTAAGTAGAGATGGACGTTTTCAGATCTCAGCCCCGCTAGACTGGTCAACAGACCCGGACCATGAAAAAATAACTGATATTGCGATATTCAATCCGTACATTCAAAAGTCCGTTGCGGTAGTATCCAATTCGAAAAAGGAATTGGGCAATGTAACTCTCCAGCACTACACAAAGAAAATTCAATACAACATGACCAAAGAGTTTAATCTCTCTACTGTAGGACCTTCATCTAACACAACGATTCATGGATACCCTGCCATTGAGTTTACGATTAAAGGACAAAAAGATATGAACCATTATGTCACCCATGTGGCGATTATTGAGACCGAAAATGATTATTATCAGGTGCTCGGATATACGCCCGCATCTAAATATAGTCGATTTAAGAAAGAGCTACATGATATTATCTACAGCTTCCGCGAGGTTCGCCATTAGATGGATTTAATTACAATAAAAAGGTATTAAGTACAAAAGGCAGGTGCTCCTTAGGGCCCTGTTTTTTTGCGTACAACTATACTCTCCTTCCGTAGATTACAACTCAATACTAAAATATATAACATCGTCTAATGGATTATCATAATACGCTGCAATTCACATCTATGATAAAATTGACTGACATGCTCGGCGACCTGCCTTATCATATTGTTCAGATGCACAATAAATTGGAAGCCCTTTCATAAAGGTAGTACATTAAAGTACACTATATCACGATAGATAAAGGAGGAATCCGGATTTGTTTCAGCTCTCCGAAAAACAAGCCCAAGACATCGTAGACAAAATGATGAAGGATATTCCATACAATATCAATATTATGAATGAACGAGGCATCATCATTGGCAGCGGCGAGAGTGAACGAATCGGAACCATTCACCAAGGAGCTGTTCAGGCGCTCGAAACCGGGAAAATGATTGAAGTGTGGCAGGACGGCCACTATGAGAAAAAGGGAACCAATGAGCCGATTGTCATTCATCATGAGTTAGTTGGTGTCATTGGTATTTCAGGCAATCCCGATGAAGTGCGTCCTTTTTGCAATATTGTTAAAACTACGGTGTCTCTCCTGATTGAACAGCGAATCTCATTGGAGCATCTGGCCCATGAAGCCAATCGCAAAAAATCTGTGCTGGAAATGTTATTGAATCATCAAGGAGCCTACACGCAAAAAATAAAAAAAGAAGCAGCTCAATATCACATTGATTTGCTTCTAAAAACTTCGGCTGTATATGTAAAGTATCTGCCTACTGATCCAGATCATTTAGCCGAGTTGTCCAATATATTCATGCAGCATCCGTCCTTTCGTATGGAGGAAGACTGCTATCTCATTCTGATACAAAATCAGGAGCCGACAGACAAACTGCTAGAGCCACTTGTGCGCAGCCATCCCAATGTGCTGATTACGGTCAGCAGACAAGAGCACAACATTGCGGATGTTTATATGCAAGCCAAGTCAGCTATGAATGTTTTACTGGCTTTGCGCCCGCCTGTGCAAAAAATTTCTTTTGCAGAAGTCGAATTTCTGGTCAAACTAAGCCAAACCAACCTGACCAATACGATCCATCTGGTTAGTAAGCTGGAAGATACCGTGGATTTGCTGGATACGCTGCGAAGCTTTATTAACCATAACGGCAGTGTCTCCTTTACCGCAGATGAATTAAATATTCACCGAAATACGCTGCAATACCGCCTGAAGCGCATCCATACCTTAACCGGTAAAGATCCCCGGAATCTCCTTCAGCTTTTTGAGCTTACGCACGGCTTATTGGCACTGTATCAATGAACGGCTGTTTCACGCCAGATCATACGCCAGTAATATCATGTATCCGCTCGCCGTCACTCCCAAATTCCTCAGTCAATCCGGCTTTAGCTAAGCGCGGGATTACAGGCGAGCGCTCGTATTATACGGTATTTGTATTATGCCGTTTTGTGTTTATAATCGCTTCTCAACTGTTCATTCCTCGCTGAATTGAAGTACTCTTGCGATATTCTCGCACGTACGCTCTACGTTTTGCGGCCCTTCGGCCAGCAGCTTACCGAGCTCCGAGGCTCCCGGTACGATGCCGAACACCGCATCTATTCCTTCCTTATACAACGTGTCGATCCCTTCCCCAATATAACCTGCGACCGCAATAACCTTTTTACCAGACTGTTTGGCCGCCTGAGCTACTCCATACGGAGTTTTACCGAATTTGGTCTGAAAATCAATACCGCCTTCTCCCGTCAAAACGATATCGGCATTGGCGAGCTTTTGTTTTAAACCGGTGTATTCAATCACAATTTCAATCCCTTTTTGCAGCGCCGCCTGAGTGAAAATCAATAAACCCGCACCCAATCCACCTGCTGCACCCGCGCCTGGAAGATCGCGCACATCCTTGCCCAGCTGCTGCTTCACCACATCGGCGTAATGAGCAAGATTGGCATCCAATTGCTGTACCATCTCTGGGGTTGCCCCTTTTTGTGGCCCGAATACTTGAGAGGCCCCATGCTCTCCGCACAGCGGATTTGTCACATCACAGGCTACAATCAGTTGTACCTGCTGCAAGCGGTCATCCAGTGATGAAATATCAACACTGGCCAGCTCGCCCAGACTACCGCCGCCACGCGGAAGAGTATTGCCCGTTGCATCCAGAAATCTGGCGCCTAGTGCTTCCGCCATTCCTGTACCGCCATCATTCGTCGCGCTTCCACCAATGCCGATGATAACTTTCCGAATTCCCTGGTTCAGACATTCACGGATTAACTCCCCTGTGCCGTAGGTTGTTGTCTTTAACGGGTTTTTGTTATCCTTGTTAACCAGATGGATTCCACTGGCGGATGCCATCTCGATTGCCGCCGTGGTTCCGTCTCCCAGCAGGCCGTATGCAGCAGTTACAGGTTCTCCAAGTGGTCCTGTCACCTCGATATAACGAACCTGTCCACCTGTCGCATCCACCAGTGACTGCACCGTTCCTTCACCGCCGTCCGCCATCGGTACATGCACGTAATTCGCTGCTGGATAGACCTTGCGCAGTCCTTTCTCCATCGCGATACACACTTCTTTAGCCGTCATGCTTTCTTTAAAAGAATCTGGTGCCAGCACAAATGTTTTCTCTCTCATCTTCTCACCCCATCGTGAATATTAAAGTAAAAATCCATACATGATTGTCGCTACAATTGCCATCGTCCCACCCACAATAGCTTCGTAAGGAATCAATCCCATCCGTTGTTTAATGCTCATTTTCATGCTGTCTGCCGTGACGTGAAAATAGTTGCCCTGTGGCAAGGAATCAATGACTGTAGCTCCTGTGTGCACCATCACAGCTGCTGCGAGCGGGGCCGTTCCCATGTTCAGAATGGCTTCGCCAAACGAGCCTGTCGCCAAAATAACACCCGTCGAGGTTGACGCCGTGGCAGCTGCCATCAGAATACCTGCGAGCGGTGCCAAAAATGTACCAGAAACTCCCGAAGCTTCAATCAAGCCAACCACTTGAGCAGACAAATTGGAGGCAGAGATCAGACCCGCAATCCCGCCCGCACCGATCAAAATCAGCACAGTCGCCGTCATTTTATTTAAACCGGAGGCCGAATACTTCAGAATATTACGCCCTTGTCCCATGGCCAGCATACCCACAATCCCGGCGATCGGCAAAATGTACATCGCATCCACCTTGAAACTCGAAAGTGCTTCAATACCAGAGATGGAACCAATCGGGTTAATCATCAGCAAAATAACAGCTACCAGCGGGGCTACAATCGCCCGCCCCAATGCCGGGTATTTCGATGTATCGACATCACTGTCCATGATATCCTGATCAGACACCTTCACACCTTTGGTTTTCAACATAGATGCCACCAAAACAGTCATGATTAAACCGCATATCGCAGGAACCACACCTGCCAACATAACATGGCTTAAATCCAGATTAAATCCGCGCGCCGCTGCAATCGTATTAGGATTTGGAGAGATGATGTTCCCCGCTTTTCCGCCTCCAGACAACGCCAACAGGAGTGCCAGCTTGGAAATCCCCATTTTGTTACCGACCGACAATGCAATAGGTGCCACAATCAGCACGGCAACGGGAATAAATACACCTACCGCCGTAATAATCATCGTCGCCAAGGCTAATGCGAGTATCGCTTTACTGCCGCCAAATTTCTTTACAATAGCCTGCGCAATCGTCTCCGCCGCCCCGGATTCCATCATTACGCCTGCCAATACACCTGCGGCGAGTACACGAATGACCGTCCCCATCACACTTTGCGTGCCGCTTATTAACACGCTGATCGTCTGCTCCAGATTGGCTCCGCCCAATAAAGCGCCTACAATAGCTCCCAAAAATAAAGCGTAAACCGGATTCAGCTTTCTTAATATCAGAATAATTGCAATAGCCAGCCCTGCCAGAGCTCCTATCCAACTGATCGTTAATCCTTCCATCTGTCTAACCCCCCGGGCAATTTTTGATTACGCTTTCATTATATCGATTGCCGCACGTTAAAAATATTGAAGAACAGACGAAATTGATTGTGCATTTGCACAAAAAAGTCCTAACTTCAATTGGAACCTATGGATGAAATCAGTAGTTACAAAACAAATTTAATGAATACGCTTGCAAATTTAAAATTTCAGATTATAATACCTGTATACAAGTATACTTGATTAATTGAGAAGGTGAAATGATGGTCGAATCAGAATTCCTATATCCCTCCAAATGGCTTTTAAAAGCCTCAGCTGGTGATCGCGTAACATCCGAGCTTAGAATGCGCATTATTTCTGGCGGGATTGAAAGCGGTACCATATTATCTGAAAATAAACTAGCTGCTGATTTCACTGTAAGTCGCTCACCCATTCGTGAAGCGTTAAAAATACTGGCATCCGAAAATATCATTCGATTAGAAAGAATGGGAGCCGTTGTTATTGGCCTATCAGAAAAAGAAATAGAAGAAATTTATGATGTCCGTCTGCTCATAGAATCCTTCGTATTTGAACGTCTTGTAAAGATGGACACTAATGATTTGGCGAAGGAACTTAGTAAAATACTTGAAATGATGAAAGTCGCCATCAAATATGGTGATGCTGATGAGTTTTCATATCAAGATGTTTTATTCCATGAAACGATTATTCGTGCAGTCAATCATTCTCAAATTCTGATGATTTGGAATAATTTGAAGCCTGTTATGGAAAGTCTCATTCTTTTGTCGATGCGTATGCGTTTCAAAGAAAAGTATGAAGATTTTACACGCATTATAAACAATCACGAACTTTATATTGAAGCAATCAAAGCAAAAGATAGAGACCTCATGATCAAGTCTTTACATGAAAACTTTGATGATGTTCAAGGTAAAGTAGAAGACCTATGGATGTCGCAACAAATGCTATCTAAAGGAGTCGTGCAACAAAATGACTAACTATATGTTGGGCGTAGATATCGGGACCACAAGTACGAAAGCCGTTCTATTTAGCGAAAAAGGCGAAGTCATCCAACAAGAGAATATTGGATACCCGCTTTATACACCGGACATAGCGACAGCTGAACAAAACCCAGAAGAGATTTTTCAGGCTGTCCTACAGGCCATTTCGAATATCATGAAACATCACTCACAAAAAAAGCTATCGTTTGTTTCATTTAGCAGTGCCATGCATAGTGTTATTGCGATGGATGAAAATGACCTCCCACTTACGTCTTGTATCACTTGGGCAGATAATCGAAGTGAAGCATGGGCACATAAAATAAAAGATCAGTTAAATGGCCATGAAGTCTATAAACGAACAGGAACACCCATTCACCCCATGTCACCCTTAACAAAAATAGCTTGGATTGTGAATGACCTTTCTGAAACCGCTGTCAAGGTTAAAAAGTATATCGGAATTAAAGAATATATTTTCAAAAAGTTCTTTGATCAATATGTAGTGGATTATTCCCTAGCTTCTGCCATGGGCATGATGAATCTAGAAAAATTAGATTGGGATGAAGAAGCATTAAAAATTGCGGGTATAACACCTTCTCAATTATCTGAGCTCGTGCCAACAACCCAGATATTTACCAACTGTGATTCAGATTTAGCAAAAAAGATGGGGATCGATCCACAAACATTGTTTGTCATTGGAGCTAGCGATGGAGTCCTTTCTAATCTAGGTGTAAATGCGATACGAAAAGGCGAGGTTGCCGTCACAATCGGGACAAGCGGTGCCATTCGAACCATTATAGACAAGCCTCAAACAGACGAAAAGGGAAGAATATTTTGTTATGCCTTAACGGAAAAACACTGGGTCATTGGCGGGCCGGTAAACAATGGTGGGATGGTTCTTCGCTGGATCCGTGACGAACTTGCCTCATCAGAAGTAGAAACAGCGAAAAGACTAGGAATTGATCCATATGATGTACTAACCAAGATTGCTGAACGTGTAAGACCAGGATCTGACGGATTGTTATTCCATCCATACCTCGCTGGTGAACGTGCGCCATTATGGAATCCAGACGTACGTGGCTCATTCTTCGGTTTAACGATGTCACATAAGAAAGAACATATGATTCGCGCAGCCCTAGAAGGAGTCATTTACAATTTGTACACCGTATTTTTAGCATTAACCGAATGTATGGACGGTCCTGTGACCCGAATTCAAGCTACTGGAGGCTTCGCAAGGTCAGATGTTTGGAGGCAAATGATGTCTGATATATTCGCATCTGAAGTCGTCGTTCCAGAAAGCTACGAAAGTTCTTGTCTAGGAGCTTGTATTCTAGGCTTGTATGCCACTGGAAAAATTCAATCCTTTGAAGTCGTTTCTGAAATGGTTGGCAGTACCAACAAACATACACCCAAAGAAGAAGCAACCAAGGAATACAGAAAATTGCTGCCGATTTTCATTAACCTATCCAGAGTATTAGAAGACGATTATACACGGATTTCCAATTATCAAAGAAGCCTAATTAAACACTAAAAAGATAAGAAGCAGGGGGTAATTACAATGCCATTAGTTATCGTAGCGATTGGAATTTTAGCATTATTAGTTTTAATCATGGGCTTCAAATTGAACACCTTTATTTCATTAATCATTGTGTCGTTCGGCGTCGCTTTAGCACTTGGAATGCCTTTAGAAGAAATTGTTAAAACCATCGAGACCGGATTAGGCGGAACCCTTGGTCACTTAGCGTTAATCTTTGGACTTGGAGCGATGTTAGGGAAGTTGATCGCTGATTCTGGTGGTGCTCAACGAATTGCCATGACCCTCGTAGACAAATTTGGTGAAAAAAATATTCAATGGGCGGTCGTAGCTGCTTCATTCATTATCGGTGTGGCGCTATTTTTTGAAGTAGGATTAGTATTGTTAATTCCAATCGTATTTGCCATTTCAAAAGAACTAAAGGTTTCTATCTTACATCTCGGTATTCCGATGATTGCAGCTTTATCCGTAACACATGGTTTCTTGCCTCCACACCCAGGACCGACAGTTATTGCTCGTGAATATGGCGCGAACCTTGGTGAGGTTTTACTTTACGGGTTCATTATTGCCATTCCAACCGTTATTTTAGCTGGGCCTGTATTTACGAAGCTTGCCAAAAAACTCGTACCTGCGTCATTTACGAAAACCGGTAATATTGCCTCATTAGGTGAACAAAAAGTATTTAAGTCCGAGGAAACCCCTGGATTTGGAATCAGTGTATTTACTGCAATGCTTCCTGTCATTTTAATGTCTATTGCTACGATTATTACTTTGCTTCAAAAAACAATGGGATTTGAAGATAATAGTTTACTAGCAGCGATTCGTTTCATTGGTGATGCATCAACTTCCATGTTAATTTCCTTACTGGTAGCTGTCTATACCATGGGAATAGCAAGAAAAATTCCAATCAAAAATGTAATGGCATCTTGTACAACGGCTATTACTCATATTGGGATGATGCTCTTAATCATTGGGGGCGGCGGAGCCTTCAAACAAGTACTCATTAATGGCGGCGTAGGCGACTATGTAGCTGAATTATTCAATGGAACTACATTATCACCCATTTTACTTGCCTGGATCATCGCTGCAATCTTACGTATTTCCTTAGGTTCTGCAACTGTTGCAGCTTTAACAACCGCTGGTTTAGTTATACCGATGTTAGGACAATCCGACGTTAATCTTGCTTTAGTTGTACTTGCCACGGGAGCGGGTAGTTTAATAGCTTCACATGTTAACGATGCTGGTTTCTGGATGTTTAAAGAGTATTTTGGTTTAAGTATGAAAGAAACATTTGCAACATGGACATTGCTTGAGACCATCATTTCGGTAGCCGGATTAGGATTTATTTTAGTACTAAGTTTATTCGTATAAACCATGATTTCCGGGCGGTGGATCCCCCACTTATTTTTCTTAGAATATTCTAAGTTTATAAGTGAGGATCTACGGCCTATTCATTTCACATAAAAGGAGCAGAAAAAAATGTTCAATACAATTGGTGTTATTGGTTTAGGGGTAATGGGCCGTAATATCGCTTTAAACATGGCTGGTAAAGGTGAGCAAGTCGCTGTCTATAATTATACGAGGGATTTAACGGATGATCTTATTAAAAAAAGTGAAGGTCACTCTATCCATCCCTACTACGAAATTCAAGATTTTGTTTGCTCCTTAAAAACTCCAAGGAAAATTTTCCTTATGGTAACAGCGGGCAAACCGGTCGATTCGGTAATAGGTACATTAGCACCCTTTCTTGAAGCAGGCGATGTGATCATGGACGGTGGTAACTCCCATTACAAAGATACGGAACGTAGATATGATGAATTGAAGTCAAAAGAAATCGGTTATTTAGGAATTGGTATTTCCGGCGGCGAAGTGGGGGCTTTAAATGGACCTTCAATCATGCCTAGTGGAGATAAAGACATATATGAAAAAGTAGCTCCTATTCTAACAAAAATAGCAGCCCAAGTGGACGGAGACCCTTGCTGTGTTTATATAGGTCCAAAAGAGTCCGGTCACTTTGTAAAAATGGTACATAACGGAATTGAGTATGCAGATATGCAATTAATTGCAGAAGTCTATACATTTTTAAGAAAGAGGCTATGTTTATCTGTTAATGAAATTGCCGACATCTTTGAAACATGGAATCAAGGTGAACTGAAAAGTTATTTGATCGAAATTACCGCAGAGATTTTACGGAAAAAGGATGAAATAACAGGCTTACCTCTGATCGATGTGATTCTGGATAAAACGGGGCAAAAAGGCACAGGAAAATGGACAAGTATTCAAGCAATTGATCATGGGATCCCATCATCCATTATTACAGAGTCATTGTTTGCCCGTTACATCTCCTCTTTAAAAGAGGAGCGGGTTTATGCAGAAAATATCCTGACAGGCCCAGAAATTGATCAGCGAAGTTTAGATAAAGCTGTGTGGATTGAGTACATTAGACAAGCTTTTTATATGGGTAAAATTTGTGCCTACGCGCAAGGATTTGTACAATATAAAATGACTTCTGAGCTTTACGGATGGAATTTACCTTTACAGGATATTGCCCTTATCTTCCGTGGTGGTTGCATCATTCGTGCAGAATTCTTAAACGTAATAAGCGAAACCTATCAAGAACAGCCGAATTTGGCTAATCTATTAATCGCCCCGTATTTTGCTGAAAAGCTTAAAGAATATCAAATGGGATTGCGAAAAGTTGTCTGTGAGGGCATTAATTCTGGCATTTCGTTTCCATGTTTAAGTGCTTCACTTACTTATTTCGATAGTTACCGGACAGGCATTTCAAATGCTAACCTTTTGCAAGCACAAAGGGATTATTTTGGTGCTCATACTTATGAACGAAGTGATGCAGCAGGGTCCTTTCACACAAACTGGCAGTGATCGATGTGGTAGTAAATCTCCAGTGCCCTAATGAAGTGGTTTTTCCCTTCATTAGGGCTCTTATTTTGAATACATTTTCCCCACAATGCTCTTGTGTCTATACTATTTCATCTCATTTTTGAACGATTGAACTCGTTGCTTCTGTTGTAGCTTTTGCCTCCCCGTGTCCTGCACCAAATAGGTTCAGTACCACCACGCCAATAACAATTAAAGCAATACCTGCGATACTTCCTGTATTGATTTTTTCCTTCCAAATCAATACTGAAATAAGCGTTGTAGCAACAGCCCCTACACCTGACCAGATGGCATAAGTCATATTTAAAGGAAGCGTCTTAAGAGATAGAGAGATAAAGAAAAAAGAGATCACAAACGCAACAATTGTGAATAGAGTCGGATACAATCTGGTAAAACCTTCTGAAGCTTTAAGCATTGAAGTTCCAACAAGTTCACCAACAATAGAGATTGCCAAGAAAAGATAAGCCATTATTCATTCTCCTTTATATATGTCTTCAATTCTTCCATCATTTTTTGCCTCATTTCTTCATTGGGAGGAGCAAGCCCAAACATTTCAGCAAACCATAAGCCGTCTATAGCTAATCGGACGATCGTGGAACGAACGGGATCCAATTCGTCGTTTTCAATTTTATTTTGGATATTCTCATACTCGTCCTGAAGTAATTTTAGCATGTGAGGGTTCGTAAACTGTGCTGCTGAAAGAGCGGTATACAGGTCACTTGCATTCCGATCGCCAGAAAATGATGTATTCATATACGCGCGAGTCCATCTTCCTTTGGAATGCATATCGTTTTCTGCTCTCTCATTAAATTCGGAGACAAAGCTAGTCGATAGTTGCTCAACCATTCCCAAAATCAAATCATCTTTATTCGGAAAATGGTAAAGCAATCCCCCTTTACTTATTCCCGCTTTCTTAGCCACCGCTTCTAACGTTAACTTCTCTACTCCTTCTTCGTGCACAATCATCGAGGCCGCTTTAAGAATTAATTCTCTTTTTAATGCTTTTTTAGTTGTATTCATATTGATCACCCCTCTTTACTATACCGTCCAGACGGTTTTATTTCAAGTGGGTTAAAGTTATGGATTAGGTATGTAAGCCTAATTGAGTTGGATTAGGTTTTAATACGTTACGTTTAAGCTAAATAAAAAGAAGCCTTGGGCGTATAACATTTCAGCCAAGACTTCGTCAAATAAACATCTACCCCGCCAAGACATTTGGCAAAAGTTCGCATCTGTTGGGTTTTAAGTGCAGCTATAGCTTATCTCTGCAGATATTGTCTCAGCCATTGGAGCGCGGGACGTTCCGTGCCGTTCGAGTTCAGCAGATGTGTATTCGATATCCAGGTTTGCCCCTGGATGTATCCCCAGAGTGTAACTCCCTTCACCGCGGAATGCTGCCAGAGAACCGGGAATTTCTCCTTGTATCTGGCAAGCTGGGTGTTGTCGTCGCCTGTTATATCCAGTTCCGACACATAGATTGGCAATCCTGTTGCCGCCAGCTTGTTTAGTACAGTGTTCATCGTGTTGACTGAGACGGTGTCCATGCTAAACTGGTGGCATTGAATACCAATTCCGTCAATCAGGCCTCTGCTCTTGAGCTGATTAATAATATTGACATATTGGTCGGTTAACGAAGGATCGTTGATAATTCCATATTCATTGATCAGCAGCTTGGCATTTGGGAAAGCTTGTCTTGCCTGTTGGAACGACCATATGACCCAATCCCATCCGGTCGACCCGTCACCGCCTATGGCATTGCGGAAGGACGGCTTCTGATGCAGTGGCTCATTCACCACATCTACAAACTCCGCATTTGAATAGCGTTGACCTGCTGCTTTAATCCACTGAGTCACTTCCGCTTTCTGATCAGCAGCCGACAGTCCTTTAATCCAACCTGGCTCCTGGGCACCCCATACCAACGTATGGAACTTGAACGGGAAGCCATTGTTACGGGCATAATTGTAGGCGGTATCCGCCTGCGACCAGTTCATGTTGTTACGGCTGCCTTCAACCGACCCCCATTTGGTCGAATTCTCCGGAGTCACCTGGTTCCAGTATGTTCCGAAACTTGCAGGGACACTTCCAGCAATGATATTCCCGAGGAATTTGCCACCGTTCGCCATACTGGCACTAGCCGGATTTATCAGAACTGATGATAACAACACACCCACCAACGCCAAGCTGCTTACCAACTTGCCCACTTTAAATTTCGACATACAATCTCCTCCTCATACGTATAGTTTTTAATATTCTACCTTTAAATAAATCGCTTACATTTCCAATTATAAGAATGAAAGGTTATTATCTGCTACATGTAAAAGTAAAGATTTTACCCGAAAAACTTTACATAATTGCGGGGTGACTGAACCCCTGGTGCTCCTTTAACACATCGTTTCGATTAAAATCTAGCCTCGTATCATGTGTTTTCCTATATTTATCAGCCCATCCGCGACAAATCCCAAACAACTCTGAAACGACAAAAAAGATTACTGCAAAAAGTGATATGCTCCCCTTACAGTAGCAAGTTTTATTATTTAACCTGTCTACTTTTTTGGAAGCATATCACTTTGGAGACTGCCCATTTAATAGTTTAAGGATTAAGCGCTCTTGCAATTGCGTCTACATAACTTTGGCTAGCACGCTGGCTTACTTCTGCTTGCGGAACCATCCCCTCAAAGTTGTGGAATGTGCCGGGATATAGATGGAATTCGACGTCCACCTCCGCTTGGGCAAGGCGTGCTACATATTCGATCGTCTCATCTCGGAACAGATCGAGCTGGCCTATACACGTATAGGTTGGCGGTAGCCCAGCCAAGCATTCCGCTCTCGACGGCACAGCGTATGGGGACACCTCGGTGTCTTCAGTACGATCCCCCAAGTACATGTTCCAGGCCGCCAAGTTGTTCTTCCGGTTCCATGGTGCGTTATCGGCCGTAATTTCATGACTTGACGCCGTAATACTGCGGTCATCGATCATCGGATACAGCGGCATTTGGAAAATGAGGGCTGGCCCGCCTTTGTCACGAGCCATTAAAGCAAGCGCTGCGGTCAGACCGCCGCCCCCGCTTGCTCCGGCAATTGCGATCCGATCCAAGTCGATGCCCAGCTGCTCAGCTTCGTCAGTCATCCACGTCAAAACGGCATAACAGTCATCGATGGCAGCAGGGTAGGGATGCTCGGGAGCAAGTCGGTAATCGACTGATACGACGACGCATTTGGCCGCCTGCACGAAGCGTTCGCACAAAGCATCGTCCATATCTGGATGCCCCATCACATAGCCTCCTCCGTGAATCCACAGCATGGCCGGAAGCTTAACGTCAGTTCGCTGGGCAGGTTCGTAGATTTTGACTAATATCTCGCCTGCTACGCTCGGAATCATCCGGCTTGTCGTGCGTACGTGCTCCGACTGCTCAATGGGAGGACTCGATAAATAGCTTCTGCTCAGTTCTAAATTTTCTTCCAGTTGAAAACCAGGGAATTGTGCGATTACCGGCCTTAATTCTGGGTACAAACGATTTTCAAAATCCATGCGAATCACTCCTATGTTTGGTTTTTATAATCTTTTTTCCGTCTCCGCTTCCCATTGAGCTATTTCCTTCCGAACTCGGGGTGCTACCTCTGTTCCCAGCAGCTCAATGGCCCTCATCACCTCGGCATGCGGCATCGTGCTTAACGGAACATACAGCATAAAGCGTGTAACGCCCACATGTTTGCGTAGGTGAATGATCTTCTGGGCAACAGTCTCAGGATCGCCAACATACAGCGCACCTTCAAAGCTGCGCGCGGCATCGTAGCTAGAACGATCATAATGCGCCCAGCCCCGCTCCCTGCCTAATCTATTCATACCTGCCATCGTAGAAGGGAAATATGTATCTGCAGCTCGTTCATTATTCTCTCCGACAAACCCTATCGAGTGCGATCCAACCTTAAGCTGCGATTCGTCATGACCAGCGTGCGCTGCTGCCTTCTTATAAAGCTGTACAAGCGGTGCAAAATTCACCGGATTTCCACCAATGATCGCCAGCATCAAGGGCAGTCCTAACAGACCTGCACGGATGGCAGAATCCTGCCTGCCCCCGCTGCCAACCCATATCGGTAAAGGATTCTGAACCGGTCGTGGATACACACCCAAATGGTTAATCGCTGGCCGATGTCCGCCTTTCCAGGTTACTTTTTCGGACTCCCGTATTTTAAGGAGCAATTCCAAATGTTGTTCAAACAGCTCATCATAGTCTTCCAAGTCATAGCCAAACAGTGGAAAAGATTCAATAAAGGAACCCCGGCCCGCCATAATCTCCGCACGTCCATTCGAAATCCCATCCAGCGTAGCAAAATCCTGAAAAACGCGAACGGGATCAGCTGAAGAAAGCACTGTCACTGCACTGGTCAGCCGAATCCGTTTCGTCTGCGCTGCAGCCGCGGACAGCACAACTGCTGGTGAAGATGCCGAATAATCCTTCCGATGATGCTCTCCTACCCCAAACACATCAAGCCCCACTTGATCAGCAAGGATAATTTCCTCGACAACTTCGCGCAATCTCTGTGCGTGACTTATCACTTCACCGGTCTGAACGTCGGGCTTTGTTTCTACAAACGAAGTAATACCTATCTCCATCGTCCATCTCTCCTATTCTAATAGCTTTCTTTGTATGCTAATTAAATACCGGTAAAATATCATACCGATCAGTAAAATATTTTTCCCAGTAAATATAACTCATCAAAAAGAATACTGTCAATAAACATAGTAAAAATACTTTAATTTATCCTCATACTTATATCTCCTTGGTGCGGTAAACCAATCTGCATTTGACAATATAACGGGCTAAATATAAAATAATAACATACTAATTGGTACGTAAATAAAGTTCCCTGACAATTATGATCAGAGTCATTGAATTAAAATAAAATTACGAGTAATGAGAGGTATTGATTATGGGACGAATCCGCGAATTTGACGAAGATAAAGTATTAGATGCAGCTATGCAAATATTTTGGGAGAAGGGATATGAGGCTACCTCATTAAGTGATTTAACTTCCAGAATGGAAATTCAACGCCCCAGTATATACTCCACTTTTGGGGGCAAAAAGGAATTGTTCGAAGCTGCGCTACGCAAATACATGATGTCCCGTGCTTTACTGATCCGAACCAAACTTCAAAGCAATCCATCTGTAAAAGAAGCATTTCGAACTTTTTTTGAGGGTGTGGTCGATGAAGAATATGCAGAAAACCCTAGAAAAGGATGCTTTTGCATCAATACAATGGTTGAACTTGCACCTCATGATGAGAAATTTGAAATTCTTACAAGGGAACATCAAATGTACCTATCGGTTATATTTCAAGAAACCATTGAACGAGGTATACAATCAGGTGAGCTTGAGATCAGGCTCGATGCGAAGGCTGTATCACAGGCGTTAGTCGTATCGTTAATTGGACTGACCGTAATGATAAAGTCTCGTCCAGAACGATCATTTATTGATAACACGATAGAGGTGACACTTACACTTCTTAAGTAATTCGGAATGAATTCAGTTTGAATATATATGCTTTATTATGTATAATAATTCAAAACTAATGAAAAGGGAGTAACATCTAATGTCATTTTTAATAAGAAACGCTAAGCCTGATGATTTAAACAGTTTAACCGAGTTAATGTATGAATACATCGTTGGTTTTTATCAAAACCCTAGGCCACCTATCGAAAAAATTCATAATTTGATACAAACCCTTTTTGAGCAGCAAAGCGGTATACAATTTGTGGCAGAACAAAATGGAGAATTAATTGGCTTTGCTACATTATTCTTTACCTTTAGCACGATGAAAGCAGACAAAGTCACTGTTATGAACGATCTATTTGTATTGGAACCATTTAGAGATACAGAAGTAGAAACACAGCTTTTTTTAGAATGTCAAAAATACTCACAAAATCAAGGCTATGCTCATATGACCTGGATAACTTCTACCGAGAATAAACGCGCTCAAATTTTCTTTAAAAAGATGGATGCTGTCCAAGGGAGAGATTGGATTCACTTTTCATCGTAACAATACTTTTGATACGATTTTCCGCGCTAACGGCAGTTCAAAGGGCACCCGATTGGGTGCCCTTTGTTCGTAACACATGTTTTCACGCATGCGGATATGGAAACATGCCGATACCCGTGCCTTCATGGCCTCCCTTTGCTGCTTAGAATAGGCTCGTTTCTACGTCCATTCTCTAAACACTCCTCCAAGGATACGGTTAGACAAACAGTTAATCGTTGATATGTATCAGAGTAAGTCTGGATATAGAGTATACTAGATGAGTATAAGTTCGATACACGATGACATTATATATGTAATGGTATTCAAATACAGCGCAGAAGAGGTTGAAAATGAGTCAGAAGCATTTTACAGATTACGCATTAAGTGAAGAAATTGTAAGAGCGCTGAATAGCTTGGGCTATGAGACGCCAACAGAGGTTCAGACGGAAGTTATTCCTGTTGCGCTTGAGAAGAAGGATCTTGTCGCCAAATCGCAAACAGGTAGCGGCAAAACAGCAGCATATGGCATTCCACTCTGTGAGTTAGTAGATTGGAATGAGAATAAGCCCCAAGCTTTAATCCTGACGCCAACCCGCGAACTCGCGTTACAGGTCACCGAAGACATCACGAACATTGGACGCTTTAAGCGGATAAAAGCAACCCCCCTTTATGGGAAACATCCTTTTCATATCCAAAAGGCTGAGTTAAAACAAAGAACGCATGTGGCTGTAGGTACGCCAGGACGTGTACTGGACCATATCGAACGAGGGACGCTACCGTTAGATCGGATTGCCTATCTCGTGATTGATGAAGCTGATGAAATGCTGAATATGGGCTTTATCGAGCAAGTTCAGTCGATCATTCAAGCACTGCCTAGTGACCGGGTTACCATGTTATTCTCCGCTACTTTTCCTGAGGATGTAGCCAGACTGTCACACAAGTATATGAACGATCCTGTCGAAATTGAAATAAAAGCAGCCGGTATAACGACCGCTACAATTGATCACTCTCTTATTCAGGTGAAGGAGTCAGACAAGCTGGCACTACTGCAAGATCTGCTCATTGTTGAGAATCCTGACAGCTGCATTATTTTCTGTCGTACGCAGGAGAATGTAGATACATTATTCAGAGCATTGGCTGATCTTGAATATCCATGTGATCGCATTCATGGTGGCATGGAGCAAGACGAGCGATTTGAGGTAATGAATGCATTCAGAAGGGGGCAATTCCGTTACTTGATTGCGACAGATGTTGCCGCCAGAGGAATTGATATCACGAATATCACCCATGTCATTAACTACGATATTCCCCTTGAGAAGGAAAGCTATGTTCACCGCACAGGACGTACGGGACGTGCTGGCAAAACGGGGAAAGCCATTTCTCTCATCACTCCTAAGGATGGCAGAAGATTAGCTGATATTGAAGCATATATTGGATTCGCAATTCCGCAGGTAAAGGCCCCCTCAGAAGAGGCTGTTGATCTCCGTAGAGAAGATTTTGAGCAGAAACTGCATGTAAAAACCGCACTCAAAAAAGATAAGCGCGAGCAATTAAACCAGCAGATTATGAAGCTGAATTTTAACGGCGGTAAGAAGAAAAAGCTTAGAGCTGTCGACTTCGTGGGGACCATCGCTAAGCTTGACGGGGTCACTGCAGATGATATCGGGATTATTACGATTCTGGATTATGCGACAGATGTTGAGATTCTGAATGGCAAAGGTCCACTGGTGCTTGAGATTATGAAGAATACAACCGTAAAGGGCAAGCTGTTAAAGGTACGCAAAGGGAATAAGTAGAAGATATGCTGCATAAAAGAGGGTGAGGCACTCCTCCCGTAAACAGCCGATGATTATCGTTAGCTATACGGGCGGGATTGCCGAGTTTACCTCTTGATCGTTTAATTCATCTCTCCATTTATCGATATCATAAATCACTTTAAATTTCTCTGTTAACTGAGTATCATCTTCAATTGGTACAAAGCTGTCCAATTTCATATTGAAGTCCGAAACATCCTCATCGTATGCTATTAATGTCTCAATACTCTCAACCATCCTATTCCGTAGCGCAGCTTGTCGAGGAAATGGCATGGTTAATCCAATGTATTTTGATTCTAGGTTAGGCAGCAGCTTCATTTGATCATGAAGGTAAAGCATCACATTATCAAAATTATATTTCTTAGCACTTTCATTCATTAGAAACCGTATCCTCTCCTATTTATTTACGAGATCGCCCCAAAGCGCCCTCATAAGGCTTTTTATGAAGAATTCCGTAGACCTCCTTCTTATCAATATCTTAATTTCATTTTAACACCCCCACTTCCACAATATACCTTTAACTCTATGAAACCAACAACGTTGGTGATAATTGTTCTGCTTTATCGTATTCTCTTAGAGAGTTGATCTAATACTAAAGAAATTTAGAAAAGGTGTCCCTTTCGGTCATCTTCGTTTGTTATACAGATATAGTTTTCTTTTTGATCAGAGGGGGTGCCTAAATCTTTGAATGAGGAAATCGAATCTAGAATTAAACGGGTCCAAGCTGGCGAGATCCAGGATTACGCCTACATTGTAAAGGAGTATCAACGTCAGATTTTTGTATACTGCTGGCGGATATTAGGAAGCGAGCAGGAAGCGGAAGAGGCTGTTCAGGATATTTTCGTTAGTGCTTTCGAGAAAATCAGTATGTACAAGCCCACAGTGGGCTTCTCCTCCTGGCTGTATAAAATGGCCTATCATCACTGCCTGAACCTGATTCGCAGGAAGAATCTACAACGCAAATTTAAACTTACCCTGTTCACCCCAACTAACATGACTTCAGACAGTCCAGCGCAGGTTATGGAACGTCAGCTTTTCAGTGAACCGCTGAGTCGGGCATTGGACCAACTGAATGCAGAGGAGCGAAACCTGTTGGTGCTGCGCATTTTTGAAGAAAAATCGTTTGGAGAAATCGGGGAAATTATGAACAAAAGCGAGGAAGCTATCAAGAAAAAATACGGCAGGACAAAAACAAAGCTCAAAAAAATAATGGAGCCCCAAAAGGAGGACCCAAAATGCGTGAATTACAAGACAGAGGCTTAAAAAACATGGACATGATGACGGAATCAGAGAGTGTCCTAAAAATCCAAGCTTTTGACGTTTCTGACAAAGTAATGGAACAGGTCTACCAAAAGACGATGCTCGAAAAGGGGAATATAGGAAAAGTCCATTTTCAGCCTCGCATCACCGTCCCCATCATGATTTTGCTTTTTGTAGTAGGGGCCTCTGTGACCGGATACGCAGCTTCACAATATCTTGAATTCCGCAACAGTAAGGGCGACGTTGTATTAAATACCGCCAAAACACCTACTGAAACGGACGCCTCCAAAACCTATACCTCCACCTACGCACGGTGGAACGAAGAAGTGAGAGACCGTTTGCAACCAGGAGAGTATGCCGCTTATTACGTCAAGGACGATTCTATGAATCAAAACAACCTATCTAATCCGGCCCTGTTTGCGTACAAACCGGCTGAACTTTCAAGTTTCAACAGCCTACAAAATGAAATCAAGCGGACTGAGGCTCCATTATTCAGCAACCCCACTCATCTACCGGATGGCTATCAGTTTGAATTCGGATACGTCTATCCAGTCACTGCATACCCTGGGATGATGACCAAAAAGGAATATCGATCTTTAACCGATAAACTGATGCAACAGGCCAAAGCTGCACCGGAGGGTGAAAATCTGTTTATTCAAAGGCTGAGCTGGGACAAATCAGACTCCTCCTTTGCCCGGTATGCGAGAGGAAACGATTATGTAAACATTACCGTCACCAAATACACTTCTGAAGTCACAAAGACAACCATCATGCAAAATGAACAGGATTCGGCTGAGCAATTGACAATCAAAGGAACCAAGGCCTATTACATCAGGGCAAGTGAAGCAAGCAAGCCCTTGGAAGCAGGAAAAAACCGACTGGGATGGCTCGATGAAAAAAGACGTTTACACTACAACATATCCGATAACCAGGACAGCCCGCTGAGCAAAGAAGACCTGGTAAAAATAGCTGAAGATTTGCTTAACGGTTCATCGCAATAGCTATACAAGAAAGTTTCAAAGAGAGACCATCCTTTTTATAAGGGTGGTCTCTCTTTGAAGAATGTCCCTATACCTTTTCCTCACAAACTATTACGGCATATTCCACAATCTTTTTACCTCAACTAATTCCTGATCATTGAACTCCATTCTGTATACGTCTGGTTTGGATGTATGTAGTAAAAATTTCAAATCGTACTGCTTGTCATAATACCCCATCATTAAAGTCATTACAGCTCCATGAGTCCCTAATGCGACTTTCCGTCCGCGGTAGATTTTTAACAAATCCTTTAAGGCCGTTATACTTCGGTTCTGACAAACTGCATTAGACTCTCCTCCCGTTAAAGAAAAGTTGGGATCCGAAAATGACTTATCTAACAAAGGGAATAATTCATCATCGGGCATTCGGTTGTCTTCATTCAAAAAAATTCTTTCTTTAAGATCCTCGATTATTAAAACTTCTTGTCCCGAGCTTTGAGCTAATTCTTGAATGGTTAGGATTGCCCGTTGATATGGGCTTGAAACGAAAACCTCGATCCCCTCTCCTTTTAATAATTCAGTTATTCGATAAGCATCTGATTTCTCCCTATCCGTTAGACCTCTCGTTCTTTCATTCCCTTCTGTCTTTGGTGATTCGCCATGTCTCACCATGTAAATGAAAGTTTTCATAATAGCCTCCATGAAGAGCTGATGAATTTTTATTACATGATATTCGTGACTAACTACCAAGTCACCTTTTGGTAGGGTGGTTTCCTTTTGTTTCTTATTGCATAAATTTTTCTTGAAGGTGACGTTACGTCACTTGGTATACTGACTGAGAACGACATGCTAGAGCAATCAATTGGATGTGATGAATGGATGAACAAAGAGAACTGTCTGACGACAGGACAGCTCGCCAAACGTACAGGGATAACGGTCAGGACATTGCGATATTACGATCAAATCGGACTTCTGAGTCCAGGAGGTCATCGCACTGGATCTATAAGATCCTACAACATGAGAGACCTGGAAAGATTACAGCGAATTCAGATGTTGAAGTATCTAGGGTTATCGCTACAAAAAATAAAGGACATTTTAGATGCAGAATCGCTATCCGACGGGAACATCAGACACTCGTTGCAAGCACAACTCGATGTTTTACAAAAGAAAATTGCTCATACAGAGCACGTAGTGCATGCAATACGAGATGCTATGGAAACGTCGGCCTATGGGTCCAATTGGAACCATTTGGCGGATGTTATTCAAACCGTGCAGAGTGAGAAAAATTGGGGGGAACAGTATCGGACGGCGACCCGCCTGCAAACGCGGATACATCTTTACGACAGGTACAGTACGAATCCTCAAGGCTGGCATCGTTGGATCTTTGAACAACTGGAGGTGCAACCAGAAGCCCACATTCTTGAGTTGGGCTGCGGCGACGGGACCTTTTGGATAAGAAACGCCGAACGAATCCCAAGCAGCTGGCGCATCACGCTTACCGATACGTCAAGCGGGATGGTGGAGGAAGCGCGTTGCCGCTTAGGAAGCAACAATTCGCAGTTTAAGTTTTTGTCTGTTGACGCGCAGCAGATCCCATTCCATGATGAGCAATTTGATATAGTTATCGCAAACAACATGCTGTATCATGTGCCGGACATCCCAAGAGCAATCCACGAGATGCACCGTGTCTTAAAGCAAGGAGGTATAGTATGCACCTCTACGATGAGCACTCGACACCTACAAGAGGTCGAACACTTGGCGGTTTCGTTCGATCCTGAGCTGCATGTGCTGGATCATGCTATTAAACGGTTCCACCTGGGTAACGGAGGGGACTTGCTGTCTTCTTGCTTTTCCGATCTTCGGTTGCTTCGATACGAGGACTGTCTGTTGGTCGACGAGGCGGAACCCCTGATCGAATATATAATTTCGACTCCGATGAACGCAAGAGAGCGACTTGTCGGAGCGGCTATTGACAAGTTTCGAGACCACGTCGATCGGCTTCTGCAGCAGAACGGAACTCTCAAAATGACTAAAGAGAACGGAATCTTTCTAGGGAGGAAATGAGATGAAGGCACAACAGTACCACCCAAGAGTACGGATTGTAAAAGAGGAGCTTCTATCGGATAACTGGTACATCTTAAATAAGGTCACATTCGAGTTTGAAAAAAATAATGGACAATGGGAGACACAATCCCGTGAAGTGTACGATCGCGGCAACGGCGCAACGATCCTGCTATATAATCGGCACAAACAAACCGTTGTACTAACCAGACAGTTCCGAATGCCTACTTATCGGAACGGCAATGAGACTGGAATGCTTATCGAAACCTGTGCGGGGCTACTCGATAAAGAAACACCGGAAGAAGGTATTCTTCGGGAGACGGAGGAGGAGACGGGATACCGTATCGACCGTGTGCAGAAAGTCGGCGAGGCCTATATGTCACCGGGCTCCGTTACCGAAATCCTGCACTTCTATGTAGCCGAGTATAGTGAAGATATGACAACGGGTGGCGGTGGTGGCCTTGAGGAGGAGCAGGAAAACATTGAAGTGATGGAACTTCCGTTTGCTCAAGTGCTAAACATGGTCGAAAGCGGCGAGATTCGTGACGCCAAGACAATAATGCTGCTCCAATACGCTCAGATCCAGGGTCTCTTGAAAGTGAAATCGAAACCGCTTCATATCCTTATCGCAGGCCCGTATCGATCTGGGACGAATGATGATCCTGTACTAATCGAGAAGAACGTCAACTACATGAATGAAATTGCTCTTCAAGTTTACGAGGCTGGTCACATGCCGGTGCTGGGAGAGTGGTATGCTTTGCCCCTTATCGCAACAGCCGGTTCCACTACTCTGGGAGATGAGACTTTTAACAGAATCTTTCATCCGTCTTCCATTCGCCTGCTTGATTGCTGTAACGCCGTGCTTCGAGTTGGGGGACCTTCTCAGGGTGCCGATGAAATGGTAAGGGTGGCGAAAGAAAAAGGATTGTTGATTTACGAACGGCTCGACGAACTTCCGTTGGTGTGATATATCCTCTTTGAGCAGGCCCAAGACAACTTGCCTCTGGGCATCCCCCGCGGATCACCCGAAGAACCTTTCAATCAACTGAGACACTAAGGGAACTACGCAAGTGTTTAACATCACTCATCGGTGGCCGTCCAAACATGCGTCCATATTCCCGGCTAAACTGCGAAGGACTCTCATAGCCAACGCGAAAGCCTACAGTGGCGGCTTCCAATCCCTCCGAGAGCAGTAAGCGGCGTGCAGTCTGCAGTCGAATGGCCTTCTGATACTGCAGAGGACTTATAGCCGTTACCCTTTTAAAATGCTTGTGTAAGGAAGAAGGGCTCATGTTTACTTCCTTCGCCAATTCTTCAATCACAAGAGGCTTAGAGTAATCGCGGGTAATCAGATGGATCGCTTTGGCGATGCTATGTGCATAGCTGCCAACTACAGCAAATTGCCTGATTATAGCTCCCTGCTCACCTTGTAATACACGATAAAGGATCTCGTGCGTGATAAGCGGCGCAAGAAACTGAATATCCGCAGGCGTATCCGAAAGTCTGACAAGCCGAAGCAGCGCATCAAGCAGCAGAGGGTCAAATTGGCTCACCAGTATGCCGCGTCCAGTCTTTACGTTGCATGGAGGAGGACTCTTCTTGATAATGTCCAGGATGGCGTCTGGACTAATGGATAATTGAAGACTTAGATAAGGAAGCTTCGACGAGGCTTGAGTTATTTTACCAGTTACGGGAAGTTGAACTGATGTAACCATGTAGGTTGTTGGATCGTACACATAGTTTTCTCCAGCCAGCATTGCTGTCTTTGAGCCTTGTGCGACCACGTACAGGGAGGGCATATGGACCGTATGATTCAGCTCGGACACATGGCTTGCACGTCTGAAATAAAGTCCTGGCACAGACGAAACAAACGTACCGTCCGAAGACGCGTGTTGATCAATCAGACGAATCAGTTCTTGTAGATTCGTAGAAATATCAGAGGGGGGAGAAGACGAAATCATACATGTTTTACCTTCCTTTCCGTTGAACGCTAATATTGATGTGCTAATTATATGCACGCCGAATAGGATTAGGCAAGAATTGAACTTGATCGGTCTACCTGTCTCAATCGAATTCTACTTAAAATTTACTTGCAAGGCCAACAAAGGGCCTAAGGCAAATAGATCAAAGGAAGAAGGATTGGGCTATGCATTTGGAAGGAAGAATAGAGAACAAAGTCGTCGTGATTACAGGTGCAAGCAGCGGAATTGGAGAAGCAACAGCACTGTTGCTTGCCGAGCGGGGAGCAAAAGTCGTGCTTGGAGCGCGCGGAGCGGAGCGCCTTGAAGCGCTGGCGACACGCATTTCCAATGGAGGTGGCGAAGCTGTTTATGTACGCACTGACGTGAGACGGCGCGAGGATCTGTGCAACCTCGTTAATTTAGCTTGCGAGCGGTACGGGAAGCTGGATGTTCTCGTCAGCAACGCTGGCGTTATGCCTATTTCCCCTCTAGAAGATCTGTGTGTCGAGGACTGGGAGGACATGATTGACGTCAACATTAAAGGCGTTTTGTACGGAATAGCCGCAGCACTGCCTATCTTTCGCAAGCAGGGTTCCGGACATTTCGTGAACATCGCTTCTGTAGCAGGACATAAGACTGTGCCGAACCAGTCGGTCTACTCCGGTACGAAGTTCGCCGTGCGCGCGATCTCAGAGGGATTGCGTCAGGAGGCTGGCGACAAGCTGCGCGTGACCATCATTTCGCCTGGTATCGTGCAGACGAATTTCACAGAGGGTATGACCAATCCAGCATTGAGAGATCAACTCGCTGCCATTCGGGATAAACTAGCCATGACACCTGACGCGGTAGCCCGTGCAATTGGATTCGCAATTGAACAACCGGCCGATATTGATGTGAACGAAATCGTGATCCGTCCAACCGCACAAATGTAATATAAATAGATAGGGGCACCTCCTCTTTGTGGGTGCGCCCCTATCTATTTATGCATAAAGCTTTACCATGGAAGCCGATCATCCATGTAATAGAATCCGCCCGTTGGACCATCCTCCGGCAGGGTCGCCAGTCGGACCGCCGTTTTCGCCCCATCCTCCACCGACAGCTCTGCCTTTTCCCCGCCCATCTGCGTTTTAACCAGGCCGAGGTGGCAATCCGCTGCACCAGTTCATTGGACAACTGGAACTGAATAGAGCCTATAGCGCTGCTTTCTTTTCTGTCTGGCTGCATTCTATCATATTGGGAACGATCAGCAAATAAAAAATTAACGATGAAGCGGTTCTTTTTCGCCCAGACCCAGCACCTCCGTTGTGGAATCATAAATTTCTTGGTAAAGCTCTGGGTTTTTCGCTAGTGACACCCCATAAGAAGGAATCATTTCTTTTATTTTTGGTTCCCACTCATCCATATGTTGTGGGAAACATTTTTCCAGTACTTCCAGCATAACGTGAACAGCAGTAGAAGCCCCCGGAGAAGCGCCGAGCAGTGCAGCTACCGAACCATCAGCAGCACTAACCACTTCTGTACCAAATTGAAGTGTTCCTTTACCGCCCTCCGTATCTTTGATCACCTGCACACGTTGGCCCGCTACCACGATCCCCCAGTCCTCGATTTTGGCGTTCGGAATAAACTCGCGTAATTCTTCCAGACGCTTTTCATTCGATAACATCACTTGCTGGATCAGGTATTTGGTCAATGCCATCTCTTTTGCGCCTGCCGCCAACATCGTAATGAGGTTATTGGGTTTTACAGAACCGATCAAATCCAAATTTGAGCCCGTTTTCAAGAACTTCGGTGAGAAGCCGGCAAACGGTCCAAATAGCAGTGCTTTTTGGTTACCGATATATCTTGTATCCAGATGCGGCACAGACATGGGAGGAGCACCAACCTTTGCTTTACCGTATACTTTTGCATGATGCTGGGCGACAACCTTAGGATTGTTACATACCATAAATAGTCCACTTACCGGGAATCCCCCGATATATTTGGACTCAGGAATACCGGTTCTTTGCAGTAAAGGTAAACTACCACCCCCACCACCGATAAAGACAAATTTAGCAGTATGGTATTCGATTTTACCGTTATCCAGATTATGGACTTTGACCTTCCACGAGCCGTCGCTCGCACGTTTAATATCCTTTACACTATGCTTGTAATTGATCTCGACGTTTTTACTTTTTAAATGCTCAAACAACATGCGTGTTAAAGCACCAAAGTTGACATCTGTTCCAGAGTCGATTTTGGTTGCCGCGATTGGCTCATTCAATGTACGGCCTTCCATAATCAGCGGAATCCATTCCTTCAGCTTTTCAGGGTCATCGGAAAATTCCATACCTTGAAACAGAGAAATAGTTGAAAGCGCTTTAAACCTTTTTTTCAAAAAAGATACATTTTTCTCTCCTGTTACCAAACTCATATGAGGTATTGGCTTGATAAAGTCCTGTGGATTACGAATCAAATGGCTGTTGACAAGAAAAGACCAAAACTGTCTTGAAAGCTGAAACTGCTCATTAATGTCTACAGCTTTACGAATGTCTATAGATCCGTCAGCTTTCTCGGATGTATAGTTCAGCTCGCACAGTGCAGCATGGCCTGTACCTGCATTATTCCATTCGTTAGAGCTTTCTTCTCCTGCGTTTGCGAGTTTCTCAAACACTTTGATTTCCCATTCTGGTGCTAACTCTTTCAGCAATGATCCCAGAGTCGCGCTCATGACTCCGGCACCAATTAAGATAACGTCTGTATTTTTCTGAATGCTATTCATAAAAACCTTCCTTATCTCTTATATTTGCAAAAAAGAGCAGGCCCTCCTGCTTAGGTGATACAAGAAGCAAGGCTCCACTCAGGAACATATCTTTTCTGTCTCTATTATAACTAAAATATAATCTTTTAAAAATTATATTGTCTATTATCTGATAATTATAAATCATTTCTGCTAAAAAGTGAGAATTTTCTTTGCAAAATAATAAGAATTGACCTCAACACGCTGTATTATTGGGGCTTCACTTACTAGCAGTAATAACAGACACCGACAATTCTTCGGTAAACACACCCGTGGAGTCCATATCTAGTAGAACAGATGTTAAATCATTTTCAAATCGTACTAGATTATCACCAAAAAACCGTCTAGAAGCAAATGATGTAGAGTACAGATTTCCAATGATCGAATCAACAGTCCATGTATATGAATAACTCGGTAAAATATGTCTTTGGACATTTTTGAATCCAGATTTTCTTACAATATCCTCATACCTCTCCTTTGGGGGAGTGTAAGTGCTATTACCAGCTCTTCTTGCGTCTCCTAGCCAACGTTTCACTACTTCGTTCACCTTGAGTTGCCAAAGTAAGGGTTCCTGCTTCCCAGTGTTATCAATAATAGCTACGCCACCATTAGCATCAGAACTGTTATACAGAAGGTCAAGAATGGACTCTCTATCCATCCAATGAAATGCTTTCGCAATTATAACGAGGCGAAAGAACCCCCAGTCACTTACACGCTCTTCTGCCCTTCCTTGTACCCATTTAACATTGTCCAACCTTTTATCACTGGAGAAGCGATTTGCTTCATCTAGCATTTCTGATTCAGTATCTACACCTACTATTTCTTCAAACCAATCACTAAATCTTAGAGCTAACTGACCTGTTCCACATCCTAAGTCAAGCAAACGACCTTCCCCATTCAGAGAAAACTTGTTAACTAAAAACCGAATAAGCGACGAAGGATAAGGAGGTCGATACCTAGAGTAGTACCAGGCGGTACCTTTAAATAGATCTGGACCATAGTCACTCATAGCTTATAACCTTCTCTCTACTGAACTTTTAAAACATGAGAGTCACGGGGCTGCCTGTAACGGCAAGTTTTTGGGCCAACCTTTACGGGACAGGCCCTTTCTAATTGCACTAACGTTTCCTGGAATGAGCTTCACGGTTTATAAATACTTCATCATGATATTCGAAACGGTCTGTTGTTGATTCTCCCAATCATAATCGGAGTTATCCATAATAAATGATTTTTCTCGCTGATCCTTAGCAAAAGAACTCCAACGTTGAACCATCAACTCGCAATATTTTTCTACGGGTACTCCATCGTAGATTTCATAACGCCGGATTTCCTCATACAAACTAGAAGGAATTTCATTTTGAGCTGATTGTTGCGCAAGCGCATATGCGATTAAAGAGTCGTTGCCCTTCAAAGATATAAACGGATCAATGTAATGAAACGCCTCGGAATAGATTGATCGAAGCCGATCAAGTTCTTCGTTTGGCATACATGCAACCGATTCATAATCAGCGGGATGTCGTAAGTTCCCTTCTAAAAATAGTTCCGATTCTATTTGATGTGTGTTTAACATGTCATGTATGTATCTAGATAATGTGGATTTGCCAGAGCCAGGTATGCCTTCAACGATAACCAGTTTCGTTTTCGTAGCTGGTACATTCGCCATAGTATCACATCCTTATGAATTAATTGATTACCTTAAAGAGAATCCAGTTGTCTCGCTATATCGCCAGATAGCTTAGGAACCTTTCCTTTATCTCGACATCCTTAGAAAACCAGTAAAAGCATTGGGTCCTGAGGACTGACCCAATGCTTTTATAGATGGATATCTTCTAGTTATTTAATAATTACGTATTCCAGGTTAACCAGTTTTGCATAAGTAACAATTTGGTCTGTGGTTAGATTCAGGGAAACCACGGTATGGTGACCGCCACCGTTCTCAATCCATGCTTTAACCCCATCTTGGAAGTTTGGCTTCACGTTCCACAGTACACGGGCCACTGGAAGATTTGGAGCAGGAACCGTCGGTTCAAATGCAGTAACCTCATTGATCAGCAGTTTATAATGCGTGCCAAAGTCAGCCATGGAAACAACTACACCGTCTCCTGCCTTGCCGTCAAACACCAGACGGGCTGGATCTTCACGATCGCCGATACCTAACGGAGAAACGATGATTTTAGGCTTGTTGCTTGCCAACGTTGGGTCAACTTCAAGCATATGGGATTGAAGGATCGATTCCTGACCAGCCGCCAATTCATAGGTGTAGTCTTCCATAAAGCCAGTGGATTGGTTATGGCTCATGACTTTAAGCAGACGATCGAGCGCTGCCGTCTTCCAGTCCCCTTCACCGGCGAAGCCGTATCCTTGTGCCATCAAACGTTGAACGGCAAGACCAGGGAGCTGTTTCATACCATAGAGGTCTTCGAAGTTCGTAGTGAAGGCAGTATAGCCGCCATGATCCAGGAATCGTTTAATAGCAATTTCATAGCTTGCTTGCACTCTTACACTGGCTTCCCAAGCTTCCTTGCTATAAGTACCATAATCGAATTCATAAAGTTCGGAGTATTCCGCGAGCAAAGCATCAATCTCTTCTTCTTTCACAGCATTGACGTACTGAACAAGGTCGCCAATTCCGAAGTAGTCAACGGTCCATCCGAATTGAATTTGAGCTTCGACCTTGTCACCTTCCGTAACGCCAACGTTACGCATGTTATCGCCAAAGCGGGCAACTTTGATATTGAAGCTTTCGTTATAAGCAACCGCTACATCCATCCACTCTGCGATTTGCTTCTGCACTTCCGCACGTTCCCAGTACCCTACGACCACTTTATTCTGTTTCTTCAGACGGGCATTGATAAATCCATATTCACGGTCACCATGAGCTGCCTGATTGAGGTTCATGAAGTCCATGTCAATTGTAGCCCAAGGAATGCTTTCATTGTACTGTGTAGCCAAATGAAGCAGCGGCTTCTGCAGCAATTTAGTTCCGCGAATCCACATTTTCGCAGGCGAGAAGGTATGCATCCAAGTGATGACACCAGCAACTTCGTCACGATAGTTGACTTCTTTCATGAGGCTGGTGATTTTGTCTGCACTAACCGCCAGATCTTGCAATACAAGCGGATAAGGCAGAACACCGCTCTTATTTAAGGCATCGGTCATTTCTTGTGCGTGTGCTTTGACTTCTGCTAATGCTTCTTCCCCATACAGATGTTGTGAACCTACGACAAACCAGAACTGTTTTGTACCTACTGTTGACATCATTCATCCTCTTTTCATAATTTTTTAGTTTATATTACTTTTGCCCGTAGTACGCGTCTTTCCCATGTTTGCGTAAATAGTGTTTATCTAGAATGCGTTGTGGCAATTCTTCAGCAAAATGATTCAATTCTCGTGCGAATAAATTCATTTTCGAAACTTCTTCCAACACGACGCTATTCATTACCGCCGATTTCGCATCTTTGCCCCAGGTGAAGGGCGCATGACCCTTAAGCAGAACACCCGGCACTGCTAAAATATCCAGTCCGCGCTGCTCAAAAGTTTCTATGATGACACGGCCGGTTTCCGCTTCGTAACCACGATCAATCTCCTCTTGTGTCAAGAAACGGGCGCAAGGAACAGAACCATAGAAGGTGTCTGCATGAGTAGTCCCCATTACAGGTACATCCAAGCCTGCTTGAGCCCAAATGGTCGCCCAAGTCGAATGTGTGTGTACAATACCGCCGATCTCTGCGTAATGCTTATAAAGTACGGCGTGAGTCGGTGTATCTGATGAAGGTCTCATTTCTCCTTCAACTACATTGCCATCAAAATCAACAACCACCATATCGCTAGGTTTCATCGTGTCATAATTAACACCACTAGGTTTGATAACGAATAAGCGGCTCTCACGATCAACAGCGCTTACGTTACCCCAGGTGTACTTCACGAGTCCATGTTTAGGCAAATCCAGATTGGCTTGATATACTTCTTCTTTCAGTTGCTCTAACACGTCAATTCCTCCAGTTTTCCACTAGATTATCTACAGCAGCCTGTTCAATCGCTAGGCCTTGTGTGTAGCGTTCCATGAATGCTTCAAATCCTTTAACGTCGGAACTGTCGGGAGAGATTTCTTGCCCCTCAGCATCTCTAAATACTTTTTGGTCGAGGAAGTCTTCCAGACTTTCTTGTTGATCCTTGTTCTTCATGTAAGAAGCCAGAATAGCAATCCCCCACGCCCCGCCTTCTCCAGCTGTTGACATCACTGATACCGGGACATTCATGGCAGCCGCAACAATTTTTTGTCCGACGATAGGGGTTTTAAATAAACCACCGTGAGCCAGAATACTATCAATTGCGACGTTTTCTTTCTTTGTCAAAATATCCATTCCGATTTTCAAAGCAGCAAACGCAGTGAAAAGATGAGTCCGCATGAAATTGGCCAAATTGAAACGGCTCTCAGGAGAGCGGACAAACAACGGTCTGCCTTTCTCTATTCCGGTGATATTCTCCCCTGACAAATAGCCATAGCTGAGTAAACCACCGCCATCTGGATCCGCTTCCAAAGCCTTGTTCAGCAACACACTGAACAATTGATTCGGATCCGTCTTTTGCCCCATTGCCTCAGAAAATTCACGGAACAATCCCAGCCAAGCATTGATATCACTTGAACAGTTGTTGGCATGAACCATGCCGACCGGATTACCATTCGGTGTAGTCACCAGATCAATTTCCGGATATACCGCTGAGAGATCCTTTTCTAATACAAGCATGGCAAAAACCGAGGTTCCCACAGAGACGTTGCCCGTCCGTTTTCTCACACTATTCGTGGCGACCATCCCTGTTCCCGCATCACCTTCTGGAGGACAAAGCGGAATACCTGGTTGTAAATCTTCGGATTTATCTAGGATTTTGGCTCCCGCGGCAGTTAGTACACCTGCCTGCTCGCCTGAAATATAAACTTTAGGGAGAATTCCTTCTAACTTCCAATCGTAGCCTTTGGACGCAATGAGTTCATCAAACTGCTTAACCATCGATTGGTTATAATCATGTGTAGTTTCATCAATTGGAAAGATACCCGATGCATCTCCGATGCCAATGGCTTTATTGCCAGTCAGCAGCCAGTGAATATATCCAGCTAACGTCGTCATAAAATCAATTTGAGGGACATGTTGCTCTTCGTTCAATATAGCTTGATACAGGTGAGCAATACTCCATCGCTCAGGGATGTTGAATTGGAATTTATCAGTTAACACTTTTGCCGCAGTACCAGTTGTCGCATTCCGCCAAGTCCGGAACGGAACAAGCAACTCGCCCTCGCTGTCAAAAGCCATATATCCGTGCATCATTGCAGAGAATCCTATAGAACCAACGGTACGAAGGGTGATTCCATACTTTTGTTCAACCTCTTGCTTCATTTCACTATAAGCCTCTTGCAGACCCGTAATAATACTCTCTAAGTTGTACGTCCAATAACCGTCTACCAAGAGATTTTCCCACTCATAGCTTCCAGATGCGATTGTTTCAAAATGATGATCAATCAGCACTGCCTTGATACGTGTGGATCCAAATTCGATACCAAGTGCGGTTTCTCCCTTAGTAATCGCTTGTTTAATGTCTTGATCCATGCTCACGTGACTCCTCTCTCTGAACAACTGTTATAATCGCAATAATTGAAAGAAGGCGCTTTCTTTAATTTACAACCTTAGTATATTTTTTGTTCGTACATTTGTCAACACACATACATAGTTATACATACAAATATTCTGATAAACCGAGAATTTATCTACTTTTCCTTTAGGGCGTGTATGCAAACTATAAACCCATTGCGAATGAGCTATAAGGAGTATGATGAGAAGACACGAAATACGATAAGACTGATGGGATTGAATAAAAGATTTGTTGTACGTAGAACGAAAACCCCAAGAAGGAAGACCCCGAAAGGTCACTATTTGAGGTTTGAGGTTTGAGGTTTAATGCGATGCGATGGGTGGTACGAGCTGGTGGACCGCAGCGTGATTTACCGCTGATTGTGACAAGCACATGATTATCGTAATAGCTCCGCTAGTAGCAAACAGAAGCTTTCGAACACGGTATAACATGCCAATGAAAGCTCGCTTGACCTTAGTATTGTGAATTAATTTTAATTTATCTTTTTATTCTCGGCAGAAGTATTGCCGGAATTAGTGCCAGTGCAGAGAAGCCAATCGACCAGATAAACGCATGATCGAACGCAAGAGCTACGGCTGCTGGGTCATGTGACACGATCGAATTCAACTCGTTCTGCAAAATAATAGCGATAACCGATGCGCCAAAGGCACCGCCGATTTGCTGCATAATACGAGTGGTGCTGCTGGCATGCGGGATTTGCTTCGAAGACAGGCCAATATAGGCGGAAGCCATGACCGGCAGAAACACAGCCCCTAATCCTGTCCCCCGCACGATCAATGCTGCGCTCAAATAAAAATAGCTCGTATCCGCGCTAAGCTGTGTAAATGGCCATGTTCCAAGCAAGGTAAGCAGGGTTCCGACAAGAACGACGGGCTTCGAACCGATCTGATCCGTTAGTTTGCCGGCAAGCGATCTTGTCAGCAGCATCCCTACCCCTTGCGGTGCGAGCAGCAGACCGGATATAAGCACGGATTCGCCGCGGACTTGTTGGAAGTATAACGGTAGCAGAAGCATCGCCCCGTAAGTGGTCAGGCCGGATAAAAAGAGCAGTGTCGAGGACACGGCTAAAGAACGCACCCGGAACAGCTTAACATCAAGCAACGCTTCGTTTCCTTTGCGAAAAGCATAGACGACAAACACAGTCAAAAGCGCTAAACCCGCTATAACGGGAACGAGAACCGCGGCATGGCCGAAACCGTGGTGTGAGCTTACTTCTCCAAGACCGTAAATAATGAGGACGATGGCCGGGGAAAGCAGCATCAGTCCCAGCAGATCCAGCCGCAACGTTTGGGTTCCGCGCTCTTCATTGGGCAGTCCCTTCCACGCCATAATGATGGCAACGATGCAGATCGGAATATTCACCAGGAAAATCCATCTCCAGTTCAGATGATTAATGATGAGGCCTCCCAGCACTGGTCCCAAAATCGGTCCAAGAAGCGCCGGCAAACCGACCGTGGCCATCATTTTGCCCATATTTTCCCCTCTGGAGGCGCGTACTCCCAATGTCTGCATAGTCGGCATCAGCAATCCCCCGCCAATCCCCTGTATGGTACGGAAAAAAATCAGGCTCTCCACGTTCCACGCCAAGCTGCATAGAACAGAACCCAGCAAGAACATGCCAAGGGAAAATAGCCAAATAGACTTGCCCCCAAATCGCTCCACCGCCCAGCCGGTAATGGGGATGACCATGCCAAGCGCAAGCAGATAACTGGTCATAACCCATTGAATGGTTAACACCGAGGTATTAAATTCCCGAACCAGCGTATCAATAGCAACATTGGTTATCGTCGTGTCAAATAGCGGGGCCATCATCCCGATCATTAGAATCCACATCATTTTCTTCGCGGCCGCCTGCCATTCAGCCGATTCAAGCGTTTCGGAACTTTGTTTTTGCAAGTTGAAAACCTCCCTTTGATCACACAAATAAGAAACTTAGAGTTTCTTATTTGTGCCTATGATATACTATCGCTATATGAAACGCAACGAATTTTTTTAAGGAGTATGAGAACAATATGTCCAATTCACAAAACCAAGATAAATTGAAAAACAGACGCACAGGCAAAGAACTGGAAGCAGCTATACTACAGGCGGTACGGGAAGAATTGAAAGAACAAGGATATTCTAATCTTTCGATGAATGGAGTGGCGGAACGGTCGGGAACAAGCAAAGCCGTACTTTACCGGCGATGGGCCAACCGCGCTGAGATTGTATTGGCGGCGATTCGGGAACGTGTTCCCTTGCCTCTGGAGGAGGTTCCTAATTACGGGAATTTGAGAGATGATGTTTGCGGTGTGCTTAGAGCGATGAATCAGAACACTACCAAAGTGATGTTAAAGGCTTTCTATGGGCTTGTAACGGAAATCGGGGCCATGCCGCTTGCATCCTTGCTATTCCCCGAAGGACGTCATAACAGGACAATGACAATAGTGCTACAGCGAGCCGTTGACCGAGGAGAGGTGTCAGCCGAATCCGTTACGTCCCGGATGCTTACTTTGCCAGGAGATTTGGCCCGCAATGAGTTAATACTTTATAATAGACCAATGTCTGAGCAGACGATTGCTGAGATTGTGGACGAAGTATTCTTGCCACTTGTGTTAAAGCGGTGATTAGCAATTCCGCCCTTTGAGAAACCTATTATACGAAATGCCTACCATTGTTTTTTAATGTTTTTTCAATTTTTGTTAATAGGAATTTGTATTTATGAATGTAGGTTGAGCAAGATAAAATCTGCTCAACCTTTTTTAAACATCGTTGGCAAACGACTCAAATAAATCATGAAAAGGATCACCCAAAAAAATGCTAGGGTCTATCGTTTTAAGCACATATGTCTTCAGATCATGAGGAACAAACAATCTAAGCGACTGTACAGAGAAGCTTTTACACCGTTCTATAGTTCGATAAAATCGTGCCAAATCATAAGGCATTGCTGATCCGCATAAAAGCCGAACGTTTGCCGAGGAAAATCTCTCTTGAATACGCTCGCCAAGCACTCTACAACCCATCACAATGACGTTGTAATTCCGGTTTAACTCTTCTGTCATATACAGGTCATTGCCTTCCAAACTGTATGTGTCGCCTGTCTTTTCTGGTTCAAATAAATGAATTATATGAGCCAAATGGTTATTAGAATTAGCCTCTACCCTTCAGCTATGACAATTACACGTATCCCATAAATTGTTTGATATGAAAGAAGTTCCTCACTTAAATCCTCATCAGGTTCACTTATTACCGTCAATTAGGCTGTTTCTTCTCGCCCTTCCTGCACCAAGTATCGCGCTTCAAACATGTTGTTCAGTTTCTTCTTCACCTCCAGATCACCGACCAGAGCCGCATCTCCTTCGGGTACAACTTGCCCCACTTGGCCTTCAGTATTAATGCATATTAGGCTATGGATTATAATAAGCTCATAATTATGCTAAAATATGTACATACAAATATTGTGAGTAGGTAAATTAGTATTAGGACAACCAGGAAAGAAGGAATAAAGTGAAACCAAAGTATCAGGTCATCCTTGAGGATATAAAGAGCAACATTCTATCAGGAGCATACAGCGTAGGAGAACAAATTCCAACGGAATCGGCTCTGCAGGATAAGTATCAAGTTAGTCGCCAGACGGTTCGAAAGGCTATTTTAGAACTATCCAACGAGGGTTTTTTAAGAAGTGAAAAAGGATCTGGCACCTATGTCAGCAACCAATTCCGATCAAAAACCGGCGGGAATTCCAGTAATAAAACCATCGGAGTCATCACCACCTACATTTCCGATTACATCTTCCCTTCTATTATTCGCGGGATTGAAGCCAGATTGAATGAAGATAATTATTCATTACTATTAGCTAGTACCAATAATGATGTCGCACAGGAAAAGAAAGCTTTGGAGATGATGTTGTCCTTTGGTGTGGATGGCTTGATCATTGAGCCTACGAAGAGCAATCTATATAATCCCAATATCTCCTACTATCTGACGTTCAAGGAGCAGGATGTCCCATTCATCATGATTAATGCTTATTATGAAGAGTTGGAGGTCCCTTTCTTTTGTCTCGATGACGTACAGTCCAGCTATCTGGCAACAAAAGAATTGATTACTAACGGACATACACACATTGGTATCATTGCCAAAATGGACGATTTACAAGGAAAGCATCGAATGAAGGGCTATATCAAAGCGCTTGGAGAAGCCAAATTACGGTTTCACCCAGAGCAAGTGCTCTCATTCTATACAGAGACGAAGCAGGACCTGTCCACCAACTTAAAAAAATTCCTAACCGAACAAAGAGACGGGTTAACCGCAATTGTCTGCTATAACGACGAGGTAGGATTAGAAGCTGTACATGTATGCAGACAACTTGGTATATCTGTTCCCGAAGACATATCCATTATTGGTCAAGATAATTCCTATATTTCCAAGAATGCAAACATCAAACTCACGACATTAACACACCCCCAGGAACAAATGGGACGTGATGCCGCCGATTGGGTTATTAAGAAACTGCAAGGGAAGAAGGATCTACGCAACCACACCTATTATCAACCTGTGTTAATTGAAGGGGAGACGGTAAAGAAGAGACTGAAGTAGATGGTGCTCATATTACCTCCAATTATGAACGGCCAGTTTGCCATTAACATTAGGGTTTGCTGGCTTGAATTTATGGCGGAAACGTAAGTTATAATAAATCTCATACAATTGGAGGTAAACATGAATCTAAAAAGGATGAAATATTTTATAGATCTCGTTGAATGCAGAAATTTCACCGAAACAGCAAAGAAGAATTTTGTATCGCAAACTACGATTAGCCAACAAATGGCCTCACTTGAGGATGAGTTCAACATTCAGTTGATTGATAGAAAACAAATTCCGATTGAGCCCACCAAAGCGGGATGGCTGTTTTATGCAGAAGCCGTCGTGCTCTGGAAGCAATATAATCATATGAAAACAAGCATGGAAAACTTTCAAAAATATAATGCCCAATTATTGAGTATCGAATATGCTGCAATCACAGATATCCAAAGCTTGTTAAAATTCATCCCTTCATTTAAGGAAAATCATCCTAAGATTAAACTTGAATTAAATAAAGTATTGCTAAAGGATATCGCTGAGTATCTGCAAAAAGGAATACACGACGTGGCTGTTGCCTTTGACTCAGAGTTCAAAGGGAAAGAGGACATTCTAACCCATACATTATATAGCGGACGATACTACCCGGCTGTAAGTAAACATCATCCTCTCTTCTGTTTTGAATCCATCTCAAAGGAAGAATTATATAAATATCCGCTTGTCATGCTGAATCCAATGGTTATTGGAGACTCCTATTATTTAATGATTCAACATGCCATAGAAGATGGTTACCAGCCCAACATCCTTAGAACCGCAGACGATGTCGAAACCAAGCTGTTTTATATCATCACAGAGAATTTAATTGGCTTTTTTCCAGATAACTATGATCTTGCTGACCTGAAAGAAGAGGTCCGGCTTATTCCCATACAGGGTTCACACCATACTTTTAAAATCGAAATAGGCTACTTAAAAAACAATTCAAATCCGGCATTATACTCATTTCTACAACAAATACAAAATTCGTTTTAGCAATAGCCCATAAGTTTTTTGTATTATACTTTGTTATTTTTTTCACATAATATATAAGTGTAGATCATTTCAGCAAGGAGTGACGACAAACATGGGTAAGTTATTATTAACGGGTGTGGATGGCAACCTGGGCAGACAAGCAGCTGAATATTTATTAAAATTAGTAGAAAAAGACCAAATTATTTTTTGTGCATATGATCCGGCATCTTTACAAGAGTATGCAGAACAAGGTATTGAAACACATGTGACCAATTTCAATACAATAGACGGTCTTGCAGAAGCTTTTGCTAATGCAGATAAGCTTGCTTTAATCTCCATGCCTTTTGTGGGGGAAAAACGCCAAAATGCACACAAAAACGTGGTCGATGCGGCGAAAGAAGCCGGAGTAAAACAAATCATCTATACTTCATTGGTTAACGCGGCGGATGAATCCAATCCAAGTGTTGAAAAACTGGACCATGTCTATACGGAAGACTATATCAAAAGTGTCTGCCTAGATTATATTTTCCTGCGTAATTCGCAATATGCGGAAGCCATGATTACCAATTACTTCACCTATGTGAAGTCTGACGGCGTGTTGAAAAACAACCAGGGTGACGGCAAGATGGCCTATATCTCACGGAAAGATTGTGCACAAGCTGTCGCTTATGCATTAGCA
Source organism: Paenibacillus sp. NMA1017 (assembly GCF_058895805.1). Lineage (NCBI taxonomy): Bacteria > Bacillati > Bacillota > Bacilli > Caryophanales > Paenibacillaceae > Paenibacillus > Paenibacillus sp. NMA1017. Next base: position 89,071 of record NZ_JBZXYR010000003.1, on the reverse strand, counting down.
GCAAGCCATTATCATGAGGCAATATTAAATATAAATGGTCCTGAATTAATAACCATGTCAGACTTTATCGAGATTGGAAATGAAGTAACGGGTCATCATATTACCTACAAGCAGACCACGGATGAAGAAAACTACGCCATATTTGATGCCATGGGAGTTCCCAGAACAACGGATGGCAAATTTGCGGAGGACTCCGAAGCTCCCTTCTCTTCTGAAGGTATGGTTACCTTTGGACAAGCTATTCGCTTAGGGAAAATGGATATATTTACGGACGACTTCAAGAAGCTGACGGACCAAGATCCCGTAACGGTGAAATATATGTTTGAACATGCGAATGAGTACCAAGTGGGTGAACGACACTCCAAAGATAATTAATCCAAGTCATGATCATGTTTGCGGAGAGATCGGAAGCTGATTTACATCCGATTTCTCCAATTGCGCTTTTGCCTACTTTAGTATTCTCCTTTAATTACAAAAAACGAACCCCGAATGGTTCCGGCTAGTTTTGACTTCTGCCTAGCAAACTTAAACTTCCCTTCTAGCTCCTTGGGTACCTCCATCCCCTCAGAAAGCTTAAAACCAACGGCCCGCTTCTTAGGGTCATCCACCGTATACATGACGTTGACCCCAAGACCATCCTCATAAAAGACGTAAGCAAATTTAATATTTTCCACTTGAAAACGTGACGTTTCTAAAGGTTTGGCCGCAAATTCAATATCACGCTCTTTCAGAACCCGGTTCACATAATCAAGGGTCTCCTGACTTTCACTAGCTGGCACAACCGTAAATTCATGCTTGTATTTGTTCATAAAGTAACGGGCTTCATTAGCACGCAAACCAGCAAGCGCCTCTACTACAGGTGAAGACTCTAAACCAACCGTAGACACATTATTAAAATCAACGATATAGGACATTTCCATCTCTCCTTTTATCTCATTATGCCCCAAAAAACTTGCCGCTACTTATGGTACGGTTTTTGAGAATCAAGAATAAACATAGATGCATCTTGTCCCATGAATACTTTACTTGCATTATAAAAAGTTTTGGATTGAATATCTCTATACCCTATTTTAGTCATAATGTCAGCCAGCTCTTCTTGATTAAATCCGTTATGAACTATGTCTGAAACTACTTTTTCATTTTTATTAAAATCTACGATTAATAAATGTCCTCCTTCATTTAGAACATCAAATAATCTGGATAAAACAAATTCAACATCATGAATATGAAGTAAAACCTGAGCCATAAAAATATAGTCAGCATGAAGATCCGATAGACCTTCCTTTTCAAAATCAAAGCATAATGTATCTGCATTCTGAATATGAAGATCAGTAATTTTTTGCTTTATTTGATTAATCATATTTTGTGAAGTATCCAGAAAAAGCATAGAATTAAAATCGTTTAACAAGTTCATTCCGACAAGACCCGTTCCACACCCGAAATCAACAGCTTTCTTACTATTAGCGTCAACTACATATTCACGAATGGCATCAGATGATGCCTTTGCAATTTGAATTCTTTCAGAAGTGTCATATATATTCGCTATCATTTCAAACTTATCCGTATTCCCCATGTTTACCTCTCCAATCCGCCTTAATAAAATCCTGAATACAGCAATATAGAATGCTATTCTATCGAAGTATTAGCATTTAGTCCACATTCTTATTCATGCTTATGGAGAACAAAACTATTTTGCTTCAAAAATTTCGCTCTTATTTGTGATACGGCTCACCACTCTACCTGTAACGGCAAGTTTTGAATAAAGACCACCCCGCTAATAGGATGGCCTTTAGGATCACTAATCTATTCTAATTGCTTCGATATAAAGCTCGATTTTCACTTCATTTCCGACAATAACCCCACCTTTTTCCAGGGGCGAGTTGAATGTCAAGCCAAATTCATTGCGTTCGATACTGGCTGTTGAATGAAATCCTACACGTTCCCGGCCGCGAGGGTCTTTATTTAGTCCTTCAAAAACAGTATGAAAAGTGATAGGTTTTGTTACTCCATGCAAAGTTAGATTGCCCGTAAGTTCATATTGCCTTTCGCCAGCAGGGACGCAGCTGGTGCTTTGAAACGTAATGGTTGGATACTTGGCTGCATGAAGGAAGTCGTCGCTCTTCAGGTGCTCATCTCGTTGCAATTGGCGAGTTGTGATACTATTTGCATCTATGGAAGCCTGAATACCCATGGTTGTTAAATCGTTGGGGTCAAAACTCAAGATCGCTTGGAAATGCTCGAATACTCCTTTAATTCTATTAATCATTAAATGCGTCACCGAAAACTCGACGGAGCTGTGGTCCGGATCAACTTCCCACTTGATATTGCTCATAAATAAATTCCACCCTCTATTATAAGATTTGAGAAAGGTCTTCCTATCTCCAAAACCTGCGCTATTCGCATGCTCCTAATATACAAAAACGCTACTGACAACAGGATGTCAGTAGCGTTTTAGCATTTTTTCGCCTTCCTCGAATCCGATTTCGGAATGTTCAAGCTCCGCCACGTCATAATTAAATCAAAGGTGAGCTCGCAGGTGCTGATCATCTGAAGGCTGATACTCTAAATTTTATCCGTTGACATTTTATGGACAATTCATACACACCTTCCTCACGATTCGTCTTTGTCGAAATAATCATCTGGCAAATGTAGTTCTCGCAAACAGCCGATAAATTTTTCTCTGAAATTCGGATTTCTTCTATATTCCGGCCATACCGCCTTATAGTAAGGTAGCAACTTCTCATGTGGAATAATGTCCCAGTATAAAATCAAGTTATTCAGAACCTGCGCGCCGCCCCCCATCAGCATCTGTTCAATGATCTGCCAGCTTCCCAGCTTGTTTTCGCAATTGCGCGCGGCATAGATGGCAGTAGTTTGCATTGTGAGGTCCGCGCGACACAAGAAAGGCGCAAAGTTCTGGAGCGTAATCGCACCGTAATCTTCCAAGATATACCCTGCATAACGCAACGTTTCCGGATCGTGAATCCTGTCAAGCCTTTGTAAGATCACTGGAATAAACTCCGTTAAATCCTCAGTTTTACTGGAAGCGTGCAGAATCTGTAAAGCTTGCAGTAAATCCTCATGCCCATCCGATTGCAACAGCTCCAGAAGATATTTTCTACCCGCGTCAAAAGAAGTTTTGCAGATGAGCCAAATGGCTATGGTCCGATTTTTTGGGCTTTGTTCCGCAATATTTTTCAAAAAACCAAGGGTTGGCTGAGAGACTTTCTTAAACTTGAACATTCCATCAAGCGCTTTTGCTTGGATTTCTCCATTTGGAGCTCTCTGATAAATCTGGATCAGCGCATTCTCATCACCCGGCATTCGACTGCCAAACCACCCGGTATCATAATCCAGAATAATTTCATCCAGCCAGCGCTCGTACCAATCCAAAAAGCTGCCTTCATAGACAAAGAAAAAAGGATGATCGGGATGAAAATCGGAGGTGTACACAATTCTCCCCCTATATTTTCCTTCAAGTACGAGATACATGTCGTATTCGCAGCCTTGGGTACCTATGCACAACATGCCGCCCAACACCTTATTACAGGTGTCGTCGTATTCCTCATCGGGAATGTCCTCATCCTTGGTCAGGGGCTCAATCAGATGGTTCCATTCCTCTTTGCTCATCCCGGGATGCAGAACGGATTTTGCAAGGAGTGCCTGGCGCTCGGTATAGGAAGTTGCCTTTTCAATCGGATAAATCCCATAATAGGGGCCGGCGCCTCCGTTGCCGACGTTCGTTAAAAACAGCGCGTAAGGCTCAGGAAGTGTGACCTGATTGTGGGTTTGCCAGTCCGCCAGCTCTTTTGCTGTAAGCTTCTCTTTAACCCTATATTGATGTGAGGATGCTCCAAACACCGAGAAATCCGCATCTTTGCGCATAGCTTGACTCAATTTGTTCTTTATTCGAACCAGTTGCGTTTCTTTCTTCCCAAACCACATATTTGAACCCTCCTGTTGACCATAGCCAGGCTTCCTTTGTTTGCTTATCCAGCAATTTTATTATTTTTCTATGGGTCGTACCTCTTTAAAATGATATGTATCTAGAGTACCACAGGAAAAATCCATATGAAGGGACTCAAGTTCTGGATCATGCCTGGGATTTACTAAAAGAAATGGGCTATTCCGAGTTAAAACCGATTTGGATAGACAGTGGTAGTGATAATGGTTTGTGGACTAGCCCCCTTTGATCACTCCAAGGGGGGCTTAAAGTTCACAGGTATACGATTATTCGTTATCCGGCGTGGCCGGACTGGCCGAGGGCATCAAGCCTTTAACGGCGCCGAGAAACGGGCGAATGGACTTGATCATGCCGTAGCCCATCTTCACGACCGGGACAAATTTCTGGATCATGCCGAACAGCCGCAAGCCGCCGCCGAGCATACCGCCAAGCCCTCCTGCGCCCGCAGTGGAGCCGCCAAGGCCGCCTAACAGCGAGCCCATCATCGGCAGGAATGCCGACACCTTGGCGTCCGGCTTGCGAGAGCGCGAACGGCCAGACGGTTTACGTGCACCGCTTTTCCGGTTGCCGAGACGGACGCCCGGGGCATGCGAACTGGCTCTGCGTTTGAGAGATCGGGAATCTTGCTTCCCGGAAGAAGCGCGTGGAGGAGCTCCAGCACTGGCAAGTATCAACCCACCGCGATTAACGTCGGTGATGTAGCCGACGTAAGTCTCTCCGCTGTGCAGGGTGACACAGACCGGACGGCCTTGAAACTTCTTAGCCCGTGCACGCATCTCTTTCGATTGTGCCATGGAAGTTCACCTCGCTCACTGATTATAATTCAGTTTACGCCAGAGGCGGGCTGCCTGATTGTGCGAATGGGACATACGCACGCCAAAAATCGCTTGATGATTAGGCATTTTACAACTCTCCCTCAAGAAACGCGAATACCCTTACTCCGCCGCTTCCGCCAGCCATGCTTGCATAGCCGGAGACTCCGCCCGATTCAAACGCAGGGCGATTTCGGTGTTGATCTCATCCGGCGGCATGACCTCGACAAGGACGCATACAGCCTCTCGCGGTTGATTCAAGGCAAACAAGCCTTCATCATCGAGCATTTTCATCGCCAGCTCCATGGCCTTCAGCCTTGAATCAAATTCACGATTCCATTCGTCAGCTTCAAGCTCCGCAATGGAAGGACCCTCCATAAACAATTGTTTAACATCATCGAAGTTCTCATCCCTGAAACAACAATAGGGTGAATCGGCATAGGACCACTTGATGAGTTCCGCAATCATTGGTCCCGGCGTGTCGCCTTCGTTTCCTTGCCTGGCCGCTTCCCTCTCCAAGGCCTCCCATGACCAGGCGGAGATGCTTGGCGCATGCCCCTCTCCAGAAGTGAATAACGTGCAGTAATAGTAACGTTCGCCATTTTCAAAAAGAGTGCGAAAGGACGTCCTAGCCACTTCGGCAATCTCTGCCGCCAGCGCCTCTATTCCTTGCGTCGGTTCCACGACAATCGCCCCTTAGCCCTATAAAATATATATCTTACTTCCATTCTAAAGATTATTTGTCCTAAATCTACCTACTTTCCACCCGAATCCTGGAAGTATGACGATTAAGGTTCTAATTCAAGGTGCATCTTGGCTTCCGCCTCATCCCATGGCACCGAGTAACCCGCCCCCTTGGCGCAAAAGATGGAGGAGGATGTATACAGTGGGTCTGCCCCTTTGCGGTAGCCCATTCGTTCTATGACTTCCTCCGTATTATGGCAGCGGTCGTAGCCGCTGAACACGCAGCGGATACTGCCTCGTCCATGCGTAAAGGATGCAAATTCGGCACTGTAGTTCATGAAAGTCGACACGGGCACCCTGCCCGTGACCACCGCTTGCGTTCCGGTTGTCTGCGGCGGATTAAAAATACCTGAAGCACGCTGAATATCGGACAGAACCCTGCCCATTTCATCGATAGCGACCTTGATTTTGAAATCGTAATAGGGCTCCAACAGTACGTTGTCCGCCTTCTCCAGACCCTGCCGTAGTGCTCGAAAGGCAGCCTCACGAAAATCGCCGCCGTGGGTATGTTCTTTATGCGCGCGGCCCCTCAGCAGCGTAATATTCACGTCGGTGACTGGCATGCCGGTCAGCAGCCCGTGATGCTCCCGTTCGTAGAGATGATTCCGAATCAGATTTTGATAGCTGATATTCAGATCATCGGCATGACATCTGCTATCGAACATGATGCCGTTGCCTCTTGCTCCCGGTTCAATCAGCAAATGCACTTCCGCATAATGCCTGAGCGGTTCGAAGTGGCCGTACCCTTTCACAGCCGATTGAATCGTTTCCTTATACAAGATTTCCGGTTGTCCAAAAGAGATAGCAAAGCCAAACCGCTCTCTAACAAGCTGCTCTAGCACTTCCAGTTGAATCAATCCCATGACGCGGATAGAAATCTCCTGCAATTTCTCATCCCAAACGACGTTTAGAGACGGTTCCTCCGCCTCCAGCGTGCGAAAAGCACCGAGCACCTTCTGTACATGTATTGAATTGTCAAATAATACCTTCGACTGTAACGTCGGCTCCGAATCGTAAGTTAACTTGTCTGATATCGACCCAAGGCCTTGCCCAGCTTCGGCGGCGGACAAGCCGGCAACCGCAAACAAATCGCCGGCTTCCACTTGTTCCACCGGCTGCGATTTAAGGCCGTTAAACAAGAAGATCCGCGTAACTTTTTCGTCATATTGAACCCCGCCGCTCTCGTAACTAAGCTGTTCCCTCACCTTCAGCCGACCACCCAGCGCCTTAATGAACGTGAGTCTCGCTCCGCCTGCATCGTGCCGAATTTTATAAACCCGCCCCTGGAACGAAGCATTCTCGTCATAAGTGGTTGTCGTCAGCAGATGCAGCTGATCCAGAAATTCAATGACGCCTGTATCCTGAAGCGCAGAGCCGTAAGCACAGGGGAAGAGGAGACCCGCCGCTATCATCCTCTGCAAGGCCTCCAGCCAGAAGCCGGAATCCTCTCTCCCCTCTAGGAAAGCTTCCAGTAAGGCATCATCCCGCTCTGCCATGGCCTCCCGCAGCGGCTCGCCAACTATGCCGTCAGCCAAGCTCTGTGTAATGCAGCATACTTCCCCCGTTAACTGCTGTCGGATATCCGCCTCGGTTCTGCCTGCATCCGCACCGATCCGATCCGTCTTGTTGATAAAGAAGAACGTCGGAATCCGATGTTTGCGCAACAGCTGCCAGACCGTCTCCGTATGACCCTGGACACCTTCAACTGCGCTTACAATCAGGATGGCATAATCAATGACCTGAATCGCCCGCTCCATCTCCGGGGAGAAATCGACGTGTCCGGGCGTGTCTATTAAATAATAGCTGTCTCCTTTATATTCTATTACCGCCTGATCTGCGAACACCGTAATGCCCCTTGCCCGCTCGATGTCGTGGCTGTCCAGAAACGCATCCTGATGATCCACCCGCCCCCGCGACCGGATACTGTTCGTATGGTACAGCAGCTGTTCCGCAAAAGTCGTCTTACCTGCATCCACATGGGCGAACAGGCCAATCGTTAGTCGTTTCATAGAATCCCACTTTCAACGCTTCTTGTTAATACTACTCATTTTATTAAAGCATAGAAATCGGGAGAGTGGGTAGGAGTTGGTTTTGAGAGAGGGTCTACAGTGGTTACCTGAGAGAGGTCATCTTGATATCTATAAGGGTATCCAGGTTAATTTCAATCCTCATATCTTCATGTTCATTAATAGCAATTAAAATTTTATCTTTTACACTTAATTTTTTTATAGGATTTGTTTCATCAAAAAAATACCCCAAACCAAACTGTCGTTTGTATCTGTGCAAGCAATGAAGCCTTCATTTCCCATTTGCCCATCCCCGCCATAGATTTTACCACCTTGATAGTCAATACTCGTCCACGCATCAACCATTGTCCAATGTCCGGTGTTATATTTTTCAATACTCTCAATAGTTGTATCACACTGGGGAGAACAGTACATTGAGCGCTCATTGTTGTTAGGATTGTAATATGTCCCGACATTTAGAATAATTACGTTACCATTAGCAAAAGCAATGCAATTAATCCCAGGCAACTCACGTTGTTCAGCAGACCAATGTTTCATTATTAAGTTGTTCATAACTTTGTCCTTTCAAATTTAATCAGCTAAACACCGGGACAAACGGAATTGGCGAAAGTCTTGAATTAAATCGCAATGAGTCACGAAGCCTTTTACCGTTTGCCTTCGGATTCTCTACTTTACGTTTAGTTTTCCAGCGATGCGTTCCTTCTTGAATTCAGCTTGAATACTTTCCAGCAACAGCATGACCCTCTTCACGTTACACATACCGTGTAGTTCCTGCATAAAAAAGCAAGTAAAACTTGCCCCTACTTATGCTACGGTTCCCCCCGCTAGCTGTAACAGCAAGTTTAGAGCCATCCTTGGTGGATGGCCCTTTTCTTAAAAAAATTTGTTTTTGTATGCCCTCAGTTCGGGACGTTACGCCTCGTCGGCAAATGCTCCAATTTCCTCCGCAAGCAAAGCCATCGCCTCCCGCCAGAAGGCGGGCGAATCCAGCTCAACATCCATGAGCCTTGCAGCTTCCGCAACGGTAGTGTAACCGCTGGCTTCTAGAAATGTGCGGTACCGCTGCACGAAATCACCGCCGTGCTTCTTATACCGGGCGTACAGGCCTTTGGAGAACAACAAGCCAAATGAATAAGGAAAATTCAAAAACTCATTCCCCGCCATGTAATAACCGGCTTTGCTGATCCACTGGTAAGGATGAATGCTTGCCGCATCCACGCCATTGCCGTAAGCCTCCACCATCGCCTCATGCATCAAGCTGTTCAACTCCTGAACAGACAAAGCTCCGAACTGTCTTCGCTCGTACAGCCGGCTCTCAAACAAATAACGAGCATAGAAATCGACGATATAATAACCAGCGTCAGACAGCGTGCGCTCCAGCAATGCAAGTGACGCGCCCTTCGGCGCGAGTTCAAGCAGTTCCTGCTGAATTAGACTTTCGCAAAAAATCGACGCAGTCTCTGCAAGCGGCACAGGATAATCCGTGTTCACCATCGGTTGTCCGATCAGACAACTGCTGTGATAGGCGTGTCCAAGCTCATGCGCTAGCACGCTGACGTCGATATAATGGCCATTGAAGCTAGTCATGATTCGGCTTTCGCCAATAGGGAAAATATCGACGCACATCCCGAACCCGCCTTTGTCCGCACGCGGCTCTGCATCGATCCAGCGCCGCAGAAACGCACGGTCAGCGAACCTGCCTAGCTCCGCGCTAAACCGATGGAATCCAGACACGATGATATCCTTCGCTGCGGAGTAAGATATTAGAGCGGACGCTTTCCCTTCCAGCGGGGCAAACACGTCATGAAAAGGCAAAGCTCCGGAATGCCCTAGCAACCGTGCTTTAGTTCTGTAATAGCGGTGGAAGGCCGGCAGTCCTTCACGAATTGCCGTCATCATCGCCTCTAGCGTCCCTCGCTCCATCCGGGACGCCTCCAGCACCTTGTCCAGCGGAGAGGCGTAGCCCCGCAACCCACATATCGCAATTGCTTCCCCACACACGCCGTTAATACAAGCCGCACTCAGCTCCGCCACGCTCGCGCAGGCTTCCTGCTCCAATTCGTATGCTTTTTTTCGCACAGCCGCCTCACCGTCATAAGCCAGATTCCGCAGGTCCGACAGCCCCACACTCTGGGTCTTCCCGCCAATTACCAGATCTTTACGCAAGCTTGAGATGGTCCGCATGTACAGTCTCCCCCATGCTTTGGAGCCAGTGCTCTGCATCAAGGTTATCGCTGTCTCCGCTTCTTTCCCTAGTCGATGCGTTGACTGCTGCCGCAGTCCCTGTAAATAGAAAAGCTGACTACGCACATAAGCCGACTCTACTGCCAGAGACTCTAAGTTCTCCAACTCCGCAAGCCATTTGCCGAAGGCGATACGGGCTTGTTCCGCCACTGCCTCCATTTGCTCCAGCTCATCCATCGCATTCATTGCCTCATCATCACTACCATTTATACTGAATCGCAGTTCCGCATAACTGAAGAGGCAGAGATAAATACTCCGGTATGCATCATAACGCGTTAAATAGGTCTCCAGCGTCGGCAACGCCTCTGCGCGGCTGTGTCCGCCTTCCTGCAGATGCTGCGCCGTCCATTCCTTTAAATCTTGTACAAGCGCCGACGCCCGCGTCTGGTTTTCCCGATACTTCTCCGATCCGAAGGACGGATACAGGCTCTCCAGTTCCCATGTCATCTCCATGCTCATTCGCTCCTTAGCCCTTGGGCATATTTAGTTGGTTATCGCAGTAGCGGTTAGGCATGGAGCTTACATGTGTTCACGTCCTTTCCCTTCGTTTGGGTTCGTATAGAATCAGCCGGTCATGACATGGGATGGAGACAACCGATCCGCAGCAAAATTTCATGCCCAAATTATAGCATATCTCGCTACATCAGGACTAAATCACTTTCGGAACCCTTCGGTGCCACGGAATTCCGCGGTCTTCAAAACATGACGTTATTTATGATACGGTTCACCGTGATTGCTTAGTTAGTAAAGCGGATTATTAGTTGGTTGAAATTCAAAGTGAGAACTTTGAAGGTTACAAAGAAGCAAATGGAGTAAAACCTTTATTTACTTCAACTACTCAGCAAGATGACTACAAGGCATTCATAAGAACGCTAAGTGAATATTATCAATATGATATTACAGAGACTTGAGGTGGGATTATGGAAAAAGAAGTTCTTAATCTGATAAAAAATGACCGGGGCAAGTTTTTAGGCCATCCCTCAGGGGGATGACCTTTCTAATACATCTAATGAACATCAGACACCTGAACTCAATAACCCACCGAATTTCTTAAAGTAAGAATACTTTCCTGAAGGAACGTTTGATTTTTTTCAATTCCTCTCTTTTTACACCAAACAACTGCGCAGAAAGCATCGTAAAAATCATAAAATGGCAGCACACTTTCCAGAGCCAACATAGGTCGAATCGATTGGTAACCTTCAATAAACGGTATCTTTGTTCTTGGATTGACTTCCCAAATATATCGATTGACTTTTGTAAAATCTATTTCCGACGATCCTCCACGGGCACTCTCGAAATCAATAATGCCAGCAACCTCGTTACCATTCACCAATATATTACCTGGTCTAAAATCCATGTGAACAATGCATGGTCCGTCAGGATCCGGTAAAGCAGAGAAAACTCCATCAAAGTGAAGAATACATCTTTCATACAATCCTGAGTCGAGAATCTCTTTGCATGGCTCTTTCCACTTTTCGAAATTACTTCTGATATGTACTCTCCAATTATTTTGGTCAAGTAGCTTAAAACCATCAGTCACATGGTAACCATACCCAGCAGTTTTAACCTCGTGGAGCATAGCATGATACACGCCAATTTGAAAAGAGAGTTTCTCATCAATGTCTCCTGTACAAGGCATACCTTGAATTGCTGAAAGAAGCAATGCTCCAGTAGTACTTTCATCCCCGTACCAAATGTCCAATACCCTAGGAACAGGTATTATGCCCTTCAATGTTTCAAGCATCTGAAATTCACGGAATAGTTTATCCTTGTTAAATGGAATTTTTACAAAAACGTTTTCTCCACTGGCAAGAGTAAGTTTGTATACATCAGAACTAAATGAATCTGGGACATCCTCAATATTCAAGACGTTCAACTTTAGCTTTTCTATAACTTTTAGAATAGAACTCATATGTAACCTCCTGTTTTGGAGCGATTCTTCCGGTTTGTTTCTCTGAAAACCGACTCAAATCCGACTACTTTTTCTCTTCTTCTTGTAAGGTGGCTGCCCCGCCTATAAACAGGGAATCTCAATATCATCAATGTCCATCATCTTATCTTTCTCTGCATCATAGTACTCCCCAAATAAAAACAATGACTCACTTTTCCTATTCAATAAATAGGGGATAATTTTTTCACAAAATTCTGTAACACTTTTAAACATACACTCTGGGGCAATCCCCGATTCATCGATAACCAACAATTCCTTGTGTTCAATACGAGTAGGGTTGCGATTTAAACGATACAGTTGAAAAGAAGTACCCTTGCGATACGCTTTATAAATTGGAGCTTCTATGGTTTCGATGAAATCTCCATCCATATAATTCAAGATAAGGTTTACAGTCATCTCCATTCTCCTTTCAACATGAATGCTAAGTTTAGATACAAATTCATTAAGAAAATCAATTAAATCTGATTGCGACTAAAATCATATTCTTGGTCATCTTCGTATTTATGTTGTAGGAAAACCTCTTGTCCGTAACTATCATTTTCTAATGCCAATAAATATGTGTGTCCATGGATATCTGTTTCAAAAGGTTCCTTTTCCTAAAGTTTGATTCGTTGTGTTATTTTCAATATATTTCTTGAATTAATAAAATATCACAACCAACCGAGGCCTTCAACGTAAACGTCGGAGAAGCGTCAAGGACATTGATTGTTCTTTGACGTTTCAATTAGCGGTGATTTTCTTTTCGCCCTACTTGTGATACGGTTCACCTCATTGGTTGCTTCGGCAACGAAAAAAAGCTGCCGGTACAGTACCACAGCTTTTCCTTAGCTTAATCTTCTTTTTTAGGATCTAAACCTTTATTATTCCTTATTGCAAGTGACCTCAATTTAGCCACTACAACTGCATCAACTATTTTTTTAATGATTGCATCATTATTCAGATCTTTCTCTAGGTAAACATTGAGTTGTTTAGCTAATAATATTAAATTGTTTTTTGCTAACAATAAATCATTGCTTTTGAGGAATTCAATGGCACTTTGAGGATCGTTAAATTCCTCTAGCTTGTATGAAATATTTTGAATAATTGTATTTGTATCGGCATGATTATTTAGAGTTAGCATAATAAAATCTTTATTTTCTAAAATGTACTGCGCTATTTTCTGCTCAATTGAGCTGACGCTTTCTTTTGACTTTATTTGAATATCGAGATAATTACATAATTCTATATACTTATTTTTAGAACTAAGAATCAGGCTGGACTTTAACTTTGTGACAATTTCTTGTTCATAATTAAGTCTAGATAACTCTGCTATAAGGTCATCAAATTCTTGTTTGACTGTTAATGGAATTTTCTTCTCAGCATACTTTATTGTACCCCTACCATTTAGAATACTTTCCAACTCATTTGATGAAAGTCCCTGTATGAAATTCTGAAACAACCTCATCACTAATATCAGATCGTTTTTTGAATTAGACATTTCAACACCTTCTTCTTAATTTATGATACAAGGTTACAGACCCGTTCTTGTAATCAACTCGGTTACAATTCCTTCAAGTTCATCTCTAACTTCCCGATACGTTCCATTTACATTTCCCTTTAAAACAACGGGTACACCATACTCAGGTGCACTTGAGAAGATTGTTTTATTTTCTCTCATGAAGCTTTCGAATGTAACAGTTCCAGTACGTTGGACTTGAGCCATATAATTCCTTTGGGCACCAATTGGTTCACCATTGTAAATCTGCACCATTGTAAATATAACACCTATTATTTCCGGATTTATAATATTCCATTCCTGTGTATTCGCTTTTGAAACATATTCATTATAGTTATTTTTCAAATTCTCAATGTGTCTGATTAACTGGTCAATACCTAAAGTTGATAAATAATCTGGCTTTGCTGGAACCAAGTAATTATCACTTGCGATAATCGCATTTTGTGTGACAATATTGAAGTTAGGCGGGCAATCTATTATCAATATATCATAACTATTCTCTAGCTCCCTAATCCTTTTCTTCAAACGAGACAAAAGTCTAAGATAGTTACTTCTAATAGTCCTTTCTGTTGCCCCACCCAATCTTGTTGCAAGCTCTAAGTCCACATTAATAAGTTCAAGATGGGAACTTATTATATCAACCTTCCCAACCGATTTGTAGTTCTCTAGCTGATTTTTTATATTACTAGGACTTACTATTAGAGTACTCAGACTTAAGTCTCTATCATTATCAAGAAACTCATCATACCAATGCTTAATAGTCTTGCCCTGCTCGACTAATTTCTGCCACATTAAGACATCAATAAAGGAGAACGTTAAATTAGCCTGAGGATCTAAATCAATAACTAAAACTCTTTTTCCCCTGAAGGCTAATTCAGCTGCAATGTTAGCAGAAATTGTAGTTTTTCCTACTCCGCCTTTATAATTTATTATCGAAATTGTTCTCAAATTCTCCCTCTCCTTAAAGTTCTTTTGTCTTGGGTATATTTTCCCATATATTAATTTTCTTCAATTAATTAGATTTTCCTGCTTTATCAGATGGTAATACATTAAACAAAGTAAGCAACGCATTCCTTGAGTTTCATTTATTCCTGTGCCATAGCAAATTGGTCACAAAAAAATAGAAGAGAGGCACTAATGCCCTGCCTCTCTCCTATTTTACGCCGTTAAGTTATATAATTTATTCTCAATTTTTGATTTGAGATTATCAGGTAAAGTTGAAATGAAATTCGACATCTGGCTTTCATTATAAACCTCGATTAATAAACCTACTAACTCATCAAGGATTTTTGTTTCAGTAGAACTTCTATCCCACAGTAACTTTGCTTCTCCGCACATTACCTCTTCTATTTTTACCAACGTCTTATCAAGGGTATAGTGATATCTAAGTTTAATTTTTAAAGTTCTTGAAGCTATGTTTTCCAAAAAGGTAAGTTCACCAATAATCATTCCATTTTGTTTCTTATAAGATATCTCATCATACTCATGTAAAAAGATATTATCAATTAAATCGTAGGGTTGCACCCCATCAGTAAGCAATAAATTTATCAATTCATTGATTTTCTTGTTTATCATAGTTGTTATTTCCACTATAGCATCCTCCTCAGCTCTTCAATTATCACACCAAGATACTTCTGTGACTCAAGTAGCGCCTCCGGCTCTCTTTTCTTAACAGGGCCGTATTTTAAATATAATCTTGCATTAATGTATCTTACCAATATTCCATCATTGGTACAATCACTATTTAAGTTATGGATTATCTTATTAAATTTAAAATATAACTCAGTTCCTTTGGGATTAATATCCTTTTCGGAAAGTATTACTTGTACAGCTTCATTAGCATTATTAAATAAGAGCCCTCTGGTTTTTTTCCTTAATAACTCTGGTCTCTTGGATAGTAATAACTCATCAAGCTCCATTTTTTTGGATGTAATTGACTGCTTTCTTAATGCATCTTTCGCTGCGAGTACTTCTTCCTCACTAAACCCTGCATCTCTGAGTTTTTGGATTTTACTCTCCAGTTCTGAATCAATTTGACGTCTCGCTTCTTCAAACATTTCATTGAAATCAAGCCCAGAGAGGTACGATTCTTTATCACTTATAAAATACTCATCTTTTTCAATAGAGGCATATACAATTTCTCGTTTTGTATATTCTCTATCAGATATCTCGTAATCTTTCACAGGAATTTTTTTGCTATTTTCAACTTCCTTAGAGAATACTTCCCACATTAAATTTAGACCTATCTCTTCATGGAATATAACGACTGCATTATTATCTATTGCAAAATCTGTTATTTCATCACTAGGAATAGCTCTTAAAATTCTCCCTACTACTTGTGCAAATGCATTTAAACTCCTGTAAGGCCTAAAAAGAGATAAAACTGTCAAATATTTATGATCGTACCCTTCCATTAGCATGTTTACGGAAACAACCACTTCACATCTATGTTCCTCAATGTCCACAAATGCTTTTTCAAGTTCATCTGGCTTCATCCCACTATGAACGATACAGACTGTACTCCCCTTTTCTTTGTACCAGTATGCAACATCTCTTGCATGTTCAATACTACATGCTACAGCCAGAATCTTATGCGGAACATTAGGAGAAGTATTTTTGATGATTTTAAGTTGATTTATACTTTCATCTATAACATCCATTGAACATTCTTTGGAAAGCGCGATGGATTTCTCAATCCACTCTTTTTCCTTTTTAGCAAGAACTTCATCTTTACTATATTTTTTAGGGTCACCAGGAATAGAAAAATATAAATTGTCGTTGTTAATGGTTGCTTTCCTAAGCCATTTTACATATTTCAATGCCATAACTTCAGATAAAGATGTATTGTGAATCTCCTCGCCTGGCAATTCTTGATGATCACCTCTATAAGGAGTCCCTGTTACGTGCAATTTCTTAGCTTCTGAAAAATACCGTAAGGCTTCAACCCATGTATTTGCTACAGAGTGGTGAGCCTCATCTACAATAATTAAATCAAAAAAATTTCGTGGTACTTTACTTAATAAAGAATTTGGGCTATTAATATTTAATTTGTGGACATTCGTAATAACAAAATTACATTTCTCTAAGCTAGACATTAACATGTCAGTTTCATATTCCTCCACCACTGGCATATCCTCAGGGGAGAATATTACATCCTGATTCAGCCAGAAATTATCCTCTAATGGATGCAATGTCTTAACCACACTCTTTTTTGTCACCAGACCTGGAGTTATTACCAGGACTCTCTTAGACGAAACCCCATAAGGTGCAATTGATATTAAACCACTCTTACCTGTACCAGTAGGTAAAACTACCAATGCTTCGCCTGTCGGGTTACTTTCAAAATATTCCTTAATCTTAATATAAGCTTCAATTTGTGGTTCTCTAAGCTTTTTGTTATCAATAATATTAGGAACAGTCTCTATGAAGTAAGTCAATATGCGCACTCCCTTTGGGGCATTTTGTATAATATGGATTCGACATCAATCATTGAGTTCCTTCTTTAGTCCTAAATTTATCTGCGTTGCCGTTACTTATGATACGGTTCACTGTATCTATTGATAGGATAAACTCGGATGATTCAGATACTTCCTTACAATAACATATGACTACGCGAATTCATTAACGTGCGTATCTACTTCGTGTGTCTTAGGGCATGATGATGTGATATATCGATATCATCGCAAAATCCTCCGGGTTTTCTGAGGAAGAAATGAAACAATCTTGAATTTATACAATAGTTGTAAATCCTGTGATGAAATAATCGGTATGCTTAAAGAATAAATAAACTAGCTGTCTCAAATACTATGAAAATGTTGCCGATAATCGAAATATGGTTATCGGCAACATTTTCATATAAAACTAATGACAATCAACAGGAGGGAATTATTATTTTTAAGTGGTTGCATGAAAAAATATTATCATTTAATGGATTTTTTGCTTTTAATTCCATGAATATTATGTTAGTTGTATTGACTCATAAATACCCGATTTTCACTCTGCTTATGATAATATCTACAAGCTACTCAATATATGCTGCGTTTATATTGAGTTGGAGAGTTTTCAAGTCGATAAAGGGATTGAAAGACCTACAGTATTTTTATATTAACTCTTACTTTAATGATTTGCTTCACAGGAAGAGTATTATGCATAATGCCATTAAATTGTTGATCGGGTGTTTTTTATTAGTGTCCACATTATTAGTTGGGGTAGAAGTGATATTTAATCGTCCATCCATACTCAACAATAATGATGTTACGCTACCATTTCTCTTCTTGGTTGCATTTGCGTTCATACTGATAATTAGGTTAAGCCATTCAAAAGTCAGTCCTGTGTTAATGATATTGGTTTCGACATTCTTTGGTCTAATGATTCTAATAATCTCCTTCATGGTACTGCTATTAATTATTACTTCGCTACTTGCCTTTTCAATGAAGTTTCTTGAAACAGGAACCCCGCCTTCGTTTACTAGTGTGGAATTTCAGGGCTTTATTGATAATTTAATTCACGTAGGAGTAGGCTTTATTTTCATTGCGTCGGATAGATCATATTTTTTATCGAACTTGCTCGTCTCAATTTTTATTCAGGTACTTATTATCGGTATTACACCGCCATATTTTTTTAAACGATCAAAAAATGCATTTACTTTCGTGAATTACATTTTTAATGCGTTGATACTATTACTATTATTTGTATCACAAGATGTATCAAACAGCATTAATACATTTGTTATAGGATTTGATGCAAAAGGTTTTGAAGAATTTCTCAATCTAACAAATAGCAATACGTTTAAAGAGTTGTTTGATAAGTTTATTAACGTGACTCTGATGCCATATATCATAGGTTCATTTATAGGATTACTTCTACTGGATCGCAAAGAAGAAGCCTTACAGAAAAAAGCCAGAAACAGTTATTTAACTGCTTTGCATCTTCATAATATTGAAGACGTAGAAGATGTTGTTATCCTTCTAAAAAAATCCGTATACTATGGTGGAGAAAGCTACGAGTTACTTATCAGAAGTAATAATGATTTTATTGCGTACAACAACTCATTGTTAACTGATGAATCCGTTAGTACTTCGTGGGGGCATCGCGTGACTAAATTTATTGGCACCGCTTTTAATCGGTTTCTTTCTGCATTGCAGATAATTATCTATTTCTCAAAATCGATTCCATCAAGAATTTCAAAATTACCGATTGTGCTACGGCAGTTTGCTGATAATTACAACTTGCGAACCCAAATGATTATTCTAAGTATTGCTTTTAGCGGGTTCGCTGTGTTTGCACTGCTGGACTTTATTTCAATAAATCGTGAAATTAATACAATGTTTAGATTACTGAAAATATTATTTAACTCACTATCAATAGCCTTTCCCACACTGTTTTTAATTGCTACTGCTAGCTATTTATATTATCGCAAAAGACTTCATATAGCAGTATTCTACTTTATCGCTAGTGTGTTTTTAATAACGGTTCTTACTTTTGACTATTTCCTAATAAAAATACTCATAGGGAGTCTCAAACTATAATTTATATTCACCGTATCTATCGATAGGCACAAATTTGCGTTGCCGTTACTTATGGTACGGTTCCCCACGATTAATCTTCACCGCCCGATAAATCTGTTCTACCAGCACCAATCGCATCAGCTGATGTGGCAAGGTCATCCTTCCGAAGCTCAGCTTCTGCTGGGCGCGGCGAAGGACTTCGTCAGAGAGACCATGACTGCCGCCAATGACGAAGACAACATGACTTGTACCATAGGTGCCGAGTTTGTCCAATTCCTCTGCGAGTTCTTCCGAGCTCCACAGTTTGCCGTCGATGGCAAGCACAATGACATGTGCTTCACTTTTCACATGAGCAAGGATGCGCTCGCCCTCTCGCTCCTTGACCTGTCGGACTTCCGCCTCGCTCAGTGTGTCTGGAGCCTTTTCATCGGCTACTTCGATCATTTGGAACTTGATGTATGGCCCTAGCCGTTTGGCATATTCCTGAATGCCCATGACCAAATACTTCTCTTTTAACTTGCCAACACCTATAAGTTGAATAAACAAATTCCATACCCCTATCTATGTCGAATGATAATGTAAAATCGCATTTACGATCCCTAACATGAAAAAATACCTTTAACATAGTTATTTTAGCACCTGCAACGTCTCTTACCTATCTATTTCCTCTCCACTACGAGCCTATTCCCTGTTCAGATTATAGCGGATCATTCATTTACGCCCTCTACAATGAAATGCCTATCCATTTCATATTCATCAACACACTGCATTAGCATCTGTCGATATTGGCTGATTTGTTCCGCTGTCGCTGACTCCCGTAATGATTCGAACAATGCCGTACATCTCTTGAAATTACGATCATTACCCGACTGATCAGCTAGTTGCATCGCCCGCAAAGTAAGTCCCACTGCATCCTGTAATCTGCCACACTTCCGATAGTACAAAGCCAAATGATAGCAATAGCTATAATAGTAAGATACGTTCTCTGCGTCTTCATAACTCCCGAATTCATCAATCTGCTCTGCAAACGTATGTAAAATATCTCCTACATCCAAATGATACATAAGCGCTGCCTGTAATATGGTATTCAGCCCCGGTAATATTTCCTCTAGATTATCCTGCAAAAAGGCTACGTATTCCTCGACAAGCTCTATATTTCCAGACAAAATATCTACTGCATATAAATTAGTTTTGGCTAAAAACCTGAATTCCTCCACAACCTGATTGTCTTCCTCCTTTAAATCCTCCATCCACCCCAGCTCAGCATACTTATAGATGCACTCCCTTGCCTGCTCATATGTACCTTGGTTCTGGTGAGCCATTCCACACATCAGGTGACTGAGCCCAAAATAATATACCAACGGACGTTCTAAATTGACATGCGGGATGGGTAATTCCATTGCTTTATGATACTGTCGTTCTTCATAGATACGTTGTACACATTGGTACAAAATATCTGCCGTCTCCATCACCTTTTTCCAATTTCCAAAAGCCACAGCCATCTCTAACATTTCAACAATGATGTCCGGTTTGAGTGATTCCAGGATAGAAGTTCTCAAGAATAGGTCCTCCTTGTTTTTCCATTTACAGCCAATTGTATAGAAAGAGGAAAAGGAGGTCAATATAAAAAGTACTTAAAAGTACAGTTTTATATATATTTATTTTGTACAAGATGGTCTGTAACGATATTCTCTCCTCTTCTAACCTTAAGTGGAGGTGATTACATGAGTTTACCAGAAAGTGTCGGAAACCGAATACGAGAACTAAGAAAAGCTAAAGGATGGACACAGGAACAACTAGCAGAAGCAGCAGGACTTCATTACAGTTATATTGGTGGAGTAGAACGTGGAGATCGAAATATTTCATTGGAGACGTTGGAAAAAATAATTCTAGCATTAAAAGTTCCACCCTTTGAACTTTTTCAATTCGACGAAAATACGGATCGAAAACAGATCATAAATGAGCTTATGTTACTCATAAATTCAAGAGAAACAACAGAGCTCGAAATTCTTACTACTATTACTAAAAACATTGTTGGTTTAGTTGAGTTACAGCAAAAAAAGAATTAAACTCTTCCCTTCTATCTGAATTTTACACTTCATCTTCCATAAGCTTGTTATGAGGTGGTTATATGACAGAATTACGCAAGCAAATGGGTATAAGAATCCGGGCTATTCGAAATGCAAAGGGACTTACACAGCAAAAGCTAGCTGACATCGCAAGCTTGGACTATCGATATATTGGTGCATTAGAGCGTGGCGAAAGAAACTTTTCGATTGATACCTTGGAGAAAGTGTTAACTGCCTTAAACGTGTCTATCAGTGAGTTAATGTTTTCCAAAGAACATATGACTGAAGACGAAACGATTCGGCAAGAGGCGATAGATGAGTTTGTTGCGTTGACCAGCAGATTGAATGAGGAGCAAATCAGCATTCTCAGACGAGTTAATAAAGAAGTTTCGCGCGCGTTCGAGTAAGTCATTCCACTCTAAAAAATCCTTGAATAAAACCAAAAAAGAGCACCGCACAGGTGCCCTCCATAAATCTTCACAAAAGTAATCAAGCGTACAACATAAAAAAGCTCACTTCATGTCCCAGTTGCTTCAGATAATTATAAATCTGCGAACGATGATGGAACACGTGGGTCACGGTCTCAATTTGCCATTGGACCTGCAAATGTCCGTGCTCCATATAGAAGGCCTTCGTCGAACGATTCAGATAATCTTCTTCGCTAAGCGAAAGAATGTAAGCCTTATAAGCCTCGAAGTTTTCCCTGAAAGTCGTAGCCAAGCGCTCGGGATCTTCTACCCCGGACAGGCTATTTTCAATCTCTCCCACTTCACCCTCGGACTTCTCCTGCATAATCGCAAGATCCGAAGCTGGAATAAGTACAAAGTGATGCACTAACTGCAGCAGCGAGCGGAAATTGTCCTGTGGGCGAAAGCTCCAATCCTCTGGGCGTATTTTACGGATCAAGGCTTCCCCCGTCCGTACTCCCGTCTCCAGCTCATTTAGCAGATGATCACGAACTTGCAGCGTTCCACTCATATTCTCATCTCTCCTTTGCCATTCTTATTCATATTTTGAGTATAGCTGAAGCCTCTGGGCGTGTATTGTAAAAATCGGACAACTTCCGTAAATCCTTAGCCGCAGTAAGCGGGGAATCGCCATAAAACCTGCGAAAATCGCGGACCAGATGCGCCTGGTCGAAAAAGCTGTGCTTCAATGCCAGCTCTGTCCAATCCAGACCCCCGCCGCTTTGGATACTGTGCAGAACGCTCTGGAAGCGGACGACTTCACTGAACTTTTTCGGGCTGATCCCAATCCATTGCCCGAATTTGCGGTTAAGCTGTCTTTCACTGATCGCCTCACGCTCCGCAAGCTCCTTCACCCCCACACTCCCACCGCTCATGAAGATGCGATGTAACAGGTTTTTCATCAGGTCACAATCGTTCGTACGTTGGCGCAGCAGAAGCTGGTTAAGATACTCATCCATTATGCGCACCCGTTCATTGAAATTCTGCGCTTCCATAATGCGCTCACCTATGACGGCGATGCTTTCGGGCCAGAGATCTTCCAAGCGATAATTACCGCCTGTAAACAAGTGAGTCGGCATACCGTGAAAATAATGTGCACCACCGGGAAAAAATCGCACCGCAAAAATGCGTGTATCGGACTCTGCTTGTCTGGTAGATACAAACGGTTGCGTAAATGTCCCACAGTACGAGAGTTCCTGACGCTTATTCACCGGATCGTATTCTAATAGAATATCCGTACAGCCGTCAGGTAATACCCGCTCCATGGTTTCTTCCTGCGGCAAGCTTAACAAAACGGTGCCTTCACACGAAGCTGCTAGATTCCCCTCTACTTCCCTATTAGCTGGACCGGACTCCCAATAACAGGCCACGTAAGCTTTCAGTGCAGCAGACGGCTTTTGTTCGATATAATACGTGGAGAGATCACTTCCATTGACTTGAAGCGGACGAAACAGTGAATGCAGCAAAGGGTCCATCCATCGTTCACTCCTGTCTCAGTAGTGATGGGAATAAATATAGCTCTATGTATGTAATAAATCCTGATATACAAAAAGGACGTTTCTGCCCGAAACGCCCGTGCTTGTTTTTTTAGACGACCAAAAACTCTGCTTTCTTCTCACATTCCTTGCACTTCACTGGAGGGTCCCAATCCGAAAATTTCGTTTCCTTGAGATCGACGACATCCGGTGCATCCTCGTATTCATCGACGAACATATCAATTGCCAGTTCCACATGCTCTTTACATACCACGTACATTCCAGTTGCATCCCTTTCCGTTTGAAGCTCTTCCTGTTGTAAGTGTGTCAAAACTGCCTTCTTTTGTTCTACCACACTTGACGCGGAAAGGAAAGGGCTTGCCCACTATCCCTGACGTTTGGTCTTAAAAATGAGGAAATTACTGACGTTCAGGTCTTCACGGAAATGGGGATATTTCTCCAGCATGTCAGCAGACGGCTTCGGTTCGATCATCCCATCCAACAACAAACCCGCCTCAACAATGGTCTGTACATAGCTGCCCAGCGTACGGTGAAAATACAAAAGCTTTTCCTCCTGATCATAAGGAATCGCTTGCTCCAGGGGGCCTTCGTTGAAATATTGATCCACTTTCCAATACAGCTTTTTCCCTGTCTCGTCCTTCACCCATCCACTCTGCGGCGTCAGAAAGCACGGATGCAGAATAGAAAAAATAAAGCGGCCTCCTGAAACTAATAACCGCCGCATTTCGACAATCGCCTGCTCATAATGAGCCAAGTCCTGTATGACCATATTGGACACGATCAGATCAAAGCTCTGGTCCCCGAACATCTCCAGCTTCTCCAGATTGCCATGGTGATATGTAATTCCCAACGTTGACGGCGTTCGCTCTTTGGCTAGCCTCAGCATCTCTGTCGAGTAATCGACAGCCTCTACCAAAGCACCCGCCTTGGCCATTTTCCGGCCTAGATAACCTTCGCCACAGCCGGCATCCAGCACTTTTTTGCCCTCAAGGGGCCCCATACAGGCTTGCAATGCCGGATTCAGCAGGACTTCGCGAGACCGATCCCCTTCCTCAGTGTATTTGGCCGTAAAGTTTTCTGCATGCATATCCCAGCGTCGAATGGCCTCTTCCGTGTCCCACTTATTCATATTCATCTCCTTCTTTCTTTTGTATTAGAGGATGTTGTAGGGTCATAGATTCTACACTCATTTCTGTATTTTTTCAATAATTACGCTTACAAATTTAAAATATCTAATAAACACATGATTTTTACATGAATTATACAGGTATTCCATATTCAAATAGTATGGTAGTGTTTTATTAGAAAGCGCTTTCAAAAATAACTTTGTAAAGGGGCCTGTTATGTTAAAACGAAGACCCGTTTCATTGCTGTCGTTGACGCTTGCCATCACTCTATTGTTATCTACGTTCGCATCCGTCGCCGCTGCTGCCGAATCTGACGGACAAGCACCGCAAACTGCGGCTGCGAGCAGCATGCAATCGTATGTAGAAGCCATGCAGCCTGGATGGAATTTAGGAAATTCTCTGGATGCTGTCGGGGCGGATGAGACAGCCTGGGGCAATCCGCGTATTACTCAGGCGTTGATTCAGCAAATTGCTGCCCAAGGGTACAAAAGCATACGCATCCCGGTCACCTGGGATAAACACATTGGAGCAGCACCGAACTATACCGTTGAGTCTGCCTACATGAACCGTGTGGAAGAGGTTGTTCGCTGGGCACTAGATGCCAATCTGTACGTCATGATCAATGTCCATCATGATTCATGGACGTGGGTAAGCAGTATGGAGCCCAAACATGATGAGGTGCTGGCTCGCTATAACGCACTATGGAAACAAATTGCCCCGCGCTTTAAAGACCAGCCTAACAAGCTGATGTTCGAAAGTATTAACGAACCCCGTTTCTCCGAAGGAGGGACTACGGATGAAGCGAAAATGAATCAGATGCTCCAAGAACTGAATGTATCCTTCCACAAAATTGTCCGCGCCTCTGGCGGTAAAAATGCCACTCGTCCTCTTGTTCTGCCTGGCTTGGACACCGCACCTGCTCAGGCCAAAATCAACGAGCTGTATAACACGATAACCAAGCTGAACGATCCCAATCTGATTGCCACCGTCCACTATTATGGTTATTGGCCCTTCAGTGTAAATATTGCGGGCCATACTACTTTTGATAAAGATACTAAAAACGATATCATCCAAACCTTTGATAACGTCTATAACACCTTTGTAGCCAAAGGTATTCCGGTTATTGTAGGTGAATTCGGTCTACTCGGCTTCGATAAACATACAGGCGTTATTGAACAGGGCGAAAAGCTAAAATTCTTCGAGTTCCTGACCTACTACATGAAGGAGAAGAAAATAACAGGCATACTCTGGGATAACGGCCAGCATTTTAACCGCACAACGTACAAATGGTCTGATCCCGAACTCTTTAACGTCATCCGAGCCAGCCTAAAAGGGCGTTCCTCCAATGCAGACCGTGACCTCATTCACTTGAAGAAAGGCACCTCAGCTCAGGACACCAAGGTCACCTTAAACCTGAACGGCAATCAGCTGAAAACACTCAGTGTGGGCAGCAAGCAACTAAAGCAAGGCACCGACTACACGCTGAACGGAGACACATTAACCTTCAAGGCCAGCCTGCTTACCAGCCTGACTACTTCCGGTAAATATGGCGAGAATGCCGTCATTACCGCCAAATTTAATAAGGGAGCAGACTGGAATTTCAAAGTAGTCGTGTATGATACTCCAAAATTAAGTCCTGTCGAAGGGACTACACAAGCCTTTACCATTCCAACGGACTTCCGTGGTAGCCAGCTTGCCACGATGGAAGCTGTTTATACGAATGGTGGCAATGCGGGTCCACAGGATTGGACACCTTATAAAGAATTTGGCAATACCTTTGCCCCTGCCTATGATGCCAATGGCATCAAGCTACTTCCTGAATTTTTTAATAGTGTAAAAGATGGTGACGTCACGCTGAAGTTCCATTTTTGGAGTGGCGATGTGGTGACATACAAAATCACCAAGAGCGGAACCCGTGTGACGGGAACGACATCTTAATCTAAGGCGCAGCAGAAGATCGAAAAAGGCGTTCCCGGAACTAAGCCGGTGAACGCCTTTTTATAGTTAAGCCTATAAGTTACCTTAGCCTTCCGGCTTATCTGTTAATTTTAACATCACCGATTCTTCCTTGCCAGCCCGGTAATAAGTAACTTTCAGCTCATCGCCAATCTTCTTGGTATCGTACAAGTAGCGACGTAAATCAAGCGTTGAGTTAATCGGTTCGCTATCAAACGCTGTAATGACATCGTTCAGCTTCAAGCCAGCCTCCTTGGCAGGACCGTGGGCTTCCAGAACGACTGCCCCATTCTTCACGCTGTCCGGCAACTTGAGCTCCTTGCGCTGAGTTTCATCCAGCGGTGCATATTCATTATTGAGATCGACCGTGTATACCCCTAGATAAGGGCGGGTGATTTTGCCGTCCTCAACCAGTTCATTCACCGTCTTCATCACCTCATTGGCGGGAATGGCGAAGCCAAGTCCCTCAACACCTGTATCAGCGATTTTCATTGTGTTGATGCCAATCACACGTCCGTCGAGATCGACCAGCGCGCCGCCACTGTTTCCCTCATTAATCGCCGCATCAGTCTGGATGACATGCTGCTCCCAGTCATACACGCCATCCTGGTTAATGGAAATCGGAATGATGCGATTCGTATAACTCACAATACCGGAGGTAAGCGTGTCTCCCAGGCCGAGCGGATTGCCAATAGCAATGACCGTCTCACCCAGACGAAGTTTGCTGGAGTCGCCGATATCCGCTACCGTGCTAATGCCTTTATCGTCAACTGCGAGTACAGCGATATCACTAATGCGATCCTTGCCGATCAGCTTTGCCTCTTTTCTGACACCGTCTACCGTTACAATATCCAGATCATCCGATCCTTCGACCACATGGTTATTCGTCATAATGAAGGCTTTGCCCGAACTCACTCGGAAAATGACACCCGATCCAAGCGCGGATTGTTCCGTGCTTTTACCATCTTCCTCTTTCAGATTCACGATGCTGACGACGGCTGGGCGCACCTTGGCTGCCGCCTGTACAATCCGGTCATACGGATCACCCGCTGCTTGCCGCAAGGGATAGTGACTGGCTCCCGTTATCGCCGTAGTGGAGGGCAGGCCTGTAATAAAGCTGAACAGAAGCACAGCAACCACTGCACTGACTGCACCGCTAATGACAGCAGCTTGCACCGGACTTACTCCACGCTTCCTGTGTGGCCAACGTCCACGTCCTCCACGGCGCGCCTTAAATGCCATTTTTTTAGCCGCACGTGTGGATACCTTTGTTGAATAAAAATCGTCCTCAAACAAGCCCATGCTAATCCTCTCCCCTTCGTTGTCATGCACCGACACTCACTAAAAAATTAGGGCTATTCGGGCTTGCGCCAACCTATGCTACAGAGAACCTGCTCCGTTGAACATCTCAAATGGATTGAATATCCCTTATCATCGGAATCCAGCAACCAAGCGTTCCGGCCTACTTATTAATCACCACAAATGGTGCCTTCCTAAGCAACCGAATCTCATAAATTAGCATACACGCCGAATCTGACCCCGAATAGAGGAAAAAAGAGGAATGATTTCCAAACCAATGGACTACAATAGTAACAAGTCTTCTATTCTATTACAAAATGATCGTCTCATAGAGACGTTCTGGCCTGTTCCCGTCCGCTTAAAGCTGCCTATACTTTCGATGAGAGCCTTCCTTCAGAAAGCTTTCCGTTGTTAGCTTTATTGTATCACAGCACCCAGCAAAACCACAGGCAGAACCAAGCTCATTGCACGCCATTTCTAAAATATTTTTACAGGAGGAATATATGATGAATTCACATCGTTCGGCTATGGATGAAGTTCGCATGGCTGCCAAGCTTGCGGATTTGAAAGACGAGCATTACCGCAATACACTGGCGCTAAGTACATTGATTGAACTACTGGTGGACAAAGGCGTGGTGACCCGTGAAGAGGTAGAACGCAAAGCCGCCGAGCTGGACAGCTTTATGGCTCACTTACCTTATCCCAAGGTGTAGGACGATCATAGTACGTATCGCACAATCGAAATTCACTGTCCTTGTAAAAACAGCCGCGGTCTTCCATCGCCCCACGTACAGTCAGCTTCGCAAGTTCCATCATATTGTGGTCGCGGCTCAAATGTGCCAAATACGTTCGCTTCGTACGGCCCGTCAGCAGCTCGCTAAGAATCGCGCCCGCCATCTCATTGGATAAATGACCGATATCACTGAGAATACGGCGCTTGATGTTCCACGGATAGCGACCCATACGCAGCATTTCCACATCATGATTAGACTCCAGCACCAATACATCCGCGTCTGATATCGCCTGTTTCACTTTGTCACTGACATAGCCAAGATCGGTCGCTACACTGAGCTTCTCTGCCCCATCATAAAAGCTATACCCTACAGGCTCAGCCGCATCATGGGATATGCCAAAAGACTCTACGCGTAATGACTCAAATTCCCGCGTTGCGCCTGTCTCCAATATTCTGCGGTTATCATCTGCAATTTGTCCAACAGCATTGCTGATGGCAAACCACGTCTTCTCGTTAGCATATATAGGTAAATTATATTTACGCGCCATGGCGCCTAGTCCTTTAACATGATCGGAATGCTCATGCGTGACCAAAATACCATCCAACTCTTCTCCGCTCAGATCGCGTTCTTTCAGCAATTCGTCAATACGCTTCGCACTGAGACCTGCATCGATGAGCAATGTCGTGTCTTCGTTCCGCACAACGGTAGCGTTGCCGGTCGAACCGCTCGACAGCACGGTAAATGAAATCCCCATATCTGTTCAAGACCCTTCTGTATGTTCTGTCTTTGGACTAATGACATCTCCGTTCATCTGCACGTAATACACACCTTTCCCGTTGTCCAGCATAAACCGCCACACGGGGGCAGCCACCTGACTATCGGAGTTAAAGGTCTGTCCGTAATAACCGAGTCGGATATCCTTCACAATCGTATCACGCGGCAAATAGCCATCGATCAGCCTTGCCAGTGCTTTGGACGCAGGCAGCATTTTCTTTGCCTCATCGGAAGGCTGGAGATCGACCTTAATTTTGCGATACCCTGTAATCTTCTGATTGCTGTAAAACAGAGCCAGCTTCACATTAAATAGCGGCCACTTGCCCTGAACCAGTGGATGAAGCACAAAAGCATCTGCTTGTCCGGATGCCAACTCCTCCTGAACATCCAGCGGATCATACTGAAAGTTATCGATATCCTTGATTTGTGGCTCTAATGCCTCCACTAGCGCATCATGGGTGAATACCAGTTTGCTATCCACCGGCTTCACCAGCTGTACACGATCATCCTTTTCTCCACTATGAACGTATGTGTAAGAAAGTTTAGGCAGCTGCGGGGTATCACCGGGAATCGGAGCCAGCACCTGAATGCTTTTCTCTTCCATTAAGCGCTGCGTATTTTCATCCAATGAAGTAAAATCCAGATTCGGGCCTGCCGTTTCCTGCGCATCATGCCACAATTGGTAACCCAATACCACATTGAGCAGCAAAAATGTACATATCAATACGTTCTTGGCGCGGCTCCAATCCATTCCCGTTCCCCCTTCCTGTCATTTCTTTGTCTCCCAGTCTGGCTTCGTTTGTGTTGTGTTGGATGCTGTCGTTACAGGAACCGCATGAATTTCTGCAACAGAACCGTCACTGAGCGTAACGCGCCACTCAGGAGCAAGCTTCAATCCATCATTGGTCAGCTCCGGTTGATATACGGGCGTCAGATCTCGAATCGTCTTCCCTTTGCCTACAGTCTCCAGTTGCATCTTCAAGGACTCGCCGCCCGGCAGCATAACCTTCTTCGAGGATTGTTCTCCTCCCTTGAGATACAGCAACGAACGTTCATAGACAGATGCCGTTTCCTGCTGGATTTGCAGCGAAATCGTACCAAAGCGGAACGATGGTGTGTCCAGCACTGGATAAGCACCATAATACTGCTGAAACATCACAGTTGTACGATTTTCATCACTGCTCTTCAATTTCAGCTGATACGAAGCATCCCAACCACCATGCTGATTCACAAAATCAACTGCGGCCAGCACGTCTCTAATCGGACTGCTTCCACTCGCCCCCGGCGCACTGGGATCGGTATAGCTCATCCAACGTTGCTCCTGCTTGATTTGCAGACTACGCTTGCTGTCTGTATAAATTTGGGATCCATCCTTCTCCTGAATATTGCGCGTAATCCCCGGATCGAAGAACAAATTCCGCTGCATTTGCTCCGTCGTAAACAATCCGGCATACACCACAGGCTGCACAGTTTCCAGGTCATTCACGGGAATGTAGTACTGATTATCCACCAGCTCGTACAACGGGGCATTTTTACCGAAATTCACATGCTGCCGAATGTCCTCTACCGTCATGTCGAACTGGTTCGCCTCATACACCACATCGCCTCTAGCACTGAAAAAGAGCGCATGCGGCTTGGCATTCTTTTCGTCTATATAAATCCAAATGCGGTTAATCGTCTCTCCCTGAAACACCGAATCCGGCGTCAGACGCATGACCCGCTCCAGTAATGAAACCGGAACCCCGCCTGAAAAAGATAATTCAATGCCTTCATTTTCGCTGCGAATCTGCGCCCAGTCCGCCGATTGGATACTTCGACGTTGGAAGTTGTTAAAGCTTCGGCTTTCCAGCCGTGTATAAATTAAATCGTAAAAAGTAACACCCGGATAAAAAACGGTATGCTTCTTCTCACCTTGGTGAATGAGCATTTTATCAGGAAACACGAGGTTCTCAATCTTTTTCTCCTGTCCCATGCTCTCGGTTTTGACATAGTTCGTTTCTGAAGTGAGTACAGAATCACTGCCCGGAAGGCGGTAAATCAAAAAATAGGTCTGTACCAGGCTGGAAGCAACCAGCAAAATAAGCGTCCAGGACTTCAAACGTTCCTTCACTGTGCTTCCCTCCCTTCACTCGACATGGGTAGCGTAAAGGTCGTGCAGGTTCCCTGACCGTATTCCGACTCCAGAAAAATCTGGCCCCCATGCGCCTTTACAATTTCCCGGGCAATCGACAGTCCCAGTCCCGTGCCGCCCATATTGCGCGATCTCGCCTTGTCTACACGATAAAACCGTTCAAAAATCCGGTCCAGATCTTTTTTGGGGATACCAATCCCGGTGTCCTGTACCGAAATGGACAGCATTCCCTCACTGTTGCGGCGAGCTTCAATCCGAATACTCCCGCCATCTGGCGTATATTTCAACGCATTGGACATCAGGTTGTCCAGCACCTGCTCAATTTGGTCCCGATCGATCACGACTTTACCGATTCCCTGCTCTACGAACATCCCTGAGCGAATGTGCTTTTGCTTCATTTGAAAAGAAAACCGATCTGCGACCTCGTCCAGCATCTCCATCACATCCGCAGGCTGCATCCGCAAAGGCGCCTCATTGGAATCAAGCCGTGACAGATGCAGCAAATCCGTAACCAACCGGATCATACGCTCTGTCTCGTTGCGGATCACGCCTACAAAACGCTCCGCGAGCTGCGGTTCAGCCATCGCGCCGTCATCCAGCGCCTCAGCATAGCTGCGGATGGTCGTCAACGGAGTGCGCAGCTCATGTGATACATTCGCTACGAATTCCCGCCGTGTCGTCTCCATCTCCTCCTGCTCCGTCACGTCTTGGAGTACGGCAATCGTTCCCGTAATGCCAAATTCCCGCCGATGAATCGGCGTGAATGTCACACGGATAACGATGGGTTCATCCTGACCGGCTGGCTCCAGCTGCAAGAGCGTGGAGGCCGAAGAGCCGCTATACAGGGCCTCGGTTTCCTCCGGGTCGATCCCCAGCAGTACCGCGATATGCCTGCCGGTCATTTCGTTTTCGTTCACGCCCAGCATGGCGCTGGCCCGACGATTGACCAGAATGACCCGGCCATTGTCATCAGTAGCGACCACACCGTCGCTCATGTTGGTCAAGATGGAGGAGAGCTTCTCCTTCTCCTCTTCATTTTGAGATAGTGCCTCACGCAGACGGCCTGTCATATAGTTAAAGGCCACGCTGAGCCTGCCGATCTCATCCTCACCAAATACAGGCATCTGCTGGTCGAATTTGCCCTCGGCAACCTCCGTTGCATGACGTGTCATCACCTTGATCGGGTGCGTAATCGTGTGGGCCAATACCACGCCCAGCACAGCCGTTAGCGCCAGCGCAATGAGCATACCTGAGAGAAACACATTGTTAATGCGTTTCATCGTGTCGTACAATTCGGTCATCGAAGCGGCGATGTACACCGCGCCGACAATCTTGCCTTGGCTGATGACGGGCTTGGCGACGACCTTCTTGCGGACATTATCCTCGTCCACCATGTATTCCTCGTTATCACGGATACCTTGGAGTGCGCGACTGACCACTGTCTGCGTATTTTTGCGTCCGACATAATCAGCGTGTGAACCTTGGGAAGTAATCAACACTTTCCCGCTGGCATCCAGCACCTGAATTTCCGCGCCGCTAAAATCAAATAAATTATTCACGCGTGCGCGCAGGCTTTCCACGCTGTCTTCTTCCATCTTGCCGTCACTGCCACTCAGATCCTGCTCCGCCAGCACGGACAGCATCTCCGCCCGTGCTTGCAAATCCTGCGTAAAATTACTCGTGAGAGAGTTCTTCATCGAGCTGACAAAATAGACTCCGATTAGCTGCATCGCCACTAAAATAAGCAGCACATAGATAATAATCAGCTTTGCATGAATGGTACGAAAGAAAGACAGCCATCTCATGCCCGCAGGCCACCTTTGCCCCCGCTCACGATATATCCAAGACCACGGCGCGTCAGGATGGTCTCTGGCTTGCTCGGGTTCTCCTCAATCTTCTCGCGCAACCTCCGAATGGTCACATCTACTGTCCGCACATCCCCGTAGTATTCGAAGCCCCATACCGCCTGAAGCAAATGCTCCCGCGTCATGACCTTTCCGGCATTCTTCGCCATATAATGCAATAGCTCATATTCGCGGTGCGTCAGGTCAAGCGGTGTTCCGTTTTTGTAAGCTGTATACATATCCGTATCAAAAAAGAGGTCGCCCACGCGCAGCCCCTGCTTCTCCTCCTGCGATCGGCTTTCCGACGCGCCTGCCCCGCCGCGTTGCTGTCTGCGCATCTGTGCCTTCACCCGTGCCAGCAATTCCCGTGTGCTGAACGGCTTTGTCACATAATCGTCCGCACCCAGCTCCAGCCCCAGCACTTTGTCGATTTCGCCGTCCTTGGCGGTCAGCATAATAATCGGCGTCTGGAGCTGATGCCCGCGCACCTCGCGGCATACGTCCATGCCATCCATGCCCGGCAGCATCAGATCCAGCAGAATCAGGTCAGGCTGTTGCTTGACCGCAATATCCACCGCGCTGATTCCATCGAAGGCGCAAATCACCTGGTAGCCCTCTTTTTCCAAATTAAATTTCAAAATATCAGCGATGGGCTGTTCATCATCCACTACCAGAATCGTTCCCTGCATACAGCGTTCACCTCTTTTCACGGATCATAATCTATAATTAACTTTCGTTTGTCAGTACCTATAAGATGTTTATTCTATTCTATCACACCCGTGCGCCATTCCATTACTTCTCCAGACGCTTTTCTTTACGCAGAAAAAAACCATGTCTGCACCTACTGTTAAGCATGCAGAAAAACATGGCCTTTCCCCTTGATCCTCATAAATCATGTAACTCTCGCTATAAACATCTAACCTATCTTAAATACGTCATTGGATTGCGTGGCGTATTATCTTTACGAATTTCAAAATGCAGATGCGTTCCGGTCGAGCGCCCTGTGCTCCCCATGACCCCGATCGACTCGCCTTGCTGAACCACCTGTCCTACATGAACGCCAATGCTACTCAAATGCCCGTACACGGTTTGGTAGCCGTTGCCATGATCAATCATAATGACATTGCCGTATCCATTCTGCTGACCTGCAAATGATACCACGCCTTCATCTGATGCGTGAATATCAGCACTACCGACCAAGTCCACGCCCTCATGCATACGTCCCCAACGTGCGCCAAAGCTACTCGACATCGATGCGCCGGACACCGGCCAAGCGAACTGTCCTGAGCCTTCTCCCACGACCTTCGTTCCTCTAAGAACCACCTCAGTAACAGACGGCTGCAGCACCTTTTGACCGAGCCATTCCTCTTGCACAACCTCACCGTTCTCCTTGGTCAAACGATAGTCCATCTCTTTAAGACCCGCTTGTCCCGGTCTGACCACTTTGGTAACTCCTGCCTTCAGTTCATCGCTCTGGCGAATCTCAACCTCAGGCTCGATGGCAATCTGTTCGACGACCTTCTCTACTGTTCGCACCGTAACCGGAGCCTTCGGCGCAGTAAGCTTCAATTCGTCCCCAATTTGCAAATACAGCTCACGCGAGCCGGGATTGTTCTGCTTAATCTCCCAAGCGGTCATATTAAATTTAGTTGCAATCGACGACAAAGAATCGCCTTCTTGCACTGTATACGTGATAGGAGCCTCACGCCCCTCCGTCAACACTTTGACTGCTTCAGCCTCCGTCAGTACCTTGTTCGGGTCTGCTTTCACAGGCTCGTACGCGATTTTCTCACGGATACTGGCAGACTCCAGCCATGCTTTAGGGGTTTTAGTACTAGCACTCGCATGGCTGCTGCCCACGGATGTTTTGCGAACCAGCCCCTTGATGCCTGTAGATGTACCCTCACCCACAGGTGTGTACTTCTTCTGTACTTGCTTTAAAGCCGCCTGTGCAGTCGCTTTGTCCTTTACAATGCCAACCGTCTGACCGTTGACCTTCACTTCTACCCCTTTGGCATACGCTGTCAGCATACCATCTAGCTTCTTCAGCGTGGCTGCGCTGTCGATATCCGCTTTATATGCCTTCTCAATGTCTGTCGTTACTGCGCTCGTATTGAGCACCATATCTACGCCGGGATACTTGTCCTTATACTGTTTGCTCTTCGTTGCGTACAGCTGTTTAAGTTGTTGCTCATTCAAGATATTTCCGACCTCGACGCCTTTTACATACACTTTATAATAAGGAACTGTGTTAGCCCCGACATACTGATTACTCGCAAAAATAAGACTGCCTGCAATCACCACACCGCCTGCCGTCCAGCTCAGCCATTTTCTCCGACCGCCCCACCACTTTGCTATTTTCCTCGCTTCCACAGCAGGCTTGTCTGCAACGTTTGAATCTGCATTCCTGCTGTCTGGTGAATCCTGCTCCCTCAAAACCTTCATGACTCTCTCCTTTTCAGCATATCTTATCTCTATATAAATGCGTTCGTTATTGGTCTTTCACACTATGAATCTAGCCTGTATTCACAAGTATCTATGATATTAGTCGCTATCTACCCTTGCATAGTTGCGTAAAAGGTTTCAAAAATTTAACCTTTTCACAACACTGTTTACTTTAACATAGCCTTTACAAAGAATTCAACTACACCCCAATTCCTTCCTGGCACGCAAAAAAATCCGCGCCATGCGCGGATTCTACAGTCCTATTTTGAGCATAAGCATTGCCCATGAATTCATCTAGACGAACTAACCCATTTCGATCCATATGTTGTTCATTGGAAGTCACTTATTGGATTTTTGCAAAATACTCATTTAAGCAAATCCATCAACTTGTTATATTCCTCTTTGGTCAAATACTTCGCAAGCACCTGCTGAATATCCTGAAGCTCCTGCTCAGTGAGACCGCCTTCCATCGCGGCTGATATTTTCTGCATCTCCTCCGGCGGCAGCTTATTCATCAGAATCGCAAAAATCTCCTGCTTCTGTGCCGCCGGTAAATTGTTCTTCTTTTCCGTCAAATGGTCGGGCGTAATAACCAAATCATGGCCTTCAATACTCGTTTCAGGTGTAGCTGTACCTTCTGCTTGTTTCCGTGACTCGTTGCCAGATGCTCCGGCCGACGTGGCTCCCTCCTGAGATACCTTGCCATTGGCTGCGCCACCAGCCTCATTTCCGCTTTCTTCTAAGCCCTGTCCCATGACAGGCAACGCATCATCAGGCGGTTTTACACTTCCCGAGTCACTTCCTGTCGTCTTGTTCTTCCCTGCGTCTGTGCTTTGGTCAGTACCCGCACTGCCTTTTAGCCAACCCAATCCCCATATAGGCTGATGATCAAGCTGAATGTTAAACTGCCGCAGCAGCGATTGAACATAAGCATTAACGACTACACCTGTCACTGCCAGCGTTAGTGCGCTAACCAACACGACCGTCATTCCTTTTTTTAGCAGCCATCCAAGCCACCTCATATCCCGTTACCTCCTTATACGCATCCTGCCATGTGTGTATCATCATGAAGTGCATATAGATCAGTATTGACGAGATATGACGATTTTTAACCCATGGAATATGTAAAACTAGCACAATTCAATAGAAGATGCCACATTCTGATTGAATCAGCGCGTACGACGCACCCAGAAACGGAAAATGTCACTGCGGACATAATCCAGAGAATACAGCACCTGCCTGTTCATTTCATCATAGTGAAGCTGCTTCAATAGTAATACCGTAGCCTGCGGATGCTTCAACAGACGTGCCATATGTGCGTCGTCATAGTTGGGAACGGTAAGCTCGGAATACGCTCCGACGATTCGTACCCCCGCCTTGAACTCAAGACTCTGAAAAAGCGAGCCTGAAAAAGAGTCACCTTCCAAAATGGGACTAGCTAACTTCTCAGGCATCCAGTTTATAGAGTGGGCTACAGCCTCTCCGTTGGCAGTGCGTGTACGCTCTAGAGCAATCATGGGCTCATTCTCGGAAAATTTCATCTGTTCGGCAATATCAGGAGGACAAACCGAAATTCTCTGAATGGATTCCAGCTGCTCGTCTTCCCGTAGCCCTGCCGAACGAATCATGTCACCGATGCTGTACAGGCGGTCCAGCGAGCTTGGAATACTCGGCAGCGGACAAGTAGCAAACGTACCACTCCCGTGTTTTACTAGTAGCTTACCTTCCGATTCCAGTTGACGAATAGCTCCCCGTAGCGTCGTACGCGAGACACGAAACGATTGGGAAAGTGCAGTTTCCGACGGCAGCCGATCCCCCGGACCCATTTGATTAACCTTCATATATTCTTCTATACGCTGCTTGATGTTCTCTTGTTTGGTTGACACCGTCCGAAGCCCAGCCTTTCTATTGTGTTAATCCATATAAATCGGATTCGTAAAAGCAATCATCATCACGCAGTCTTCCATGCAGCCGTAAAGCTCGGCTCGTATCCAGCCCTTTCCTAGAGGGTCTTGCAATGACAGCGTATATTCTCCTGTTTGAGCAGGGATCTGAATCTCGGAGCATATTCCATGACTACTTGTCAGTAGAAGACGAAGATTCTGAGGCTCGAGGTTGTAATGGGTTGCTCTTGTTGCCACATCCAATTGGACCGTCACAGATAGTGAATCCTCTACAGTCAGCTCTAGACATTCGCCGATGTGATAACGATGTTCTCTGCCCTTAATCTGTGCCCACATCGTCAGTAACGGTCCCATCGTAACTGACACTGAACCGTGGCGAATCGCCTCAACTGCCCTGTCTGCTAAGCCTTCTCGCTCTTCTGCTTCATCATGAACCCCCAGATACGTAACAGCCGGAAGCGCATCATTCGGTGTAGATACATGCCAGTCCCGACCGCTTACCGCAGTGATACGATACCCCTGATTCAACAAATCGGTCCACATGGCAAACGCCCGCTGGCTATCCCGCTTAATAGATGGTATAAGCGTTGACCAGACCTCTATATAATCCACCTCATGCCAATCCTGAATCGTGTATTCCCAAAAGCACCCCGTACAAATCGGACTTCCGATCCTAAACGGATGGGCAATCCCTGCAATGCCTCCCTGCTCATGCACCTGCCGAATCCCCTCATGAATGTCATCTGGCCCCAGTACACGCCAGTCGATAAAGCGGTCAACCCCAAGCGTCAGCATATGCCCGTAAAAGGTCGTCCACTCCATCCCTGAAATGATCGGGAGACCGAACTGCCGTTGAACCCGTTCCTGATCCGCAAGTGCCGATTGCGTGTTGTGATCCGTCATAGCGATGCATTCAAGTCCCAGATCCACTGCGCTTTGAACAAGCTCCTCCAGCGTTTGTTTGCCGTCGCTGTGAAGCGTATGGGTGTGAAGCTCAGCTGGAATCCATTTAAGCATATGCTGCTTCCTCCCCCAATACATGAATTTGGTAGGCAAGCGTCTCGGTCACAACGGCATGCAGACTGACCGTAATCCGCCACATGCCCGCCAGATTATCTCCTGCAAGGAATCCCGGCGAAGCCGCAGACGAACCGAGCCAATGCTCCTGCTGCATCTCGGGACGGTGTGCATTTCCCCGGTGACGGAGAGGATCATCGACAGACAGCGTTAATAAATTTTGCAGCGGTATATACTTCTTCCATAGATCGGATGAATGCCCCGGCTCGTCGTATCCGTATTTGCTCATGCTTTCTTCAATGATTTCTCGTGCTTGCTCTTGATCTTCCAATAACTTGGGCGTGTAAGAGAAGTGAATACGGATCGTTTCAGTCGGCTGTGGAATATGAAAAGAGTACGTAATATGGCTCTGGGTGCAGGTTCTGTCGACCGTTCCTTCCACATACAGTAGTCTGCTCATGACTCCCCATCCTGGCTAGACGGTTCATCCACAACATGCTTTACCACATCATTCACAGTATGTTCTTCATCACCCGACATGTCTTTGTCTGCCGCCCATAAAACACCTACGGGTTGAAGCCGCGTCAGCTCAATTACCCGGTCTGTACGAATACCCGGAAACTGCGGGAGATTATCCTCGTTTAACGTAAAAGCACATAGTCCAGCCACTTCCATACTGTCCGCACCGCCTTCCAGCAATACGGCTCTGATTTCAGCTATATCCTCAAGCACAGCCTCTCCAGATAGCTTGACCGTGGTAGAAAAGTGTGACTCTGCCCCCTCATAAGCGGCCCTAAATTCCCCGAGTCTCAGATCATGGTGGCACGATGAATACCACTGCTCCGAGCCGTGAAGACGAAGCTGGACATCGACACAGGCATCCTCCTCGCGCCGATTGAAGCCCGGCTTGAACCCTGGAGACGATTCGCTGCCTGAATCCCGCAAGGGGCGTTTTGAAGTCTGGATAAACACATAGCTACGCTGGTGTGCAAGTGTAATGGAAGACGCCTGTGATGGCATTTCCAGCTCCTGCTGACGTTCCATTTCCCACCCAGTGACCTGATAGGCAAAAGGAAAACGGCTCATGACCGCCTCACGCGGCTCTTCCTCTGGTTTCCACTGGAAAGCAGGCGACAGCATAAAACGATAGTCCGATGTAATATCATCCTTAAAGTTTCCGTTGGTTGTTGCGGATTGGAGAACAGGATGCCCACCCAGATCATAATTGCCATTAAACGCAGTCGTAATATGATGTGCCCCCTGGAAAACAGCTTCCAGAACATTGCCATCTCCATCCAGCTCGACGCGGTACATCCATTCGATATCGGTGGTTCTTCCCCATTTGCTCATAAGCAGTGGCGCAGGCGTTCCCTCATCTTCATGGCTGAACATCATCTGATATTCAATGACTGTCTTCTCCTCGTTCACTTCTATGGAATAGAACAAAACAAGCGGTGTATCCGTAAAGCGATTCTCATAGGGATGTGACAGATTGCGGCCATATAAAAGCGGGGTATGGCGATAAATCAGCGCTCTTGGAGAGGAATCAGCCACGCAGCGCAGTTCAACCCCGTCGATCCATGCTCGTGATACAAGCGGAGCCGATTCCAGTTCGCGAAATTCGGCATAGACCTCATAATCGCCTTCTTTTAGATATCCCAACAAACGGGTGTACACTCCCTGGCTGCTACCATAGTACAAAATGACATCTTGATTATAGGCTTCATTCAGATAGAGGCGTACGAAGGCAGATTCTCGATCTGTCGCAGCCCAGTCACTGTCTGATCTGGCGAACAGATCAAGCTCCGCGTATCCGTCTTCTGGCATGGAAAATGTAAACCGGAATCCGTTTCCCGGACTGAGTTCAACCTCGGCCTTGTGTAAGGCAATTCGATAACCGCAATCCAGCAGATCCTTTTCCCACACTCGCCCACTAAACCCGGTAATTTGCACCTCTGCTTGGCTGTTCATCCCTGTAACCTCCTTAGTGTATAACGACGGACTAGCTGGCATCCGCATCCTTCACCATGGTCCGAATATAAAAGTAGCCCATAAAAGAACACAGTAAAAACATAAATACTGCCATTGCGCTGGCCGTATGCGTCTCCTGATAGCTGGAAAACACCTGCTGCATCGCAACACCCAGCACCTGTGGCGAGTTGGCACCGATCAGGAAGGGAGCCGTAAAGCTGCCCATGATTCCCATAAAAATGAAGGTCACCGCAACCCACATCGTTTTGTAGGAAAGGGGTAAAATAAAGCGGCTAAACAGCTGAATCGTGCTGGCTCCAGCATCTCTGGCACTTTCGACGACAGCGTTTGGAATGCTGGCAAGTGCTGAGCTGAGCAGCATGGTTGCGAACGGAATGTTGAACCACAAATTAGCCAGCACCAGCCCTTTGTAGTCATAAATAATCCTCGGAATCGTTTCAATGCCAAGCGGCAGCAAAAGACGTGCAGCCCAACCGTGATTGCCATACATGGTAATGATCGCATACGTTGCAATTACGCCGGGAACAAACATCGGAATAAAATACAACCGACCTATCCACTTCACGACAACCCCTTTGCCGAATCTCAGATAAATCGCCAAAGCATAGCTGATGACCAGAGTAAGGGCCGTCGAGACTAGCGTGACATTAATCGTATACATGATATTTCTACGCATGGCAGGTTCCGTGAACAGCCGGATATAATTGGCCAGCCCGTAGCCCGTTCCATACTGATCAATCAAGCTTTCCTTCACGGCATAGAGAATCGGAATAATAACGACGACCAGCAAAATGAGAAAAGACGGGATGACCAGGGCAAGCCCCAGCATCCCCCTTTTGGACAATGAACTCATGATCAACCGCCTGCTACTTCACTTTGCCAGCGTTTGTAGATTTCCTGCTGAAGCTCTCCGCTGTTAAAGCTGCGGTATCCAGAAGATACACTGTTGAATTTCTCTTGCAGTTCCGTTGGCATCAGATTCCACTTAATCCCCGGATAGCCGTACATTTTGTTAATAACCACCGTTTGCGCTTCGGGTGTCAGTATATAATTCAAGAATTCCTGAGTGGCTTCTTTTTTGAAGGAAAGCGAAGGAACCATCAGATAAGAGGGGCCACCTGTAAAAGCAGGGTCGATCTGTGTCAGCTTCACCGTGTCTGGAAGCAGCCCTTTAGCCAGTTGTTCGAGCGCCATATCAGACCATGCTGGAACCATGTCTACCTCTCCACTTGCTAAAATATCAAGGGTACCTTGGTTTTTCTTAGGATAGACTCCTTTTTGATACATTGAAGGACCCAGTTCCTTGAGCAGTGAGAAGCCTTGATCCCATTTCTTCATATTTGCCGGATCATCACTGTTCATCGCCTCTGGTGGAAGGAAATTATAGATAACCGTGTTCACAAACGAGCTGCCTGACCCACCCGTGGACGGATCATTATAGGCAAACTTACCCGGATGCTGACGAATCCACGTGTACAGCTCGTCGGCTGTTTTCGGAGGTGTCGCTACTTTTGCACTGTTATAGGCAAGTACAACCGAAGAGGCACGGTATGGAATGGCCTGATTGTTGACTTGCTTGAGATACGTTTCATCCACATTCTTCAAATTTGGAACCTTGGCAGCATCCACCGTTTCCCACAGTTTCTCGCCTACCCCTTTGGTGATGTCATCCAGACTGCCTTCGTACAGGTCGATATCTGTATCGGTTTGTCCGCTTTTCTTGGCTGCAATCAGACGATCCAGTGTAGATGCGCCTCCAGTCCCTGCTGGCAAATACACCAGTTTGACCTTAACGTGATCATTTTTAGCTTCAAAGTCCTTGATTAACGTTTCCCACAGTTCTTTGACGTTCAGAGACCCTCCAGTGTACAAGGAAATTTCAGTCGTTCCCGTAGCGGCTCCCGCTTTTGTAGACTTGGCTTCTCCTGTAGCCGTGGCGGCATTACCGCCATTTCCACAGCCAGCCAACAACGATAAACTAAGTACCCCTGCCAAAACCAGACCCATATTCTTTTTCCCAAACACGTTGTTGCCTCCTTTAGATAGTTGCACAAGTTCGCAGCATCACCAGATGATGCGTTCGTGATGGACATTGATGCGATATAGAGGTTAATCGTGAATCTTCACTGTGTTGCTGGAAAAGTAACCATTTTACTGAAGCT
This sequence comes from Paenibacillus sp. NMA1017, assembly GCF_058895805.1. Lineage (NCBI taxonomy): Bacteria > Bacillati > Bacillota > Bacilli > Caryophanales > Paenibacillaceae > Paenibacillus > Paenibacillus sp. NMA1017. Next base: position 46,910 of record NZ_JBZXYR010000003.1, on the reverse strand, counting down.
GAATCTGATGTGCTCTCCACTGCGCAGCTCGGCCGCTCGTTCACGCGGCACAAACATTTTCAGATGATGGGTACCGCTATCCAGCGAAACTTCCGCATAATGCCCGAGAATCATCACTTGTCTGATCGTTCCGGCTAGAGAACCATTTTCTTCCGTCGTCAGAACAATATCCTCTGGTCTAACACCAACCATGGATTCACCTGTGTATTCATTCTCTTGCGCAAACGGTATTCCGCTCACAGAGACACTGCGACCTGTGCTCACCCCCTTTAATAAATTGATACGGCCAATAAAACCCGCTACAAAAAGTGACTGTGGCTTGTCATAAATCTCCTGCGGTGAAGAGAGTTGCTCAATTCGGCCCGCATTCATAACGACGATTCGGTCGGAAATGGACAGCGCCTCCTCCTGATCATGGGTGACGAACACCATCGTCATCCCTGTCTGAGTCTGGATATCGCGCAGCTCTTCTCTCATCTCCATGCGTAATTTGGCATCAAGTGCGGAAAAAGGCTCGTCCAGCAGCAATACATCAGGCTTTAGCAGTAGAGCCCGAGCGAGTGCTACCCGCTGCTGCTGACCGCCCGAGAGCTGTCCTGGCGTTTTACGCTCTGCGCTCTCTAGCCGAACCAGCGCTAGCGCTTCCTTCACCTGGCGGTCAATCTCTGCCTTCTTCACCTTTCGAATCTTCAACCCGAAAGCCAGGTTGTCATACACGGTCATATGCGGCCACAAATTATAGCTTTGGAACACCATAGCCGTCGGACGCTTTTCGGGCGGCAGCTTGAGTACACTCTTTCCCTGAATTTGAATGTCCCCACTGTCTGGGTCCAAAAAGCCGCCAATGGAGCGAAGCACGGTTGTTTTACCACAGCCGGAAGGTCCCAGCAGTGTCACAAGCTCTCCCTTCATCACGTCAAGTGAAATGCTTTTGACTCCGTCTCCTGTCTTGAAGCGCTTGGTTAACTCTTGAATGGATAATTGAATGGGCATTAGCTTAGGCTCCTTTTTCAGGATTTTACAAACTCCTCTTTTGACCAATTACGTTATTTCACCTGAAATCCGCCTGCCAGTACATCCGCACTTACAAAACGCTTGGCTGCCAATAGCAGAATGATCGTTGGCAGGGTAAGAATGACAGAGAAAACAGCGCCCGTTGTGCTCGGATAATCAGCAATGATGGAATACATGATGACTGGCATTGTTTTATAGTCCGGCGTTCCGACAAGAAGTGTCCCCTGTGCTTCATCTAGTGAAGCAAGAAAGGTAAAGATGGAGGCGACAACAATGCCGGGCAGCGCCATAGGAAAGGTGATTTTCCAAAACACTCGAAATGGTCCGGCTCCAGCATCCCGCGCTGACTCCTCCTGTGCACGATGTACGCTGCGGAAGGCAGAGGAAGGAATCCAGGTCATATACATGAGCGTGTTTACCATATGGATAAGCACAATGCCTGCAAAGGTGTTCATCAACCCGAATTGGTAGAATAGTACGGCAATGGACACATACAAACCCATTTTCGGAAAAGCATGCGTAAGCAGAAATGAGAAAAGAAACCACTTACTGAGCGGGAAAGAAATTCGTGCAAAGGCATAAGCAGCAGGAATACATACGATAATGGAGCAGACCGTAACGGTGATCGCAATCAGGAAGGATAGGGAAATCGAGCTGACTACATCGTCCTGGGTAAGTACGAACTTCCACCATTCCAGTGACAAGCTCTGCGGGAGCGGTGCAGGATACTGCCATTTTCCCGAAACCGCCAAAAGGAGGAGATTGGTCAGAGGCCCCAGGAAAAAAATGACGAAAATGACAAGCACGATGAATTCCACAATTTTGCGTGTGCCGAGTGAGCGAAGATACCAGTTCATAATTCATCCCTCTCAAGACGTCTAGACGTCCGAATCTCTTTTCTATTTGGATTATAGAGAGGGTTTGTTATCACAAATCGACAAGGAAGATAAGATTATGTAAAGGGGAAGATACCATTTAACACTTCACAGAATAAAAAAGAGAGAGGCTGCTAACAGCCTCTCTCTTTGAACATGTATCCATAGCTATATCATTCTTGTCCTACAAATAAATCGGAAGCACCTGGTTCGTTTGATCACGATTACGCCCAACTGAGAAAATAGCAATTGGGATACCTGTCAGATCAGACACGCGTTGTACGTAATTGCGTGTAGTCTCAGGCAGTTCCTCCAGCGTTTTCACGCCAGTGATGTCTTCGCTCCAACCTGGCATTTCTTCATATACCGCTTCGCACTCCGCCAGCATTTTCAGGCTAGCCGGATAATGCGTAATCACCTCACCGCGGTACTTGTAACCTGTGCAAATTTTCACCGTTTTCAGGCCAGTCAATACGTCCAGCGAGTTCAGGGAAAGACCTGTTAATCCACTGACACGACGGGCATGGCGCACAACGACGCTGTCAAACCAGCCAACACGACGAGCACGACCTGTAACCGTACCGTACTCATGACCAGTTTCACGAATATAATCGCCGACTTCATCGTTCAGCTCAGTTGGGAAGGGGCCATCACCTACACGAGTTGTGTACGACTTAGCTACACCGATGACTTGTTGAATCTTGGATGGTCCCACACCGGAACCAATACATACGCCGCCTGCCGACGGGTTGGAGGACGTAACGTATGGATACGTACCTTGGTCGATATCGAGCATAACGCCTTGCGCACCCTCAAACAGTACCTTTTGATTTGCGTCAATCGCATCATTCAACACGACAGACGTATCTCCTACATAAGGACGGATAAATTCAGCATACTCCAGATACTGTTTCAGTATTGCTTCTACATCCAATGGCTCACCGCCATATACTTGTTCAATCACTTGATTTTTTTCCTTCGTTTGATGGCGCAGCTTCTTTTCGAATTCCTCTGCATCCAGCAAATCAGCAATACGAATACCGTTACGTGCAGCTTTATCCATATAAGCAGGGCCGATCCCTTTACGGGTAGTACCAATTTTGTTAGGACCTTTGCGGTCTTCTTCCAGCACATCCAGCGTCATATGGTACGGCATAATCACATGTGCGCGGTCACTAATGACCAGATTTTTTGTGGAAAAGCCATTATCATGAATGTAAGTAATTTCTTCAATAAGAGCGGCTGGATTTACTACCATGCCGTTGCCAATAACACACTTTTTATCTTCATAAAAAACGCCGGATGGAATCAGGCTCAGCTTGTACTTTTTACCGTCAATGAGAATCGTATGACCAGCATTGTTTCCGCCTTGGTAACGGGCCACCACTTCAGCGCTTTCCGCCAGATAGTCCGTGATTTTACCTTTGCCTTCGTCTCCCCATTGTGTTCCCACAACGACTACAGTTGACATGTTTCATTCCTCCGTGGAGTGCCCACAGACACTCTGATTTTGAGCTGACACACTACGCATATCCGACTTCAACCGCCTGAGCGAGCAAATATGGAGCGTTCGCGGACAGCAGGAAAAAACGTCCGTCGCAGACATTCCGTAGGTTCGGAAAGCCCCGGGCGTAATGTTCTCCCCACTGCGTTGAAGCAGCACTATAAGTGTAACAGCACCATTTTTTAAAGTCAAATAAAAAGCGAACATTATATTACATGAAAATAGTATTGTTCGTAATTGAGAGTTTCATTCCTTATATGAAAATAGTGAATTCTATAAAAAAAGACCCTTTCGAGATCGCGAAATCCGCGTCGAAAGAGCCTTTTCTAATGATACTAATATGTTATCCGGCGAACGCATCCGAATGGGCACGCTCGTAATTAGCGAATTTATTATAATTTTTGAGAAAGACCAACTCTACCGTACCGACCGGGCCGTTACGCTGCTTGGCAATAATAATCTCAATAATATTCTTCTTTTCTGTTTCCTGATTATAGTAATCATCCCGGTACAGAAACGCCACGATATCAGCATCCTGCTCGATAGAACCCGATTCCCGCAAGTCACTCATCATCGGTCGCTTGTCTTGACGCTGCTCCACACCCCGGCTCAGCTGGGAGAGGGCAATTACAGGCACTTCAAGTTCACGAGCGATTTGCTTCAATGTCCGTGAGATTTCAGATACCTCCTGCTGCCGATTCTCGCCTGCTTTGCCTCGTCCGTGAATAAGCTGCAAGTAGTCGATTACGATCATGCCCAGTCCCTTTTCCGTCTTGAGACGGCGGCATTTGGCACGGATATCAGCCACAGTGATGCCGGGCGTATCATCGATATAGATTTCCGCCTCTGACAAGGCGGCAATGCCCATCGTCAGCTTAGCCCAATCGTCGTCGCCTTTAAACTCACCTGTCCGCATGACGTTCGCGTCCAGATTGGCCTCGGCGCAAATCATCCGCTGCACAAGCTGAGCGGCCGACATCTCCAGACTGAAGATGGCTACTGTTTCTTTTGCCCGAACCGCAACGTTTTGCGCAATATTCAGAGCAAACGCTGTTTTACCTACGGATGGACGGGCGGCCACAATGATCAAGTCATTGCGCTGGAACCCCGCCGTCATCTTGTCCAAATCAACAAACCCGGACGGAATCCCGGTCGTGTTGCCCTTGTTCTGATGCAGCAATTCAACGCGGTCAAATACTTCCATCACGACATCGCGTATGGCAATAAAGCCACTACCTGAGCGCCCGTTGGATATCTCCATAATCTTGCGCTCAGCATCGCTCAGCATACCAGCGACATCCTCGCCACTGCTATAGCCTTCGCTCACAATCTGTGTAGCTGCACGAATCAAGCGACGAAGCATCGCTTTTTCTTCAATGATCTGGGCATAGTAATCTACGTTAGCCGCTGTTGGCACCCCGTGAGCCAGCTTCGCCAGATAACTGACACCACCGATATCCTCTAGCTGTCCCTTGTCCTGAATTTTCGAGGTCAGCGTAACCAAGTCAATCGGCTGTCCGGATTCACCCAGCTCAATCATTGCTTCGTAAATCATCTGATGAGCCTTATCATAAAAGTCCTCGGTCTGCACCCGCTCCATTGCGGTAATCAGTGCTTCAGACTGGAGCAAGATAGACCCGATAACCGCCTGTTCAGCCTCCAGATTTTGCGGAGGAATCCGATCAAAAAATTCGCCGCCCATAATTATTCTTCAGTCACCTGTACTTTCAGCGTAGCTTTGACCTCAGGATGAAGCTTAACGGTCATTTGAGTCACGCCCAACGTACGAATCGGTTCTTCCAGCTCAATTTTGCGTTTGTCCAGCTTGATACCAGTTTTAGCTACTGCCTCCGCGATTTGCTTGCTTGTAATCGCGCCGAACAGCCGTCCACCTTCACCAGCCTTCGCCTTGAGCTGAACCGTTGTCTCTTCCAGCTTTTTGCCGAGCGCTTGCGCCTCTTCCTTTTCCTCTTGCTTGCGCTTTTCCTCAGCAGCATTCTGGTTTTCCAGCGTCTTCATATTTCCTTCTGTCGCTGGACGGGCAACACCACGCGGCAACAGGAAATTCGCTGCATAACCGTCCGACACTTCCTTAATTTGCCCCTTCTTGCCTTGGCCCTTCATATCTTTAATGAATATCACTTTCATTCAAATAACCCCTCTTCCCCATCAATTTCGGCCAGCACGTCGACCACTCTGCGCTTAGCTTCCTCCAGCGGGCAATCCAGCTGAACCGCCGCATTCGTCAGATGTCCTCCGCCGCCTAGCCGTTCCATGACGACCTGTACGTTCATGCGTCCGAGTGAACGGGCGCTGATCCCCACCAGGCCGTCAGGACGTTCACTGACCACAAAGGAGGCCAGTACATCCGTCATATTGAGTAATGAATCCGCCACCTGAGCAATCAGGAGCTGCGGTATTTTCTGTCCGGGCTCAGTTACCGCAATAGCGATATGCCCATATATCATTTTAGCATGCTTAATAATTTCCGCCTTAGCAATATATTCATCCAGGTCCTCTTTTAACATGCGCTGGATCATAACAGTATCTGCTCCGCTACGCCGTAAAAAGCCGGCTGCCTCGAATGTACGCGAGCCTGTATGCAGGGAAAAATGCTTGGTATCCACCGTAATCCCTGCCAGCAGTGATGTTGCCTCCAGCGGTGTCAGTTGGACCTTCTCATGAATATATTGCAGCAGCTCGGTCACCAGCTCACAGGCCGATGACGCATAGGGCTCCAAGTAGATCAGAACCGAATCATTAATAAATTCCTCGCCCCGACGATGATGGTCGACAACCACCACCCGACTGGCCGTTTGCACCAGACGCGGCTCAATCGTCATGGAGGCCTTGTGCGTGTCCACCACGACCAGCAGACTGTGCTCAGTCATCAGCTGGAGCGACTGCTCTGGCGTCAAGAGAGCTTGCGATAAATTCTCATCCTTGTTTACCTGCTCCATCATTCGGTCGATAGACGGATTGGATTTATCGAGTACGATATGTGCCTCTACATTGTAAAGTGCCGCAGCCTTCCACACACCGATGGCGGCTCCCACCGCATCCATGTCCGGTATTTTGTGTCCCATGATCAGGACGCGGTCACTCTCCTGCATCAGATCACGCAACGCATGTGCAATCACTCGGGCACGTACTCTGGTCCGCTTCTCGACAGCATTGGACTTGCCTCCGTAAAAGGACAGGCGTTGTCCCGCCTTCACTGCTGCCTGATCGCCCCCACGTCCAAGCGCCATATCCAGACTGGATTGGGCCAGCTCGCCTAGCTCCTTGATGCTCTCTGCACCGAAGGACAAGCCAATACTCAGTGTCATCGGTACTTTCAAATCCGCCGTCATTTCCCTTACGGTATCCAGAATGACGAATCGACTCTGTTCCAGCTCCTGGAGCGCTTTATGATTTAGCATAATGAGATAACGCTCAGAAGATAATCGACGCAAATAAATATTGTACTGATTAGCCCAAGATGTAATCTCGCTTGACACCTTCGCAATAAGCGCGGTGCGCTGCTGATCGTCCATCCCCTGAGCAGCCTCGTCCATATTATCGAGCATGACGATACCGAGCGCCAATCGCTCGTTTTCATACTGCTTGCGTAGCACCGCCAAATCCGTTACTTCATACAAATATATCAGACGCTCATCGGGCACGATCAGAAACTGATAATGACGCTCATCATGCTGTAGCTCCACCTTCAGCTCACGAGCAGGCTCCTTTGTTTCCTTTTTGGTGCTTAGAGCACCTGCGAGTTGAGGAAACAAATCATGAAGAGACTCACCAATCAGCGATTGCTCCTCAAACATCTCCCCGGCAAACCGATTGTGCCATTCTACCGTTCGATTTTCACTGTATAAAATGATGCCGAACGGCAATGTGCTAATCGCTTCCCCTTCCACCCGCTTGATCCGGAAGGAAAGACCGCTGATATATTGATTCAGTTCCCGACGAAAATCCAATTCCGTCTTCAGCATCAGCCCGCCGAGCAAGAATGACAGCAGCAGTCCTATCACACCCAGTTCCCAGTTGTACATGGAAATACATATGACAAGCACTAGCAGCAGCAAAAACGCCCAGACCGTCTGATAGCCGTGCCAGCGTTTTTGTAGAAATTTAGGCATGACTGTTCACCCTATTTCTTTGATCTTGTAATAGCTTCACGCAGCGGAAAGGCCAAATCAATAATACCTATAATGCGGAGCGGCTGGAACACCAGAACGACGAGTGACAGCAGCAACGCAATCACCGGGCTCATTTTACGGCTATGCGTCCAGAAGTATACAAAACCAATTGTCTGGATAATAAAACATGCATGAATCAGCGGCAGCATACTAATGGAGACCATTTGAATCCAACCGCTATCGGAAGACCCTGCTATCCATTCAATTACAATTGCCAGCAGATAATACCAGATCAGCGCGCGCGGTAGCCTCCACTCGCGGGCAGGCTTCATTTTGCGTACTGGTACATCGAGACTGCTCAATGCCGGACGTGCCAAAGCATGCGTAATTACTGCCAATATGAACGAGGTCACGATCAGCACATACGGAATTTTTCCAATCAGCATTGTGCCGAGTTTCTGCGTATCCTCTGCCGTCCAATTCATGTTTGAAAACATCGGATTAGCACTCAAAACCTGCTGTACAATACTTGCCGATATCGCAGCCTGATCACGAAGATACTGCGCAAGATCAAACCCAAAGGAATACGTGGCGATAAACAGAACAACCAACAACTCGGCCAAAATAATGCCCATTCCGGTCATCAACGCCTGAAAAGCAGGTCCTCCCCTTTTATATATCCGTCCCATCATGATTGAAGGAATCAGAAAATAAATCGCAGGGAGCAGCGAATACACATCGAGTAGCGCTATAATTAACAGCACCGGTATGACGTGGACCAGAAATCCTTTGAAAGGCAGCGATGAAAACAATACAGCGCCAGGCACAATCAGCAAAAATACGGTAATGATTCTTAATGGTGTCAATAGAGTCAGCAGCAGAAGCAAATAAATGACGCTCCATGCTACAGTTGCCAAGCGGAATTTCAACGTTTTCACCTCTTACGCATATGTTCTTCCAGTGCGGAAATGTCCTGATACCAATCCTCCAGCTGGTGTCCTTCTTTTCTGTGCTTTCTTAGCTTGTCGATGAGTAGATCATCCAATTCACGGTAAGACACTCCAAGGCGCCTCCCCAAAATATAACTGCTCATCACTAAGCTCGCCAAGCAATCACCAATGCGGGCTGTACTGCCTTCCCACATTGCCTTAAACAGACGGGAGACTTGGTCCAGCACCTCTGTTTTAAGCCATTCAATAACCTTGGCTCGTTTAACTACATCCATTTCTTTAGGCATATGATGAAGAGTCACACCCCTCTGAAAAAGCTTTATTCTCCATTATAGCATATCCTATTCTGAAAATAACTGTTACCCCATAGGGTAAATTGTTATTTTCGGAGCAGCTTTGCCGCTTATTTTAGCTTGAAGTATTAAGCGATTCCCTGGATACAAATTTTTCACAATACTCAATAATCTGGCTGCGACGTACAATGCCAATAAACCGTTCCATATCATCTACGACGGGCACAAAGTTCTGCACCTTAGCCAAATTAATTAAATCCTCCATGTTCGCGTCAATGGATACGGGCTTCATCGTAACCCGCAACGGAACGTCCTTAAGCATAAACTTAGAAGCGTTTTCAAAGGTGATTTTCCCCTCGGACTCTTTCATATGCCACAACAGATCACCTTCTGTAACCGTACCTGTATATCTACCTTCCTTATCCAAAATAGGAACCGCTGTAAAACGGTGATACTCCATCCGTTCCAACGTTTGCCGTAAAGTAGCATCCGCCGTTACACAAGCAACTTCCTGTTTGGGAAGCAAGAAAAAAGCGATATTCATGAGAAACGAATCCCCCTCAAAATCAAATATAAATCCATTGATTACTCACTGAATGTCCTGCTTGTCGGGAAGCCTCAGCGTCTGCGGGGTTGTATCGGAATCTAGCCAGTTTGCAATGATGAGTCTGGCATATTCAAGTTCCTGTTCATTAGCCCGGTCATAATACAGGCCCTTCTTCTTGAACCCTTCCCCCGTAATCGTAAAACTTGAAATTTGTGGATTCCCCTGTGAAATAGCCTGCTTGCCAAGCCCAGTAATAAAAGTAGGTTCCATATCGGTCTTGAAATTGGCTCCCATAATATCGAGCAACTCTGGAATCTTGGTAATTCCGTTGATATTCAGCAGCTTATCCGCCATAGCATTCAAGAAAATTTGCTGCCGTTTTGTACGGTTGAAGTCGCTATCTTCCCGATATCTAACATAATACATGGCTTCCTCACCATTATAAAGCGGCTTGCCCGCCTCAATACGGAACTTGATATGCAGCGGGTTCTTATTCTCAATGGGCTTGTCGATTGGAAGCACAACTCCACCCACTGCATTCACAGCATCCTGAATACCCTGGAAATTAATCGTAGCATAATAATCGGCCTTATGCTCCATCAACCTCTCTACTGTAGCCAAGGACATATCTTCGCCTCCGAACGCATAAGCATGCCCCAACTTATCAAAATCATCCTCGCCATCGCGATTCGGATCATGCCCGGCAATCTGTACGTACGTATCCCTTGGAATGGAAACCAAAAGCACACGCGATTCCGCGGGCCGTACTACTGCATACATAACCGTATCCGAGCGACCACGCGCCTTTTCATTTGGCCTTTGATCCGTACCCAGTAACAGCACCGAAAAAGGTTCCTTACGGTAAGCTACTGTCTCTTGCTGCTGCTGTTCCCCGGATTGTCGCGGCTGATAGGATTTCTCCAACTTGCTTTCCAACGTCGGTGATACAAACCAATCAAAAGCCACCAGTGTTAGCTGTTTGCGGAACAGATAGCCTCCCACTGCAATCAAAAGTAAAACAATACATGAAATATATAGAGCGGTAAACCTCTTTTTCTTTTTGGGCTTTCCACTGGTCCTTCTCCTATGTCTTCTCTCCATAACAGGTACCTTCCTTCTTTCCGTCACAAATCCCATCTCTTCATTAAACCGAATTGGTCCCACATGAAGCGAAAACTTCCCCTCAAAGCATAAAAGGTCTGCTACCTTGTTGTCAAAAGTATCATGGCGTGGTCAGCTTCTCGAATTCATGCCAAAAAAGGCTTCGCCCTTACGGCAAAGCCCAATTCATGTTGATATTCGTATCCTATGTAGCTTTCAAAATCATTTTTTTCCTTAATGTGGAGCCAGTTTCACCAAATTTTGCAGTCGTACCGGGAAAGAAGTCGACAGGGAAAAACCATAATCGAACAACCTCCGTGTCTGCTCAAAACGCTCCTCCTTGCTCGGTGCACCCAGCACCACAGCAACTAGCCGTCTTCCATGCTGCTCAGCTGTACCCGTGAAGCAGTATCCAGCATCGCTTGTGTATCCAGCTTTCAGTCCGTCTGTTCCCGCGTAAGAGTACGGTCCAGCCAAGGAAGGCAGCATCCAGTTCGTATTACTAATGTAGATACCTTTATCCTTCAACTCCATCTGTGTACGGCTGGACGTTCTCAAAATCTCCGGGTGTGACGTAATCAAATAGGAGGCCAACTTTGCCGTGTCGCTTGCTGTCATTTTCGTTTCTCCCAGAATATCCTCAGGGTGATTCGGCCCCAATTCACTCTGACCGGCCCCAGATGCATTGCTAAAGCGACTATCGGATGACAACCCAATTTGGGCAGCTTTCCCATTCATACGTTTCACAAAAGCTGATTCATTCCCTGCTGAGCGCTCCGCTAACGCGACAGCAGCATCATTCGCTGAATACACAACCATACTCTGGAACAATTCGGATACGGTCATCCTTTCACCATACCGGAGGGACAGATTTACACCCCCCACCGTACTCGCGTAACGGCTAATTCGCACTTCATCATTCCAGCCTAACCGTCCGGCCCGAATATCCTCCAGCACCAATAGCTCAGTCATGAGCTTGGACATATTTGCGGAAGGCATAGGCGTATCACCGTTCACATCCATCAGCAATTCCCCAGTATGCATGTCCATCAGCACCGCAGCCTCTGCATCCACATTCGGCTTTCCGATCAACAGGCGGGGCCCAAGTGTAATAAAAATCAATATAATAAGTACCGGGACGACAATAGCCCAACGTAACCAGTGTTTTTTCATCATCGTAATAACCTCCATACTTTATTAGACGATGAAAAATCCATTTTGTCTGCAATTTTTCGAAAAAAAGATACAATTTTTTTACCTTTCTTATTCCACGCCAAAATATCCGTCAATTCTACTTTCAGAATGACGGATATTTTGCTTCCTAATTATTATATTTTAAGCAAAGTGACAGGCTACAAAATGCTGATCGCCCGCATCGCGGTATACCGGAGTCTCTGTTTTACAACGCGCTTCTGCCATAGGACAACGTGTATGAAACTTGCATCCTGAAGGCGGATTGGCCGGAGATGGGATGTCTCCTTTCAACACAATCCGTTGTCTCTTGATCGTGGGATCGGGAATCGGTACTGCCGATAGCAGCGCCTTCGTGTACGGATGAAGCGGATTACTGAACAGTTCCTCCTTGGAGGAAAGCTCTACCATTGAACCCAGATACATCACACCAATCCGGCTACACAGATGCTCGACTACACTTAGATCATGCGAGATGAACAGATAGGTCAGTTGGCGTTCCTGCTGCAAATCACTTAACAAGTTAATGATCTGGGCCTGAATAGACACATCCAGAGCAGATACCGGCTCGTCAGCCACAATAAAATCAGGATTCAAAATCAAAGCCCTAGCAATCCCGATCCGCTGACGCTGACCACCAGAGAACTCATGCGGATACCGATCATAATGATACGAGGACAGCCCGCAAATGTTCAGCGTTTCATTGACCTTCTTCCGCAGCTCACTACGATCAATCAACCCGTGATCCAGCAACGCCTCTCCAATGGCTTCACCGACCTTAATTCTCGGATTCAGTGAGCTAAAAGGGTCCTGAAAGACGATTTGTAGCTTTGGACGAAGCGCACGAATCTGCTCTTTGTTTAACGCATGCAAGTCTTCGCCTTTATATCGTACCGATCCCTCTGTCTTATCCATCAATCTGAGAATCGTACGTCCAATCGTACTTTTGCCGCAACCCGATTCTCCTACCAGACCGAAGGATTCACCCTTATGAATGTTAAAAGATACATCATCGACCGCTTTCACATGTCCGACCGTACGCTGAAAAATCCCGCCTGTGATCGGGAAATACTTTTTCAGCCCTTCCACTTGAATCAAAGGCTCGCTCATACCCGTTGCCCTCCTTCTTCCTCATATAGCCAGCAGGCAACCTTATGACCATTCTCCTTTTCATTCAAAGGAGGAGCCTGATCCTTGCAAATTTGCATACAATGGGAGCACCGATCATGGAAATGGCAATTTTCTCCCAGCTCAATCGGGTTTGGTACCTGTCCTGGGATGGAATACAGTCGATCCATTTTCTGATTAATGACGGGCTTCGCCTTTAATAAACCTTGCGTATATGGATGTTGCGGATTTTTAAACAGCTCAATGACAGGCGCCTCTTCAATGACGTTTCCAGCATACATAACAACTACATAATCCGCCATTTCTGCCACGACGCCCAAGTCGTGCGTGATGAGCATAATGGACGTTTTAAGCTTATCCTTCAAATCCCGCATTAAATCTAGAATCTGTGCCTGAATCGTAACATCCAGTGCCGTTGTTGGTTCATCCGCAATCAATAGCTTCGGATTACAGCTTAATGCGATGGCTATCATGATCCGCTGGCGCATACCGCCACTCAATTCATGAGGATAGGAATGGAATATTTCTTCCGACCGCGAAATCCCCACCAAATTAATCAGCTCAATTGCTCGAGCATGTGCTTCTTTTTTACTCATTAATGTGTGCATCAGCAACGGCTCCGTGATCTGTTCCCCAATCGTAAGCACGGGATTCAGAGAAGACATGGGTTCCTGAAAAATAATCGAGATGTCATTGCCGCGAATTTGCTGCATTTGACCTTTATTGAGTTTTAGGAGGTCCTTGCCCTCAAACCAGATTTGTCCGTCTGAGGTGTGGGGAGAATCAATCAACCGCATCATCGTCATCGCTGTTACACTTTTACCGCAGCCAGATTCTCCTACCACACAGAGCGTTTCACCCTCACGAATTTTAAAACTGACGTCATTGACCGCTTTGACAGTTCCGTTAGAGGTATGAAAGTGGGTTTTCAGGTTACGAAATTCAATCAAAGCATTTTCCATAAACGTTCGTCTCCTACTTCTTCATTTTAGGGTCTAGCGCGTCACGCAAACCGTCACCAATCAGGTTAATCGCTACAACTGTAATTAGAATACACATACCCGGTGGGACCCATATCCAAGGCCGTTTGCGGAAGTCAATTAGGTTATTCGCAGCCGATATCATGTTCCCCCACGAAGGTGTGGGCGGCACAACGCCGATTCCCAAGTAACTGAGTGCAGATTCTGTAATAATCGCACCCGCTACCCCAAGCGTAGCCGTAACAATAATGGTAGGAATGGTGTTCGGCAGCAGATGTCGGAATATTTTACGGCGGTCTCTCAAGCCCAGCGCTTCCGTCGCTTGCATGAACTCTTGTTCACGCAGTGTAAGAATCTGTCCCCTGACCAGACGGGACAAGCTAGTCCAGCTCAGGACCCCGATAATGAGCATCAGAAAATAAATGCGATCCGACGGATCGACCTTCAAATCCGACAGAACAGCACCTAAAATAATAAGCAGTGGTAATGTAGGGAGTGCCATGAAAATATCGGCAATCCGCATAATAACCGTATCCACGCCTTTACGATAAAACCCTGCCAGCGCACCCAGCGTCGCTCCGATCATAACCGAAATAAACGTGGCGACCAGCCCTACCGTCAAGGAAATACGGCCAGCCAGCATCGTACGCAGCAAAATATCCCTACCAAACTTATCTGTACCAAGCCAGTACTTAGCATTAGGCGATAAATTTTTGTCAGCTAGCTTGTAATCATCTAGATGATAAGGTGAAATCATCGGTCCAAAACTACAAATGACAACCATCAGAATTAATATAACGAGACCAGCCAAAGCCAGACGGTTTTGGTTAAAACGGCGAACGGCGATTCTCCATGGAGACGCTTCAGGACGGATCGCCGCCTTTTGATTCGTTTCAATCGTGACTGTTTCTGCGGACAATAGTATCCCTCCTACTTCAAGCGAATTCTTGGATCTGCCATGCCATACAATACATCAGAGAGCAAATTACCGATAAGCGTAAGTACCGCTAAGAAAATCGTGAAACCCAACATAAACGGATAATCCCGCATACTGATCGACTCCAGATAGACCTGACCCACGCCTGGCCACACAAATACCTTCTCCAGAATCATCGCCCCACCAAATAAGGCCGGAAGCTCGAAGCCAAGTAGTGTGATGGCTGGAATCAGTGCATTGCGCAGTGCGTGCTTGAAAATAACTGTACGTTCCTTCAAGCCTTTGGCGCGTGCGGTACGAATATAATCCTGACGAATGACCTCCAACATGCCTGTACGGAAATACCGGGTCAGACTTCCTGTGCTCAGCATCGTAAGTACGAGTGTCGGCAGGAACATGTGCTTGAGAACATCCACCATATATGCCCACGAGCCTGGCTCCATCCCTGCTGTGGTCATGCCCCCAACCGGGAGAACTCCCCACTCCAGGGCAAATATTTTGATGACCAATAGACCAATAAAAAATGAAGGCAGCGACATACATAAGAAAATGAATAATGTGACAAACTTATCGAATAATGAATATTGGAATTTAGCTGAAAATACTCCTGCAATAACTGCAATCAGCCAGCTAAAAATAAGACTAAAAAAAGCGATAATAAATGAGTTCCATACATAATTGCCAATGACCTTCGTTACCGGCTGCTTATGCTGTAATGAATCACCCATATTCCCCTTTAACATATTACCGGCCCATATAAAATAGCGTTGGTACTCCGGTTTATCCAGCCCGTAGATATGTCGTAGCTGCTGCGCCTTTTCGGCCGTCATATTCGGGTTCTGCTTGGCTGTAATATAATCACCCGGCACCATGGCTGAAATCGCAAATACGATAATGGATATGCCAATAAGTGTGGGGATGAGTTGCAGCAGTCTTCGAATAATGTACTGCTTCATATTCATTCCTCCAGACGAATAAAGTGATATGCCCAGCTCGTGAGAGCTGAGCATACGATTGGCAACCCTTATTGAGCGATCTGAGCGTTATGCAGAGTGAACTCAAAGTCTTTGTAAGGCGTAATTTCTAAACCAGATACACGTCCATTAACTGGCCACATATCTCTGCGTTGGTACATAAAAATAGTTGGTAGATCCTTATTCAGCTCTTGATAGAGCTGTTTGTAAATCAATTTGCGTTTCTCTTGATCCAGTTCATGCTTACCAGCAAGCGTCAATTCATCGACCTTCTTATTGGAATAGCCGATATCATTTTGTGCACCATTCGTAATAAAAGTCGTTGTATCCGGGTCTGGAGTTAAGCCCCAAGCCGCGAAGAACATATCGAACTTGCCCGTATCCTTTTTATCCATAATGGCATTGAAATCTAGGGTTTCGGACGTCAGCTTGATGCCCAGTTCCTTATAGTTATTGGACATGATTGGCAGCAAGGCCTCTACTACGGGATTATCAGCAGTTGCAGAGAAGTTAATGGTCAGCTTTTCGCCGTCCTTTTCGCGAATTCCGTCAGCGCCAACCTTCCAGCCTGCTTCATCCAGCAAAGCCTTCGCTTTAGCTGTATCAAATTCATATTTCTCGATGCCTTCATCCGTATAAGACCAAGATTCTGTAGATTGTGGAATGTTAATAACATTCGCATATGGACCATATACGCCCTGCACAATCTCCTTGCGGTTCAAGCCAATGGTCAGAGCCTGACGTACTTTAGGGTCTTGAAATTTCTTTTCTTTGTGATTAAACGCAATGTATCCATAGCCGTTCGTCGGCATAATATTCACGTCCAAGAAGCCCAGAGACTTCAATTCCTCTACGTTATCTTCAGTGACCGTAACGTTGTCCATGTCCGTTTCACCTGTTTGTAGCATAGACAGGTTTGTTTCTTCTGTTGTTGTTTTAAAAATAACTGACTTCACTTTTGGTGCGCCTTTGAAGTAGTTTGGATTCGCATCAAGAACGACTTGTTGACCCGGGGAGAAGCTCTTCAGTACATACTGACCAGAACCGATTGGCTTATTATTAAGCGCCTTAATGCTGTCCAGGTTACCCTTTTTGAACCCTTTTCCGTAATAAGCTTCTGGCATGAAGTATTGCTCACCCAGAAAATCCTTTGTATACGCTGTTGCTTCTGTAACCGTTACCTCTACTGTGTTATCATCAATGACTTTGATACCAGAGATATCATTCGCCTTGCCATCGTGATACTCTTTACCGCCTTTAATCTTAAAAGACAAAACATCCGTTTCTCCATCATAATTCGGATCATGCAGCACCTTGAGAACGAAAGCATAATCCTTTACGGTTACTGGCGTGCCATCACTATACTTCACGCCTGGTTTCAGATGGAATGTATATTTTAGACCATCCGGTGATACATCAACCTTGTCAGCCAAGCTATTTTCATATGTACCATCTGCCTTCACCTGCAAGAAGGAATCAAATACTGTTCTGACTACATATAAATCGTAAGTCGTTTGCCAGAATAGCGGGTTAAATACCCCTTTAGGTGATGTCATACCTACTACAATGTTATCTTTCCGATTAGTCGCTCCCGGAGGATTTTGCGACAGATCAGTCGCTTTAATAACGCCCTCCGTAACAGGTGCACTTCCTTCATTTCCCTCTGTTTTATTGTCCGCATTGCCTTGCTGTGGCTGTGCCTCATTGGCACCTCCGCTACATCCTGCAAACAGAACACCAACGATCGTAAGCATCATAAGCAAAGAAACCCATTTCTTCGTCTGCATCATCCTGTTAATCCCCCTTAGTCGGTTCTTTATTTAACAGCCTGTCTCATTCCTGCGGTGATTCGTTAAAGCTTGAGGTTTGAAAATGAAGTTTGCACATCCTCCTTACTGTCTTAATAGCGTAAACACGTGTTTTAGACCTCTGGTCAATTTTGTGCGTTAACAACCATTACATTTTTATTAAGGTTTATCTTAAGTGTAAAATAATATCACGTCAATATCTTTTTTTATGTAATATAAAAATGCAAAATATCTATTTATGTAAAGTTTATGAATTTTACTTGTGGGAAATGACAAAAAAACAGGACTTTATGTAATAAATAATAACATTCAGGAGTGTCAAAATGTTTACTCTGGCGAGTTGGGGAGCCTGCAATTTCACAAGCCGTTAAAAGGTATACTATGGTTTATGGGTAAACATGGATTGTATTATTAGTAAGTTACAATAGATGGGACTTGTTGTCAATATAAAAAATCACAAAAAAAGACGCTCCCGGGATCGGGAACGTCTCTTTTTTCCATCCACTACTATTCAGTAGTGTAAGGAAGCAATGCGATTTGACGGGAACGTTTAACAGCGATTGTCAACATACGTTGATATTTCGCACTTGTTCCAGTCACACGACGAGGAAGAATTTTTCCACGTTCGCTGATGAATTTTTTAAGCAGGTCTGTATCTTTATAGTCAATGTGAGTAATTTTGTTCACAGTGAAGAAACATACTTTACGACGTTTGTTGCGACCACCACGACGAGCTGGTCTTTTGTTATCGTCTCCGCCTTCTCTTTGTCTGAAGCCCATTCTTTGTCAGTCCTTTCCCAATTAAAATGGTAAATCATCATCCGAAATATCGATCGGTTTTCCGTCATCGGAAAAAGGATCCTGATTGTTTCGCGAGTTATTATTCCCGCGTCCACTATTGCTGTTACCGCCTCCGAAAGGAGACTCCTCACGCGCAGCTCCACCGCTATTGCCGCCACCGTTACCGCCATCGCGGTTAGATTCCAAGAAACGCACATTATCAGCTACAATTTCAGTCACGTATACACGTTTTCCTTCATTGTTCTCATAATTACGCACCTGAACACGGCCTTCAACAGCCGTTAAACGACCTTTGCGAAGATAGTTAGCGCATGTTTCAGCAAGCTGACGCCAGGTTACGATCGGCAAGAAATCCGCTTCCCGTTCGCCGCCTTGACTCGTAAACGGACGGTCTACAGCCAGGGTGAACTGGGTTACTGCTACACCAGACGGTGTATAGCGCAGCTCTGGATCTTTGGTCAAACGACCGATCAGAATGACACGGTTCAACAATCCAATCCCCTCCTTTGAGCGTTGTTCATTACATAATCACGTACAATAATTAAGCTACGTCGTTCGTAATGAGATAACGAATTACTTCGTCAGAAATTTTCATGATACGCTCAAGCTCAGTAACAACAGCAGGTTCTGCTGTGAAGTTTACCAGAACGAAAGAACCATCACGGAATTTCTTGATCTCATACGCAAGACGGCGTTTAGTTACATCGTGACTCGTAATTTCGCCACCGCCGTTAGAGATGATACCTTGGAATTTATCGACTGTCGCTTGAACAGCTTCTTGTTCAATGTCAGGACGAATAATATACATCGCTTCATATTTGCGCATTCTTTACACCTCCTTATGGACATAAGGCCCTCAATCTCAGTTGAGAGCAAGGAACGAGCCTAAGCTCGCACTAAAACAGTTTACCAAATCGAACAACTGAATGCAACCTACAAATTCAATACACAAGCCTAAAACGGCTAAAAACACTGAGTATCATTAGCTTTATACAATTATGTAGCATATCAAAAATTTCGCATATATAAAGGAAATCATTTGATTCGCTCAGTATCTGTGTACCCAGTTTCGCATGTTTCTGTTCAAGACAGCGCACAATAACCGTTGCAGTCCAAATTCATTTATCTAAGGAGGCAGCACCGTATGGGTGAAAAGACTGAGTTTGAACCAGGGGATAAGGTCCCAAACGACGGCGTATATATGGAGGTTGGAGAAAAGAGTTTCCATACTGAAATCCAAAATCCGCAGCAAGTCACGCTGGAAAGAGGCGATTCTTTTCCGGAGACCGCCAACCATAATCGCAAGTGGAAGAAAAAAACGAAAGCTCGCGTCCACTAATGTATATTTCTTCGGAATCCTGGCCATATTATGATTAGGCGATACAACAGAGAGGTGTGGTTCCGTTGGACGACGTAGCCGAACAAACTGTTAGGAGATCCATTCAGGGCATTAGAAGCGTTAGGTTTGTGTAAAAGGACACTGTCTTTTCAACACGGTATTGCTAGTCAGTACACCGAGTTTCATGATGTGATTGGACAGATCGTATCCTGTTAAAAATGTATCGCCTACGATGGAGGACCTTTGTGGTCCTCCTTTGTTGCATTATCGGACTTTTTGCATATCCTGGTAAAATGCAGATTAATTCAGCTCCTTCTGCTAGAATATATCCAAGTACAAAGACCTACTATCTACGGAGGTTTAAAGATGAGCTATTCTCGAATATTAAAGTGGATATCAGGTATATTCGAATTGGTGCTTGCCGTACCGATTGTGGGGGGAGCTATTGTCGTGGGGACCGGCTACTCGGCTCTAGGATTTATGCTTGTCCTGCATGCAGTAACACTTATCCTGTCGTTACGCAATCAGGAGGCGATCTACGGCTCTGTATGGGGAGTACTCACGTCTTTGCTGGCCTGGATACCCTTTGTAGGCTGGGCACTCCATTTGATTGCAGCGATCCTTCTGATGATCTCTGGCTCAAAAAAAACAAAACGCTATCATTACCCGCCTAACCAGCTATAACAAAAGAGTGCTCCTAACAGCAATGATTTCTCTGCTGTCAGGAGCATTTTTTTGCTGTAATGATACCTCTCAGAAGGAACAACCTAACCCTTGTCTTTTACAAGGTCGAGCTGTATGTCTCCCCTTTCTCGCAGACACAGCAATTCATCGAACAGGAAATCTCATACATATGCGGCAAATCATATGGTCCGTATACCATCGAAGCCCATTCCAATCCCAACGATTTACTCATACATCGTTTCCCCTTTCCTAATGAAAATAAAGTTATCCTTCTTTCCAAGTAATATGGAGCAAAAGTATGTAAATCTAAAACCAATAAAACTTAACAAGTACTACTTTATTAGTAATACAATACAAGAAAATAGTACTACTCGGTGAGTAGTATGTCAATGGGATATACGAAAAAAGTTTTACGATATAGGTAGTGTAGGATATAATACAAATAACTAATTTAGTAATTTTGTAAACCACAATATTTCCTTAAGGAGGCTCATTAATGTGAGTCAAATTCATTTTAAATTGAGTGAAACACTACAAATGATTGGAGCTACACGTAACAAGATCGCGGTGGAGTCGAAAACAAGACCTGCTACAATTCTTGATTTAGCAAGTGGCGATACAAAAACCATTAAGCTGGAAACCTTGGTCAATATCTTAAATGCGATAAACGAAATCGCCCGTAGCCACGGCTTGGAACAAACATTTGGTATTGAAGATATCATTCAGTACGTCCCTCAAAGCACAGAAAATACGCGCTAATCCACTTTGGGATAGCGCGTACTTTTTTTAATAATACGATTCTTACCTTCCAAAAAGTATAAAACCCTTCTAAGTTCTTTACTTCGTGAACACGATAGCAGCATATATACCTTCAAAATATCTTCCATGAATCAAAAAAATCTCCTACACCCAAGGCGTAAGAGATCGGTTTATTTAATGAAGTTAGTGGCGGAAAGAGTGGGAGTCGAACCCACGCACGCCTTGCGACGCCTAACTGATTTCGAGTCAGCCCCCTTAGACCTCTTGGGTACCTTTCCGCAGCAAGGATAATTATATCATCATTGCAACTGTGACGCAAGCTGATTCTGGTTCATCACCATTCATCTTTCTTGGCTCAATTCGCTTCTGTGTTTTGCTCGTCGGCGTTGGCCTTTGATCGCAGCACTTTCTTCATGTTCTTTTCGAACTTGGCACGCGGAATCAGCACACTATGCTGGCAACCGACACATTTGATTCGAATATCCATCCCCATGCGGATAATTTCCATCTCATTCGTTCCGCACGGATGAGGCTTCTTCATCTGTACAATGTCCCCTAGTTCAAATGACTTACGCTCCACCCTTCTCTCCCCCTTTTTTGCCTTGCTCATCTTCTTTTTCTAGGGTTATCGCCGTCTCCAAGGCGGCCTGACGATGTTCCTCATCCTCTAGAGCCTTCTTGATGTTATTCTGAATATCACGCTCTACCACGGCCCCTGTATTCGGCATACATTCTGCCACAACACGCACAATATACTCTGAGGTGGTCATGGACTGAACCCCTAACACATCCGGTATATTAAGTATCTGTACATTGGACTCTTCAATGCCTTGGATTGCCTGTTTTACCAAGCCAACTGCTTCCTCCAGGCTACGCTCGGCCTTCATGGGTACATCCACTACCGCCAACGCATTAGACATGGAGAAGTTCGTTACCGTTGTAATTGAGCCGTTTGGTAAAATGTGCACCTCACCTTTCCAGCTCACCAATCTAGTTGTACGCAGCCCGATCATTTCCACCGTACCCTTGAAAGTACCTGTTTGAATGACGTCTCCTACGGCAAATTGATCTTCAAAAATAATAAAGAATCCAGTAATTACATCCTTAACCAAGCTCTGTGCCCCAAAACCAACGGCTAATCCAAGCACTCCAGCTCCAGCAATCAGAGGGCCGAGATTAATGCCCATTTGCGATAGCACTAGCATAATTAAAATAAAATTAAATACAATATTGGTTACATTTTTCAGCAACTCTCCAACGGTTGTTAACCGCCTTGTATTTAATCGGAACCTGCCGTTATCTCCCTTTTGTTGCATCGACTTATCTATAATTTTATTAATAACTCGAATAAAGATACGTGTGATGATAAAAATAATCGCGATTTTCAAAATTACAAATAAAAAGGTCGACCACATCGCACTATCAGTAAGCCATTTCCATACAGCATCCTTCCAGTGAATCGCATCTTTCACTACGTCATCCGTACCTACATTATCGGCTAACCAATGTATAAAGGTCATGCTGTACTCCTCCTTAAACAAGGGAACTACTCTTCCTGCTTCCCGAATTCTATTTCCTACTATCAGGATTTTGCAAAATTCGATTCCAGTCGCTCCGAAGTGCAAGATATAGACGAACTAGACCATTTCGATCTATATCTTGTTCATTAGAAGTCGCTTATTGGATTTTTGCAAAATCCTCACTATATAAGCTTATCTACTGACTTCAAACATATGGCTATGAATAATCTACTTCCTTCGAGTATAAAAGCACAAGTTTATCCATATACTAGCTACTATCTTGAGCATAAATGTTACCCGCAGGCTAATTGTTATTCTCCAAGGTACAGCGAGCATAACCCGCACACTCCATTACAGAACGAAAGGAAGATTCCATGACTCATCCATCTGACTTCATTCCGGGGCAAGAACCCCTAAGCTTAAAAATATCACACACAGACCCCGGGATCCAATCAGCCATCATCCATCGTCTGCTGTTCCATCTGCATCAGGCGCCGAGTCTGCAAAATATCGTCATTATTTGCATCGGCACCGACCGTTCTACTGGAGATTGCCTGGGTCCGCTCGTAGGTACGCATTTATCACGCTACAAAAGCCCTCTGTTTAACCTATACGGTACATTAGAGGAGCCTGTACATGCCATGAACCTGCAAACGACGCTGAACGGCATACAAGACCGATATGAACAGCCTTATATCATTGGCATAGATGCATGTCTTGGACAAACCTCCAGTGTTGGATGCATTCAGGTTTCAGAAGGCCCTCTCAAGCCGGGAGCAGGTGTAAATAAAGAATTACCGCCGGTCGGCGATATCCATTTGACTGGTATCGTTAACGTCGGCGGCTTCATGGAATACTTCGTGCTGCAAAATACGAGACTAAATTTGGTAATGAAATTATCAGATATTATTGCTGGCAGCCTATACTCCGCGATTAAGGAGTGGCATTACCGTTCTGTCCTGCTTGCTGCGCAAGAGTAACGGCTTCTTTTTCTTCAGGTGATAAGGAATAGGTGGATTGTCCCGCCTCCAGAGGCTTGGCATACACATATGATCCATCTCGGTTATAAATGCCGGTTAATACCATGCCATCCTGATTGTCGTCTACAATAGCCAGAGAAAAGCTTAAATCGCTTCCTCTCTCACCAAAGGCATTATAGCGTTTGATACCTATATGTCCCTTTAAGCCAGTCAGTTTGCTGCGTAGTGATTTCATACTTGCACGATGGGTTTCCTGCTCATCCTCAATCGTATCCATCTGTACCTTCAAATCAATCAGCAGCGTTTCCAAATTCTCGACACCGCTGCCTGCCATCATGGTTTCATACTTTCGCCGCATCTTCTTCAGTTTTGCACCCTGCACGATAATAACAATCAACAGGATGAGCAAAATAAGCACGATCCCTGCAACGATTCCGGCAAGCTGTTCCATGATTAGTCCATTCAATTCAGCCATATGCTCGCTTCTACTCCTCTACCTCAAAAATCATGTTACTGCATACTTATATTTTATATGTTTGAGAACAGCGAAACAAATAACACAAGGCTATTAGTTTATCCATCAAAACCATTCTAATTCCTGCAATTCCAGACAAAGCAAAGACATATCTCACTTTCCATTGGCTCAAGGAGACATGTCCATATTTTAACAAACTACTGTAATAGCTCCAGTAATCTTTCCAAATCCTGCTGGCTGTAATAATTCAATTCAATTTTGCCTTTATCCTTATTGTGCTTGATCTTCACAGTTGTTTTAAAGCGTTCACGCAGGGACTCTTCCATATGATCAATATAGGGGTCCTTTTTTCGTACCTTTGTTTTGGCTTTCGCCTCACCAGGCTTATGATCCAACTGCTGTACAGCTTCCTCCAGTTCGCGAACACTCCACTGCTGTTCAATACATTGCTGTGCTAACTGTTTCACCATGTCTGGATCTTTGAGCCCAACAATAGCTCTAGCGTGTCCCATAGACAATGTTCCACGTGAAACATGATCTTTAACTTCTTCAGGCAATGCGAGCAAACGAAGGAAATTGGCAATATGAGAACGTGATTTCCCCACTTTCATGGACAACTCTTCCTGAGTTAAAGAAAACTGATCCATTAATCCCTGATAAGCTACTGCTACTTCCATTGCATTCAAATTCTCACGCTGCAAGTTCTCAATCAGGGCAATCTCCATCACCTGCTGATCCGTAAAATTGCGAACAACCACAGGTATCGTCGGATTCCCACAAAATTGAGACGCCCGAAACCGTCTTTCCCCGGCTATGATTTCATATCCTCGCAATACACTACGTGCAATAATAGGTTGGATAACACCGTGCTGACGAATGGATTCGGCTAATTCCTTAATGGACTCTTCATCAAACGTTTTGCGAGGCTGGTACGGGTTCGCACGCAACTGGCTGAGCGGAATGTCAACAACCTTATCCTCTTCATTGACCGTAAGGGAGGGAATGAGTGCATCAAGTCCTTTTCCCAACCGTTTACTCATAAGATACCACTTCCTTTGCCAACTCAATATATACCTCTGCCCCACGGGAACGGGGATCATACGTAATAATGGACTGGCCATGTGATGGTGCTTCGCTGAGTCTCACATTGCGTGGAATAATCGTCTGATAAACCTTGCTTTGAAAATATTTTTTCACTTCTTCAATCACCTGAATACCCAAATTCGTGCGGGCATCAAACATGGTTAACAACACACCTTCAATTTGCAATGAAGTGTTCAGATGTTTTTGCACTAATCGCACGGTATTCAACAATTGACTTAATCCTTCCAATGCGTAATATTCACACTGAATTGGAATAATGACCGAATCGGAAGCCGTCAATGAATTGAGCGTCAAAATACCCAGCGATGGAGGGCAATCAATTAATATATAATCATAATTATGCTTAACGAGTTGAAGCGATCTTTTTAATCTCAATTCGCGAGAAATGGTCGGCACCAGTTCTATTTCCGCGCCTGCTAACTGAATGGTTGCCGGAATAATATCTAATCCCTCAACCTGTGTACTGACAATAGCTTCACTAGGATCAACCTCGTTAATGAGTACATCATAAATGCAATTTGCCACATCCGCCTTATTGATACCCACACCGCTGGTTGTATTACCTTGCGGGTCGATATCCACGAGCAATACCCTTTTGCCGAGGGAAGCAAGTCCGGCGCCCAAATTAACGGAAGTAGTTGTTTTGCCTACTCCGCCCTTTTGATTGGCTACGGCTATAATTTTTGACACTTCATTCACCTCATAATTTAATCGGAATCCTGCTACACTCCACGATTGCAAAATGCTCTATGGAGACGTTACTTAGTCCTTAACTTACGGATAACGGCAATTTCAGAATAGAATTGAGTATGCTGCGGTTTTATTCGGCGTTAGACAGAAAAAGCGGCAATTGCTGCCGCCTGTACGCTTCATCCCTTACTTACGTTTGGGAATTTGAATGACAATCTCATAGTGATCCTCATGATCAGATTCCTTGGTTTTGATATCCAAGCCTGAGCCAGACACCATATCAATGGATTGACGAATCGTATTCAGCGCAAGCCGGACATCCTTGGTAAAGGAAATCCGCTTTGATTTCTTATTCGTGGATACTTGTTTATAAAAGGCAACTCGTGCCTCTGTCTGCTTCACATTGAGTTCTTTGGCAATGACTTCATCTAAAACCTTGTACTGTAGTTCTTCGGTCTCTAATGACAATAATGCACGAGCATGACGCTCGGATACCTTCCGTTCCATTAGAGCCTCTTTCACTCTCTCCGGCAGATGAAGCAGCCGTATCTTGTTAGCAATAGTGGATTGGCTTTTGCCAAGTCGTTGAGCAAGGCTTTCCTGGGTGAGTTGATGTAGATCAATCAGCTTTTGGTAAGCTACAGCCTCTTCAATCGCAGTTAACCCTTCCCGTTGAAGATTCTCAATCAACGCGATGGATGCAGCTTGTGAATCATTAAACTCACGAACAATGGCTGGAATAGTTTCCATACCCAGCTTGGTGACAGCTCTCCAACGACGTTCCCCTGCTATAATCTCATATTGTCCATTACGGAAACGAACGACAATCGGTTGAATTACACCATGCGTCTTAATGGTCTGGCATAGCTCATCAATCTTCTCGTCGTCAAATATGGTGCGGGGCTGATAAGGACTGCTGACAATATCCCGAACTGGAATTTGTTTTATTTCGTCCCCAGTAGATCGCTCCGTCAAACCAAATAGCTTGGAAAATTGTTCTTTCATTCCGTATAATACCACCTAATTTCATAATAGCACCATACTAACAGCGCTTCGTGAAAAACAGTTCCTTACGCGGATCGTAGACCCTTTTATATGAAACAGCGCCGTAAGCGGGTACAGTCCACGTACTCCCCTGACATTTGTTGTCCCACTCCCCTATATGTATATCTGAATTCATGGGTACAGGAGCAGTCAACTTACATTAAAACGATTATCTCTATTCTATCACTTTTCCAGCCATAATCCTATCGTCTCTACCAGCTTTTCGGAAGGATCAGAGAATAAATTATGCATCTTCTTCGAAACTATCTATCCATCTCCTCCCACATGTAAACAAGAACGCATTTTAGCAAAGTGCCTTTTATGTAAAGAGTCTGTCAACCATAAAAAAAGTGAATGTTTCACGTGAAACATTCACTTTCTTTCAAACAATTACACTAACGGCGTCTTCAAAGGAGTACCCGGCTTACGCGGATATTTCCGTGGTGTAGCCGCTCTTTTCTCAATAATAATCATATGTCTGGCTGCATCTTCAACAGGTAGCTGGAAAGCCTGAACATGTTTGATTTTTCCCTTTAGCTCTTTCAAGCTGTAGGAAGCTTCCTTGATTTCCTCTGTAGGATCACTGCCCTTCATCGCGGCAAAGTATCCCCCTTCACGGACAAACGGCAAACAAAATTCATTCAATACCGCGAGGCGGGCAACAGCTCTGGCTGTCACTAGATCATAGCTATCGCGGTATCCTGGTTTACGCCCCAATTCCTCTGCCCTGCTGTGAATCAGTTCAACATTTTCCAAACCCAACTGCTCTACTACATGGGCCAAAAATTGTATACGTTTGTTCAACGAATCTACAATAGTCAACTGAATCTGCGGAAAGCATATTTTCAAAGGAATGCCTGGAAAGCCTGCACCTGACCCAATATCAGCTAGGCTTTCCACATCTTTTAACGGAACATAAAAGGCCAGGGAAAGAGAATCATAAAAATGCTTGGTGTACACTGCATCACGCTCAGTAATACCCGTCAGGTTCATTTTTTCATTCCACTCAACCAGCACACGGTAATATGTTTCAAACTGCTCTAACTGACTGTCATTAATCACAATACTATGCTCTGCCAATCGCTGCTTAAATTGCTGTTGTATCGCGTCCATTATGATCCCCTTGCTGCCGTTACGCGGTTATAATGCTCCAGATAAACCAGCAAAATGGAAATATCCGCAGGAGTTACACCCGAAATACGGGATGCTTGACCAATCGACATCGGACGGATCTTTTCAAGCTTCTGCTTAGCTTCAATGGCCAGTCCTTGAACTTCATTGTATATAATATCCTCTGGGAGCTTCTTCTTCTCCATCTTTTGCAGACGCTCCACATGCATCAATTGCTTTTCAATGTAGCCTGCATACTTAATCTGGATTTCCACCTGCTCCTGTTCTTCCTCAGTAAGAGCTATAGGTGAAGGTGAGATTTGTGCTACTTGCGCATAACTGATCTCTGGTCGACGCAGCACCGTTAACAAATTACTGCCATCCTGTATTGGTGCAGATCCGCCTTGCTCCAGCATCTCATTTATATCAACCGGACGAACCTTCGCCAAGCGCAAACGTTCAATCTCTTGCTCTACCTTTTGCTTTTTATCCAAAAAGCGCTCGTATCGTTCATCCGTAATTAGGCCAATATCATGCCCAATCGGAGTCAATCGCAGGTCCGCGTTATCATGACGCAATAACAGACGGTATTCTGCACGCGACGTCAGCAGACGATAAGGCTCATTCGTCCCCTTCGTCACCAGATCGTCGATCAGAACCCCAATGTAGCCTTGCGAACGGTCTAATACGACAGGCTCTTTCCCCTGCACCTTGCGAGCTGCATTAATCCCTGCCATAATCCCTTGACCCGCAGCTTCTTCGTAACCGGAGGTACCGTTAATCTGACCTGCTGTGAACAAGCCTGGGACTTTCTTCGTTTCCAAAGTAGGCCATAACTGTGTAGGCACCATTGCATCATATTCAATAGCATAGCCATTGCGCATCATCTCTACCTTTTCCATCCCCGGAATCGAACGCAGCACAGCTAATTGCACATCCTCTGGCAAGCTAGTCGACAAGCCCTGAACATAGTATTCAGATGTGTTTTTACCTTCAGGCTCCAAAAAGATTTGGTGCTTAGGCTTATCACTGAAACGTACCACTTTATCTTCGATAGATGGGCAATAACGTGGTCCCGTTCCTTCAATCAGGCCAGAGAACATGGGCGCACGGTGCAAGTTATCATTAATAATCTGATGTGTTTCTACTGAAGTATATGTCAGCCAGCAAGGAAGCTGTTCATTATCCGAAGACTTCGTTTCATAGGAAAAGAACTTCGGTTGATCATCACCCGGTTGTATTTCCGTTTTGCTAAAATCAATCGTGTCCTTATGCACACGTGGCGGCGTTCCTGTCTTAAATCGAACCAGATCAAAACCCAGCTCTCTCAAATGCTCAGACAATCTCAACGAAGGCTGTTGGTTGTTCGGACCACTCTCATACATCAGCTCGCCCATAATGATTTTTCCGCGCAGATAAGTGCCTGTGGTCAGGACAACTGCTTTACTTCGATACTCTGTGCCCGTCTTCGTAATTACACCTACGCAATGACCGTCTTCCATAATCAGCTCTTCAACCATACCTTGACGTAAAGTCAGATTCGGTTCCTTTTCCATCGTTTCCTTCATCGCATGCTGATAAGAGAACTTGTCTGCTTGTGCACGCAATGCATGAACCGCCGGGCCTTTACCAGTATTTAACATTCTCATTTGGATAAATGTCTTATCGATATTCCGACCCATTTCGCCGCCCAGTGCATCAATTTCTCGCACCACATGCCCTTTTGCAGGCCCCCCAATAGACGGGTTGCAGGGCATGAACGCGACCATGTCCAGGTTAATTGTGATCATCAACGTGCGACAGCCCATCCGTGCTGCTGCCAAGGCTGATTCTACGCCCGCATGGCCCGCGCCTACGACAATTACGTCATAGTCGCCTCCTTGGTAACCCATACCTTTCTTACCTCCTTATACATTCCGGTCTTCACGCCGAATATGCTCTTGTATATCTATAACGATAGCAGGCTTATATCAGCCATGCTTGAATGTTCTATTTGCCGAGACAAAATTGTGAAAATATTTGATCTATTAGCGCATCATGCGCAGTATCGCCTACAATCTCCCCCAAATGCTCCCATGCCAGCCTTACATCAATCTGGATCATGTCAATCGGAACAAATTGATCAGCGGCTTCATAGGCATCTACCAGCGATTGGCGCGCCTTCTTCAACAAAGCAATATGCCGTACGTTGCTGACATATGTCATATCCGCTGATTCCAGCTTGCCGCTAAAGAATAGATTCGATATCGCCTGCTCCAGTCGGTCCGCTCCCTCATTTTCCTTTACAGACATCGGTACGATAAGCTCTTCAGGAACATAACGCAGCAACAAATCCCGGTCTACTTGGGCCGGTAAGTCCATTTTATTCATAATGACAATCGCTTGTCTACCGCGGATTTGTTCCATTAATGCCATTTCATCCTCATGCAGTGGTTCGTTGGCGTTAATTACGATGAGCAGCAGATCCGCTTCACTAACCGCCGTTCTCGATCGTTCTACTCCGATCCGTTCCACGACGTCCATCGTTTCGCGAATTCCAGCTGTATCCAGCAACTTGAGCGGAATACTATTAATCGTCACATATTCCTCAATAACGTCACGGGTTGTGCCCGGAATATCGGTCACAATTGCCCGCTCGCCCTGAGCCAATGTGTTCAGCAGTGACGATTTGCCCACATTTGGCCTTCCTACAATCGCTGTAGTCAGCCCTTCACGCAAAATCTTTCCCTGCTCCGCCGTATGCAGCAGTCGATCAATTTCCGTCATGACCTGACTGCTTTTATCCTTGATTAAGTCAGATGTAAAAGATTCAACATCATGCTCAGGATAATCAATGTTCACTTCAATATGAGCAAGTGTCTCCACCAAAACATGACGCAAACGCCGAATATTCTGGGACAGTTGTCCATCTACCTGCTTCAAAGCCACCGAAAAGGCTTTATCTGATTTGGAGCGAATTAAGTCAATGACACCCTCCGCCTGACTCAGGTCAATACGACCATTCAGAAAAGCACGTTTCGTAAATTCACCTGGGTCAGCCAGACGTATATTTTGCAGCAGTAGTAAATCCATCACTCGTTTGACGGCTACAACCCCGCCATGAGTGCTGATTTCTACGACATCTTCTGTTGTAAAAGAGCGTGGCGCCCGCATCACTGTAACTAAAACTTCCTCCACCTTTTCTTGGCTTTGAGGATCTATAATATGTCCGTAGTGTACCGTGTGCGTTGGAGCCTTGCTTAGAGGCGTTTTACTACGGAACAAAGCCTCCACTTCCGTGACCGCTTCTGGTCCGCTGACCCGTACAACCGCAATGCCGCCCTCGCCGACAGCCGTTGCAATGGCAGCTATAGTATCGCTCAGCATAAAGTTTCTACCTCCTATCAAGTAGAAACGGCATTACCGTCCTTCATCAAGGACGGCAGCCGTTTCAGCGAGAAATATAAGAAAAAAAGCAATGGCTTCTGCATCTTGCAGAGAGCCATTGCGTCGGATTATTTTTTAGCAATGACGACGCGCCGATTGGGCTCGTCCCCCTTGCTGTATGTTCTAACCTGCGCATGCTGTTGAAGCTTGGCGTGAATCAGCTTCCGCTCCTGTGACGGCATTGGCTCCAGTACCACTTCCTTGCCATAACGAACAGCCTGGTTCGCCAACCGATCTGCCAAATCCTCCAGCGTTTTTTGCCGACGTGCACGGAATTGCTCGGCATCCAGCACAATTCGGATGAATTTGTCAGAATGACGGTTGGCAACGATATTCGTCAGGTACTGCAATGCATCCAATGTCTGTCCTCTGCGGCCGATCAACATACCGAGCGACGGACCGGAGATATCCAGTGTACTTTCATCCTTGCGGTGGCGGACATCGACTTCAACGTCCAGTCCCATTCCTGCTGCTGTTTCACGGATGAAACGCACCGCCTCTTCATAAGGATCTATATGTCCCGTGGGTGCTTCCATGTTCATCTGTGCTTCCTGCACAACAGGCCCAGTTTCTTCTGATAAAGCCTGTCCCACGCTAGAAGGCGCTTGAGCCGATACATGAGGTTCAGCCGCGTGTGTGGTTTCAGGAGACGGCTCAGAGAGCAGCGTAAGCTCCACCTTCGCCTTCTTGACCCCGAGCCACCCCAGGAATCCTTTTGACGGCTGTTCCAACACGTTTACGGTTACCCGTTCACGGCTTACTCCCAGCTGGGAGAGTCCTTGTTTTACAGCATCTTCAACGGTTTTTCCTGATGTCACGACTTTGGTCATCTCGACTTTTTAGCCCCCTTCGTGTTTTTGCCACCTTTTCTCTTGCTATTGGAGGAACCTGTTTTCGCGAGACTGGCTGTTTTCACATTCGCCAGTGCTGCTTCTTTATCCTTATTCCGATAAAGGAAATAGTTTTGAATGATCGTGTAAATATTACTGTAGAACCAGTACAACGGCAAAGCGGATGGGAAGTTGTACGACATGAACAGAATCAGCACCGGATAGACATACAGCAAAAATTGCATCGGTCCCTGCTGCGGCGTCGGATTCATTTTCATCATCATCCAGGTTTGGACAAATGTCGTAATCGCTGCCAAAATCGGCAGGATAAACAAGTGATCCGGTTTACCTAACTGGAGCCACAAGAAGTCATGATCCCGCAATGCCGAGTTATAATAAATGGCATTATAAAGCGCGATGAAAATGGGCATCTGTACTACCAAAGGAAGACAGCCAGCCATCGGGTTGACCTTATTTTCCTGGAACAACTTCATCGTCTCTTGCTGGACTTTTTCAGGCGTATCCTTGTATTTCGCTTGTATTTCTTTTAATTGTGGCTGAATGGCCTGCATAGCTTTGGAACTACGTACTTGCTTGAGTGTAAGCGGCAAAATAATGGTTCGCACGATAATCACCAGAATCAGTACGGCCAGGCCATACTCTCCAGAGAACCATTGGGCAAATGTATCTAACGCATACGAAAACCAGTAAACGACATATCTTTGCCAAAACGATCCATTGGCCAAGTCTGCCGTCGTGTAAGAATTGTGGGCCGTCTGGGCACATCCGGACAGCACAGCAACAAGTGCCAATAAGGCAATCAGGAGGAACCATTTTCCCCGTTGAGTCTTCAAACGCGACACTTCATAACCCCTTTCTTAACCAATCCATTCCAACGTAAATCATACCATATCCTGTAGGACAAAGATACTGACTATCGGCGTGAAGACTTGAGCAGCGAGGCTTTGCGTAGAACGTGCAGCACGCTTTTCTCCAGCTCTTGATACGACATGGTAACCGCACCTTTACGAACGATGAAAATCAGGTCAATCTGCTCCACCAATTCATGCTCATGATGGCGCACAATTTCCTTAACGATTCTACGCATCCGGTTGCGAACTACTGCATTGCCGATCTTCTTGCTGGCCGAAATTCCGACGCGGAACTGCTCTACCTCTCTGCGGCGGAACCAGTACACCACAAACTGATGGTTGGCAAAAGATTTGCCATGGCGGTATACGCGCCCAAAGTCCGCCCGGTTTCGTAGACGCAATTTTTTTTGCACGGCGCTTCTCCTTGCTCATCTCTTTTACACATGTCGGTAAGCTAACCTATACCTTTTATATAGTAAGAAGTATGGACAACATTCCAACATGGTAATCTCGCTTATTTTATATCCGTTTTCAAAAGCTTCATCTAATATAGGACAGGATGCTGGACTTCTCCCTCTTCTTTCACTACATTTTTACAACAATAAAAGAAGGGATCCAATCCCTGAATACCTCAATTATGAAAAAAAAGACCACCGTAGTGGTCTTTATGCACGCATTACGCACTCAATACTTTTCTACCTTTTTGGCGACGAGCTGCCAAAACTTTACGGCCATTCTTCGTGCTCATTCTTTTACGGAAGCCGTGAACTTTTTTACGTTTGCTGACATTCGGTCTGAAAGTCGGTCTCATTGTGCTGCACCTCCTTACAAGGAATACGTTTTATATGGAATATACCTAACGTAGCAATCTCCACAAAAAACACCTTTGTACATTTAACCACAAATAGCGGCCAAAGTCAATGTACTTGTGAATCCTCTCCCTCTTTTTCGCATTCAGGAAGCCTCCTCCCCTTCCCACGCTCACTCACTTCACTCTTTTATTCCCTTACTTCATAAAATTTCTTTCACCTCTCCTCCATCATCAGTATTCTATTTGTCGTTTTCGCTCCTCCAAAAACTGTTTTTTACATTTATTCATTCTGTAACTTGAATCCATCCTATTTTCAGATCAACGTTATCAGGTTCGTTCAAAAATATTGTCGGAAACGTTACCGGAAATTTTCAACAGAAAAATAAGCCTCTATGACCAAAAGGCAACAGCTGTTGTACACAGATCCACAAAAAAAACTGAATTGTGATTTAAATGGTCATAACCTGTGCATAACATTTTAGAGTAAAAAAGAGTTATTGTCGAAAACTGAACAAATTATAAACAATATCTTGTGTTGTGAATAAAAATTGTACACAACAGATTGAATTTGTGGATAAATAACCACCAGTCATTGAAATACAAGGCTTCTTTTGCTATGATGATATTACTTTTGAATGTGAATATGTTGTTTTACCCTCCATATTATCAACACCCTGTGGATAAAGTTGTGAACAAGTTCAATTTATCCATCTTTTTATTTTTGTGCGGATTCGGGATTCTGGGGATATATTCTACATTTTTCATTTGATTTCGACATATTGCAATCCCGTTTTGGCCTGCGGGATCAAGAGAACGGATCGTGCCGCACATTCCCTCCTGAGAAATATCGCCTTTCTTCT
Source organism: Paenibacillus sp. NMA1017 (assembly GCF_058895805.1). NCBI lineage: Bacteria > Bacillati > Bacillota > Bacilli > Caryophanales > Paenibacillaceae > Paenibacillus > Paenibacillus sp. NMA1017. The sequence continues at coordinate 12,170 of NZ_JBZXYR010000003.1, read as the reverse complement.
GCTGGTCAGCAGCGGAATTTCCATTAGCTATTTTTCAGGGTCATTTTGTGCTGCGTTCTCTCACCACACTGCCGCATGATTTAGGCGGCGGTATGTCTTTTTATGGCCTTCAACAACATTTTTGTGATTTTAGGCGTTTTGCCGAAGCGCCAAGAGCAGCTCTCTGCAGCTTAATTCGGTAAAATGTCAGGATTTAAAAGGAGTGACGTCTGTGGACAGCCATACCTCTGAACTATGGCAGCAAATTCTATCCATCATACAAACCAAGCTGAGTAAGCCGAGTTACGACACTTGGTTTAAGGCTACCAAGGCAGCGAAACTAAATGACCACTCCATTGTGATTTCTGCACCGACAACTTTTGCCGTGGAATGGCTTGAAAGCCGCTATACCAAGCTAGTCGGAGCAACGGTTTATGAAATTTTGGGCAAACAACTAGAGGTCAAGTTCGTTATTGAAGAGAACAAGCCCGCCGAGGTCGACCTTCAGCAACAACCTCAGCAGCAGCCGGTCGTTCATGAAGAAGCTGTGTCCCATATGCTGAATCCCAAATATACATTCGATACATTCGTCATCGGATCGGGGAACCGTTTTGCCCATGCGGCATCGTTGGCCGTCGCCGAGGCGCCGGCCAAAGCTTACAATCCGCTGTTTTTATACGGTGGTGTGGGGCTGGGGAAAACGCATCTGATGCACGCTATCGGACACTATATTTTGGAGCACAATCCGACCAGCAAGGTCGTTTATTTATCGTCGGAGAAGTTTACGAATGAATTCATTAATGCCATCCGTGACAACCGCGGGGAAAGTTTCCGGAATAAATATCGTAACATTGATATTTTGCTCATTGATGATATTCAATTCATTGCGGGCAAGGAATCGACGCAGGAGGAATTTTTCCACACGTTCAACGCGCTTCATGAGGAACGCAAGCAGATTATAATCTCAAGCGATCGGCCGCCTAAAGAAATTCCAACGCTGGAAGAACGGCTGCGCTCTCGCTTCGAGTGGGGACTTATTACGGATATTCAACCGCCGGATCTGGAGACGAGAATTGCTATTCTTCGGAAAAAGGCGCGGGCGGAAAACCTGGATATTCCCAATGAGGCCATGATGTATATCGCTAATCAAATTGATACGAACATCCGTGAGCTGGAAGGGGCACTAATACGCGTTGTCGCCTATTCTTCCTTAACCAATCAGGATGTAACAAGTCATCTTGCGGCTGAAGCGTTGAAGGACATTATCCCGTCCAGCCGTCCAAAAATGATCACGATTCAGGATATACAGCATCAAGTCGGGGAATTTTACAATCTACGGCTGGAGGATTTTAAAGCGCGTAAGCGGACGAAGGCTGTAGCTTTTCCACGACAGATTGCCATGTACCTGTCTCGTGAGCTAACCGACTATTCTTTGCCGAAAATCGGCGAAGCTTTCGGTGGGCGTGATCATACGACTGTCATTCATGCGCACGAAAAAATCTCCAAATCCATTCAAGTGGATCAGGATCTGTTTAAAGTTATCAACAACCTAATAGAAAAAATCAAAAATCCAACCTGAACAAGTTCAGAGCCTATACACAATTTATACACATGTGGATAGGCTTGATTTTATTAGGGTTACAGTGACTTATCCACATATTCAGTGCGCCTATTACTATTACTAATATATTTTAAAGATATACATCACCTAAATAAGGCCCGCGTCAACGCGTGCTTGAAGGATTAAAACCCGTAGGAGGAACTTATGAAGATCAGCATTCTGAAAAACGTTTTGAACGAGGCTATACAACATGTATCCAAAGCGATATCAAGTCGGACTACGATTCCAATTCTGAGTGGTATTAAGCTGGATGTGAATCACCAGGGAGTCACACTGACCGCCAGCGATACAGACATCTCCATTCAATCCTTTATTCCGATGGAGGATGGTGACCAAACTGTCGTTCAGGTCGAACAACCCGGTAGTGTTGTGCTGCCTGCCAAATTCTTTGTCGAAATTATCAAAAAGTTGCCGTCGCAGGAGATCCGTATGGAGGTAAAAGACCAATTCCAAACCTTTATCTCGTCCGGTGCAACTGAAATTCAGATTGTTGGCTTGGACCCTGAAGAATTCCCGGTGCTTCCCAACATTGAAGAAAATCAAGTCATCTCTGTGCCAGGAGATTTACTTAAAAATATGATTAAACAGACGGTGTTCTCCATTTCCACCCACGAAACGACACCCATTTTAACCGGCGTGTTGTGGAATCTGGCTGAGGGGGAACTAAAGTTTGTCGCAACGGACCGCCACCGCCTTGCCACCCGCAGCGCTCATTTGGAGACGTCTGAAGGCTTGCGCTTTAGCAATGTTGTCATTGCGGGCAAAACGCTGAATGAGCTGAGCAAAATTATTCCGGATCAAAATATGCTTGTGGATATCGTAGTAGCGGACAATCAGGTATTATTCAAAGTAGATCGGGTGCTATTTTATTCCCGCATCTTGGACGGCACCTATCCTGATACTTCTAGAATTATTCCGACCTCCTACAAAACAGAACTGATTGTGGATACAAAAAGTTTAAGTGAGTCAATTGACCGTGCTTATTTGCTGTCCCGTGAGGAAAAAACGAATATTGTAAAAATGCAGTCGCTGGAAAATGGAGGTTTGGAAATTTCCTCTAGTTCCTCTGAGCTTGGCAAAGTGCGTGAGGAAGTAACGGTGTCCAAATTTGAGGGAGAGCCGCTCAAAATCTCGTTCAACTCCAAATACATGCTCGACGTGCTCAAGGTGATTGACAGCGAGCAGCTGACGATTGCTTTTACCGGCATTATGAGTCCCATTATTTTAAAACCGGCAGATTCCAGCAATGCGCTGTATATCATCCTGCCATATCGCACAACCAACTGACGTTTAGCGTTAACCCACCCGAGGACAAGCGAAAGGATGAACAAGCCTTGAAACAGATATCTATACAGACCGAATACATCAAGCTCGATCAATTTTTAAAATTAGCCGATTGTGTATCCACAGGAGGCATGGCTAAAGCCCTGCTGCAAGAGGGACAAGTCCGTGTGAATGGTGAACCGGAAGAACGTCGTGGAAGAAAACTGTACCCGGGTGATACCGTAGAAGTAGAGGACAACGGAAGTTTCGAAGTTACAGCAGGAGCATGATCGCCTGGGTGGCAAGGACTCCTTTTAGGTACGGAGTAACAAGGGGGACCCTATGTGTTTGTGAACAACATTGTTTTGCAGCAATACCGGAACTATGAACAACTGGAGCTGAATGAATTTGGACCCGTTAATTTGCTGATCGGACAAAATGCGCAGGGCAAAACGAATCTGGTAGAGGCTATTTTTGTACTGGCTCTAACCAAAAGTCATCGAACGTCCCGCGATAAGGAGTTAATCTCTTTCGGGGCTACTTCCACTCACTTAGCTGCGGATGTGGATAAAAAATACGGGAAAATCAGACTGGATCTCGCGTTATCCACACAAGGCAAAAAAGCAAAGATCAACGGACTGGAGCAGCGAAAACTGAGCGATTTTATTGGTTCGTTAAATGTGGTCATGTTTGCACCTGAGGATCTGGAAATTGTTAAAGGAACACCGGGGGTTCGCCGCCGGTTTCTTGACATGGAAATCGGACAGGTTGCGCCAGGATATCTGTATCATTTGCAGCAATATCAGAAAGTATTGGTTCAGCGAAACAACCTGCTCAAGCAGGCTTGGGGTAAGGATATGGCGTCAGTGCAGCTGATGCTGGAGGTATGGAATGAGCAACTTGTTGAGCATGGTGTTAAAATTGTTAAAAAGCGGAAACAATTTATAACAAAGCTACAAAAGTGGGCTCAGGCCATTCATGAAGGGATTGCAGGTGGGACAGAAGAGTTAAAATTAACCTATGTTCCCTCCTTCAGTGAGCCGGAGGAAGAAGATGAAGCTGTCTTATTGGAGCGATTTATGATAAAGTTATCCCAAATGAGGGAACAGGAAATCCGCCGTGGCATGACTTTGGCGGGACCCCATCGTGATGATTTGGCCTTTGCCATTAACGGCAGAGAAGTGCATACGTATGGCTCTCAGGGGCAGCAGCGGACGACGGCCCTGTCCTTGAAGTTGGCCGAAATAGAGTTAATTCATGAGGAAATTGGTGAATATCCTGTCTTGCTGCTGGATGATGTTTTGTCTGAGCTGGACCCCTACCGTCAGACCCAGCTGATCGAGACTTTCCAAAGCAAGGTACAGACCTTTATCACGGCAACCGGGGTTGAGACTTTGAACGCAGAACGACTCAAGGATGCCAATATTTATCACGTCCACGACGGGCATGTGGAACACTAAGGAGTGAGTGACCGCTATGTATATTCATCTGGGTGGAGAAAAAATCATCCGCTCGTCAGAGCTTGTGGCTATTTTCGATATCTCGATTGAAAAATCCTCTAAAATCTCCAAGCAATACGTGAACCACGCCCAACAGCAAAAGCATGTCGAGATGATTGGCGAAGAGGAAGCCAAGTCCATCGTAGTGACTCAGAATACGGTGTATTATTCCCCCATCTCCTCAACAACACTCAAAAAGCGGGCAAACCAGTTTGTTGCCAATGCTTAACCATAGAATCTATAGAAGTAGGTGAAAGGCATGTCTATGAATCAACCGTCTTATGATGCGGGCGAGATTCAGGTCCTCGAGGGCCTGGAAGCGGTTCGGAAACGTCCCGGGATGTATATTGGCTCCACGAGCGCCAAAGGTCTCCATCATCTGGTCTGGGAAGTTGTGGACAACAGCATTGACGAAGCGCTGGCGGGTTACTGTGACAGCATTCAAGTTGTGGTTCACGAAGATAACAGCGTTACCGTTACAGATAACGGACGCGGTATTCCGGTAAGCGAACACGCCAAAATGAAAAAATCTGCGCTGGAAGTCGTTATGACTGTACTTCACGCAGGCGGTAAATTCGGAGGTGGAGGGTACAAGGTCTCCGGTGGTCTGCACGGGGTTGGGGTATCCGTAGTGAACGCTCTCTCCAGCAAAATGATTGTTCATGTTAAACGGGATGGACATCTGTATGAGCAGGAGTATCACCGTGGTGCTCCGCAGTATGATGTCAGAGTCATCGGCGATACAGACGAGACGGGTACCCAAACGACCTTCTATCCGGATGACCAAATATTTACAGAAACGACCGTATATGATTATGATACGCTCCAAACGCGGATTCGTGAGTTGGCTTTCCTGAATAAAGGCATTGCAATCAGCTTGACTGATGAACGGACGGGAGCCAGCGATACATTCCATTACGAGGGCGGAATCAGTGAATATGTGCAATTCTTGAATCAAAAAAGAGAAGCGTTACATGAACAGCCGATTTATGTCGAAGGCTCGCGTGATATGATTCAGGTCGAAGTTGCATTGCAATATAACGACAGCTATACCGAAAATATTTATTCTTTTGCCAACAACATCAATACCCATGAGGGCGGAACCCACGAATCAGGCTTCAAGAGTGCATTAACCCGGATTATTAACGATTATGCACGTAAAAATGGCTTAATTAAGGACAACAATGCCAACTTGACCGGTGACGATGTGCGTGAAGGATTGACGGCAATTATCTCCGTCAAAATTCCAGAACCACAGTTTGAGGGTCAGACCAAAACAAAGCTGGGTAACAGTGAGGTGCGAGGGATTGTCGAATCCCTATTTGCAGAGAAACTTCAGGAATTCCTAGAGGAAAATCCGTCTGTTTCCCGCCGTGTGGTTGATAAATCATTACAAGCAGCACGTGCCCGGGAAGCAGCGCGTAAAGCGCGTGAGCTTACACGTCGTAAAAGTGCGCTGGAAATCAGTTCGCTCCCAGGCAAGCTGGCGGATTGCTCCTCTAAGGATGCTTCAATTAGTGAACTGTACATCGTCGAAGGTGACTCCGCAGGGGGATCGGCCAAGCAGGGTCGTGATCGTCACTTTCAAGCTATTTTGCCGATTCGCGGTAAAATCCTGAATGTTGAAAAAGCACGCTTGGACCGTATTTTGTCCAGTGATGAAATCCGGTCGATGGTTACAGCAATGGGTACAGGGATCGGGGACGACTTCGACATCGCCAAAGCCCGTTATCACAAGGTCATTATCATGACAGATGCGGATGTCGATGGTGCCCATATTCGTACGTTGTTGCTGACGTTCTTCTATCGGTACATGCGTAAAATCATTGATGCAGGCTATATTTATATTGCTCAGCCACCACTATTCAAAGTGGAGCGTAACAAAGTTGTACGTTATGCGAACTCCGAGGCGGAACGTGATGAGATCATCAGGGAATTTGGAGAGAATGCGAAGTACAATGTACAGCGCTATAAAGGTTTGGGTGAGATGAACGCGACCCAACTTTGGGAAACTACGATGGACCCTGAGAGTCGTACTATGCTTCAGGTAACTGTCAGTGACGCGATGCTGGCTGATACACTGTTCAATACCTTGATGGGTGATAATGTAGAACCTCGTCGTGACTTTATCCAAGAACATGCCAAGTACGTGAAAAATCTCGATTTTTAATATGTGATATTCCTTCCTAGTGGCTGTATTATGTGCTCATTAGGTAGTATTTTGTAAGAGTTCACGAGGGGCGCCCAAATGGGCGTCCCTTTTCTTGTCATTAACCAGCCCGGGTGTATTTGAATATTTAATCTCATTGTTCTAGGCTTTTTTCTTAGAGCGTACGGGTTTGCCCGTGGATGAAGAGTACCGGCCGTAGCCTACTGCATATCTGAATATTTTATGATAGAGGCTTTTGTTTGGAAGGGAAGAGAACACCTTGATTGCTGGTCTCGTATTAACCTCCAGAATCCACGGATAATTTTGCTGGTCCAGTCCCACATCTAATCCAATTTCCCTTAAACGTGGGTATTTTTTATGCAACTGCCAGGCTACCCGTTCGCCCATTTTCGATAATTTTTGCTCCAGTCGTACAGCTTCCTTTACATCCATGTATGGAGCGACCAGTTCATTGAAAAAGCGCGTTGTCCCACCGCTGTGATGATTGGTGACAACTTTGTCAGGAGCAGCTACGCGTCCTACAATAAGCGTTGTTTCCCATTGGTGTCTCAAGTTCATCTGGGTTAATACTCTCAGATCGAAGGGGCGTGCTTCATGCTGAAGAAGTGGGATTCCACGCTGGATCAGATATGGACGTTTTCGTATGCGAGAGGAAACCACTCTATGCAGATCTTCTAGACTTTCGAAGGTGAAGGTATCTACTTCATAGCGAAGCACATACCAAGTTCTCTCTTCGATGATTCCTTCTTCCGTCGGCGGAAGCGGCTCTGTTAGCCTCTCTGCCCGCATAACCCCTTTTCCATAAGTACCGTTATCCGGCTTAATATAGACAGTGCCATATACGGCCAACATTTCATTCAAGTGATCAAATGTGTACAATCGTGTTTCTGGTACATAAGCGGCCAATGTCGGATTGGGGAGAATGGCATTTGTTTTGGTCCACTTACTGGATACTCGCTGAATAGACAAGTAATCTCATCCCTTTCTTTTCGAAATATGAGTCATGTACTTGGAATCCGCAACACTTTGACAAAACAAGGGAAACTAAAGGACAAGCGCGTAAAACAATGATATAATAGAGAAATACGGCGTTTTTCGGAATTTTGCTAAGTGAACCCTGACCGTATACGTATTGTATGTGGAAAAGGCCCTTATGGTGGGGGCTAATCCCCAGCTCTGGGGAATTTGTTATAATCAGGGCTTGTGAGTTGTACAAGAGAATAGCGATCTGCTACAGGCAGAGAGAGAATGACGAGGGATTTACGCTGTAAAGAGGACAGATGCGTTTAATTGTGCTCTTTTTGTGAAAGTAATATAATTATACAGATAAGGATTTCAGCCAAAATCCTGCGCAGAGAGCGGAGTGTATAGGCAGTATCTTGTTAGGCTTTTCACATAGAGAGCATTGTATTGAAGGATAAGAAGGAGGACCAGCATGGCGGATCAAAATAACTCGCAAATCATCAATAGGGATATCGGAGTGGAAATGCGCGAATCCTTTATGGATTATGCCATGAGTATTATTGTTAGCCGTGCCTTGCCTGATGTGCGGGACGGACTGAAGCCGGTACACCGTCGTATTTTGTACGCGATGTCCGAGCTAGGCATGTCGCCAGATAAGCCTTACAAAAAATCGGCAAGAATCGTCGGCGAAGTTATCGGTAAATATCACCCTCATGGTGATACGGCTGTATATGATACGATGGTGCGGATGGCGCAGGATTTTTCTTTGCGTTATATGTTGGTGGATGGACACGGAAACTTTGGCTCTGTGGATGGAGATATGGCGGCTGCGATGCGTTACACTGAAGCACGGTTGTCCAAGATTGCCATGGAAATGCTACGTGATTTGAACAAAGAAACCGTTGATTTTATGCCGAACTACGATGGTGAAGAGAGTGAGCCCGTCGTATTACCTGCACGTTATCCTAACTTGCTGGTGAATGGCGTCGGCGGAATTGCAGTCGGGATGGCTACCAATATTCCTCCGCATAACTTGGGAGAGGTTATCGATGGTGTACAAGCACTGATCGAAAACCCTGACATTACGCCGATGGAACTTATGGATTATATTCAAGGGCCCGATTTCCCGACAGCAGGTTATATTTTAGGACGCTCTGGTATCCGTCAGGCGTACCAGACGGGCCGCGGATCTGTGACCATGCGTGCGAAGACCACCATAGAAGAGATTGGTAATAAAGCACGGATTATCGTGCATGAGCTGCCTTACCAAGTGAATAAGGCTCGCCTGGTTGAGAAAATTGCCGAATTAGTACGTGACAAACGTATTGAAGGCATTACGGATCTCCGTGATGAATCGGACCGTACGGGTATGCGTGTCGTTATTGAGTTGCGTAGAGACGTGAACCCGAATGTCGTTCTGAATAATTTGTTTAAACATACGGCTATGCAGTCGAATTTCGGTATTAATATGCTTGCCATTGTAAACAACGAACCGAAGATTTTGAACCTGAAGGATGTCTTGTATCATTATCTCAAACATCAGGTCGAAGTTATTCGTCGCCGGACAGAATTTGATCTGAAAAAAGCCGAAGCTAGAGCGCACATTCTGGAAGGCTTGCGCATTGCTCTTGACCATTTGGACGAAGTTATTGCCTTGATTCGTTCTTCACAAACTGCAGAAGCAGCTCGTGAAGGACTGATTGAGCGTTTCTCGCTCACTCTTGAGCAGTCTCAGGCTATTCTCGATATGCGTCTGCAACGCTTAACCGGTTTGGAACGTGAGAAGATCGAAAACGAATATAACGAGCTAATACAAAAGATTGCGGAATACCGTGAGATTTTGGCGAACGAGCATCTGGTACTCAACATCATTAGCGAAGAGCTGAATGAACTTAAGGAACGTTTCGCTGATGAACGTCGCACTGAAATTACAGTGGGTGAAGAGAGTATTCTGGATGAGGATCTCATTCCGCGTGAAGATGTTATTATTACTGTAACCCATACGGGATATATCAAACGCCTTCCTGTTACTACTTATCGCAGTCAAAAACGCGGTGGTCGTGGTGTAGTGGGTATGGATACCAAAGATGAGGATTTCGTAGAGCATCTGTTCATTACGAATTCACATCATCATTTGTTATTCTTTACCGACAAGGGTAAGGTATATCGGATTAAGGCTTATGAGATTCCTGATCTAAGCCGGACAGCCCGGGGGACGCCGATTATTAACCTGATTCAGATTGAACAGGGTGAATCGATCAATGCGGTGATTCCAATTGAGGAATTTGTGGAGGATAGCTATCTATTCTTTGCGACCCAGCATGGAATTATTAAGAAGACACCGCTTGACGATTATGCAAATATCCGCAAAGGTGGCTTGATCGCCATTAACTTGCGTGAAGATGACGCCCTGATCGAAGTGAAGCTCACGGACGGACAGCAGGAAATGATTATTGGTACAGCACAAGGCATGTCTATCCGTTTCCCTGAAAGTGATGTACGGTCTATGGGCCGTAGCGCTACAGGGGTTAAAGGGATCAACCTTGATGAGAGTGATGCTGTAATTGGTATGGACATCGTGGATACCAGCCTGGATATCCTGATTGTAACGGCCAAAGGTTATGGCAAGCGTACCCCTGTTGTGGATTATCGTATCCAAAGCCGTGGAGGTAAGGGGATCAAGACGATTAATGTTACGGATAAAAATGGTCCGGTTGTCGGTCTCAAGGTTGTAAAAACCGAAGAGGATCTGATGATCATTACAGCTAGTGGCACCTTGATTCGGACTAGCATGGGGGAAATCTCCACGATGGGTCGGAATACACAAGGGGTAAGGCTGATTAATATTCGCGATGATGATTCGGTTGCAACTGTTTGTCGAGCGAACAAGAATGAGGAGCAGGATGAACTGCTTGAAGAATTATTAGAGGATGGGGAAGCTGGAGAAGGCTCATCTCTATCATCTGTTGAACCAACTCTCGAAACGAATACAGAAGATACGGAAGGCAGCGACCCAGAATCTTCTGAGGGCGAATAAGAGATCGAATATGGAAACAACAGTGGTTATTAAATTTTAGATGAAAAAGACTCTCTGACTATTTGGTTGGAGAGTCTTTTTCATTTTCTGATTAACGAATTCAGACAAGTATGCTTTAAATGGCATAAAATGAATGTACAGGATCATTCCCAAGTAATATAATGACATCATAACTGGCAGCTGGAGCAGCTGTTGTGAGAACAGAGAGGTTGACCATGACAACTGTACCCGTATCCGAATTAAAAGCAGGACTTAGATTGCAAAGCGATGTATTTACAGAAATGGGCAGCTTGCTGCTGCCGAAAGGGCGCATTCTGCTGCCACGTGACTTGGAGATTTTACAGGCGTTCCTGATCCAGCAGGTTGAGGTAGGGACGGATGATCTTACAAAATCCAGTAGCGAGTCTACGACAGTTCGATCTGGGACATCTGAATCGCAAGGACCATCGTTAGATGGACGAGATGAATCTGAACAATTTCAGGATGAGTATGACAAAATGGTGATGCTCGTTAAGAATGCATTTCAATCGGTACTCGTCTCTAATTTATCTATATATGAGCTACGGGGACAATTGGAGTCCTTACTGGTGCACATTCAGCGCTATAATGTAATGACCTATACTCCGCCCTCCATGATCGAAGTGGACTATATTTTTCACAACGCCGTGCTAACCTCCCTTACTTCCTACTCCATTGCACAATGGATCGGATTACCTCAAAAGGATTGGATGCAAGTGGCTTTTGCTGGATTGCTTCATGACATAGGGAACGCTAAAATGGACCCGGTCATTCTGTACAAGCCCTCCAAACTAACGTGGGAAGAGCAAGAAGAAATACGTCGCCATACATCACTAGGATACCAGTTGCTTAAAAATGTGAAAGCTATTAACGAAGGTGTGCGTTTGGCGGCTCTTCAGCATCATGAGAAAGTGGACGGTACCGGATATCCACTGCGTCTTAAAGGAGAACAAATCCACATTTACGCTAAAATCGTTGGAGTGGCTGATGTATTCCATGCTATGACTCTAGAGAAAACATACCGGCCTGCCCAATCACCGTATCTAGTTCTAGAGCAAATCAAGTCAGAATCATTTGGAAAGCTGGACCCAAGTGTCGTACAAGTTTTTATTCATAAGTTAACCCAATTCAATAATGGAACCAAGGTGCGCCTCAATGATAATCGTACAGGGGAAATTATATTTGCTGATCGAGATCATCCGACTCGTCCGTTGATTCAAGTAGATGGGGAAATCATTAACTTAATGCTGCAAAGAGAGCTTTATATCGAGTGTATTGTTACTTAACTAAGTATTTTAAAAAAACAGTTGCCCAATATAAAGAAAGTATGATATATTACTTCTTGTCGCTTCAAGTTTTATCAAAAAGAGCGAAAAACACTTTTGAAAAAAAGTGTTGACATAACTCTAGAAAATATGATAAACTATAAAAGTTGCTGAGGGGTTGAAAGAAACGCCAAGGCCGACAATAAATGTTTGATCTTTGAAAACTGAACAACGAGTGAGTAAAACGATTTTGTTCGCAAAATCAAACAAGAGATATTTTATCTCGTCAGTTTCAAAATGAGCTTATCGCTCTTTCTATAAACCAGCTTCGGTTGGTCTTTAATGGAGAGTTTGA